>JAVBJN010000018.1:0-3823 GCA_031546985.1 Chitinophagaceae bacterium
TGCTACGGTGATGGAACTCAAACCTGAAGACAACAAAAAAATAACCCTCGATGTGAATAACCTGCTGCCAGGTATGTACTCCATCATCATTCATTCCGATAAAGGAAATATTGTCAAAAAAGTACAGATCAGCAGATAAACTGCATCACGCAACGCATGCTTTCTTAGGGAGCCGGATTTTCCGGCTCCCTTTTTTTATGCCCTGCATCATATCCCTCTGGTTATCAATTCCAATCTGAAGAAAAAGACGCGCATTTACCGATCCTACCCATTGTTTTGCCCAATACCCGCATGATATATTTTATATATAAAAATCATAATTGGTATTAATTTTTTATTAAATTGTACTTCTTCTATTGAGCGATAGAAAAAATATAGTTAGTGCCTCTATATACAACCCGATAAAAAAATTGGTATGAAAAGACTATTACGCTTTCTCAACCGGCTCCCGGTTGCTATTGGAATTACAGCCATTTCATCTGCCGGGGCATTTGCCCAGTTTCCCAATCCGTATTGCGCCGTTACCTTTGCTTCTGGCGTAGAGCCCATTACCCTGGTCAACTTTGCCGGTATTAACAACAGTTCTACAGCATCTTTAGGTGGTACCGAACTCGAAAATTACCTGTCGGTTACTGGTACGGTGCAAAAAAACGTTGGCTACCCCATTACAGTAAAAGGAAACACAGATGGTACCTATACCGACTATATCCGCGTTTTCATTGACTGGAACCAAAACAATGTATTTACCGATGCGGGAGAAGTTTACGACCTCGGATCGATCTATGACTCCAATGGTACAGATGCCATATCGGCCACAGGCACCATCACCGTGCCATCGGCCGCTACATTGGGCAATACCAGAATGCGGGTTGTAAAAAGGTTCAACTCGGCTACCGTTGGCTCCTGCAACACCGCAGGCTACGGCCAGGCAGAAGATTATACCCTTACTGTACAGGCTGCACCAAACTGTTTAATACCTACGGCGCCAATAGCCACGCCCGGCACATCCAACGCCTCTCTTAACTGGACCGAAAACAATACGGCTGCTACCCAATGGCAGATCAGCTGGGGAGCTACCGGCGTTTCTATCGCAGCAGGCACCAAAATAGTGACCACTACCAAACCTCATAACCTGGGTAGCCTCACACCCAATACCGGTTATACCTTTTATGTACGCACCATCTGCGGGGTGGGCGACACCTCTTCGTGGTCGGTAGCCGCCAATTTTACTACGGCCTGCACCGCTACTACACCTCCATACACCTTAAATTTTGATGCGGTTATAGCACCGGCCACCCCCTCGTGCATAGCTATTCAAAACGTGAATGGCAACAATACCTGGCATACCTATGCCTCCAACCCCAACTCATCGCCCAACTGCATGGTGTATGAATACAACAGCTCATCAGCAGCCGACGACTGGTTTTACACACAGGGGCTTGACCTAACCGGTGGTGTATCGTACACCTTATCTTTTTATTACCGCGCAGAGCCATATGCCGAAAAACTGGAAGTTAAATACGGTACTTCTCCTGTGGCAACCGGCATGATCGCTACAGCGCTTTTCAGCAACACCAACATTCTTAATACAACCTACCAGTTGTACACCGTTAATTTTACACCGGCTGCTACAGGCGTGTATTACATGGGCTTTCATTGCTTCTCAGCTGCAGATCAGTACAACCTGTATGTAGACGATATTTCGGTAATCAAAACGCCCACCTGTATTGCGCCCAATACCTTAACCGTGGGCAATATTACCAACAACAGTGCTTCGGCCGGATGGACACAACCAGCCACCGCATCGCTCTGGCAAATTGAATATGGCGTAGGCAATTTCACGCTGGGTAGCGGCACCCGCATTATGGCCAACAGCAATCCGTTTACCATTCCCAGCCTGTTGGGCAATACGGGTTACAGCTATTTTGTAAGGGCAGTATGTACCCCCGGCGATTCCAGCGTATGGTCGCTCAGGCAAAGCTTTACCACCAAATGCGACCCGTTTACCCCCACCTACACGCAAAACTTCAACAGCTTTGTACCTGTCTGCTGGGACGAAGCGCGGGGTTATCTTAACACCACATCTGCGCTTACCTACGGCGATTACGGCTGGACCAGCGATGGCTGGGCCAATGCTACCAGCACAGGTGCAGCAAAGATCAACACCTACACTACGGGTAAGCGCGACTGGCTCATAAGCCCATCTATTAACCTGGGCACCAACCAGTATCATGTGGCAGAGTTTGACCTCGGATTCTTTGAGTACGGTGCGGGTAACGGAATGGCCATTGGCAGCGATGATACGCTTGCGGTAGTAATATCTACCGATAACGGAGCTACCTGGAGCAAGAGCAATATTCTTAAAGTATACACTGCATCAAACACGCCATTAAGCCCTGTTTCGCAACGCATTGTTATTCCGCTTACCGGTTATAACGGCATAGTAAAATTCGGTTTCTATGGTGGCGAAGGTTCGGTAGATGATGTGCCCGATGTAGATATTATGGTAGACAGCTTTGTAGTAAAACCATGTACACCCGCCAGCTTTACGCTGGGCAACGATACTACCGTTTGCGGTGCAGGTGCATTAACCTTATCTACCCCTGCGGGCAATACTTATTTGTGGAGCACATCCGCTACTACGCAAACCATTCCTGCCCCATCTACAGGGTCATATTGGGTTAGGGTAACCACGCCTGCGGGTTGCGCTAAGTACGACACCATTAACGTAACGGTAAACCCACTGCCGGTAGTAAACCTGGGTAACGATACCACGATCTGCGCTGGTGTAAACCTGAGCCTTACCGCTCCTGCAGGATTCTCTTATTTGTGGAACACATCTGCTACTACGCAAACCATTAGCATAAATACGGCCGGGCAATATTGGGTAAAGGCTACCAATGCCACCACAGGTTGTGCCAGATACGATACCATCAATGTTGCGGTAAGTCCGCTACCCGTCGTAGCCCTGGGCAACGATACCACCATTTGTGCGGGCAACGCCCTTACGCTTACTGCACCCACCGGAAATACTTACCTGTGGAGCACTACCGCTACCACACAAACCATTGCAGTTACCACTGCAGGGCAATACTCCGTTAGAGCTACTTCTCCACAGGGTTGCATTGGCAGAGATACCATTAATGTAACCGTTAACCCCTTACCCATCGTAAACCTGGGCAACGATACTACGTTATGTTCTTCTCCCACAGGGCTCACCCTTACCGCACCGGCAGGCAATACCTACCTCTGGAGCAGTGGTGCTACCACGCAAACCATTGTTGCGGGCACAACGGGTCAGTATTCTGTAAAAGTTACAGCGCCCTCCGGCTGTTTTGCCAGAGATACCATTAACGTAACCTTTAGCCCAAGCCCCGTAGTAAAACTGGGCAACGATACCACCTTCTGCGCGGGTAACTTTATTACCCTTACCGCACCTGCCGGTAACACCTACCAGTGGAGCAACGGACTTACAGGCCAGTTCATTTATGTAAGCACTTCGGGGCAGTATTGGGTTAAAGCAACCAATCCGCAGGGTTGTTTCAAAAGCGATACCATCAACGTAACGGTAAATCCGTTGCCGGTGGCTAACCTCGGTGCTGATGTACAGTCTTGCGCCGGCAACAGCGTGTTACTTGCTGTGCCTGCTGGCAATACCTACCTCTGGAATACGGGTGCTACTACCAATACCATTAACGTAACCACTTCCAACAGCTATTGGGTTAGGGCTACATCGCCGCAGGGTTGCATTAAACGCGATACAGTGATTGTAACCTTCAACCCCGTTCCGGCTGTAAACCTGGGCCCCGATGCTGCTTTCTGC
>JAVBJN010000045.1:0-74503 GCA_031546985.1 Chitinophagaceae bacterium
CGTAAGATCGGGCACCGCCGCTACAGGTGCACTGGTACCATTTACCACTACCGGCACAGCTACAGTCGACTGGCAGCCATAAACATCGGTAGCCGTTAACGTATAATTGGTGCTGGCAGTGGCATGCACCACCGATCTGGCAGCAGCTGGACTATCCAGCCCTGTTACCGGCGACCATTGGTACGTAAGGCCAGCTACGGCATTGGTACCTATACTGGCATAACTTCCGCTACCAGAGCACATGGCAGCGCCTGTAGGGTTCAATACGGGTTGGGGTCTTACCGTAAGCACAACGGTATCAGGATTTACGCAACCGGCCGAGTATTGCACATAATACGTGTAAGTACCTGCCGCCACAGGGGTAAATACCGGAGCGCCAGCAATGGTACTGCTGAGCAGGCTGGTAGATGCCGGAGCCACTGCATTCCAGGTTACGGCCACATTACCTGCATCGCCCAGCACCTCGGTTGTACCCAGGCACATGCTGCGGGACAAACCTGCTACCGGCTTGCTGTTGGGCACCACCGATACCGTTTCGGTAATGCTTGCTGCGCAACCCGTAGCATCGGTAATGGTAAGCGTATAGTTGGTTGTAACGGTTGGGGCTACTTTTACTGTGGTACTAAATGCAGTGGGAGAATTGACCAACGTACCCGGCACCCAACTGTAGGTATAAGGCGGTGTACCTGTCGTAGGGCCCGAAACCGGGCCTAAAGTAATGGTAGCGGGATTGGTAGTTGGGCAGTAACCGGTATGGGCTACTGGTGTGTAACCCAGATCTTTTACTGTTAAGGCTGTGCTGCCTGTAATGGCAGCGCAACCCACCCCATAACTTACCGATACGGTATAGGTAGCATTGCTTTGTGGCGATACTGCAATTTTGTATAAATCGGCAGCTGGCGCAGGCAGGATCTCTAATGGGTTAGAAGACGTCCAGGTGTAAACCGCGCCTCCATACCAGGCGGCACTAAGTTCTATGGATGAGCCTTTACACACCGTAGTGCCCGCACTGGTAATGGTTATTACGGCAGGTGGTGTGGCCAGCACATGCACCGTATCGGTAGCGGAGCAGCCGGTAGGCACGTTGGTAGCCTTCAACACAAAATCTATATTGGTGGCCACTGTGGTGCGTGCATGCAGCCAGGTAGAGTCGGTGCCGCCTGCCCAAACCGTGTTGGGCGTCCAGGCATAGGTATAATCGGTAAGGCTATCTACACCGCCAGCCAGGGTAATCACATCACTGCCGCAAGACAACAGATCGGGACCACCATTAACCACCACAGGTATTACACTTACCGATGCCGTATCGTAAGTGGTGCAGCCGCTACCGCCATCGGTTACTTTAACGGTATATTTCTGGTTGGTATAATAGGCATTAATGGTAATGGAAGGGTTGGAGATATTGGTTGCAGATAAACCATAGCCTTGCCACTCGTAACTATAACCTGCAACAGATGGCTGACCTATGTTAATGATTTTGGTAGCAGAGCCGGAAACCGGGCAGGTTACCGAATCTTTGGCGGTAAAGGAAGGAAAAGTCCAGCCTACGCCATTCACTTCTTTGGTTACCGTGCACAATACGGCATCGGTAAATTTATCTTTAAAATTAACCGTGTACGTTCTGTTTACCCCATCGGTAAGCACTGCCACACTGCTATCGTACCGGTCGAGCCCTACTTTGGGCGACCAATCGTAAACCAGGTTGGTATTGTTGTAGCCGGGTATGTAAGCCCTGAGACTAATGGGCACAGATGCACTATAGATTGGACAACCAATGGGGTTGAGCACCTCGATTCTCGAATTATTACAACCACAATCGGCAGTAACCAATACGGTATCTACACAAGTGGCCCCACCGGCAGGATTGGTGGCAGTAATCTGGAACCTGGTGTTGATGGTACCTGCGGTAACAGCCGTAGTTCTTTGGGTAAGATTGGCGCCCGATTGGAAATTTGCCGCGCCAGCGCCATTGTCAATGCGTGTCCAGCTATAGGTTTTACCTGTAATACCAGGAGCGGCATCATCGGGGTTGCCCACCATCCGTGGGCCGCAACCATCAATACCAGCATCGGCCCGCATTACACTTACTTTCATAGAATCTACATAAGTGCAACCACCCTGGGTAGCGGTAAGGTAGTAAGTTATGGGGTTGGGCACCGGCAATACAGAACCGAGGTTTAACGTAACCCTAAATGTATTATTGGTGCTTAAATAACTGCCCGGCGACCAGGTGTAGCTGTACCCGGCGCCAGGGTTGGCAACCAACCCCAGCAGTGCTACAATATTGTTGTTGGCATTGGCAGGAGAGCATAACGCCACATCGGGCCCTGCAAAGTTAGCTGTAGGAGCAGCCAGTGCATTCACCGTATTGGTCATGGTAGTATTGCAACTACCACCGCCGGTAACGGGTACCGTCATGGTGAGTGTATAAGTACCCGTGTTCAACACTTTCGTTTGCGGGCACACAGCGCAAGCCACCGAAGTAGTGGGCGACCACGCATAGCTAACCCCGGGCACGCCCGAAGCCGCAGGCACATTGCCTATCCAGGCAGAATCGCCGCCACATTTAAGCGTAGTAATATTGGGACCGGCGCTGTAAGCCATTACTTGTGCCTGGCCGTATTGAATGCATCCATTCACGTCTGTAATCTTCGCAGTGTACACGGTATGCTGCGTGGCAGTGGCGGTAGCAGTGGCAAGCCCACCCACTACAGACATATTGCTCAATGTGCCGGAAGCATTATCCCAGCTTACGGAATAAGGTGATGCACCTCCGCTGATGTTCAACCCAATATTAACAGCAGTGCCAGGGCAGGTAACATAGCCAGCTGCAACAACAGGTGTAACCGTTGGGGCCAAAGATGCGCTCACCTGTACTTGCACTACATTAGAGGTACTTAACACCGTGGCACAGGTAGCGGCGGGCGTAACCAGCCTGCGGTAAAACACGTTTACATCTGCAATAATGGGCAGGTAGTTTTGTGTGGTAGCGCCAGCAATATTTGTCCAGCTTATATTGTCGCTGGATTTTTGCCATTGGTAATGCAGCCCGTCTATTTGCGCTTCGGCCAAACCTGCACGGTACAGCAAGGGCACTTCTGTGCTCAGGTTTATGTCTACCTTATTGCCCGTAATCATTTCTCCTGCACCAAACTGGCATACCGCAGCTGCCGGACCCGTGATTGTATTGAGCGTGGCAGACATATCTGGATTAAAACCAAATACAGTAAGCACATAATTGGATGCAGCGCCCGGCAGACTGCTGTTGGTAACCGGATAATTGCCCGAGTTGGTATAACTAAAAATATAAGCCTTACCTGCACTTGCTACCAGGTTGCCCACCTGTAGAAAACCATTGGAGGTAGGCTCGCTCGAAGTGCCACCAACAAAAGAAGAGAAAATAATATCGCCACTACTGTTAAATCCGGCAAGCGCCAGATCTAAACTGCCTTTGAAGGCAGAGCCATTGGTGGTGGTGCCCCCTGCGGTTTGGGCCGAGTAAAGCACCCATACATTGCCAGCCGCATCTACATCTATCACCGCGCCATTGCCCAGGTTTTGCGCAATAGGCAATTGGGCGCTCCATACAACCGTGCCCGTAAGATTATTCATCTTGTAAATGGTGCCTGCATAGTCGCTCATATAGGTATAATCGCCAGCTGCTTTATTGTAAGAGACCGTACCGGAAAAAGGGTTGCTGTAAACAACCGCCCCCTGTGAATCTATTTTAGAATAATTGCCCGAACCCACAAATGCATTGGCAACCGAAGGCGCATGTAAGCCAGCGTAAAAACCATTGTTGTAATTGCTGAATCCAAACACACTGTTATTGGCCGGATCGTCGAGGCTAAATGCTCCAACCATATCATAAATCTTAATGCCCGATGGGTTTAGCCTTACCGTATGATTTTCCAGTATCAGGTTATCGAAAGGGCCGCGGCGCAAGCGGTATTGGATGTAGAGCGAACCGTTATTGGCCAGTTGTGTAGCGCCTACCACCCAGGCTGTCCAGGGTGCAGCCAGGCTGGCAACATAACCTGCATACACAATATTGCCGCTGCTGTTGTACTTAACCGTATAAATGCATTGTATGCCCGAAAACACCGAACCATCGGTTACCGTAAGGCTGTTATCGGTGGTAGGAAAAGTGCAGTAAGTGGCACCGTTTTTTACATTCATCAATGCCCAGGTCGTAGAAAGCGAAGTGGTTTTAACCAAGGTATAAGCTGCAACCACGGCTCCTGTACCGGTATCGATTTTGAGCTCGGCAGTGCCCGCCCCAGTATAAGAAGCCCATACGCCTGTAATGCCCGGAATAGCAGAAAGATTAGGCACCACGGCAGAAACATAGAGGTAGCCACCCTCTAATACAAATGGGGCGCATTCCTGGTTCCATTTTAAATTACCAGCCCCTGCGGCAGAGCTTCGCTTCCATAAGATGGTACCATCGGGAGCTATTTTTCTAAGGCCGTCGCCTCCGTTTAGCACATAGGTATTGCCATTATTATCTACCAGCTCCCCGCTTGTAGGCTCGTTGGTACTAACATCTGCAGGGTTGGATGAGGTAAGGTAGGCGCTGGTTTTAAGATACCCCATGTTGGGACAACTGGCAAAGGAATTGTTTTTGACCAATTGCGCCAGGGCAATATCCGGGTGGCTCATCAGCAGCAATACCACGGCTATAAAACCCCATCGAAAGGGAAATATAAATGGCATGCATTTTTCCGGCTGCGTTTGGGTTCTCTTGCATAGAGGAAGCAAGTGCGTCGTTTTCATTGGATAGTTTTTAATGAGTAATCCGATCGCATGCATTGCTTTACCACCTATCCCATTCAGATACCCACGCAAAGGAGGTACCGATGTGTATACAGCAGTGTTACAAAAACCAGAGCGACGCACTGTGGCCCAAAAACATTTGAAGCAATCTTAAAATTTAGAGCGGGAACAGGAACCGGCCAACAGTATCACGATGGCATTTTTCATACGGTCGAATGGCTTGAAAAATATAATATTTATAATGCAAAATATACAATAGAATTACAAATATCAAATTTTAATCTGCATTGTAACTAAACTATTGTTTTGCAAGACATAAAAAAGCCCTGTTCTGTATTACTACAAGAACAGGGCGCTATACTTTTATTCAAATTGCAGGTAATTCCTATCGTATTTACTACAGGTTTCCTTTCTTCATTTTGTTCAATTCCACCTTCAGGTTGTCAAACGCTTCTTTATCGAGATAAGTACGATTGTGTTTATCTGAGGCGGCTTTTATCGCGTTTTCCTGGCTTTTTATGGCCTCTGCTTTGCGGTTGGCCTTATACAGCAAATGCGCATAAGTATCGAGGTAATAAGGATTTTGCGGATCGAGCAGCAGTGAGTTTTGAGACCATTTTAAAGGCAAGGCGTTACCGTTAGCGTTTTCAGGATGCTGGTAATAGTACCATGCATAGTTATTCAGCGCATTGGCCACAATCATTTCCATTTTCCGATCATCCGTTAGCTCTTCGGTAATATTGTTATCGGGAATGGAGCGGGCCACGGCGTAAGCCAGACCAGGTTCAAACCCTTCGCCCAGTTCGGCTTTGGCATCGCTTACCATATTTACCACCATAGCCTTCAGTGCCTTTTCTTCGGCTGGAAACAAATTGCAATACTCCCTGGCAGTACGCTCCCACTCTGGCTGTATGGTGGTTTGGGTAGCGGCCTGCACCAAAAAATCAATAAACAAAGGCCCATACATACGATTGACCACAGTATTGCTTTGCAAAAACTTACGCTGGAGCTCCGCGTAGGCAGCAATCAAGGGTTTATCTGTTTCTTCACCTTCTATAAACACGGTATTATCGAACCGGCTTACGATCCATTCGTACAAGGTTTTATCGTTGTTGTAGTACGAGGCTCCAAAACTACCATACTTATGCAGCTGCGGATAAAACTTAACGGCATAATCCAATACAGGCAGGGTGGTTGCCGTATAGCGCTCGTTCACATACTGCTCATGGTTTGCCAGCAGTTCCATTACAGCGCTGTCAGGCGTTTCAAAGATTTTATACTCCTCTATCAATTTCTGCCAGCACAGCTTGGTTTTGTCTTCGTTATAGACAGTGCCGGGGTAGTTTTCAAAAGCGTACTCAGCATCAGCAGACACTTCTACAACACCGTAATCTTCTTTACGGGTAAGCGAGAGATACGCCATCGCATCTTTTTTAGACACCGTGCCTTTATCTATCGTTGCGGCCAGTTGCATACCCAGTGCCGATTCCTTTAGCCTATCTACCATGCTGGTAGAAAACAGGGTATACGCCAGGCTTTGCATAGATTTACCATTGGCTACATATACCGGATAGGCCATATCGCTGCTCAGCACCACCATAGCAGGAAACTGCATTACCCCATAAGGCCTGAAAAAATTACGATCTGTTTTATTGGCCTTATACACCACAATATTGCGGCTAAACGAGTCGGCAGCCTCTTCGTAATAGCCATAATCGTAGGCATTAGTAACGATCTCTTCGAATTTAGTGCCGCAATCCCTGCATTTATAAGGCTCGTAATACACCATCAGCATCTTGTGCTCTCTGCGGGCTTTTTCTTTGGCCTTATCCCAATCGGTAAAGAAAGGAATGCTGTCGGTTCGTTTATAAGCTTCGGTAATGTCTACTGTTTCCGGCTCAGGTTCGGATACTGCTATGGTGCTGATCCGGGAGCTTGCAGCGGCCTGGTACACATAATCTTTGCCCGGTGCCTGCGGCACTACAGCTGGCATAAGCACCGAGCCGGGATCGCCCATGTAATACAAGCCCAGCACTACTTTGCCCTCAACCAACAGTAGCATTTCATTATCGTTTTCGCCTTTTTGCGCGGCTATCGATTGCCAGTCGTCGTTAAACCGGTTGGCCTCCGTATTGCGCACATACATACTTTCGGTGCCCGGTACAATGGCGTACGACATGGTAACCATCGAGTGAGACCGCCTGCTGCTTACCTGCACATACAGGCTATCGGCCACCGGCAGTGCTACCACAAGGCTATCGTCGGAGTCAAACTCAGTTTTTGATGCGGAGGCATAATCGGCCAGCGCCTTAAACTGGGTGCTATCATAATGGTTACCGGTATACACCGACACCGTGTTGCCAGTATAGGCATAACCATCCTGTTTAAAAATTACAGTAAGCTTGTTCTTATTGTTACCGCTGCCCGGTTTACGAAACACATCTGCAAATACATTGTAGGTTTCGGCAGGTTTAAAGAGCAGGCGGGCCCCTTCCTGCCGGTAAGTGCCGGATATATCCAGTTTATCGGCTTCGCGGCCATTGACCATAAAGCGAAACTGGTTTCCGGGATATAAGCGGAGCTCCATATAGGATTTAAAAGCTGCTGCACTATCTTTTTCGTAAGCCCCCGGCGTGCCCATTTTATACCGGCCTACCGGCCATTTGAACGTTTGGGCATTCAAAGTCTGCGCCATAGCCGGGCTGGCTGCCAGCATCACTACCGCGCTTGCGGCACCCCATAATAATTTCATTTTCAATAGGTTTTACGTAAAATCTGAACGGCAAAAATAAGCCGAATGCGGTATACAAAGCCTGATTTAAATCAGTAAGGCAAATACATGGCATTACAGCCAGGCGGCAACCCGGCAGGCTTACAGAAAGGGGAGATGAATTGTTAAAAATACCGTTGTATGGTGGTAAGGTTATGGGTATGCTCGCCGGTGCGGGCGCTGATGATGCCCTGCGCATCCAGTTTATCTACCACTACCCTGCCGGCAGTGTCGGTAGCGTGAATGATGGTATTGTTGCTTAGCATAATGCCCACATGGTTTACCCGGCCTTTGGCATTGTGAAAAAATGCCAGGTCGCCGCACCGCGTTTCGGCTACATGCGCTACTTTTTGCCCCTGTTCTGCCTGCTGCCAGGCATCGCGCAGAATGGAAATACCCATCATTTTAAACACCAGCTGGCTCATACCCGAGCAATCGATGCCAAATACCGACCGCCCACCCCAGAGATAAGGCACATCCATAAAAGAATAGGCCAGCATGGGTATAACCGTGTCATTTACCTGCACCTGCTCCAGGTCGTGCAGGGGCTCAAAATAGCGGAACAGCTTGCTGCCCCATACCAGCTCCTGGTTGTTATACCCTGGCAATGAGCTACCTATAGATACCGGAAAACTCCATTGCTCATGCATCATATACTGCATTTTGCCTGCCACCAGGTAGCGGGTATGCGGCAGGGTTTCGGCGGCTTCCAGCACCTGCAATTGCGAGGTGCGGCACCAGCCCTCGTACCCATCCCAGGTGCAGCGCACATGGCTCCACTCCTGCCCCCATTCGAGCACCATTACCGTATCGCCAAAGAGGATCTGCGATACCTGTTCGCTGCGGTGGTTGGGTTCGGCACGCAGCGGAACCACGCTTAAATAGCCAATTGCTGTTTGCATATTAAAAATACTATCTTCACAAAGATAACATTACCTTTAGATTGGATTATAATTTCAGCCCGTGTCTTATCAGGAATACCGCAACCTAAGTGACGAAGAACTGGTAAGTCGCTATGCTTTTAAACAGGAGCAGGCGGCATTTAACGTGCTGTTCGAAAGGTATTACCACATTGTGTACGGTGTATGCGTTAAACACCTCAAAAACGCAGAAAACGCCAAAGACACTACCCAGCAGATCTTCGAAAAACTGCTGGCCGATCTCCCCCGGTTCCAGATCCAACATTTTAAGTCGTGGCTATATACGGTAGCCAAAAGCCAGTGCCTGATGGTGCTGCGAAAAACCCAGCCCAATATAGCCCCATCGGCCAACGGGCAGATGGAGTTTATGGAAAACAACGACAACCTGCATCTTGTAGTGGAGAAGGAAGTGATGCTGAACCGACTGGAGGATGCCATACAACTGCTGAACGCCGAGCAAAAAAGCTGCATAGAACTGTTTTACCTGCAAAAGAAATCGTACCAGGAGATTGCCGATATTACCGGCTATACCCTGCTGCAGGTTAAAAGCAATATCCAAAATGGTAAACGGAACTTAAAAATCAGACTCTCAGGCAACGAATAAACATGGAAGACCAATATCTGCACATATTAGACGACAGCAGGTGCCTCACCCGACGCCAGATTTTCGATTATCTGGAAAACAAGTTGAGCACCGAGGAAAGGTATGTGGTAGAGTGTCACCTGAATGACTGCCCTTTCTGCAGCGATGCGCTAGAAGGCTTTACTGCAGAGCAAGGCAACGAACAAACCACCAAGCACCACCTGAACGAATTGTACCACCATTTTGTTCATAACCAGGAAGATAAACCCCGAAAACACAAAGAAAACCCCAATTCCGGCTGGCAAAAATCCAGCTGGTATGCTGCAGCCGCCATCCTTGTAATTGCAGTAGGTGCTTTTTACCTTACCGGGTATATTGTAAAAGTAACTTCGCCCTCGAACGAAATAGCACAAAAGCAGCCGCCTGCTCCGGAACCTGCTGCCGAAACCAGCGCCCCGGCCCAGGAATCGAACAGCCTGGCTAAGTTAAAAGATGCCGACGCCAGCAGTAAAATGGTGGCCGATGCCAAACCTAAAGAGAAAGAAAAAGCACCCACACTGGAAAAACCGCAGGCACCGCATGCGCTAAAACCCATGGCCGTTATAAATGGTAACCAACGCTTTGCCGATACGGCCCAGGAACTAGATGTGGCCGATATGCAATTGAGTAAAGACCAGGCTGCTCCGGAAGATCTGGCAAAGAGCAACTATGCTGCCGAAAAGCTAACTATGGCTGCTCCTCCGGTAACGGCAGCCTCGAAAAAGGAAGCCAGAAAAGATGATTCCAGCGAAACTGCGCGTGCCCGGGAAGAAAAAGCCGAACCGGCAGGGCAGCTAAGCCAAGCGCAGATGGAATATGAAAAGGGCATGAACTACTACCATAAAAACGACTGGAAAAATGCCATCATTAACCTGAGCCAGGTAGCCTCTAAACCCAACCAATTGTATTATGGCGCTGCCAAATATTACCTGGCCCAATCGTATAAAAACGCGGGCGATAAATTAACAGCCACCATCTTGCTGGAGCAACTCGCTAAAGAAAACACCCCCTGGAAACAAGCGGCACAAACGGCGCTGGAAAATATTAAGTAACGGGTATGGGCCTAAGCGCAATCCTTTTGCACAGAAAATATGCCACCAGCATATTGGGCGCCCAGCACAACCAGGCCACAATAGTGTAAGCCTTGTAAAAATCACCTGTAAGCATAACCAATAAAGGGAGCCAAAGCCGCAAAGTAATGGCGGCACAGCAGGCTGCATAACTGTACACCATCCACAACTGGTGCTGGCGCACTTCTCTTTGCCGAATGCGGATATAGGCCATTGCCGTAGTGCAAGCCCATATAATACCCAGACTTACAAACCCCAGCGAAGATATGATACCGCCATTGGCAAACAGACCAATGTACATACCGCTTACGGCACTCAAAACAGCAGCTACAATATAAATACGCCCCAGGTTGCGATGCAGCCCTGGCCTTTTAGTCCTTAACCGCAGGCTAAACTGGGGCCAGCCTACCAGCAGTGCAAGCCCGCCAAACAGGATATGGGTATAAAAAGCAGCTGACCAAAGCGGACTCTTTAGCAAAGTTTCGGGCTTCGATTGCAACAATCCGAATTTGCCGGGAATAGCTAAGTACAATGCCGGGTACAACCCAATCACTATTGCCATAAAGGCCAATAATATCCAGCTTATCTTCTTAGCCATAGGTTACTGCATGAAAGATACGGTTGCAAGCTATCTAAAAATCAGCACCTGAAAACAAAATGCCCCCGCATGTGCAGGGGCATTTTTCAAAATATCAATCGTTATCCTTAGTACACAAACTCGCCATACTCGCTGCGGATAATCAGTTCTTTTTTATCAGACGCTTCTACACGGCCGCTGATGCGGGCTTCGATGTTGAAAGATGCTGCAATGGCTACAATAGCCTCGGCGGTAGCCTGATCGGTATAGATTTCCAGACGCTGGCCCATGTTAAACACCTGGTACATTTCGCGCCATTCGGTGCCTGCCGCTTCCTGTATCATGGTAAACAATGGTGGTGCGGGTATCAGGTTGTCCTTAATCACACGCACATTTTCGGGAATGTAGTGCAGGCATTTGGTTTGTCCGCCGCCACTGCAATGGATTACACCATGGATCTGGTCAAAATGTTTGGCCAGCACTTCTTTCATCACCGGCGCGTAAGTACGCGTGGGCGATAAAATCATTTTACCGGCATCCAGCGGTGTGGTTGTAGCATCGGTAAGCTGGTACTTACCATTGTACACCACCGCTTCGGGCAGGTTAGGATCTACACTCTCGGGATATTTGGTTTTGTAGATCTTGGTAAGCATATCGTGGCGGGCGCTGGTCAAACCATTGCTGCCCATACCTGAATTGTACTCTTTTTCGTACGTAGCCTGGCCAAAAGAGGCCAGCGATACAATAACATCGCCGGGGGCGATTTTCTCGTTGGTGATCACCTTATCGCGCAGCATACGGGCGCTCATGGTACCATCTACAATCATAGTACGCACCAGGTCTCCCACATCGGCAGTTTCGCCACCCAGGAAATGGATGTTTACGCCAAACTCACGCATGGTATCAAAAAACTCCTGCGAGCCGTTGATCACCGCAGAGATCACCTCGGCAGGAATCAGGTTTTTATTGCGGCCAATGGTAGACGAAAAAGTAAAATTATCTACCGCGCCCACGCACAGCAGGTCGTCAATATTCATTACAATGGCATCAATAGCAATGCCTTTCCACACGCTCAGGTCGCCGGTTTCTTTCCAGTACATGTAGGCTACTACAGACTTGGTACCCGCGCCATCGGCATGCATAATGGAGCAATACGCCTCATCTCCGGTCAGGTAATCGGGGTATACTTTACAAAAGGCTTTGGGAAAAAGACCTTTATCTAATTTCTTAATAGCCTGATGCACATCTTCTTTCTGTGCAGAAACACCACGCTGGTTGTACAAATTTGACATAATGCTAATTTTATGGCCCTAATGAACGGCGCTGCAAAAATGCGAAGAATATCAGGAATAATAAACATAAATTAGTTTCGAATTTAGACCATCATATGCAAGTACATTTCGATCTTAACGAACTTCCCCGCTTTAACCAGGCGGTAGTTACCATAGGAACCTTCGACGGGGTGCATGTAGGGCACCAGCAAATCATTGAGCGGGTAATAGCCAAAGCCGGCGAAATAGGTGGCGAAAGTGTAATTATTACTTTCGAACCCCATCCCCGCCTCATTGTGCACCGCAGCGATCCGGCAGTGGAAATACTCACCACGCTTGACGAAAAGATTATATGCTTCGAAAAACTGGGCATCGACCACCTGGTGGTGGTGCCGTTTACCGAAGCCTTTTCTACGCAAACGGCCGAGGCTTATATCCGCGATTTCCTGGTAGAAAAATTTAATCCGCACACCATTATCATTGGTTACGACCACCGTTTTGGCAACAACCGGGAGGGCGATTTAAAGATGCTGGAGCAGGCATCGGCCCAATATGGCTTTAAACTGGAAGAAATTCCGGTGCAGCTCATCCACTCCATTTCGGTAAGCTCTACCAAAATACGCGAGGCGCTTAAAGGCGGCGATGTGCCTTTGGCTGCAGAAATGCTGGGTTACCCCTACTTTTTGCTAGGCAGGGTTATTCACGGCGATAAAAGGGGCCGCCAGATAGGTTACCACACGGCCAACCTGGAGCTGAGCCACCCGCACAAGCTCATTCCCGAAAACGGTGTGTATGCGGTAGAGGTTAAATACAGGGAAGAGTTCTGGAACGGGATGATGAACATTGGTTTTCGCCCTACGGTAGACAATACCCACCGCCTGAGCATTGAAGTGCATATCCTCGATTTTAACGAAGATATTTACGACCAGGTTATTGAAGTGCGCTTTATTAACCGCATCAGGGACGAAAAAAAATTCAGCTCCATAGAGGAGCTGAAGAAACAATTGGACCTGGATAAACAGGCTACTATTCAGTTTTTACATAAGAATCTCTAATAACCGGAATCCTTTAACCCATTCGCAGCCTAACAAAGGTTTGGTGGGTTATAAGTGCTAATCCAGTTTGGTGGCCACAGGGTAGTAATAGCGCTTGCCTTTGTGCATACAAGCTATTACTACATTGTTGGGCCCGGCACACATCGGCGCCTGGTCTGCCCTATCGGCATTGGCGCTGTTGGCCATTACAATAATGGTTTCGTAACCATCTACCTTCTCACCCAGGCTCTCTACAGGCACCGTACGTGCCACATCTGCCTTAGCCCATCCGTTTCCGGTCCATACAGAATCTACGGTAATATTGCGTTTAATCGTCTCCAGCTTAAAATTGTACTGGCGCGCTTCCATATCACCGGTTTTTACATTCTGAACCGTAGCGTACTTTACCTCAAAGCAAGTCTTGTTGGTCTTTTGGGCAAACGCGGTAACCGCCAAAGGCAAAGCCAATATGAAAAGGGTAACTTTTTTTATCATACATACAGTATTTTAATAATTAACTCTTTCAACAAAGCGGCATCATCTGCGGTAGAGTCGATGCCCAGTGTTTTCAGATTGTATTCATGTAACAATAAAATTACATTTTCCACCTGATGAAAGGAAAAGCTTTGCGAGGCTTTTTTGTAATCTTTTACAAAAAACGGGTTGATCTTTAATACGGTAGCAATTGTTTTATCATCTTTCGCCGCGTTGAAGTAGTAATTATACAGCTTGGAAAAATGGTTGTACAGCGCGCCCAGAACCAGTATCATAGGCGCAGAGCGGGGATTGCCGGCAAAATAATTGACCATACGGAACACGCGTTCCACATCACGGTCGGTAAGGGCCTGCGGCAGTTCAAACACGTTAAACTCGCGGCTGATGCCGATGTATTTCTCGATATGATCGGAGGTTATCTTCTTTTGCCCCCCAATGTTGATGAGGATCTTGTCTATTTCGTTGGTTATCTTTTGCAGATCGTTGCCCAGGTAAGCGGCCAGGGTTTCGCAGTCTTTCTTCTCAATGTCTACGCCTTTCTTGCCGCCGTAATTATAAATCCAATCGGCCAGCCGGTAATCTTTCACCTTTTCGGAGGTAAAGTAAACGGCGTTTTTCTTAATCAGTTTGCTCAGGTTAGAGCGCCCATCTATCTTTTTGTGCTTGTGCGCAATCAACAAAATGGTAGACGACAGCGGTTTTTCGAGATAGAGCTCCAGCTTATTAAAATCTTTGAGCTGCGATGCTTCTTTGATGATCACCACCCTGCGCTCTGCAAATACCGGGTAGCTGCGGCTTTCGTTAATAACCCGTCCGGCATCTACATCACGGCCATACAACACCACCTGGTTAAAATCCTTTTCGCCCTGGTTCAGCACATGATCCTCTAAGTAATTGGTAATCTCATCTATAAAATAAGGCTCTTCCCCATCCAGCACATATACGCCCGCATAACGCTTGCGCTCCAGATCGGTCATTATGGATTCAAAAGTTGCAGACATTTCTTCTTACGTTTCTAACCAACAAATATAATGTCTGCCGCATCAAGTAAGGCCATTCCTTTAAAACGCAGCAATAATTGCGCGGTGGTTACCACATCTTTGGCGCAATAGCGGGCTATACGCTCCAGATCCTGCTCTTCCCAATACACTTTACCAACCATTGCGCCATCCATATCGTCTTTAGAAGTGGGTATATTAAACAGCGTGGCCAGCAGGTGCAAGGAGGAAAAATGCTTTACATCGCCAAATTTCCAGAGTTGCAGGGTATCGAGCAGCGGTACCTCCCAGGGTTTGGCCGCCTGAAAGTTCATAACCCCGGGTATGGTCATGCCATTTACCAGCATACGGCGGCAGAGATAAGGAATATCGAACTCGCGTATGTTGTGCCCGCAAAAGACCATTTGCCGGCTTTTTTTATACTGGTATTCTACCAAAGTGGTAAATTGTTCCAGTAATTGCCGTTCATTGGCATGGCTAAGGGTTTTTACCTTTAGTTTCCAGCTATCGGCTTCGCGGGTAAATACACCGCAGCTGATGCACACAATTTTGCCAAACTCGGCGTAAATAGCTGCTTTTTCGCGGTATAGCTCCGGCAGCAAGGCTTCTTCGTCCTGTTCCGGCAACTTATCGGTCCAGAATTTCATTTTTTGCTTCCATAGCAGCTTCCATTCGGGTTCAAGATCGTCGTAATGCACTGCTAATGACACTGTTTCGATGTCGAGCACCAATAAGTTTTCAGGAAAAATTGAGGTAGACATAGTAGATGAATTGATTTGGTATGATTGTTGTAAATTCCTCTTTCGAACCGTTATTTAGACTAAAATAAAAAATGTTATCGTATGAGCACAACAACTGATCCCATCAAAAACAACCCTGAACCTAAGAAGAACAACAACTGGATTTATCTTGCCCTTATCGGTGCCTTGCTGGCCAGCAATATTTACCTGTTCTTTAACAGGAGCCAGGCAGTGAAGGAAAAAGAATCAGCGGTTGAAAATTATGTAATGGCCGACTCTTCGAGAGCCCAAATCGAAAATGAGTACAACGCGGCGCTGGCCCGCCTCGATGAAATGACAGGTAAAAACGCCAAACTGGATAGCCTGTTAAAATCAAAAGGCGGCGAACTGGCCGATTATAAAGAGCAAATTGAGCGTGTATTGCGCGATAAAAACGCAACCAAAGCCCAATTGGCCGATGCACGCCGTAAGATTGAAGAGCTGAATGGCTCGCTCGAAGGTTATGTAAAACAAATTGAGCAACTGCAAGGCGAAAAAATTGCGCTGACCAGAGAGCGTAATGACCTGAAGAATGTAAACGACACACTGAACAACCAGAACTCTGGTCTGCGCAAGCAAGTAGAAGTAGGTAGTGTACTGCATGCCTCTAACATTAAAATCGCCCCTATTAACGAGAAAAACTTCTTTGGTAAACGTGAAGCTGAAACCGGAAAAGCTAAAAAAGTAGACTTCCTGCGTGTTTCTTTTGACCTGGATGCCAACCGCCTCACCGAAGCCGGAAACCAGGACCTGGTAATAAGCATTACCGACCCTGCAAGTGCCCCGCTTACTGTTGAAGCATTAGGCTCTGGTACCTTTACCACCTCTGATGGTGAGCAGAAATTCTACACCATGAAAAAATCGGTAGACTACCACACCAACGAATCTACCAAGAATGTAGTGATAGACTGGAAACAGAACGCCGACTACAAAAAAGGTAATTATAAAGTGGAAATCTACCACAGAGGTTACCTGATTGGTAAAGATGTAATTGCTCTTAAATAAGTAAAAAACATCTTTCCCTGGCACCTTTACAAAGCCACCCATTTGGGTGGCTTTGTTGTTTTTACCCGGATGCAGGCTGGCTGCATAAACATTTCCGTTTAAAAACATATAATAAATCTTTAGTTTTACAGATAATAATCTGCACTTATCTAAAAAAGGAAAAATATCTTATATTGTAATGTCAGCTACAAATTCAATGTATGAAAAGAATTTTATCCTCCGTTCTTCTTACTACCAGCCTGCTATTTGCCCATCGTCCCGATGCCGGGGCGCAAATTAATGTTACTACAGGGCTTACGCCTACCCAAATGGCCCAGGAGCTGGTGGGCACGGGGCTTACAGTGGCCAATGCTACCATGTCGTGCGATACGCTCAAGTTTGGGCAGTTCAGCGTTAGTCCCAGTTCTGCAGTCGGGTTTAGTTCTGGTATTGTACTTACTACAGGCCGGGTTAAAACAGTGGGGGCGCAATACGGCATCGACGGGCCGGCCAGTAATTTTGTAAGCGGCAGCAGTGCCAACTGTAATTCCGAAAACGATCCCGACCTGTCTAACCTCTCTGGTGTAACCACCAACGATGCCTGCATTCTCGAATTCGACTTTACCCCCCTGGGCGATACCATCCAGTTTCGTTATGTGATGGGCTCAGACGAGTATCCCGAGTTTGCCTGCACCTCTTTCAATGATGTGTTTGCCTTTTTTATATCCGGCCCAGGCATTACCGGCAATCCTAATATTGCCCTTATTCCCGGCACCACCATTCCGGTATCCATTAACTCGATTAACGATAATGCCAACCCCGGCCCTTCCTGCACAAACATGGGAGCCGGCTCACCCTTTAGCCAATACTATATCGACAACGCTGCCAGCCAGATACTGGCATACGATGGTTTAACCACCGTGCTTACCGCCAAAACAGCGGTTATCCCTTGCTCTACCTACCACTTAAAAATGGCTATTGCAGATGGTAGCGACTGCTCTTACGATTCAGGCGTTTTTCTCGAAGCAGGAAGCCTTTCTTCCAACAACCCTGTTATTGCCATTACCACCCCGGACGGAAAAATTATCGATTCGCCCTACGTGGCAGAAGGATGTTACCCGCTTAATTTCGGGATGACGCTGAACAACCCTTCTACCAAACCGCTCGTTTACCATTTTACCTACACCGGCACCGCAACCAACGGCATTGATTATACTACCCTGCCCGATAGTGTGGTAATTAATCCTGGTTCTATAACCACCAATTTTAAAATTCAGCCCGTTAAAGACAATAACAAGGAAGGAGTAGAAACCATTATCATACAGGTTTTTAGCGCCAATTGCAGTGGCGTGGCTACCGATACTGTTACCATTTGGGTAAGAGACCAGATCATACCCGATATTTTTAACAACGATACCGCCATGTGCGAGGGCCAGGCTATCCAGATCAACGCTATTCCGGATGAGGAAGTAAAATGGACCTGGTATCCGCGCTATTCTATTTCGGACAGCCTGATACCCAACCCGGTGATTCAGCCATTGCCCGCAGGTATTTATGTATACCACCTGGATGCGTACTTCCCCAACTGCCCGCTGTACCAGGATAGTATTGTACTCGATATACAACCTTACCCGTTCCTGTACCCCGTGGGCGACTCTGCGGTATGCTACAGTACAGACCAGTGGGTGCCCATTGGCGGATATTACCAACCGGCCAGTTTTTCGCGTTACGCTTACCATTGGTCGCCGGCCAAATCGGTTTCCAGCCCCGATAGCCTGTTTACCTATTTTATAGGGCAGCAAAGCACCGTGCTTAAGCTCCTCATCAGCAGCTCGGCAGGTTGCGCCGACAGTGGCGAAGTTAAAATGACCATACTGCCCTTGCCCGAATTTGCTTACCTCACCTCAGATACTACTATTAAATATGGCGCTGAAGTAGAAATACGTGCGGCTTCTAATGCCTGGAAATATATTTGGAGCCCCAACAAATGGATGAGCGACCCCACAACCAAAAACCCACTGGTGCGCCCGCTTGAGCCCATTACATATAAGATTATGATCCTGGATGAGAACGGCTGCTGGAACACCGATAGTGTAAAGGTGGCGCTCGATTACAGGCAGGATAAGCTGCTGGTGCCAAATGCCTTTACCCCCAATGGCGACGGAACGAACGATATTTTCCGCCCGGCCAATCTCAACTTTAATAAACTGGTAGACTTTAAAGTATTTAACCGCTGGGGACAAGAGGTGTACACCTTTATCCAAAACAGCAAGGGATGGGATGGCACCATGAGCGGTGAGCCAATGCCCGGCGGAAACTACCAGTATTTTATGGTTATTGAGTCGCCCGATGGCAAGAGCGAAATGATAAAAGGCGATGTAATACTGCTCCGTTAGGTACATGTAGCTGTAAACAGTTTAAATAAACCCTTCATGCGACATGGCAGAAGGGTTTATTTTTTAACAGCATATTTATACATCTTGTTATAATTACAATTATTTTAGCCCTAAATAGAAATAAGCACAAGCATATGCAGCAAAGTTTCATGAAAAAGTATGGCCCTCACCTTTTGGCGTTGGGCATTTTTATTGTGGTAGCCGTTATATTCTGCTACCCTGCCCTGCAAGGGAAAGTGCTTAACCAGCACGATTACATATCCTGGAAATCGATGACTAAAGAGGCTTCGGATTATTATGAAAAAACAGGAGATGTACCTAAATGGAGCAATAGCATGTTTGGCGGTATGCCAACCTATACCACGTACCTGCCAGGCAAAAGCAATTTTGTGTTTGGGCTGCAGGTAGGCATAAATGCCATCTTCAGCAAACCCATAAACTTTTTTCTGCTCAGCATGATCGGGTTCTACCTGCTTATGCTTGCGCTGGAAGTGACCCCGTGGATTGCCATTATAGCGGCCATTGCAGCCTCTTTTGCTTCGTATAACCCTATTATTATAGGTGCCGGACACGAAACCAAGATGTTTAGCATTGCCTATATACCTATGGTACTGGCGGGCATTATATGGACGTATAAAGGAAAAAGAGCCCTGGGCATTTTAGTATATACCATTGCTATTGCGCTACTGTTCTCGAACTCGCATTACCAGATGATTTACTATACGCTCATTGTAATTCTCTGCCTGGGCATCAGCGCATTGATTGGGGCTGTAAAAAGAGGTACCGTACCCGATTTCATAAAGTCAACGATAATGTTGGTGGTCATTGGTGTACTGGGCGTATTGCCTACAGCTATTGGTATGCTTACCACTAAAGAATACAGTAAGAGCACCATGCGTGGTGGCGAAAGTGAGCTGACTATTAATAAAAAAGAAAAGAAAACCAATGGCGGTCTCGACCGCGATTATGCATTTCAGTGGAGCAACAGCATTGGCGAAACCTTCTGCATACTTGTACCCCGTTTGTATGGCGGCTCATCTTCTGAGTCGCTGGGTGCAGGCTCGCATACCTACGAAACGCTAACCAGCATGGGCGTGCCCGAGCAATCGGCCGAAGCATTTTCTGAAAACCTGCCGCTGTACTGGGGTCCTCAACCGTTCCTCAGCGGGCCCGTTTACTTTGGTGCTATTGTATGCTTCCTGCTGGTATTATCGCTCTTTGTGATTCGCAGCCGCAACAAATGGTGGCTGTTCATAGCCGGGGTTATTGCCATTGTACTATCGTGGGGTAAACATTTTGGCCTTAACGATTTCCTGTTCGATCACCTGCCTATGTACAATAAATTCCGTACCCCATCTATGGCGCTGGCCATTAGCCAGATCACCTTTACGGCGCTGGGTTTCTGGGGACTTTATGTATTTATTACAGAAAAAACAGACACCGCCAAACTGCTGAAACAACTGCGCAATTCGGTTATCATTACAGCAGGGCTGGCGTTGGTGCTTGGCGTTGGCATTGGTTTCACCACCAATATGACCGGCGAAAAAGACAAACAAACCCAGGCTATGCTGGCACAGCAAACCGGCAACGAGCAATCTGCCGGTAAACTGATGAGCGCTATTCGCGAAGACCGCAGCAGTGCCGCACAGCACGATGCTATGCGCAGCGCTTTGCTTATTATACTGGCGGGCGGTATCCTGTATGCTTTTGCACAGAAAAAAGTAAATGGCACCGTTGCCCTGGTTGTGCTGGGCGCATTGGTAACCTTCGATAACATGGGGGTGGGTATGCGGTACCTGAACGAAAAGAACTATGTAGAGGAATCTGACTTTGAAGCCAACTTTCAGCCACGGCCGGTAGACCTGCAGATTATGCAGGACAAAGACCCTTATTACCGTGTATTTGACCTTACCAAAGACACTTACAACGACGCGGTGCAAGCCTATTTCCATAAATCGGTTGGTGGTTATCACCCTGCCAAAATGGAGATCTTCCAAGATCTGATCAATGTTCAATTATTCCCGCAAGCGGGCAAACTGAACAAAGAGGTGCTGAACATGCTCAACACCAAATACATTGTTTTCAATGCCGGCAACCAGCCAGCGGCCCAGCCTAACCCCGAAGCCAATGGCAATGCATGGTTTGTAAACAATATTAAATGGGTAAACAGCGCCGATGATGAAATGAACGCGCTGAATGCCGAAAACCTGGGCGATACCGCTGCAGTGCCTAACGCTTTCCGCTCCAAAGAAACGGCTGTGGTAAGAGGCGATTTCAAAAAAGACATCGCCAATGAGCAAATCGGCAAAGACAGTTCAGCCTATATCCGCTTAACCAAATACGGGCTAAACGACCTGGCTTTTGAAAGCAACAACAGTGCAAACGGCTTTGGTGTGTTCTCTGACATTTACTACAACCTGGGCTGGAAAGCCTATATCGATGGCAAAGAAGCGCCCATTGTAAGAACAGATTATGTGCTGAGAGGGCTATACATCCCCGCCGGTAAACACGAGATCAAATTTGAGTTTAAACCCGCATCGTACGACCTGGGTGTTAAACTTTCTTACTTTGGCTCGTTCAGCCTGGTACTCGTTATTCTCGGTTCGCTGTTCTTTATCTTCAGAAAACCAGAAACTAAAGCCTGATAAATGCAGGTAAACAGATACAAAAAAGCCCGGCTGGATTTACCAGCCGGGCTTTTTTATTATACAGGAATCAGATCGATCCTTTCAGGTATTTCATCGCATACATCAGGTATTGCTTGGGTAGAAAAACCAGCTTAAACAGCTGGTAATACAACCCCGTACCCTTGCGGTAACGCATAATTTCCAATTCATGCCTGCGCATTACAGTTAAAAGTTTGAGCCGTTTTTTCTGCTCCGTACTGGCATTGGCAATATGCACCACCGATGCGCCCGCCAGGTAATAGTTTGTAAAACCCAACCGGCTAAACTGTGCGCACCACAACTGATCTTCGCCATACATAAAAAAGCGCTCATCCAGTTTTTGATCCGGGAAACGCAGTAGATGCGATTTTTTAAACATAAAGAACGCACCAGCCAGCCAGTCGCACGTAGTATCAAAATCGCCTTTAAAATACTTGCCCATCATTAACCTGGCCCGTTGCCGGTAAGGTATAAGCAAGGGTATAAAACGCAACAGGTCCAACACCTCCCATTGTATGCTTCTAAAACGGCGTGCGTTGCGCTGGTAGCGCCCATCGGGGTAGTTGATGCGCACACTCAGTACGCCCAGCTCCTGCCGCTCTTCCAGCGTCTTTAAAGCAGGTGTAAAACAATCTTCGGTAAGGTAAGCGTCTGAGTTCAGCAATAAAATATGCTCTCCTGCCGCATGGGCTATGCCCAGGTTATTGCCTTTAGAAAACCCACCATTCTCTTCGCTCCTGATCACTTTAATGTGGGGAAACAACGTGCGGAATTCCCCGGTACGATCAACCGGAGAGGCATTGTCTACCAGTATAATTTCATACCAATTGGCTTTTACCCACTGCTGCACACTGCGAATACAATCGCAGGTGAGATCAAAAGTGTTGTAATTAATGATAATAACAGAAAGCCGCATACTTCGTTAGCTGAATTTTAGTTTCAGGTTAGACCATACCTTCGAAAACTCTGCAGACGCGTTAAAGCCGAGTATTCCAATACAGTACAGCACAGAGAACACCGCCGATTTGCAACAAGCATTCAACCACCAGGGCAATTCTAACCCGGCTATAAGGTAGCCGAATGCGAATGTAACGCCATATGCAAGAAGTCCGCTTAGCAATACGAGCCAGCCTTTTGAGATAAAAGGCAGCAGGCGGAGTTTTTGTTTAAGAATATACAGTTTCAGGATATTAAATAACAAAACCGAAAACAAAAACACTCCAATTGCACCAGGCAGGCCCCAAACGGGAATAACCACTGCATCGCCCACAGACATAAACAAGATGGTAATAACCAATACCCAGGTGTGCTGATGGTAAAAAGCGGTATTGCACATCAACTCGGAGTTGAGCCCGCCCGAAACATCTATGAGCTTGGCCAGCCCGCCAAAGAACACCAGCCATTTAATGCTGGCAAACTTATCGGAGTTAGACAGTATAATATCATCGATAGACAACCAGATAAGCAGGTACAAGCCTACTGCAATAAGAAAGAGATTAAGCCACGACCCTGAAAAAAGCGAGCGTATTTCTTTCATTCGCTTAAAATGCCAGGCCCTTGCTATCATAGGACTTACAATTTGCCCGATGGCGCGCTGCGGTATTTGTATAAGCGCAGTAATGCGGGTAGACAGTGCATAAATACCCGCAGCCTTATCGCCCAGGAAATAGGCTACGAACACAATATCCATATTGGCATACAAACATGCCAGAAACCCCTGCATCATTAAAGAAAAAGCATATCCAAGCTGCTGACGTATGGCACTATTCTTAAAAAACAGGAAACCCGGGTATACAGGCATACCCAACCGGAGTGCATATACCAGCTGCACCGAAAAGGCAATAAGGTAGGTAAATGCATAGATCAGGATAAAATAATCGAACTGCATGCTGCCTTTAAGCACTGCAAACGCACCAGCCAGCCATATTAGCCGTATGAGCACCTCGCGAATGAGCATGGGCACCGCAACCCTAAGGCGCGTAGCGCAGTAAGCATCTAAAAGCCCCATAAAAGCCTGGCCCGCAATGAGCGGCACTATCAGAAAAAGGTATTTGCCGGTTAAGGAAGAGCTGCTGCTGTAATGCAGCGCTATCTGGTCTCTGAACACGTAAAAAGCCCCCCCCAGCAGCACACAAATCAAAGCAGAGATGAGAAAGGAAGAAAACATGAGCGACCCAAACACTTTGCGGTCGGTTTCGAATGCCGGAAAGTATTTGAGGATTAAACTGTTAAACCCGATTTGCGTAAGCGGGGCCGCAATAACCATGATGGCCAGCAGCACGTTTAACACCCCAATCTCGTCCAGCGTAAAGATGTGCGGAAAAATAAAAAGGTTAATCACCACACCCAGGGTTACACCTGCCAGATTCACTACCCCGCCTTTGATACCCTGTCTGGTGACCACTCCCATTGAAACCCTTTATTTTGGCGGAAAAATAGAGAAAAATAACTAAAAGGAATGATAAAGTGAGGGCTGGCAGGCTTAAATCAGGGTATTATTCAATATCTTGCGCTACCTTTTCCATGTATCAATACAGATGAAAAAAGACTCTTTTGCGCAAAGAATTACAAGTGGTGCGTTAAACCGCTTTAAGCTGTTGGTAGCCAATCCCTATGCTCCCCTCGGCATAAGCGGTTTTGATATAAAAAAACTCAAACATTTATCTCCTGGCCCGGAAAGGCATATCAGCATACGCAATCATCCGCTGCATTATATTGCTCCACAGGAACTGGTACACGGATTAAAAGAGATTTTTGTAGAAGAGATCTACAAACAGACCTTTGGCCCCAAACCTTATATTCTCGACTGCGGCGCCAATATTGGCCTGAGTGTAATATACCTGAAACAAATAGCCCCCGATGCTGAGATCGAAGCCTTTGAACCAGACCAGCAAAACTTTACACTGCTCAGCAAAAACGTAAAGGCCTTTGGCCTGGAGCAGGTTACCCTGCATCAAAAAGCCATTTGGAACGCCAACGAAAAATTGCAGTTCAAGTCAGAGGGCACCATGTCGAGCCGCATGGCTACAGCAGAGGAAAACACCCATAGCTTTACCGAAGTAACGGCCGTGCGTTTAAAAGATTTTCTTACCCGCCGGGTCGATTTTCTTAAAATAGATATTGAAGGTGCCGAATACCAGGTATTAAAAGACATAGCTGCCGAACTGCAGGTGGTGCAAAACATGTTTTTGGAATACCATGGCAGCTTTGCCCAGAATAAAGAACTTATTGAAATGTTTGGCTGGCTCAACCAGGCCGGATTTAATATATACATCAAAGAGGCTGCCCAGGTATACGATAAACCTTTTTATTCCCAAAAGCGCAGCACCGATACCTGGGATGTGCAATTGAATATTTTTTGCTCAAGAACCTGACGCGCCATATGTCTCCATTTTTCTCCATATGCATCCCGGTTTATAAAAATGTAGTGTTCCTGAAACGGCTACTCGATTCTGTATTGGCGCAAACGTTTACTGATTTTGAGATCATTATAACAGACGACAGTCCCGACGAAACCGTGCAGCAATGGCTGGCTACCCATTTCGAGGATGCCCGCATACATTATTTCAGAAACCCTACCGCGCTTGGCACACCCGAAAACTGGAACGAAGGCATAAGAAAAGCCTCTGGCGAATGGATAAAGCTGATACACGACGACGACTGGCTGGAGACACCAGAAACCTTGCAGACCTTTGCGCAGGCTATACAGCAGCACCCGGGCAAAGTATACTTCTCTGCCTACCGCAACCATTTTCTGACCAGCAACCGCAGCGAGCTTGTGCGCTGCCCGCCATTGCGCTGGAAAATGGTACAAGCCAACCCGGCCATATTACATGCCCGTAACATTATTGGTCCGCCAAGTGTAATACTGGTGCACCGCTCCATTAGCGAAATGTATGATAAACGGATGAAGTGGCTGGTAGACATTGATTACTACAACCGGGTTATGCAGCAGCACCCGTTTTATTACATAGACCAGCCTTTGATAGCCGTGGGCATTGGCGATGAGCAGGTAACCGTATCGTGCCATGCTGTGCCCGAAGTAGAAATACCCGAAGGGCTCCTTATGTTATCGAAACTAGCTGGCAAGCCCTGGCGCAACCCGGTGTATTTTGATGCCTGGTGGCGTATTGTGCGCAACCTCAATATCTGGTCGGAGGAGCAGTTTAGCTCTTATGCCAATGGGCAGGATGTGCCGCAGTTTATCCGCAACATTATACAAAGGCAAAAGAATATTGCACCCACAACCCTGCAAAATGGTTACCAATCCAAAATTTTAATGCTGCTGTGCTGGCTTAAAAACCGCTAGTGTATACCCGTTACTTCTTTTGCGCCGGGCATTTATACTTTAACGATCGAAGGGCTCGAAAACCATCCATTCGAAATTATGGTTCAATAATAAACCGCTTTCTAAATAGCAAAAGGGCTTCCTGCATTACAGGAAGCCCTTTTGCTTTCAATATCGTATCGTTTTTATTTTCCTTTCAGCTTACTGTGCCGCATGCCATACATAAAGTAAATAGACAGGCCCAGTATCATCCACAGCAGGAATACCACCCAGCTCTTGCCCGGTATCTCTACCATCAGGTAGCAGCAGCTTACTGCACCCAACACCGGAATAAGCGACAGTTTACGAATAGCCGATAAGATTACCGCATACAAAGCCACCACCAGGAACAGGCCAAACAACCAGGCTTCCAGATCCCAGGTGGGGAAAGCAGCCAGCATTTCTGAAATGCGCTCGCGGAACAATGCTATAAAACCAATATACAGCAGCGGCATAATGATGCGGCCGTTAATGTACGGCACTTTAAACTTACCCGAAGGCACTTCGCCCTCCTCTGCCTTAGGCAGCATAAGAATACCGGCCGATACCAGTACAAAGGCAAATAAGGTACCAATGCTGGTTAAATCCGTTACAATAGAACCTTCTACAAACAAGGATGGAATACCCACCAGCAAGCCTGTAATAATGGTGGCAAAAGCTGGTGTTTTATAGCGGCGGTGCAGCTTGCCAAACGCATTGGGCAACAAACCATCGCGGCTCATGCTCATCCAAATGCGGGGCTGCCCAATCTGGAATACCAGCATTACACTCGTGGCGGCAATTACCGCACTTACCGAAATGATCTTGCCCAGTTTCTCTTTCCCAATCTTGTCAAACACGTAAGCCAGCGGATCGGCTACGTTATCGAACTCACTGTAATTGACCATACCGGTTATTACCAGGCTGGTTGCAACATAGATTACGGTACAGATCAGCAGCGAATACAACATACCCCGTGGCAAGTCGCGCTGCGGATTCTTACATTCTTCTGCCGTGGTAGAAATGGCATCAAAACCAATGTAGGCAAAGAACACTGCCGACACCCCTTTCAGCACCCCGGTAAACTGGTTGGGCATAAAAGGCGTATAGTTATCGGTATTGATGTAAAACACACCCATACCAATTACAATAAGCAGGATCACCATTTTAAGGATCACCATTGCATTGGCCGTACGCTTGCTTTCTTTAATACCAATATAGGCCAGCGCGGTTACCAACACAATAATAATAAAGGCAGGCAGGTTCATGATCACATGCCAGTTGCCCAGCATAGGAGCGGTGGCGTAAGCCGTTTGGGTTACATCACCTCCTTTTTCGATAAGTCCTTCATAAATATGCCGCGCCGTAGTAGGATCGGTGGCCAGCCAGGGCGGTAAATGAAGCCCTACGGCATCGAGAATATTTACAAAATAACTGCTCCAGGATATAGCCACAACAATATTACCAATGGAGTACTCCAGGATAAGCGCCCAACCCATTATCCAGGCTATTACTTCGCCAAACGCCACATAAGAGTACGTATAAGCGCTGCCAGAGGTAGGCACACGCGAGGCAAACTCGGCGTAGCACAAAGCCGTAAGACCGCAGGTAAAAGCGGTAAGAATAAACAGGAATATAACCCCGGGGCCACCATCAAAAGCAGCCTGCCCGATGGTAGAAAAAATACCGGCCCCGATTACCGCGGCTACCCCCATAAGGGTAAGGTCTTTTACCGACAGCACTTTTCTGAGGCCGCTGGCCCCTCCGTGCCCGTCTTCGGGAGCGGTTTGAACCTGTTCGAGGCTTTTTTTGCGGAATAGATCTCTGAGCATGTAGTGCGTTTAGTGGTCTCTTTGTAATAACTGGCTTGCCAGCTGGAATAGCGGTTCCTTGCGTTTTTGCAAAACGGCCGTTTTCTCCAGGAAATCGAACGCCAGTTGCGCATAATGATTTTTTACCTGTTCGGCATGTTTGTCTACGCCCAGGGCGCGGAATAAAACCAGCACCAGCTCTACCTTTTTCTCTGCGTCGCTCCGCATCAATTGGGTGAGCAATTCTTTCTGCTCTGCATTAGCCAATTCAAAGGCTTTGAGCAGCAGGTAGGTTTTTTTATTGGCCCGGATATCGCCGCCCGGCTGTTTACCAAATTTTTCAGGGTCGCCAAAAGCATCCAGTATATCGTCCTGTAGCTGGAAAGCGATGCCCATATTTTTACCAAATTCGTACAGCAATTTTGCATTACCCTGGCTCGACCCACCTACCAGCGCGCCCATTTCGAGGCTCGCGGCCAGCAATACCGAGGTTTTAAGGGTTATCATATGTATGTATTCGTCCAGCGTTACATCCTTTCTTTGCTCAAAATCCATATCCAGCTGCTGCCCTTCGCACACTTCAATAGCCGTGCGGTTAAAGAGTTTCAGCAGCTCGGGCAGCAAAGCGGGGTTTACCTTAGCCAGTTGCTCATAGGCAAAAATGTTCATCACATCGCCGCTCAGGATACCGGCGCTTATACCATATTTCTTGTAAGCCGTTTCCTTACCTCTGCGCAGCGGCGCATTGTCCATAATGTCGTCGTGCAGCAAGGTAAAATTGTGAAACAACTCTACGGCCGATGCCGCATGAAAAGCATCTTCATGAATATCGCCAAATAACTCATTGCCCATCAAACACAATACCGGGCGCACTCTTTTGCCACCCAGTTGCAGCATATACCTGCAAGGATCGTATAAATTAGCGGGTTGAGCCGGAAAACCAGCCTCGCCGAAATACGTTTCAAACCGGGTCAATAACTCCTGAAAACTTTGCATGCCCACAAAATAATAATAAGTTCAATAATAAAATAAAGTCCCCACAATACTGCGGGGACCATACTCCGGCCAAAGGCCTATTTTGTTGTTTTAGCTTTCTTTTTCTTGGGCAATTCCGGTACCAGCTGGTAATCGATCTGGCGTTTGTCCAGGTTGGTAGCTGCTACCAGCACCCGCACCTTATCGCCAATACGGAAACGCAACCCGGTGCGGTGGCCTACCAATGTGTATTCGGCCTCTTCGAAGTAGAAATCGTCGAGATCTACCAGGTCGGCCAGGCTCACCAGCCCCTCGCACTTGTGCTCTACGGTCTCTACCCAGAACCCGAAATGCGCCACACCGCTGATTACACCGTCAAACTCCTCGCCGAGGAACTGCTGCATGTACTCTACCTGTTTGTATTTATTACCCGCGCGCTCGGCTTCCATAGCTTTACGCTCCTGGTCGCTGCAATGCTTACACATCTGCTCCAGCCCTTTAATAGGGTGAATGCTGTTGGTAAGGCATTCCTGCAAAATGCGGTGCACCAGCACATCGGGATAACGGCGAATGGGCGATGTAAAGTGCGCGTAATCGTCAAAAGCCAGTCCGTAGTGACCAATATTTTCGGTGGTGTACACCGCCTTGGCCATGGTACGGATGCCCAGTTGCTCCAGCACATGCTGCTCTGGCTTGCCTTTGGCCTGCTCCAGCATCTGGTTAAAGGAAGCTGCTATCGCCTGGGGATTGTGCATATCGAACTTGTGCCCAAACTTGCTGGCAAAAATGGTGAATGGTTTCAGTTTTTCCTCATCGGGCACGTCATGCACCCGGTAAGGGAACGGAACGGGGTTGCCTTTAAAATTGATATTGCCCACGTGCTTGGCCACGGTTTTATTGGCCAGCAGCATCAGCTCTTCGATCAGTTGGTGGGCTTCTTTACTTTCTTTAATAACTACAGCTACCGGCATACCGGCATCATCGAGTTTAAAGCGCACTTCCTGCGAGCTAAAGTTGATGGCCCCGTTTTTAAACCTGGCTTTGCGCAGCGCCTGAGATATTTTGTTGAGGGTAAGAATCTCTTCTTTATGATCGCCCTCACCGGTTTCGATCACTTCCTGCGCTTCTTCGTAGGTAAAGCGACGATCGGAGTGGGTAAGCGTTTTACCCAGCCAGTATTCTTTTACCTCGCCTTGCTCATTGATCTTAAACACTGCCGAGAAGGTAAATTTATCTTCGTTGGGGCGCAGTGAGCACAGTTGGTTAGAGATATGCTCGGGCAGCATCGGCAGCACCCTGTCTGGCAGGTATACCGAGGTAGCCCTGCGGAACGCTTCTTTATCCAGTGCAGTATCGGGCCGTACAAAATGGCTCACATCGGCGATGTGCACCCCTACTTCGTACCAGCCGTCTTTCAGTTTTTTAAAGGAAATGGCATCATCAAAGTCTTTTGCGTCAAAAGGGTCAATGGTAAAGGTCAGTTCCTTACGCAGGTCTTTCCTGGCAGCAATATCATCTTTGGTAATCGCGTCTGACAAGCGCTCCGATTCCTCAATCACATCATCCGGGAAAGTAAGCGGAAAACCATTGCTCACCAGGATCTCTTTCATCGCTATCTCGTTGGCCCTGTCGTGGGTAATAATGTCTATTACCTCGCCCACCGGGTTGCGCTTGTTCTCGGACCACTCTACCACTTTTACAATGGCTTTATCGCCTTGCTGCGCGCCATTCAGCAGTTTTTCGGGCACGTAAATATCAAAAGGCAGTTCTTTCTTTTCGGGCACCAGGAAGGCAAAATGTTTGCTCATCTCTATCACCCCGGTAAACTCTACCCGGTTGCGCTTGAGCACCTGTTTCACCGAGCCTTCCATACGCCCGTTGCGTGAGGCTACTTTCAATACTTCTACCCGCACTTCATCGCCATCCAGGGCATTGCCCAGGAACTGCGGCTTAATCATAATATCTTTGGCCAATCCTTCTACCACTACAAAGCCCATTCCGGAGCGGGTAAGCTCCAGCTTGCCGGTATAAGCCATTCCCGCAGGAACCGGTTTGGTTTTAGGACGGCTGTAATGTGTAACCTGGTCTTTCTTCTTTTTCTTAGCACCCATAGGTATATCTTTTTATGTTCCGGCTGTAGACACCGGTTATCTTGTTAGTCGTTCCAGAAAGCGGCTTTCTTCTCTTCTACAAATTCAAAAATCTTTTGATTGAAAGTGTCGCTTTCGTTGAATAATAATTGAACCTTAACAGGCAGCACAGCAATATTCATGCTACTTTCCTGCAGGATCGGGGTTTTGAGCAACAAACGAACGGCATCCTTCTCGGTGGTAAGGATGAATTTGCGCTCCTGTGGCATTTTATCGTAAGCCGCCTTCATTTCATCTATATCGTACCGCGAAAAGTAATGGTGATCGGGGTATTGCAACAGGTGCACATTGGGCGTAAGTTTGCTCAGGTACTGGTGCAGCCCCTCGGGGTTGGCAATGCCGCAAGCCAGCACCACACCCATATCGGGGGTAATATGCACTTCTTCTCTTGTAAAAAGATCGTACATGGCACCATATTCCAGCGTAGAGAAAAACAACTGCTGCCCCGGCAATGGTTTAATCTCCTTACGAATGGCTTCTTGCTCTGCCTGCGCCAATGCCGGCGGACACTTGGACACAATAATCACATCGGCACGTTTATACGCCCTGCGGCCTTCTCTCAGGTTGCCAAATGGCAGAATAAAATCTTTGGTAAACCGGTGATTGTAATCGGTAATCAAAATATTCATACCCGGCTTTACCGACCGGTGCTGAAAAGCATCGTCCAGCAAAATCACGTCAATATCGTTATCGGCCTGCATGAGCATAGGTATGCCAATCATCCTTTCTTCACATACAGAAACCTGCACATCGGGATACTTGCTTTTAAACTGCATGGGCTCATCGCCAATATCGAGCGCGTTGGTGCGGTAATCGGCCAGCAGAAAGCCGCGGGTAATTCTTTTATATCCCCGGCTCATGGTGGCAATTTTGTAATGGTACCGCATTAACTCAATAAGGTATTCGATATGCGGGGTTTTGCCTGTGCCCCCTGTAGAGAGGTTGCCCACGGCTATTACCGGCACACCAAAACCTACAGACGACAATACACCTGCATCATACAACCTGTTGCGGAGCGATATGATAAGCCCGTACAACAATGAAAACGGTAATAGCAGAAAGCGGAAATATTTCAAAAAATCGTTAATCGAACTCAAAATAAAAAGCCTGTTTGTTGTATAATATAATCAATATCGCGGAAAACCTGCGCATGAATTTGCGATGCCTGCTGCCAAAGCCCCTCGCGGCCCGGTTCATCATTAATGCCATTGACCTTAATATTGGCCATAGCCGCATTGGCAGCTGCCTGTAACAACCACGCCGCTGTAGCCACATCGGAGGCCAGTGTAACCCGTAGCCCATCCAGGTGGTCGTGCAGCACTTTGCTCACCTGCGCGCAGGCCTGTAGGGTCTGGAAAGGCACCAATGCCGCAGCATACAGCAAATGATCTTTGGAACCGGCATCCGTATTGTGCAGCACTTTCAAAAAAGCATTGGCATCTTTATCTACCAGGGTAGAAGCGTAGTCGAGACTGTGTTGCAGACTACGGCTGGCCGCTACCAGCTGGTCGCCCGCTTTATCGCTGATGGCCACCACCATATTGGACAAAGCCGCGGCCAGAGACACACTCAGCGCTGCTATAGAACCGCCGCCCGGCACAGCAAGCGGCTCGTTTACCCTTTCCAGGAAACGGCTTAGGGTAAGTTGTCCGAATTGTACCGGATGGTCGGTTTTGAGGGTCTGTTCTATCACATTCTGGCGCACATCAAACGGTTTTACATCGCTCAGTCCCAAAGTACGCACGGCCAGGTGTATGGCTTCCTGCTCATCCACCTCATCGCGGCTGCGGCCTGTTTTTTCGGCAAAATAGTAACCCGCATCTACCAGCGCATCCTGCGGCAGCAAGCCTATTACTTCACTACCCGTTACCCGCACACCATATTCCGCTGCCAGTTTGCAACAGGTATCAAATACAATATGTAAAGGAGCCGCATGGTAATCCACAATGTTCATAGACACCTGGGCTATACCAAATTCTTTGATGTACCAGCCTATGGCTTTAACGCCTTTGAGCAATCCTGCTGTACGCAAGCTGCCTTCCTGGCGCGATACAGCGCCACTTTCCCGCAGGCGGGCCGCTATCTTTTTAGCAATGCTTACATCCTTGGTATTGAGGTTAATATTATAAGCCAGCAGAATATTGCGTGCACCTATGATACTGGCGCCGGAGCGCGCGTGGAATGCCGCAGGGCCAAAATCGGGCATCCATTCGGATTGTAATATTTTCTCGGGCAGACCTTCGTACTCTCCCTGCCGCACGGCAGCCAGGTTGCGCCGGTGCGGTGCAGAAGCCGCGAATTCGTAAAGATACACCGGAATACCCAGTTGCTCCGCCACCATTTTGCCCAGCGATTGCGCACAATCTACCGCCACATCCATTCCGGTGCCCATCAATGGCACAAACGGACACACATCGGTAGCACCCATACGCGGGTGCACACCCTGGTGGTGCTGCATATCGATCAGTTTCGAGGCCATTTCAATGCCTTTAAATGCGGCTTTAACCACCTGCTCGGGCTCCCCGGCAAAGGTCATTACGGTGCGGTGCGCCGCAAAGCCGCTGTCTACATGCATGAGCCGTACCCCTTTCTGGGCGGCGATTACCCGCATAATGCGGTGTATCACTGCTTTATCCCTTCCTTCGCTGAAGTTGGGAACACATTCAACAATATTATTCTGCGTAAGTGCCATTTGGTACAAATATAGATCAATGGTAAGGTAAAGTAATCGCACATGCGTTTAGGAGCAGAATATTACCGATTCTTAACCTTCCCTTTTATATTCGTCCGTTTGAACTTACTTTTGCGGAAACTTAAATCCCTGGAATAGTGAGACCTGTTTATATTACCCGGTTATCTAAATACCTGCCCAACGATCCGGTCACCAACGACCAGATGGAACAAATCCTGGGCATGGTAGGCGGAAAACCGTCAAAAGCGAGGGCTATTATCTTACGCAACAACGGCATTAAAACGCGCTACTACGCTTATAAAAACGGGCAAAGCACGCATTCCAACGCCGAAATGGTAAAAGAGGCCGTACAGGGATTGTTTGACGAAAAATTACCTTTCTCGGCCCTTCAGTTGCTGGCTTGCGGCACCACATCGCCCGACCAGTTGCTGCCATCGCATGCCGCTATGGTGCATGGCGAGCTGGGCCATAAACCACTCGAATTACTGTCGGCCGCCGGCGCTTGCTGCGCGGGTGTGCAGGCTATGAAATATGCTTATTTCTCCATCGCATCGGGCAATATCGATACCGCTGTAGCTACAGGCTCAGAAAAACTGTCTACCTGGATGCTGGCCCAGAAATTTAAGCCGGAGATGGACAATATGGAGCGGCTCAACGAAAACCCGTTCCTGGGTTTTGAAAAAGATTTTATTCGCTGGATGCTGAGCGATGGCGCTGGCGCAGCGCTGCTCCAAAGCAAACCCAACGAAGAGGGGCTGTCTTTAAAAATTGAATGGATAGAAGCCACCAGCTTTGCCCACGAAATTGAAACCTGCATGTACGCAGGCGCTACCAAACAGGAAGACGCCTCCCTGCTGAGCTGGAACGATATGGACCCAACCGACTGGACCAACCAAAGTGTGTTTGCTTTAAAACAAGACACTAAACTCCTCGCGGCCCATATCATTAAAAAAGGTGGCATTTTTCTTAAAGAACTCGTAGAAAAACACGGGTTGCGCACCGAAGACATAGACTATTTTCTGCCGCATATGTCCAGCGAGATCTTCCGTCAAAAAATCAAGGAAGAATTTCAATTGCTCAATATTGGCATCAGCGATGATAAATGGTTTACCAACCTCACCAAAGTAGGCAATGTAGGCACCGCCTCACCCTTCCTTATGCTGGAAGAATTGATGTATTCCGGTAACCTGAAAAAAGGACAAAAAATACTGATGATGGTACCGGAGAGCGCCCGTTTCTCCTACGTGTACGTTTGGCTTACAGTAGTGTAAGTACTATGCTATAATTTCTTTAACCCCGGGTGTTGATCGCATCCGGGCTTTTTGTTTGCGGGCATTTCCGCTGTGCCGCTAGCCAAAAGTCAAAGGTGAAAAGTCAAAAATGAATAAAATCCCCTTGCGCGAAATATAAATACGTTACTCCGCTGTGTTCCCGCATCTGGCGGGACAGGCTGCTGCGTCGCCGTGAGCTTATCATCCCTCCGCGTTCACACCCCATGCGCCTTCGCGTGAAACCCAAACACACTACTCCGCCTTCCCCACTGCGCCTTTGCTCTCCCAGCGTCTTTGCGTGCCCCACTTCCCTTCCAATCACATTTATTATCTTAGCCCCTTATAAAACCTGGCATCATACCCATGAAACCCAAAATACTGGTCATCTACTATACGCAAAGCGGCCAACTGAAAGACATTCTCGACAACATTATCAGCCCCATACAAGACCAGGTAGAAATTACTTTCGCACCTGTAGAACCCGTAGAGTCGTTTCCAATTCCCTGGACCACCGCAGGTTTCTTCGACTGTATGCCCGAGTGTGTAGAAGAAATTCCGATAGCCATAAAGCCCATGCATATACCCGACCAGCATTACGATCTCGTAATATTGGGTTACCAGCCCTGGTTTCTGTCGCCTTCCCTGCCCACAACGGGTTTTCTCAAAAGCGAGTATGCCAGTATTTTAAAGGGCAAAAATGTAGTAACCGTAGTAGGTAGCCGCAATATGTGGCTCAATGCACAGGAAAAAGTAAAAGCAGCCCTGAACCGTTTGGGGGCCAATCTCAAAGGCAATATTGTGCTGTTCGATCGCAACCACAACCTCGTATCGCTATTTACCGTTATCCGCTGGACGTTTAAAGGACAAAAAGAAGCATCCGGCATACTGCCCGAAGCTGGCGTGCAAACCCCGGACATTAAAGCGGCAGCCCGTTTTGGCCCCGTTTTATTAAATGCCTTGCAACAAAACCAACTCGATTCATTACAAACCCGGCTCCTCGAGGCCCAGGCCATACAAATCAAACCTACCCTGATTGTTCTGGAAAAAAGAGGCATCACCAACTTCAGAAAATTTTCGAAATACATTCGTGAGAAAGGAGAACGCGGCAATCCTGCCCGCCTGCCCCGTGTAAAACTGTTTCAACGGTTGCTCACCACCGGCATTTTTGTATTCTCTCCCATATCGGGCTTAACCGCGAAGATGGCCGCATGGTTTAACCACAAAGAATTTAAACGCCAATTAAATTATTTCAAAGGGGTTGACTTCCAGAAGGAAGTTCTTTAAATTAGGATAGGCATTAACCACCGCCTTCCTTTTTTATGACACCAGTTTACATTACCCGTCTGGCGAAGTTTCTTCCCAACGAGCCGGTGTGTAACGACGACATGGAACAAATTCTGGGCATGGTAGACGGCAAACCATCCCGGGCCAGGCATAAAATCCTGGAAAACAACAAGATCCATACCCGTTATTACGCGCTGGACCCCAAAGGAAACAGTACCCACACCAACGCCCAACTGGCAGCCCGCTGTATAGAAGGGCTCCTCGACGACAAGATTAGCAAAAACGATATCGAACTACTGGTATGCGGCTGTGTAGCCCCCGACCAACTACTGCCCAGCCAGGCCGCCATGGTGCATGGCGAGCTGGGTTGTCCGCCTATTGAAGTTATTTCGGTAAACAGTGCCTGCGCATCGGGCTTTCAGGCATTTAAGTACGCCTACCTTTCGGTAAAAGCAGGAGAAAGCACCAAAGCGGTGGCCTGTGGCTCCGAAAAAGTATCGGGCTGGCTCAAAGCCGAAAAGTTTAAAGCCGAAGCCGAAAACCTCAAACAACTGGAAGCCGATCCCATGATTGCTTTCGAAAAAGATTTCCTCCGCTGGATGATCAGCGATGGCGCCGGAGCAGCACTGTTGCAGAACGAGCCCAACACTGAAGGCATTTCTCTCCGGGTAGACTGGATAGAAATGAAATCCTTTGCCAATGAGCTGCCCGCCTGCATGTATGCCGGTGCTGTACGCAGTCCCGACGGTTCGCTTACCGGCTGGGCCGATTACCCCATCGAAGAATGGGGCAAGCAAAGTATTTTTTCCTTTAAGCAGGATACCCGTCTGTTGGGCGTCAAAGTAGTACCCATTGGCTCCCAGTACTGGAAAGAACTGGTAGAGAAGCATAACATAGACATCGATAAGCTTACCTGGTTTCTGCCGCATATCTCTTCTGAGTTTTTCCGCGAAAAGATCGCCAACGAAATCACCAGGCTGGGCGTACCCATTGCCCCCGAAAAATGGTTTACCAACCTTAGCAGCGTAGGCAATATTGGCAGCGCGGCCCCTTATGTGATGCTCGAAGAACTGTTCAACAACGGTAAACTCAAAAAAGGCGATACCATTGTCATTATGGTACCAGAAAGTGCAAGGTTCACTTATATCTATGCCCATTTGACGGTAGTGTAATCAACAGTAAATGGCTGAACCCGGACCCTGAGCTTGTCGAAGGGTCGAAGCCCCTGAATGTTTCCGACGGCTTAGTCAAAAGTGAGAACGCAACAAAACTCATGTCGTCCTGCGTGGAGCGTAGCGGAATGCAGGATCTCCCCAGTTGAAGAGATCCTGCATTCCGTTCGTACCTCACGAAACGCAGGATGACACCTATTATAGTTCCTTTACCGTCCCCTTCGCCGTGTCGCTGTGCCGCTGTGAGCCTGTCATTCCCCTGCCCCCCTGCGTGAAACCCAAACACGCCGTGCCGCTGCGTGCAACCTCCATTCTATTTCCCGCAGATTTCCGCTGATCAAAAACCACCGCTGATCCCGCAGATATCCTTCACGAGTATTTCCGTTGCGCCGCCGTGAGCACCCAGCGTCAAAAGTGAAAGGTGAAAAGGCAATAGTAATTCCTAGCGCCCCTTCTCGCACGGTGCCATTGCGTGAAACCGCATTTTCCGCATTTCCCGTTGCGCCCCCGCATGTGGCGGGGCAGGCTGCTGCGAGAAACCAATCCGCCAATCGGCTAATCCCGCAATCCAATTACCGCCCCTGCATTTTTATTAATAAGTTTGTACCAGAATAATTGCCAACCGCTTATGAAAAAAGAGGAAGTTCCGCAGGATAAGCGGATCATCAAAGGCGAAGACAACAGCATTAAAAAAGTAGTATATGTGTCCAGTGAAGACGGGTCATACGACAGCGCTATTTCCATAGGCTGGGAAGCCGAAAACCTGGCCCTTAGCCAAGCATGGGATGAAGTAGACGCTAAAATAGCCGAAACCCTGCGCCGGGTAGAAGCCGGAGAACTCAGCCCCATCGCCTACTTCATGGAAAAAAACCTGATGGATATTGGCATACTGGCTGGTTATGTAGGCAAATGGAAATGGACAGTAAAACGCCACCTCAAAGCCGCCGCCTTCCGCAACCTCAGCGATAAAGACCTGGCGTTATATGCAGGCGTATTCAACATAACCTCAGAGACGCTAAAACAGTTTCCGAAACGATAACCATCCCAACCTGATTCAATCCCGACATGATCATAACGAATTTCAAACACCAGCAATACGCACACTGCGAGAGCGGTGTATCTGTAAACCTGTTGCGGCATTATGGCCTGGAGCTGTCCGAACCTATGGTATTTGGCATAGGTGCAGGCATGTTTTTCGCCCATCTCCCTTTTGTTAAGGTAAATGGCGTACCGGGCACTACTTTCCGCATTTTTCCTGGCTACATCTTTAAACGCACCTGCGAGAGGCTGGGCGTAAAGATTCACCGCGAGTCGTTCAGCTCCGAAGCTGCCGGTATGAAAGCCCTGGACGAAGCCCTGGCCCAAAACCGCCCTGTAGGTATGCTCAGCAGTGTATACTACCTCAGCTACCTGCCGCCGGCTTTCCGTTTTCATTTCAACGCGCATAACCTTATTGTGTATGGCAAAGAAGGAAACGAATACCTCATCAGCGATCCGATAATGGATACCGTAACCCGCCTGCCCGAAGAAGAGCTGGTAAAAGCGCGCTTTGCCAAAGGCTTTCCGGAGCCTAAGGGCAAAATGTACTACCCCGTTTCGGCACCGCAGCAGGTAGATCTTAAAGACCCCATCATCAAAGGCATTAAGCAAACCTGCTGGTTTATGCTTACACCGCCCATCCCCATGTTTGGATACAAAGGCATCCGTTTCCTGGGCAAGCGCATCCGGCAATACCCCACCAAACTGGACAGCCGCAGGGCTACCTTGTTTTTGGGCAATATCATCCGCATGCAGGAAGAGATTGGCACTGGTGGCGCAGGATTCCGGTTCATCTATGCCGCATTCCTGCGCGAAGCGGGTACGCTGCTGCAAAACGATATTATGCTGGAACAAAGCCAGGAGATGACCAAAATCGGCGACCAGTGGCGCAATTTTGCCTACTCGGCCGCACGCACCTGCAAAGACCGCAGCACCAACCGGGTTTCTTACGCCGAGCTGGGCGATATGCTGGAAGATATTTCAGAAAAAGAAAGAGTGCTTTTTGAACGGTTAAAGAAGATCAAATAACTATGACCGCAGCTAAAGCGCAAAAACAGGAATCCGGTTATATGCTGGAGATCACCGACCTGCACAAGACTTATGCCAACGCGCTGGAGCCTTCGCTCCGGGGGCTGAACATTAGTTTCCCCAAAGGTATTATTGCCGGGTTACTGGGACCTAATGGCGCTGGCAAAACCACTACCATCTCGATTTTGTGCGGACTGGTAGCCAAAGACAAAGGCACCGTAAAAGTATTGGACTACGATACCCGCAACCAGCTGCAGGATATCAAACGCCGCATTGGTGTGGTACCCCAATCGATTGCGCTTTACCCGCAGCTAACTGCACTGGAAAACCTGCAATACATAGGCAGGTTGTATGGCCTGGGCAATCCTGCACTTAAAGAAAAGATTTACCATTACCTGCAACTGTTTGGCCTGGAAAAAAACGCTAAAAAAGCCATCAAAAACTATTCCGGTGGTATGAAACGCCGGGCCAATATTATAGCCTCACTGCTGCACGATCCCGAATTGCTCATTTTAGATGAACCCACTGCGGGTGTGGATGTGCAAAGCCGCAACATGATTGTGGCTTTTCTGAAAGAGTACAACAGCAAGGGGCATTCTATCATTTACACCTCGCACTTGCTGGAAGAAGCCCAGCAACTGTGCAGCGAAGTGGCCATTATAGACAATGGCACACTGGTAGCTCACGGCCAACCACAACAACTTATTTCTCAACACCAATGCAACAACCTGGAAGACCTGTTCCTGCATATTACAGGACACAGCGTGCGCGACTAACATGAAAAGAATACTTGCTACCATATTAAATGAACTGCGCCTCTTTGGCAAAGACATCGCGGGCCTTAGCCTGCTGTTTCTGATGCCGATGGCGCTTACCGTTATCATGGCGCTTATCCAGGATGCGCCTTTCCGCGAGTACCAGGATCTCACTTTCGACATTCTGTGGGTAGATAACGACCAGGGACAACTGGCCCAGGAAGTAGAAAAAGGTATAAGCCAGACCAAACAGTTCAGGCTTATAAAAGAAGTAGACCACCAACCGCTCAATGACTCTTCTGCATTAAGCCTGGTGCAAAAAGGCATTTACAAGATCGGCATCATTATACCCAAAGGCGTAACCGCCGAAATGGTAAACAGCGCCAACCAGATTGCCAACGAAATAGGCAAACAGATTGGGGCGGCAGGTCAGTTGCCCGAGCGGGAAAGCCGCAGCAGCATGGGCAATATCTCCATTTATTTTGATCCTGTTACCAAGCAGACGTTCAAGTTGTCGATTATGAACGCGCTGGAGAAAAACATTACCAAAATCCAGGCAGAGATAGTACTGGCGCGCCTCAGCAAAACCATGCGCGGCGAAAACGATACGGCAAATTCGGAATTCAAACTCGACGAAAAACTCAAATCCATCCAGATCAAAGAAATACCGGCTACCAAAGAAAGCAAGGTAAACCCTGCTACCAACTCGGTGCAGCACAATGTACCAGCCTGGGCCTTATTTGGCTTGTTCTTCATCATTATTCCCATAGCCGGTAATATGATCCGCGAGCGCGAAGACGGTAGTTTTGTGCGTATGAAGCTCATTCCGGGTTCTTATTTCGACATTCTTATTGGTAAAGTATTCTTTTATGTACTGGTGGGCATAGCCCAGTTTTACCTGATGTTGCAGCTTGGTGTGCAACTATTGCCGCACCTGGGTTTACCGGCGCTGTATATGGGTCATGCGCCGTTTGCCTTGCTGGCCATTATTGTAGCGGTATCCTTTACAGCTACGGCCTATGGCGTATGCATTGGTTCATTATTCCAAACGCCCAACCAGGCGCTGCCCTTTGGCTCCATTTCTATTGTTATCCTGTCGGCCATTGGCGGCATCTGGATTCCGGTAGAGATCCTGCCCGAATCATTGCAAAACCTGGCCAAAATATCGCCCCTGCATTGGGGATTGGATGCCATTAACACCTTATTTCTCCGCAATGGCAACCTGCGGCAGATTATGCCGCACCTGCTGGCCTTAACGGGTTTCAGCGCTTTCTTCCTTACTATTTCGGGTTGGGTAGAGAATAAGCGGAAACGGTAGCTTCGACAGGCTCAGCCACCTATGCCAGTTTGATTTAGATTTGTGGTTAGTACTGATAAAGGGCCTTCAACAGTGCCTGCCCCATCCATGCGGGCTCTGGGAAAGCCGGCGGAGTCTGTCTCTCTTCATTCGGTGGCTGAGCTTGTCGAAGCCCGAAGCCCTAAGCCAATTCCCCTACCTTTGCTTCAAGTTTTCTTCAAAAAGAAACTGTAGTGTTGCATCTTATGAAAGTGCTGATTGTAGAAGACCATGCAGAACTGGCCACCAGTGTGCGGAAGTATTTACACAACGAGGGATATATCTGTGAAGTCTGTTATACTTGCGATGACGCGAGAGATAAACTCATTTCTTTTCAATACGACATCATATTGCTGGATATTATGCTGCCCGATGGCAGCGGACTGGATCTGCTCCAATTCATTAAGGCAGAGAATATCCAGAGCAGCGTACTCATTACTTCTGCCAAAAACGCGCTCGATGATAAGGTAGAAGGGCTGGAAAGCGGTGCAGACGACTACCTTACCAAGCCTTTTCACCTGGCAGAGCTGCACGCCCGGCTGCGGGCCATTTACCGCCGCAAAACCCTGAACGGCGATCATATTATCAATTTTAACGAAATACAACTCAATACCGATCTGCTCGAAGCACGCATTCACGAAACTACGCTGGACCTGACCAAAAAGGAATTTGACCTGCTGCTGTATTTCCTGGTCAACAAAAACCGGGTGCTCTCGCGCCAATCCATCGCTGCCCACCTCTGGGGCGATTATACCGAAAACATGGATAATTTTGATTTTGTGTACCAGCACCTGAAAAACCTGCGCAAAAAAATTGCGGCTGCGGGCGGTACCGATTATATTGATACGGTTTACGGACTGGGTTACAAATTCAACGCCTCCAAAGCATGAAACTGATCAATAAATTCACCATCTGGTATCTTTCCATCACCCTTGTGGTTATGGTAGCAGGCGGTGTTATTGCCTACCATAAGGTAAAAAACGAGATAGACCGGGCCGAGATTGCCCGGCTCAAAAACCTGAACAATACAGTAGCCGATCAAATGCGCAAAGGCAATCCCATCAACGGATTTACCAACGGAAGGCCCATTATCATTACCCAACTCGATTCGGCGGTTAACACCGGCGATTTTTACGTAACCGAAAACAGCTTTTACAACACGGCCACCCAACGCAAGGAATGCCGCTTAACTGTAAACACCTTTTACTCCATCGACCATCGCAGCTATAAAGTGGAGTCGTACAACTACATTACCAAAGCCAACGAAATCTTTAAAGGCCTGCTCGATTCCTTTACCTGGATACTTATTTTGCTGCTTACACTGGTGGGTATTTCGGCCAGGCTTATTTCCAATTCTATATTATCGCCTTTTTACCGCAGCCTTAAAGCCATACAGGGCTTTAACATCAAAAACAAAAAGCCGCTGGTGCTACCACGCACGCGCACCAAAGAGTTTAATGAGCTCAACTGTTTTCTGCAAAAAATGACCGATAAAGTAGTAGAAGACTACGCCTCGCTCAAAGAGTTTTCGGAAAACGCCTCACATGAGCTGCAAACCCCGCTGGCCATTATGCGCAGCAAACTAGACCTGCTGGTAGAATCGGATATTAACGGTGAGCAGGCGCAACTGATTGGCAATATGCAAAAGGAGATTGAAAAGCTCTCCCGCATTAACCAATCGCTGGTATTGCTTAACAAACTGGAGCACCACGAATACGATAAATCAGAAAGTATTTTGTTAAACCAAACCGTACAGGAATCGCTCGATGCGGTAGAAGAACTGATAGACATGAAGTCGATCACCCTCAAAACCCAGATAAGCGAACCGGTACATCTGAATTTTAACAGAGCTTTAGCAGATATCCTTTTACACAATTTATTGAGCAACGCCATTCGCCACAATACGCCCAACGGGCAAATTTTTGTATGCCTCACTCCCCGGGGATTAACGGTAAAAAATACCGGAAAAACGCCCACAATACCCACCAGCCAAATGTTTCAGCGATTTAAGAAAGACAACCAATGCGCCCACTCTGTAGGCATTGGCCTGGCTATTGTAAAACAGATCTGCGATCTTAACCAGTTTGGCATCAGCTACCACTTTAAAGAAGGCTGGCACATACTTGATGTAAAATTCACATAAGCGTTTATCTTCAAAATTGCTTCAAACTGATGTAGTCACTTTGCACCGGGTTTCAGCATAATGCTGGCATCCTTTGCTCTGAGATACATTTATGATACAGAAAAAATTTATCCGCCAGCTGCTCATCCTCACCGCCTTGCCTGCTGCTTTTGCCCAGGCGCAGGTACTTACCCTGCAGGAAGCAGTGCACCAGGCCCTCAGCAATTACGGCACCATTAAAGCCAAAAGCAATTATGCCGGCGCTTCAAAATTGTCGGCCACCCAAAGCCGCCGCGATTATCTGCCCAACCTTGTTTTATCTGCCCAGCAGGATTTTGGTACCGTTAACGGTCAAAACGGGCCTTTGTATGGTTTTGGCGGTTACGGCGTAGCCTCATCTGGCTTGCCGCTGCCTAGCCAGAACTGGAACGCCGCATTTGGTGCATTATACCTGGCCAATGTAAACTGGGAGTTCTTCACCTTCGGACGTGTAAGAGAAAAAATTAAGGTTTCGGACGCTATTGCTACACGCGACGTACGCGACCTGGAGCAGGAGCAATTCCAACACCAGATACGCACCTCCGCGGCTTACCTGAACCTGCTGGCAGCCCAGCGCATTACCTTATCGCAACGCAAAAACCTGGAGCGGGCCATTGTATTCCGCAACAATGCGGTAACCCGCTCTGCCAATGGGCTCATTGCCGGGGTAGATTCGTCGCAGGCCAATGCAGAAGTAGCCAACGCGCGCATAGCAGTTACCAAATCGCAGGATCTGGAGCAGGAAATGACCAACCAACTGGCGGTAATGATGGGCGTCACGCCCGACACCTTTACGCTGGATACTACTTTTATTACCCATATTCCCGGTGGCATACTCGACACCACCCATTCCAATATCAACCAGCACCCGCTGCGCCAGTATTACGAGCAACGGGTAAAGGTGAGCGATGAGCAAACCCGCTTTCTGAACCGGGCCTACTACCCTTCGTTCTCGCTGTTTGGTATTTTCCAGACACGGGGCTCGGGTTTTGAACCGGCTTATACTGCCAACCAGCATGCTTTTTCGCAGGATTATATAACCGGCATTACCCCCACCCGCAGCAACTACCTGTTTGGCGTGGGTATGAACTGGAACCTGACCACCATTATGCGCAATCACCCGCAGGTAAAAGCACAGCAACTGGTAACCCAGGGCCTTAAAGCAGAATTTGAGTTGGCCGATCAGCAATTGAACGCGCAAATGATACTGGCCAATGCCAAAATCAAAAACGCACTTTCCAACTACAACGAAGCCATTATACAGGTAAAAGCCGCATCGGATGCTTACCTGCAAAAGAGCACACTGTATCGCAACGGGCTTACCAATATTGTAGATGTAACCCAAACCCTGTATGCGCTGAACCGGGCCGAAACCGAGCGCGATATTGCTTACAGCAATGTTTGGCAGGCTTTATTGCTCAAAGCGGCAGCCGCTGGCGATACCGCATTATTTATGAACGAATTATAATCCGCCTACCCAATGAATCTGATTCGTGCGGCCCTCCGCAAACCTATTTCCATTTTAGTGCTTGTTGCCGGATTGTTCTTCTTCGGTCTCAAAGCCACACGCGATATTAAAGTAGACATTCTGCCGCAGATGAACCTGCCGGTCATCTACATCGCCCACCCCTTTGGCGGTTACACACCCAACCAGATGGAAGCCTATTTTGCCAAAAACTATGTAAACGTGTTGCTGTTTGCCAATGGTATCAAGAATATTGAAACCAAAAACATCCAGGGGTTGATGCTCATGAAGATTACCTATTACGAGGGTACCAACATGGCGCAGGCCGCAGCAGAGTTAAGCGCACTCTCCAACCGTATACAGGCAGCTTTCCCGCCGGGATCGCAACCGCCGTTTATCATCCGTTTTGATGCATCTTCATTGCCCGTAGGCCAGTTGGTGCTTAGCAGTCCTACCCGCTCCAATAACGAATTGCAGGATCTGGCCAACGTATATGTGCGGGCTTCGTTTACCGCTATTCCGGGTTTGCTGGCGCCACCGCCATTTGGAGGTAGCCCGCGCACCATTGAAGTAAACGTAGATCCCGGGCTGCTGCGCTCGCACAACCTTACGCCCGACCAGATTGTAGAAGCCATACGGATCAATAACCAAACGGCACCTTCCGGAAACGTGCGCATCGGCGACCAAAATTATATTACGCCTACCAATAACACCATCAAAACCATTAAGGATTTTGAAGACATTCCGCTGTTTAAAGGTGGTGTACAAAACCTTTACCTCCGGGATGTGGCTACTGTAAAAGACGGGGCAGATATTACCGCTGGTTACGCTTTGGTAAACGGTAAGCGGTCGGTGTATGTGAGCATTGCCAAAGCAGGCGATGCCTCTACCTGGGAAGTGGTCAACAACCTGAAGAAAAACCTGCCCAAAATACAAAGCACCTTACCGGAAGATGTAAGCCTGTCGTACGAATTTGACCAGTCTGTTTACGTAATCAATGCGGTAAAAAGCCTGGTTACAGAAGGTATTATTGGTGCAGTGCTTACGGGTTTAATGGTGCTGCTCTTTCTGGGCGACAGGAGGGCCGCGCTTATCGTAATCATGACGATACCCACTTCTATCATTACCGGGGTTATGTTCCTGAAACTGTTTGGGCAAACGATCAATATCATGTCGCTGAGCGGACTGGCGCTGGCCATTGGTATTCTGGTAGATGAGAGTACGGTAACCATCGAGAACATACACCAGCACCTCGATATGGGTAAGCCCAAAGCCCTGGCTATTTGGGATGCCTGCCAGGAAATAGCCTTCCCCAAACTACTTATCCTGTTGTGTATACTTGCAGTGTTTGCTCCGGCCTTTACCATGACGGGTATTCCCGGTGCGTTGTTCCTGCCACTGGCATTGTCCATTGGTTTCTCTATGGTGGTATCGTTTCTGCTATCCCAAACCTTTGTGCCCGTTATGGCCAACTGGCTCATGAAAGTGCACCCGCCCAAACATGCGCCCCAAAACGCTACAGATGCAGAGATATTTGCTGCATCGGGCCTTACACCAGAATCGGAACACGATACTTTTGACCAGAAAAAAGTATTGGCCAATCGCGAAGATTTTAACAACGATGGTAAGATCAGCGGGTTCGAAAAATTCAGAAACCGTTTTCTCAACCTGCTGGAGCGCTTGTTCCCAAAAAAGAAAGCGGTGGTATTGCTGTACCTCGCGCTGGTTTCGGGCGCTGCAGTATTGTTGCTCAACACCATTGGTCGCGATGTGCTGCCTAAAGTAAACAGCAGCCAGTTCCAGTTGCGCATGCGTGCTCCCGATGGTACCCGTATTGAGCGCACAGAAGAGAAAGCGATTACCATACTGCACGAGCTGGAGAAAATGGTGGGCAAAGAGCATATTGCCATATCATCGGTATATGTAGGCCAGCACCCTTCGCTGTTCTCTGTAAGCCCTATCTACTTGTTTACCTCCGGCCCGCACGAAGCCGTGTTCCAGATTAGTCTTAAAGATTACCATGCCAATATGGACGATTTTAAAGACCAACTGCGCGAGAAGGTAAAAGCCGTATTGCCCGATGTAAAACTGTCGTTCGAGCCCATCGAACTTACCGATAAAGTATTGAGCCAGGGCTCGCCCACACCTATCGAAATTCGTATCTCTGGTAAGAATAAAAAGCAGAACGAGGCCTACGCCAATAAGATCATTGCCGGATTAAAGCAGTTTGATTATATGCGCGATATCCAGATTGGCCAGCCTATTAAATATCCATCGCTCAACATCGATATAGACCGTAACCGTGCTGCGCAATTGGGTGTGGATATGAGCGATATTTCGCGTTCGCTTATCGCCTCTACTTCCTCTTCGCGCTACACCGAGAAGAATACCTGGATCGACGAAAAAGCAGGCCTGTCTTACAACGTGCAGGTGCAGGTGCCGCTCGATAAAATGCATACCAAAGATGAGATTGGCGAAATTCCATTGCTCAAAAACGCGGTGCGCCCGGTGCTGAACGATGTGGCTACCATTACGCCAGACACTACGTATGGCGAAAACGACAACGTGGGCGCTATGCCTTACATTTCGGTAACCGCCAACCTGAGCAATAAAGATTTGGGTACCGCTACCAAAGATGTGAATAAGGTAATTGCAAACCTGGGCGAGTTGCCACGTGGCTTGTTTGTGGCCCCTGTAGGTTTGAGCACTGTACTTACCGAAACACTGGACAGCCTACAATCGGGCCTGCTGGTAGCCATTGTGGTCATCTTCCTCATGCTATCGGCCAATTTCCAGTCGTTTAAAGTGCCGCTGGTTATCCTTTCGGCTGTGCCTGCGGTAGTGCTGGGTTCTTTGCTCATGCTTACCGTTACACACTCTACCCTTAACCTGCAATCGTACATGGGTATCATCATGTCGGTGGGGGTATCTATCGCCAATGCAGTACTGCTTATTACCAATGCAGAACATTTGCGCAAGCACAATGGCAACGCGCTGGAATCGGCCAGGCAGGCGGCAGCGCTGCGTTTGCGCCCCATCATTATGACGAGTGTGGCCATGGTGGCTGGTATGTTACCTATGGCTATTGGACATGGTGAAGGCGGCGAACAGGTCTCTCCGCTGGGCCGTGCGGTAATTGGCGGGCTTATTGCCTCTACCATCGCGGTACTGGTTATCCTGCCCCTGGTATTTGCCTGGGTACAGGGCAAAACCTCACTCGATTCTGTATCGCTCGACCCCGAAGACAAAGAAAGCAAACACTATATACCCTCTTTAAATAGTTCCGATGAAAAATAGATCAGCATACCTACCCGCAGCCTTTTTAGGTTTACTCTCCGTAGCTACGCTCTCGGCCTGCACTGCCAGCCAGGGCAAACCGGAAGCGGCTGCAACAAAAGCACCTGCACCTATAGAGACTTTTGCCCTTAAAGCCGACACGATGAATACAGCCCTGTTCCTGCCGGGCGAACTGATCGCTTACCAGCAGGTAGACCTGTATGCCAAAGTGAACAGCTTTGTAAAAACGCTGAAGGCCGATATTGGTACAGAAGTAAAAGCCGGGCAATTGCTGGCTACGCTGGAAGCGCCCGAACTGCTATCGCAAAGCGCGGCGGCAGAGTCTAAATTAAAATCGCAACTGGCGGTATACACAGCCAGCAAATCGACCTACGACCGCCTGCTGGAAACCAGCAAAACACCGGGTACCATTTCGCAAAACGACCTGGATGTGGCTTTTGCCCGCAAAAACTCTGACTTCGCACAACTGGAAGCGGCCAAAGCGGCCCACAAAGAAGTAACGGTAATTAAAGACTACCTGGAAATACGTGCGCCGTTCAGCGGTGTTATTACCTCCAAAAACGTAAACCCCGGTGCTTATGTAGGCCCGTCGGGTAAAGGATCGGAACTGCCATTGTTCACCTTGCAGGAGCAGAAACACCTGCGTTTGGCAGTATCAGTGCCCGAAGCCAATACCGGGTATTTAAAGCCGGGCGATGATATTACGTTTACCGTAAGATCATTACCCAGCGAGACTTTCCACGCCAAGATCACCCGTATGGCTGGTGCGCTCGATCTGCGCCTCCGCTCCGAAAAAATAGAAATGGATGTATTTAACGACCAAAAACAGTTGCTGCCCGGTATGGTTGCAGAAGTACACCTGCCGCTCAACAGCGCGCAAACCAGTTTTGTTGTACCCAAATCGGCAGTGGTTAATTCGGCAGAAGGGCTTTTTGTAATCAAAGTGATTGAGAATAAAGCGACCCGGGTGCCCATCAAAAAAGGCCGCGAAACCGAAAACAAGGTAGAGATCTTTGGCAGCGTCAATAGTGGCGATATACTGGTATCCAAAGCCAGCGAAGAGATAAGAGCAGGCAGCACCATTAAGTAAGTTTACAGATCCCAGCAATATACAATGACGAAAGCCGTTCCATTTCTGGAACGGCTTTTTTATGGGAGCAAGGGAACATTGACTTTTTATAGCAGTTGGATTAATGCCCTTCGGCCCTTCGACAAGCTCAGGAACCGAAGAGAAGGAGTCTAATCTCTACATCCTGCACCACACTGCATACACTCGCAATGTTTTAATTCCAAACCTGCAGCTTTATAATCTGCAATAAAAGCCTGCAGATCGTCGAGTTCTACGTGATCCATAATTACAATCTTGTACCACTGTACTGCATCACCATGCGAATCGGGCACCAGTCGGTATTTCTCTGCCAATTCAGATGGCATACTTGCCGCTTCAATAGTAATGATGTTCATCTGCGGATGCCGGTAAAACCGCACGCCCAGCTCCCGGAGCTGCTCACAACACCAATCGGTGCGGTACAGCAAGGTATTAATCTTCTCCAGCCAGCCAAATGGCCCGTAAGCGTTCAAAATCATCCAAACAGCAATGGCATTGGCACCGGAACGGCTACCACTCAGGGTAATGTCCATCCCATTTACATAACCGGCTTCTTTGGTGTATACGTATTCCATTAACCCTTTACGGATCAGGAAAATGCCTGTGCCATATGGCGCCTGCAACATCTTATGTGCATCGAGCGTAAAAGAAGACACCACCGGATTGGTAAAATTGATGGTATTGCCAGGATTACTCACCGGGTATATAAATCCGCCAAAAGCCCCGTCTACATGCAGTTTAAAAGGCATATTCCGGCTATGCAGGCAAGCGGCATACAACTCAGGATCGTCGATACTGCCAAACATGGTGGTACCCATATTGGAGATCACAATAAAATATTTAATGCCATCTGCGATAGCGCCATCCACCACCTCATCCAGTTTACCAGCGATAATACTACGATCATCGTGCTGAACGGGAACGCTGTACCAGCGCAGGTTGAGCAGGTTAGATGATTTGGCTACCGAGTAGTGCGTATCTGCAGAGCTCAGGATGCCGATTTCTCCAATGGCCGCGCCAAACTCCTGCATAAAGTAGTTGCGGTAAATCCACACGGCTTGCAGGTTGGCTTCTGTACCGCCCGATGCCACATACCCGTCACACTCGCCGGGCCCGGCTTTCAGCAAGTCTTCGCTCAATAAGGCAATTACCTCTTTTTCAAGGTTTTGGGTACCTCTGAAAAACGGTTCAGAATCGCCTAAAGTATGGCAACCAATATGATTGGGGTTTTGCGCGTAAGCCCTCAGCAAGGGCGCGTCTTTGAGAAAGACGGCCGTATCGTCAAATACTTTGGAGTCCAGCTTAGAGGCTGGTATGCCCAACGACATTTTGCGTTTGTAATCGATATTGTCTCTCAGCGCTTCGGTTATCCGCTGCTCCTGCTCTGCTACGGAAAGTTTTTTCCAGTACCTCATATGCAACCTTTGTAAATATTTTACAAAAGTATTCCTGTGGCTACTGCCCAACAATGATCTGCATCACGTTTGCAATATTTTAAGACAAAAAAGTCTTTTTAAGGCATTTTCAGAAAGGAGTGAGTTATGAACAGTCAATAGTCAATAGTCAATAGTGAATGGACAGGAGCGTTGTGCACAAAGGCATCCCTTTCCTCAGCATAACAAAAGTCTATGGTCATCCTGCGGAGCGAGAGCAGCATTTCCACAGCGCAGATACTGCTTTCCTTCCTGCGTCAGGATGCAGCATGACATCATTATTGGGCTGCAAATACGTTCCCTAAAAGACGCTTGCAGGATGTGGTCTTATATCTGCGGGAAAAAATATCGCGGGGGCGTTTCAATGCACGCTCCGTTGCATATGCAACAAAGGATAAGGTTTACCCATGCCATCGGTTTCGGAGCGGCTTACCACTTTAAAACCAACATGTTGGTAAAAGCCTACGGCCTGCCCGTTTTGCTCATTTACATCTACGGTATTGGCCTGCAGCGTATGCACAGCATAGTCGAGCAATTGTTTTCCGATGCCTTTGCCCCGGCTATCGGGATGCAAGAAGAGCATTTCTATTTTGTGATCGAGCACACCTGCAAATCCGGCTATATTGCCATCATCGGCTTTAAGGTACACCAGGTGTTCCATCGCGCCCAAAAACTCATTTAGCACCAGTGGTTTAAAATAGTCGATATCTGCCGGGTCTAAAAAATCGTGCGTAGCCCGTACCGAAGCCTCCCAAACTGCCGTTAATGCTGCATAATCGGCAGGTGTAGCTTTAATTATTCCGTTTTCCATTGCGCTGTTCCAATAAATTTTTACCGCCGATATGACCGGTGTTTCTAACCGGGTAACGGCATCTACTACAAATCCATTTTTAATATAGAATCCCAGCGGGGAAGTATATTCAGCGCCATCCTGTTTCAGGTTACCCGCCTTATCGCTCACCCAGCCATTCAGCTCAGGCACTTTGCTTTTGGCCGTATTGAGCAATATGCTGCCCCAGCCCTGCCCTTGCAAAGTATGGTCTAAAATAATGGCAAACCATTGCGCGGCATCCCGCTCAAACAAAAACAACCAGCCTTTAACCGCTTCGGTTTCATCGGTTACCAGAAAATGTCTGCGTTGTTGCAATCCGGCAAGGTAAGCCTCCAGTGCAGAAAGATCTGCCAGCATAAGTGGTACAGGGTATTCCTCGTTCCAGATGCGCAGGATATCTGTTTTTTGTGGCAACGTTAAAGCACCGGTTTCAATCATTGTTATCTTCATCGCCGTTCATCTGCTGGTCAAAATATTCTTCTTCTAAAATGGCGTATTCGTCGTTATCTACCCACTCACCACGAATGGGCAGCACTTTACGTTTACCCCCTTCGCGGATCATGCCCACCTTTTGCAGCACAGCTGCCGAAGCCCTGTTTTCTACCGCGCAGCCGGCCTCTATCCGGTGCAGGTGCAACGAAGCAAAAGCGAAATGCAGCACAGCCCTGAGCGCTTCGGTAGCATAGCCCTGGCCCCAATGCGATACATGCACTTTGTACCACACTTCGCCCCGCCTGTATTTGGCAGCGCTCAACTTCAATCCAATATTGCCGATAAAGACATTCGAGGCTTGCTGCCGGATGGCGAACACGTAATGCTGCTGCGGGTGCACGGTACGCATGGCCATCCATTCGGCTACCAGCAATTCGGTTTCGCTGAGGTGCTCCGGTATGCCCAATGTGTTGTAGCGGTCGGTTTCTGGCAGTATGTTCAACGCATGTATTTCTGCTGCGTCAGCAGCTTGTACTTCCTGTAAAATAAGCCGTTGGGTATGCAGTGTCATGTTTTTAAGTTAGGGTAAAAAGAGGCCGCCTGTGTTAGAATATCGTGCAGCTCCGCTACCGGAATATCTGCATGCTCATCTACAAGCAGGATCTTCATCCTGGCCCGTTTTTCGAGTATCAGCAGCGGATGGTCTATCCGGCCACCTTCTACAATCCCAACATAAGGTTGCTTATATTTTTTATGCGTCCATAAATAACAGAACATTCTACCACCCAGGTAATAAAACGGCATACCATACTTCCACTCTTCGGTAATCTCGGGCCGGAAGTCCATAATAAGCTGCCGCAAAGCCAGCATACAGCTTTTAACCGGTTCTTCCCTTCGCAAAAAGTATTCTTCTACCGCCCGCATCATAGGTGTGCTGTTTTTAGGTTACGGATATAAATATATCAACTTCTGCGTTGGCAGGGTCTTGCGCTTTTGCGCCATACACTTCGTAGTCGGATGCGTATTTGCGGGGCAGATCAGCATTCCAGATTTTGAACCATTCGTTAACCACCACGCCTTCGTTCAGGTTGCCTTTGGCAGTGTGCAGGGTAAAGGAACCACCATCTATCGTAAGCGCGGTCATACCCTCGGGCACTACCGATGCATCAAACACGCGGCAGCCCAATACGGTGGTATAAGGCCGGGTATGGTCTTTCTCATAATCGGTGTACGCACAGTAAAGCGTATCGTCTACTTTGCCGGGTATGCGGGTCAATACCTGCTCTGCAAAAAAACGCTGCCACAATGCAGGTATATCCTGCATAGCCTGTTCGTTTTCATTAGTTGTTCTCACCGCAATGCCGATGATGCTGAACCGCTCCATTTTAATTGTATTCATATCATTTACGTTTATGTAACAGCAAGATAAAACCGCCTGCTGACAACCCTATGTCAGTAGTGTTTGAGGTTTTAATAATATGGCTATATTATTAACATAATCCGGCATAATATTCTTATTTCACTCCCCATTTTTCTCCTAACTTTATAATTGTATCTAACCAATTAACATGTATCAGACCATTATTACCGGCACCGGTAGCTTTATTCCTTCCCAGATTAAAACCAACCGCGATTTTACTGTTCACGACTTTTATGACGAAGCCCATCAACGCATTACAACGCCTCCGATGGAAGTGGTGGAAAAATTTAAAGACATTACGGGCATTGAAGAGCGCAGGTATGCCGATGCCGACATGAATACATCAGACATGGCTACGATTGCCGCCCGGCTGGCCATTGAAGATTCGGGCATTGACCCCGAAACGCTGGACCAGATTATTGTAGCCCACAACTTTGGAAACGTTATACAACATACCATCCAGACCGATGCAGTGCCTTCGCTGGCCAACCGGGTAAAAAACGGATTGGGCATACACAACCCTTCGTGCGTAGCCTATGATTTACTGTTTGGCTGTCCGGGATGGATACAATCGGTAATCCAGATCAACGCTTTTTTCAAAAGCGGCCTATCTAAAAAAGCACTGGTCATTGGCGCCGAAACCCTGAGCAGGGTGATTGACAAATACGACCGCGATAGTATGATATTCAGCGATGGCGCGGGCGCTGCGGTGCTGGAGCGTATAGAAACCGACGGAAACGGCCCGGGCATCTTATCCTTTAGCGCGCAATCGCACTCCAACGAAGAAGCTTATTTTCTGAACCTGGGCAAATCCAATTTTCCGGGTTCCGACCCCCGCATCCGGTTTATTAAGATGAAGGGACGCAAGATCTACGAATACTCTATGATTCACGTACCGCAGGCCATGAAAGAATGCCTGGACCAATCTGGCGTAGGTATTGATGAGGTAAAGAAGGTATTTATTCACCAGGCCAACGAAAAAATGGACGAAGCCATCATTAAACGGTTTTACAAACTGTACGACCGCGAAGTGCCTGGCAATATTATGCCTATGAACATACACCTGCTGGGCAATAGCTCGGTAGCTACCGTGCCCACCCTGCTCGATATGGTGCGCAAAGGCCAGCAGCAAAGCCACCAGCTCAACCCCGGTGATGTTATTTTGTTCGCTTCTGTGGGCGCGGGCATGAACATTAACGCGGTTTGTTACCGAATGCCGTAACGATTTTTTGATTTCTGATTTTACGATCGCTGATTTGAAGAGACCATCGGATGGTAAATACCTTCCCCTACCTAAACACATAATATAATAACATATACATAACGACCCTCTGACTCATAATCAGAGGGTCGTTGCTTTTCATTCCTACCTTTTTTAGTTTTTTATTACTAATATTTTTAGTAATTTAGCAACAGGCTAACCACCAGATGTTATGTTACTGAACGATCCGAACCGGTTTATTGCTCATTTTGACCTCGATGCTTTTTTTGTAAGCGTAGAGGTTAAAAAGGATTCCAAATTGGAGGGTATTCCCCTGCTTATTGGAGGTAAGAGCGACCGGGCGGTGGTGGCTGCCTGTAGCTATGAAGCCCGCAAATTTGGCATTCACAGCGCTATGCCTATGAAACTGGCCCTGCGGCTTTGCCCGGAGGCCAAAGTTATTAGCGGTGATATGGAAAGCTACAGCTGGCACTCGCAGAAAGTAACCGAAATCATTGCGAAGAATGTACCGGTGTATGAAAAAGCCAGTATCGACGAGTTTTACATAGACCTCACCGGCATGGACCGCTTTTTGGGCTGTGCCAAATATGTAAATGAGCTGCGGCAAACCATTATTAAGGAGTCGGGACTACCCATTTCCTTTGGCCTGGCCTCCAACAAGCTCATTAGTAAGGTGGCCACCAACGAGATTAAACCCAACGGGCAGCTACAAATTCCTTTTGGGCAGGAAAAAAGTTTTCTGGCGCCCATGGTGGTAGAAAAATTGCCCATGGTGGGCCAGCAAACCGCCGCCCTGCTGCACCAGATGGGGGTAAACACCATTCGCCTGCTGAGCGAGATACCAATGCAAATGTTGCATAACCTGATGGGTAAACGGGGCATTGAGCTGTGGCGCAGAGCCAATGGTATTGATGAAACCCCCATTATCCCTTACAGCGAGCAAAAAAGCATTAGCACCGAAAGCACTTTTGAAAGCGATACCATCGACATCCGTTTCCTGGAAACCGAACTGGTGCGTATGACGGAAAAAATAGCGTTTGAACTGCGCTCGCAACAGAAATTAACCGGGTGTGTAACCGTTAAACTGCGGTACTCCAGTTTTGATACGGTAACCAAACAATGCAGCCTGTCTTATACCGGCAGCGACCATATTCTGCTGCAAACCGTACGCGAGCTGTTTCGCAAGCTGTACGACAAGCGGTTGCTGGTGCGGCTTATTGGCGTGCGGTTCTCACACCTGGTGCCCGGCAACTACCAGATAAGCCTGTTCGACGATACCGAAAAAATGATAAGCCTCTACCAGGCCATCGACAGTGTTAAAAGCCGTTTTGGCGCCGATCGGCTCATGCGCGCGTCGGGCATGCACGGCGAAGCCGAAAAACAACAACGCAAAGCGCAATACCTTCTTAAACTAAAATACGCCGCCGAAAAGCAGGAGCAATTCCGGAAAACACCATAAACCTGCGCCCCCCTGACCAAATCGCAACCTTTCACCTAAATCCGGCAACGCATGTACCTCAATTGCAAAACTTTTCTCAGCTACCGCTACGGCACACTAGACACCCAAGAACTGGTGACAGCCGCAGCGGCAGCCGGCGTAACCTGCATGGCGCTCACCAACATCAACAACACTTCGGATATATGGGATTTTATGGGTTTCTGCCACGAATCGGGCATACGTCCCATTGCCGGAGTGGAAGTGCGCAATGGCGACCAGTTCTGCTACCTGCTGCTGGCCCGCAACAACCTGGGGCTGCAGCATATCAACCGGTTTTTATCGGTGCACCTGCAACAGAAACAACCGTTTGCCACCCGTCCGCTTATCGATTCCGAAACGGTATGGGTCGTTTACCCATTGGGCCAGCACGACCCGGCAACCCTGCACCCGCACGAACTTATTGGCGTAAAACCTGTGCAGGTCAATAAGCTGTACACCTTATACCAGGCCCAATACGCGCACAAATATGTGGTGCAGCAACCCGTAACGTATTTACACAAAGCTGGCTATAATACCCACCGCCTGCTGCGCGCTATTGATAAAAACATATTGCTGAGCCAGCAGCAGGCTTCAGAAATTGCCGGCCCCGACGAGTTGCTGGAGCCAGAGGCAAAGCTGCTGCAATGCTTTGAGTCTTACCCCCAAATCGTGCACAACACCTATACTGTAATGGCCAGTTGTGAAATAGCCCTCGATTTTAAAGCAGATAAGAACAGGAAGCTGTTTACCCATAGCGCAGAAGAAGACTGGCGCATGCTGGAACGCCTGTCGCTTGAGGGGCTGGCCTACCGCTACCCCGAAAGCCACAAAGATCATATAGAGGCCAAAGCCAGGCTGTATAAGGAACTAAGCATTATAAGCAAGCAAGGTTTTATCACCTATTTTCTCATTACCTGGGATATTATACGGTATGCCCGCCACAAAGATTTCTTTTATGTAGGCCGGGGCAGCGGCGCCAATTCTATGGTGGCTTACTGCCTCAAAATTACCGATGTAAACCCGCTGGAGCTGGACCTCTATTTTGAACGGTTTCTGAATCCCAACCGCTCTTCGCCGCCCGATTTTGATATGGACTTTAGCTGGAAAGACCGCGATGAGATCATCCGATACGTGTTTGACACCTACGGCAGCGATCATGTTTCGTTGCTGGGCATGTACAGCACCTTTCAAAAAAATGCTACCATCCGCGAGCTGGGCAAAGTATTTGGATTGCCCAAACATGAAATAGACGCGCTGCTGCGCAAGCCCGAGCTGCCTGACGCCAAAGACGCAGAAGACAAGATTCATCGTATCATTTTGCAGTATAGTAAGGCGCTGACCAACTTCCCCAATCACCTGAGCATTCATGCCGGGGGTATGCTCATCAGCGAGCTTCCCATTCACCACTATACCGTTACCGAACTGCCGCCCAAAGGTTTTGCCACTTCGCAGCTGGATATGCATGTAGCCGAAAAAATAGGTTTAAACAAATTCGATATCCTGAGCCAGCGCGGCCTGGGGCATATCAAAGATGCCATACAACTGGTGCAGGAAAACAAACAGGTGAGCATTGACATACATGAGGTAGAAAAATTTAAAAAAGATCCGGTGCTGGCCCAAAAGATAAAACAGGCCGATTCTATCGGGTGCTTTTACATCGAAAGTCCGGCCATGCGGCAATTGCTGCAAAAGCTCCGCTGCGAAGATTACCTTACGCTGGTGGCTGCCAGCTCCATCATAAGGCCGGGTGTGGCGCAAAGTGGTATGATGCGGCAATACATTCTCCGGTTTCATGATCCCAAACAAGTCGTGTACCTGCATCCTAAAATGGAAGAATTGCTTAAAGAGACTTTTGGTGTAATGGTGTACCAGGAGGATGTGATTAAAGTGGCCCACCATTTTGCCGGGCTGGATATGGCCGAGGCCGATATTCTGCGCCGGGCCATGAGTGGCAAGTACCGCGGGCACGATGTGTTTCTGCAAATCCGGCAGAAATTCTTCAACAACTGCGATGCCTTTGGCTACGATAAAAACGTTACGGCAGAGGTATGGCGGCAGATCGAAAGTTTTGGCGGCTATTCCTTTAGCAAGGCACACAGCGCCAGTTTTGCGGTAGAGAGCTACCAGAGCCTGTACCTCAAAACCTATTTCCCCATGGAATTTATGGTGGCCGTTATCAACAACTTCGGCGGCTTTTACAACACCGAATTGTACTTCCACGAGCTCAAAAGAACCGGGGCACAGATCCACGCCCCTTGTGTAAACCAAAGCAAGCAGCTTACCCAACTATACGATAAAGAGGTGTACCTCGGTTTTGTGCATATCCAAAACCTCGAAGAACAATTGATTTACCGCATACTGGAAGAACGGCACCGCCACGGCTCCTTTCTGCACCTGCAGGATTTTATAGAGCGGGTGCAGCCACCACTGGAGCAACTCAATATCCTTATTCGCTGCGGAGCCTTACGCTTTACCGGCAAAAACAAAAAAGCCCTGCTCTGGGAAGCCAATTTCCTGCAAAAGAAAAACAAACAGCATGTACCTGCACACAGCAGCATTTTTGAAGAAAAACCTATGGATTTTGTACTGCCGGAGCTGCACCAGCACCCACTCGATGATGCGCTGGATGAAATGGAGATATTGGGCTTTCCGTTGGGAGATGTATTTCGCTTGCTGGATGATCCGGAGCCGGTTAAATACACCAAAACCATTGACCTGCCCCAGCTACAGGGTACACAGGTCGATATGATGGGCTATCTCGTAACCAGCAAATACGCCAGAACGCTAAAAGGTGAGCACATGTTTTTTGGCACTTTCCTCGATGCAGATGGCAACTGGCTCGATACCGTACACTTTCCAGATAGCGCCCATGCTTACCTATTACAAGGAAGAGGTTTCTACCGCCTGCAGGGCATTGTTAACGAAGAGTTTGGCGTATATACCGTTAATGTCACCCATATGCAGAAAATGGGGCTGAAAGGCAGGAGGAGTTAGAGATTACGGATTAACGGATTACGAATTGGCGGATTGGAACACCTGCTATCACAAACAGCAAGAAAGAACTGGCAGGGCTTTCGCCAAAAGTGAAAGGTGAAAAGTCAATAGTGAATAAAACGCCCCCTGCGTCTCGTGTGAAACCATATTCTCCGCCGTGCCCCCGCATGGGCGGGACAAGCTGCTGCGTCGCTGTGAGAAGCCAAAAGTAAAAGATGAAAAGTCAATAGTGAATGAAATCCCCTGCGTCTTTGCGTGAAATCATATTCTCCGCTGCGACGCCGCGAGCCCTTCCAGGTATCTGAGCATTTCAAAGGCTCTCCACCATTGGCACATTAGCCAATTGAATCATTAGCACATTATTTCTCCCCTTCCCACTCTGCATAAAACTGGCCGAGGTATTGCTCCATAAACTGATGGCGGCTTTCGGCCATGCGTTTGCCGGTAGCAGTATGCATACGGTCTTTCAGCAACAGCAGTTTTTCATAAAAATGATTGATGGTAGGTGCTGTGCTGTTTTTGTACTGTTCCTTATCCATATGCAGGTCTGGCGCAATGGTGGGGTCGTATAGCGCCCGGTTCTTAAAACCACCGTAGTTAAATGCACGGGCCACACCAATCGCGCCCAACGCATCGAGCCGGTCGGCATCCTGCACCACAGCCAGTTCAGGAGAGTGAAAAGTAGCGGCTTGTTTACCACCCTTGAAAGAAACATTACGTATAATCTGCACCACATGATCTGTAATGCTATCCGGCACACCTATGCTTTGCATAAAGACCTCCGCTTTGCGCGGACCAATCTCTTCATCGCCGTTATGGAATTTAGAATCGGCAATATCGTGCAGCAAAGCACCCAGGTCTACCACCAGGGCATTTACCTGCTCTTCGGCTGCAATCCGTTGCGCGGTTTGCCATACCCGGTATATATGCCACCAATCGTGGCCACCTTCGGCATGCTGCAGTTCGCGCTTAACATAAGCAACGGTTTCCGTTACAATCTGGTTGGGAGATACGGCTGTTTCCATGCGTCAAAAATAACAGGATTCCATTGCAGGGCCAAGCCCCGTTACCTGATTTCCACTTTACGCTGTACAGTACCTGCATTCAGTTTTACCTGCACCATGTATAAGCCCTTGGCGTAACCACCCAGGTCTACCAGTTGTTTTTGTGCGGGATGCAGCTGCTGCCATATTTTTCTACCGGTAAGGTCATAGACCTCAATGGATACAGGTTGTTCCGTACAGGCTACTTCGAACCAATGCGAGGCCGGGTTGGGAGCAACCAGCACACTGGCTGCCGCTTTTTCAACAGAAGCCAGGCCTACCGCCAGGCAATTGCCCCGGTCTATGCGCGCTTTGAGAAATACATACATTTTTTCCTCGATCTCATTCATATACACATCGTGGCACACCGAGTTAATACAATCTACTATACAGTTGTCGCGGAATAAGGTATCGGCGTAAATGCTACCGCTCAGGTGACGCACCCGGCTGTAGATGAGCGAAGAGCCCTGTATTACCGGCCAGTGCGCCTGCGGATTGGGATCACCACAACCTAGTGTGAGCACGGCACTACAGGTTACGCTGGCCAGTGCAAAAGGCTGGTTCTGGCCAAACGGCACCACCTGGTCGTTTGGTTTATGGTAAAGCAGCATAGGCGGATCATCTGCATGAATCTCACTGGTATCGTACACCGCACCCATAGCAGACACTACTGCTTTGATATTGGTTTCTGCACCCGGGTATAAATTCAAGGTTCCTTCCATGGGCCCCAGATCGCCCCGGTCGAACAGGCAACCCGCCGGCAGCAAGGCGCAGCCACTGTATACCGTAGCATTAGCAGATGGCGCAATGGCCCCACACGAAGCTGGTTTACTTTTGCCATACACCACCTGCAAAGCGGTGATACCCCCGGCGCTGGCGCCACCCAGAAATACGTTCTTGGCACAAATAGAGTCTACATTTTTCTTAATCCACCGGATAGCGCCCTTTACATCCTGCATAGCCCGGTAACTGGCGCGGAACGCCTCTGCGCTATCGGCAATATACCCGCATTTGGCACCTGCACAGGTAGGATTGGTGCTGCTGTTGTTCTGCAAACCCAGGCGGTAATCTACCGTAGCCGCCACATACCCCCGCTCTGCCATTGCAATACAAGCCGCAGCCATATCGGCCCGGGTACCAGAGATAAAAGCCCCGCCATGCACCCAAACCATTACCGGCCGGGCAGCATTATTATCGCCCACCGGGTAATAAATATCCATTTTAAGGGTTACCGGATTGCCGCAGGCATCGGGCATTACGCCATATGTTACATCTTTTACTACACGGGAATTATAGATCGGGGTAAGGTAATCGGGCTGGGCAAATGAAAGGATAGTACAGCACAATGAACCTAGGAATAGTAGTATTGTTTTCATCAGGAAAGATTTTGGTGGTAGTTAACACATGGTAAAATACCATTTTATATTTACAAATAGCCGGCAAGCCATTTAGCATCTTAACGAAATATGGCTATTTTTGCACGATTGAATCAACTTTCGATATCACACATGGAGGATTTTAAGCGCACACTGAAAGAGCAGATTATTGAAGCACTGAACCTGCAGGGCATGAAACCTGAAGAGATTAACGATAGTGCGCCACTGTTCGGAGACGGATTGGGACTGGACAGCATTGACTCCCTCGAAATGATGGTATTACTGGAGCGCACCTACGGCATTAAAATCGAAGATGCGCGCGAAGGCCGCAAAGTATTGACCTCTATTGATACCATGGCCGATTATATCCAGACCCACCGTAAACTCTAAAACATGCACCAAACCAGGGTATTGGTTACCGGCATGGGTGTTGTTTCCGCGCTGGGCAATGGCACCAACAGCAATCTGCAGGCCCTGCGCCAGGCAGCTTCTGGCATTGGCTATACCCGGTTGCTCCAAACCATTTACCAGCATACTTTACCCGTTGGCGAAGTGCCGGCAGATAACGAAACGCTGCGCACAGGGCTTGGCCTGCCTGCACAATCGGGCGATTATACCCGCACTACCCTGCTGGGCTTAACCGCCTTGCAGGAAGCGCTGGACCAAAGCGGTATCGACATTGCCCGCTACCGCACCGGGCTTATCAATGCCTCTACCGTGGGCGGTATGAGCGATGTAGAAAATATTTATTTCGACCTGATAGACCCAGATACCCAGGTAAACGGCCTGGCCGATACCATTGATTGCGCCGATTGCACCGAGCGGCTGGCGCAGCATTTTGGTATTAAAGACTGGCTGGCCACCATTAGCACGGCTTGCTCATCTTCGGCCAATGCTATTATGTTTGGTGCGCGCCTTATTAAGAAGGGCATGCTCGATGTGGCCATTTGCGGCGGCACCGATGCGCTTACCCGTTTTACCCTCAACGGGTTCAACAGCCTTAAAAACATAGACCAGCAGCATTGCAAGCCATTCGATGCCAACCGCAACGGGCTTAACCTGGGCGAGGCAGCAGCTTATATAATACTGGTAAATGAAAACACCGCTCCGGCAAATGTATTGGCAGAGCTCACGGGCTATTGCAACTACAACGAAGCTTTTCACCCCACGGCTCCCTCACCCGAAGGGGAAGGTGCCTACCAGGCGATGCAGGGCGCTATCCAAATGGCTGGCTTACAGGCTTCTGACATTTCTTATGTAAACGTACATGGTACCGCTACGCTAAACAATGACCAGAGTGAAGGCATGGCTATGAAAAGGCTGTTCGATGGGCAAATGCCCGCGTTCAGCTCTACCAAACCTTATACCGGCCACACACTGGCCGCAGCAGGAGCAGTAGAAGCCGTTTTTTCTATCCTGAGCCTGCAACATGGGGAAATATACCCCAACCTGAATTTTGACACGCCTATGCCCGAACTGGGCCTTACGCCCACGCTCACCTGGCAGCAAAACATTGCCGTACAACACGTATTAAGTAACTCCTTTGGTTTTGGCGGCAACAACGCCAGCCTCGTATTCAGCCGGTATGCTTAAACCTGTCTACATACAAGCCGCCCGCGCCATGACGGCGCAGGATACCTTTCTGACGAATGAGGTACCGGACACTGTGCGCACCAGCAACGATAATATCCTGTTTTACCAGGAACCCGATTACCTGCAATACATGGGCATGATGCAACTGCGCCGCATGAGCAAAATAACCAAAGTAGGCATGGTAACTGCTATTCAGTGCCTGGCAGATGCTGGTATTGCCCAACCGCAGGCCATCATTACCGGCACGGGCAAAGGTAGCCTGAGCGATACCGAACGGTTTCTGAAATCGATTACCGAGTTTAAGGAAACAACGCTGAACCCTACACCGTTTATCCAAAGTACCTACAACGCGCTCAATGGTATGATAGCGCTGCACCACAACAGCCACGGCTACAACACGACCTATGTGCACCGGGGTTTCTCGCTCGAAAACGCGCTTACCGATGCCATAATGCTTTTGAATGATGGCGATGTGCAAAACGCGCTGGTTGGATCTTTCGAAGAAATTACCGCCGAGCATTTTATACCCAAGCAGAAACTGGGCTACTGGAAAAAGGAGAAAATTAACAGTGGAGATCTGCTGCAGTCGCAAACCGAAGGCAGCATTGCCGGCGAAGGCACTTGCTTTTTTGCCCTTACAGCTACGCCAGAAAAGGCCCTGGTAAAACTCTGCGGGTTAAAAATGGTGCATAAACCCACCACCGAAAGGCTGGTTAGCGAACTCAACCTGTTCCTGACGCAACAGGGCGTTGCGCTTGCAGATATTGATGTATTGATTACGGGCCGTAACGGCGATGCACGCACCGAACATTTTTACGATGCGGTAGAAGCTTTAACCACTGAGACTACCTCAATCCTGGCCTACAAGCACCTCACCGGCGAGTTCGACACCGCTGCCGGCTTTGGATTGTGGAGCGCCTGCCAGGTACTTACCCGGCAAATGCTGCCCTCACCCATGCTTATGCGCACAGGTGCAAAACAGCCTTTCAAAAATGTACTGGTCTACAACCATTACTATGGTACTCACCACGCGTTTTACCTGCTGCAAAGCGTACACTAGCGAAACGAGGCAAAAACCTGCTCCAGTATACCACTCTCTTCATAAATGGCTTTTTCTTCGGGCTTATAGTGCATAATAGCGTAGCCAAATGCATCTTCTAACTGCACTACTTTCATGTAAAAGATCGTACCGTTTTCGTAGCCCGATACGGCGTAAAAATCCGTACCCAGCTTTTGATAGGTTACCTTCCGTTTTTTCTTGGGATCACCCGTGGCATCTTTGCGGAATTGCGCGTTCAGGGTAATCTTGTTGCCATTGGCGTCCTGGTTTCTGCGACCAAACACCCGTAGCACTTCGGCGCCCGATGTATTGGTAAAAACAAGGCCATCACCATTGGCACTTTCTTCGCCCCGGTACATTAACACCGTTGGGTAATCCAGGCAGTAACCAAACCGGGCATTGCAATACCGGTCTAATTTTTCTTCGGTCTGGGCAGCAAGCGTACCCGAGATCAGTAATCCGGCAAAAAGAGGAAGTAACAACTTTTTCATACGCGTATAATAAAAAACCCCGCAGAAGCGGGGTTGAGGTTACAGGTGTAATTTATCTTTTTTGGCCAGCAGCTCATCTACTGTCTCCTGGTACATTTCATCAGGCACACAGCAGTCTACCGGGCATACCGCAGCACATTGGGGCTCTTCATGAAACCCCTGGCATTCGGTACATTTATCAGGTGTAATATAATAAGTATCAACAGATACTGGTGCCAAACGCTGGCCAGAAGCCACATTTTCACCATTCATTAAGGTATAAGTTCCGGTTATAGAAGTACCATCGGCAAGCGCCCATTCTACCCCACCTTCGTAAATTGCGTTATTCGGACACTCTGGTTCGCAAGCACCACAATTAATACACTCGTCAGTTATTTTGATTGCCATAGTTTCGTTTTTTGTATTGCTTACAATTAGCTTTGCATTACAAAAATAATACAACGCGCTACAAAATAAAAACCTATGCTTCAAATATCAGAAAGGGTAAGCCTTTTGGAACAGTTGGGCCGCTATATAAAAGAGAACTCCGAAAGCCTGCAAATGGTTAAAGAACGGGCATCGGGGCTTAACCGCTGGTTTACCCAGGCATTTACCGATCTGGCCCTGAATAATATTGCGGACTACTACCTGGCTCCCCAAGCCTTGCAACTGGCGGTAAGCCAATATAAGCTCTCCGACCCGGCAGAACCTAAGCTGGTGGGCATTACCATGGCCGGCAATATTCCGGCAGTGGGCTTTCACGACTGGATGTGCACCTTCCTTACCGGGCACCGCCAGGCCGATAAGCTGTCGTCTAAAGACGAGGTGCTGATGCGCCATTTTATGGACAAAATGACAGAATGGAACCCCGAAGCCGCCGCTTATTTCTCCATCCAGGAAGGTCTCAAGGGCTGCGATGCCTATATTGCCACGGGCAGCAACAACAGCAGCCGGTATTTTGAGTATTATTTCAGCCGTTTTCCGCACATCATCCGCAAAAACAAAACTTCGGTAGCCATACTCACCGGCACCGAAACCCAAGCGCAACTGGAAGCGCTGGCCGATGATGTGTACCTGTTTTTTGGCCTGGGCTGCCGCAACGTAACCAAGATTATGGTACCCGAAAACTACGATTTTGTGCCCCTGCTCGATACCTTCCGCAAATACGATTACCTGGCCGACGAAAACAAATACAAAAACAATTACGACTACCAGCTGGCCCTGCTCATTCTGAATAAGGTGCAGTACATGGCCAATGAGTCGATCTTACTGACAGAAAATCCTGCAAATTTTTCAGGCATCAGCGTTTTGCACTACGAATACTACTCCGACTTTAACAATACCTTGCAACGCCTGCAGCAGGACGAAGACATTCAATGCATCGTAAGCAACAGCACTATTCCCTTCGGAAAAGCCCAGCAGCCGGGCATTCTGGACTTTGCTGATGGTGCAGACACCCTCGCTTTTTTAAGCAGTTTGTAAAAAAACAATGCGTTCGGTACTGGTTAAAAGATAGTTAAAAGCATGTTTACTGCCTTACGTTGTGTTACGTAAGGCAGTAAATTTGATACAGCAATCTTTAAAACAATAACCTATGCGTACTGGACGATTTTTAGGAACAGCCGTGATTGCTGCCGGCACATCGCTGGTAACATTATATGCGGCCAACAACTGGTTGCCCTCTCTGAATAACGCTTACACTTATCCCCAGGGTAAAACCGGTACTGCCAACTATACTTCTTACACCAGCGCCACACCTGCAGCGCCAGGCGGCACGGTAGATTTTCAGCCTGCGGCCGAGTCGTCGGTACCGGCAGTGGTACACGTTAAAACAGCTACCGCAGGCAAAGTAATGGTAGCCAACGACCCGTTATCGGAGTTCTTTGGCAACCCGCAACAATACTACTACAGGCAAGGCCCGCAAATGGGTAGCGGTTCGGGTGTTATCATCTCGCCGGATGGCTACATTGCCACCAACAACCACGTTATTGCCGGTGCCGACGAAGTAGTGGTTACCCTATCCAACAAAAAAACACTTAAAGCCAAAGTGGTGGGTACAGATCCCAGCACCGATATTGCTGTGCTCAAGGTAGAAAGCAACAACCTGCCTTACCTGGCTTTTGGCAACAGCGATGATCTGCGTCTGGGCCAATGGGTACTGGCGGTAGGCTATCCGCTTAACCTCGAGACCACCGTTACGGCAGGTATCATCAGCGCCAAATACCGCAATATAGGCATCAACAAACGCCAGAGCCAGAATGCCGTAGAGTCTTTTATCCAGACCGATGCGGCTGTAAACCCTGGTAACAGTGGCGGTGCGCTGGTTAATACCAACGGCGAGCTGGTAGGCATTAACTCCGCCATTGCATCGCCCACAGGCAGCTATGCGGGTTACTCCTACGCCATTCCCAGCAATATTGTGCGTAAAGTAGTAGACGACCTTCGTAAATACGGTACGGTACAAAGGGCTTACCTGGGCATTACCTTCCAGGAGCTGAACCCCGATGTAAACGAAAGGCTTAACCTGCCCCGCGACCTGCAAGGTGTATACATTGGCAGCATTGCGGCTAAAAGCGGTGCAGAGCAGGCCGGGCTTAAAAAAGGTGATATTATTACCAAACTAAATGGCCGTGCTATTAAGTCGGAACCCGAACTGCGCGAACAGGTGGCCGGTTACCGCCCCGGCGATCACCTGAGTGTGACTTACCTGCGCAACAATAAAGAATACCAGGCGTCGGTAGAGCTTAAAAATATGGAAGGTACCACGGCTTACGTAGAGAAAAACAACAACGTAGAACTGGGTGCCAAATTCAGGAACATTACCAACGACGAAGCCCGTAAAATAGGTGTGCAGGGCGGTGTACAGGTAAGCGAACTGGGCCAGGGTATGCTAAGCAAGCAAACCAATATGAAAAAAGGGTTTGTGATAACCCAGGTAAATGGCGAAAACGTAAAAACCATCGATGAGCTGAACAGCGCGCTTTCGGGCACCAATGGCAATGTGCAGCTGTCGGGCATATACCCCGGTTACGATGGTGTGTATTACTACGGCATTGCCATGAACGAATAATCCCTTTGCCCCTATATCAATAGATCCCTTTCTGGTTATTCCGGAAAGGGATTTTTTTTACGCGTATTATCTTTACCGGATGAACTCCCAACTGCCATCTGCCCACCCGGCATCCGTATTGTGCTCCTGGAGTGGCGGCAAAGACAGCTGTTACGCCCTTATGGTTGCGGCCCAACAAGGCTACCAACCAGCGGCCTTGCTCAATATGATGAACGAGAATGGCAAAATTTCCCGCTCACACGGCATTCCCGAAAGCTTATTGCAGCAGCAGGCCGCGGCCATGCAGCTCCCCATTTTAAACATAGCTGCCAGCTGGCAGACCTACGAAGCGCAGTTCATTGCAGCATTACAGCAGCTCAAAGCCCAACATAACATTAAAGCCTGTGTATTTGGCGATATAGACCTGGAGCCGCACCGCGAATGGGAAGAAAAAGTGTGCGCCGCTGCTGGTATCGAAGCCATTTTGCCCCTCTGGCAACAATCGCGCAGAGAGCTGGTGCTTCAAATGCTGACAGCGGGCATAGAAACCATGATTGTAAGCTGTAATACGACACTGGGAGAACGGTTCCTGGGCCGGGTAATGAACCTGCAATTACTTCAGGAACTGGAAGCCGAAGGCGTGGATGTATGCGGCGAAAACGGCGAGTTTCATACCCTGGTGGTAAACTGCCCTTTATTCCGCCAGCCGCTAACCCTGCCCGCTTATGAGAAAGTGCGGAACGAGCAATACTGGTTTCTCGACTGGAAAGTATAAGGCACAAAAAACCCCGATGCCCGACACACCAGGGTTATGTTTGTATCCCATACACAAAAGCTGACTAGACAGCTCAAGCATCTTAAATTCTTTTTCAAATAGCCAGATAACATTGATCTGATCAGGGAGGCGTTGAACTTCTACAAAGATCACCAGATACAACAACGCATACAATACCCATTTTTAGGTATTTTTATCTTTTATTTCATTGCAATAGGCTTGATTTTCATCACTAACCACCACCAAACCTGCAGCTATGAATAAAACACACTTGAGTTTTGAGGAGAAAATAGCCTTGTTAAAGGCTATGGACCAGTTACTTCCGGGCGTAGCCATTGTGCATAATCTGCAATCATTGTCGGTAGAATACATTTCCCCTTCGGGGCTTGTTTTTCTGAACACTACCCTCGAAGCGCTGAAGGAAATGGGGCCCAAATACCATGAGGTATTTTTTAACCCCGAAGAGTCGGCAGAGTATGTGCCCCAGATTATGGGGCTGCTGCAACGGAACGATTCCGACGAAACCGTTTCTTTTTTCCAGCAGGCACGGGCATTGGAGCAGGAAGAATGGATCTGGTTTTTCAGCACCACGCGCATCTTTCACCGCAATGCCGAAAACAAACCGGAGTATATTGTAACCATCGCAACCAAGGTAGATCCGCAGCCACATGTAGGGCCCAAAGTAAACCGGCTGCTGGACGAAAACGTTTTTCTGCGGCGCAATGCCCATTTATACGCCCAACTTACACCCCGCGAGCAAGAGGTGTTTAAATACTGGGCGCTGGGCAAGAGCTCGATAGAAACGGCTGCATTGATGGTTATTTCGTTTCAAACGGTAGATACCCACCGCAAAAGCATCAAACGCAAGCTCAAACTGGCCAACTCCTATGAGATAACCACTTTCGCACAAGCGTTTGACCTGATATAAGCTACTTTACTTTAATAAAAATGCCCTCAACGGTAGCATTGTGTCCAAACTGGCCATCGCAGTACCCATTGGTATAATCTATCTTAATACAGTCTTTGTAAAACTGCACCTTAAACCCGCAGTTGTCCGATTCGGGCACGACATAGGTAAAATTGCTGCCAGAGAGCGCTACGGTATCTTCCTCCACATCGGCTATATTGCGGGCAGGTGCACCGGTTACAGCAGAAACACTGAATGATATTTTACCATTTCCGGCTTTGGCAATCTCCACACTCCCTTCCGGCCCTTCCTCACCATAAGCATAGTAATACCTTCCGGCAACCTTGTTCATATCGGCCTCCATATGGAGACTGGCTACTACTGTATCTTTTGCTTGCAGCGCCAACGTAAGCACCTTTCTTGTTTTGGGCGAGAACCATTCTCCCTTAAACACTTTACCATCTGGCTTACCGGTAATGATGCCGCTGATATTGCCACTGGATTCAAACTCCAGCAAACGTAAATTGCCATCCTGGTCTTTGCTGCCAAACACCCGGATAGGTAGTTTATCTTTGGTGTTCAGGTAAGTAATCTCACCCGCAATGATGTCGTTATTTTGTTCGCTGTAATGTAGAAATACAGGCACTTTGCCATTCAACTGGCCCATCCAGTTGGTTTCGTTGTTATTTGTTGCGGCGGGCGGGCTCGCCGGTGCAGTAGCCTTTGGCTTTTGCGTAGTATCTGCAGTGGGTGTGGCGGTATCTTTTGGCGGCTGCCCGGTGCATGCGGCCAGCGCCAGCAATATGGGAATGTATATTCTTTTCATAGTGAAATACGGTAAGTTTTCAATTACATACAAACCTACTAAACAACCTGTTATCCAGCACAGAAATCGGCTGTTTTATTACATATGCACTTTCTTTAACAGACGGGCTGCATCAACTGTAAAAACGCAGTATCTTTGCGCACTTCCGGCTACGGATTTTACGTTATGCATCATTGTTACCTCTGCTCTCAACCACTTGTTAAAAACGGGCCTTACCGCGCCGGCACTGCCAGTGTGGAGCATGTTATACTCGATGCATTTGGCGGGCGGTTAAAATCGTATCAGCTGCTGTGCAAAACCTGCAACACCCAGTTTGGCGGCGATTGCGACCGGGCGTTGTTTCAGCACCTGGCGCCCCTGCTTAACCTTTGGAACCTGAAACAGGGCAGAAAGCCGGTAAAGTTCCGCAATATCACTGGCTTCCCATTGCCGGTAACCTCTGCCACCGCACTGCAATCGGTACTCAAAACAGCGGTTAATTTTTACCTGCATAAGAAAGAAGATCCCGGCCACATCGCACACCTTTTTCCGATACTGCGCAATGAGCAGGCGCTGGAAGGAAGCGTTGTAAATTACCATATAGAACATACGCTGGCTACGCCAAATGTTGGATTAACGCATACGCTTCTTTTGAAAGCCGATGCAGCACAACAATTGCTGCTGGCTTATGTAGAACTGTTTGGCACCTATGGGTTCCTGGTGTTGCTTTCAGATCGGTATACAGGAGAGGATTTTGCCCATTCTTATGCTTATAATGTACTAACGAATGATACCGCTTACCCAACCGTTGCCCTAAACCTTACCCGCTCTGATTGGTCGGCTATCGCTATGACCGATACTACACCTGTGCTTCAATTCAAATTCGAAAAAATAAAGGGATTGCTGAACTAAGGAATCACCAGGCTTGTCCATCGGATAGGCTAATTCCCGCTCGCATAAACCTTGTAGGACCTGCGCCCCGCAGTGGCGGGACAGGCACCTGACTGGTTAGAAATTGGGGAAAAACAAAAAACCCCGGTCGTTAAACCAGGGCTTATTAAGGAGGGAGATAAATGGGGCTCGAACCCACGACCTTCGGAACCACAATCCGACGCTCTAACCGGCTGAGCTACTACCTCCGTGTTTGGGATTGCAAAGATAAGACACACTTTTTACTTGTGCAAGACCCTTTCAAATTTTATTTCAAAGAATCTCCTTCGATCTGCCAAAAGTCAAGCAGGGCGGCCTGTTCGGCCTGCGGCATACGGCTTTCTGCATAATGCCCGGCTACCGATTTCTGGCGATAAGCCTCATATAAAGTTACCGCACAGGCCACTGAGATATTAAGCGACTGGATCATACCTACCTGCGGAATGATAAAATTGCCATCTACATGCTTCATGGCATCTTCACTCACACCGGCATGTTCGTTGCCAAATACGAGTGCGATAGACTCTGTTAAATTCATATCGTACAGCCCTACCGCATCGCTGCTCAGGTGTGTAGCCATCACATGCTTGTATTTGGCGCGTACCGCTGCAAAACAGGCATCAATCTCTTCAAACTGGTACACCTGCAACCATTTACGCGCGCTGGAAGAACTTCTCCTGCCAAACTCCTTATGACGCGAAATCACTGTATTCACCACATAAATCTCCTTTACGCCTACTGCATCTGCGGTGCGCAACACGGCAGAAACATTGTGCGGGTCGTGTACGTTTTCCAACACAAGCGTCAGATCATTCTGACGGTGATTCAGCACATGCAGTATTCTGTCTTTTCTTTCCGGCGTCATAATTCCAGTGTTTCAGAACCGCAAAATTAATAATTCTGCCGTCATAGCCCAGATTCGCGCGGTTCACCTATAAAAAATCCCGTTGCAGGGATTACTGTTCCCAACGTGCATGGCCTTACCTCTGCAACCTTCAATTATCCTGTCTCACTAACACCTATCCACTTCTGTTACTTTTTTGCGAAAAAAAAGTAACCCAAAAAGCCGTCCAAAAACGATTACATCCCGTTTTCGGATGGGTGCCCGGATTAAGCTACAGTACTCTACTGTTATTTCTACTTATCGCCTTGAGGTTCTCCTCTCTTTCGTCATTACACCAGCGCAGTATCAACTGCAAACTTTATTGGTATAATAAAAATCCCGTTGCATGATGATCATACAACGGGATTTTACTAAACCTACGATGGTTTTTATTTTACTGGCAACATTTCTTCTTGCGAATAAAAATGGCCTTGAATACCTGCTTTAATACATTTAACACCTTGTCCATAACGCAATGAAGTTAGTATAATCTGTTCAATTTACAGGCTGGCGGCCGTAAAGCCGTTTTGCTGCAGCGCCTGCGCTACTTTGTCAGCGTCTATGCCTTCTGCGGTTACCGCCAGTATACGGTCGGGGTGTGCTAAATCTACTTTCCAGTTTCCTTTACCGGCCAGCTCATCCAACGCGGGTGTTACTTTTTCTTCACATCCGGCGCATTTGATATTTGTTTTAAATTCCAGTGTTTTCATAATTACTGATTATGATACAAAGATCGCTGCTTACGCTTGCTGTATTGTTATACTTTAACCCCGACGATGTACAAGATTATAACATCAAATCTCATCCAGCGTACGCCGCCCTTTTTCCTTTAATATTTTGAATTGCGAAGGTGTAAGTCCCGTTACTTTCTTAAACTGTGTGCTCAGGTGCTGCACACTGCTGTAACCCAGCAAAACAGATATTTCGCTCAGGCTTTTTTCGTCATACACCAGCAACTCTTTGGCCCGTTCTATCTTCTGTTCTATCACATATTTTTCGATAGTGGTGCCCGTTACTTCCGAAAACAGGTTGCTCAGGGTACTGTAATGCACACCCAATTTATCTTGCAGGTAACTGGACAGGTTTACTTTAAGATCTACCTGCTCGGTTTGGTGAATCAGTTCTACCACCTGGTTTTTTATTTTTTCTACCAGCGCCGTCCTTTTATCGTCGAGCAATTCAAAACCCAGCACGCTGAGTTTTTGTTGCAGTTGCGTCAGCTGTGCAGCAGTAGGTTCTTCCTGGAGAATGGCTTCGCCCAGGGTCAGTTTCTCCGCTGCCAGGCCGGTTTCTTCCAGCACCTGGCCTACCACCATTACACAACGGTTGCATACCATGTTTTTAATTGCCAGCGTACGTTTAGACATGTTGTTCATTTACTTGTTAAAAATACGTTTTTAGTAGATAGCCGTGCGTAACTAACTAGTTGCAAGCTCATTCCTCCGAGACCTGTCAGGTGCTATCGCGCCCCGCACGGGCAGGACAAGCGCTGGCAGGTCTACACAACTCACGTCATTCCCCAAAAACAAGCAAGGTTCCACTTTTGGTGGAACCTTGCGCTTCATCTTTCGGTTTAAATCCTGTCTTTCTTTTATATCATTAGTTTTCTACGTAAGCATCCATCGGAGATACCATTTTCTGACGGTAGTAACGTTTCTTAGACGTTTTACCCCATCCGAATTTGGTCATGGCCATATCCACGATTTTGTACACAACCGGTACTACAATCAGGGTAAGGAACATAGAAGAGATCAAACCACCGATGATTACCCATGCCAGACCATTTTTGGTAGAAGCCACACCACCTGTAGCCAATGCAATTGGCAACATACCAATCACCATCGCGATGGTGGTCATCAGAATCGGACGCAGACGGGCGTGGTTGGCCTGGATCAGCGCTTCATCTGTAGTGGCACCTTCCTCTTTCATCTGGTTGGTAAAATCGACGAGGATAATCGCGTTCTTCGCTACCAGACCAATAAGCATAATCATACCCAGGATGGTAAAGATGTTCAGCGTATTGTTGGTCAGCGCCAGTGCAAGCAAGGCACCGATGATAGACAACGGAATAGAGAACATTACCACAAACGGATAGATAAAGTTATCATACAGGGCTACCATGATGAGGTATACCATGATGATAGAGATGAGCAGCGCTGCACCCAGCGTACCAAATGAACTACCCTGGTTTTCTGCATCACCACCAAACACATAAGATACACCTACTGGTTTCTTAAGCGTAGTGAGTGCTTTTTGCAGATCGGTGGTTACAGCACCTGCCGGGCGGCCTACGATCTGAGACTGTACAGATACAGAAGCAGATTTATCGCGACGCTCCAGGCGGCTTGGGCCGGAACCTTCGGTTACATCCGCGAATTGGAACAGGCGTACCAGCTCACCGCGGTTGTTAATAAAGGCAATATTGCGTACATCGTTAATGTTGCGACGGCTAAAGTTGTCGTAACGCATGTTGATATCGTACTCATAATCGCCCTGACGGTATTTTACTTTACTGTCATCGGCAGTACCACTGAATGCGGTTTGCATGGTTCCACCCACGATATCGAGGGTAAGTCCCAGGGCCGACATTTTAT
>JAVBJN010000073.1:0-71059 GCA_031546985.1 Chitinophagaceae bacterium
GCTTATCTGTATTGTTACACAGTGAGAACCAGCTTTCAAAACCCTGGGTATACGGTATAACCGCAAACTTAGGTTTAGGTAAGATATAGCGCACAATGGTGCTGTAAGAAGAGTCCATTGTTCTGTCGCAACGCACTTTCAAACGGAACCAGGTATCTCTGGTAAGCGGGAAAGTAGTGTACTGCTGGGTATTAAATCCGATACCACCTATCAGAGACGCATCTTGCCATATACCACCTGTAGCAGCAGAAGAATCCTGCCAGGTAAAGGTAAGCGAACCCGCCAGTGACGCACCTACCGTAGTAATGGTGTGTGTATTACCAATACAAGTATAAGTAGGACCAGCAGGAGAAAGTGTACCCGCAACAGGCATACCCGAACAGGCAGGCAGTACCCTTACGTAATCCAATCCGATATCGCTGGTATTACCAAACGCGCCTTTGCCCTCAAACTTAATAATGGTTTTAGGACTGTTGGCAGTAAAGTTGATCAACCTTGGTGTCCAGCCATTGTTAGGTGTTACACCAATGCCGTCTATCTGGCTGAAAGTAGCACCACTGTCCAGTGACAGGTATACTTTAAATGAGTCTAAAGCTGTTGTAGGGTTAGATGTAGATTGGTTAATCACATCAAAAGCCAATGCTTTATCGCCTACAGGGCCACCGGCGGTATTTACATGCAGCATCATGGAACCTGTACCGTTCTGGTAGTAGGAGTGATAGCGTGCAGAATAAGAACCGTTGGTAGAAGTTGGGGTATAACCGCCCAGTGTGTTGTAGGTAGATGACCATACGCTTGTGCCCTGGTCATTTCTGCGCCAGGCTTTATCGCCTGTAAGGTAATCGAGTACCCAGCTGGTATCGGGTTTATCGTTGGTGTTACAGAAGTTGATCCAAGACTCAAAGCTCTGCACATACGGAATAGCCGAGTATTTAGGTTTTGGAATGGACACCATTACTGTATTGTTAGAGGTATCGGACTGCGAACTGTTGTTACAGGTCACGATAAAACGGTAGAATACCGAATCTCTTACAACGTTTACATTCAATGGGCCAATCTGACCCGAAGAAGAAAGGTTTTGCCAGGGGTGAACACCAGGAATAGAATCCTGCCAGATATAGGTTAAGTTAAGACCCAGGGTAGAACCAGGTGAATTAAATGCTAAAGCGCTACCCATACAGGTAGAGATAACCGGACCCGCAGGTGTAATATTGTCGGCCAAAGGCATACCCGAACATGGCGTAGGTTGTACCAGCATTACTGCGTAGTCTTCGATTTCTCCGTAAGAGTAACTGCCGCAAGGTGTAGTTGCAGATACAGCCGGGCTGCTCCAGATCATTTGCACGCGCAGTCTTGAAGGACCCGCAGCCAATGTTAAGGGAGCAGTAAAGTTGTAGGTTACCGTACCGAGAGAACCAACAATACCGCCGGTGATAAACTCACCCGGATCGGCAAAATCATTATCGGCATTCCAATCCACAAAGAAGCCTACGTTTTCGCTACCACTATAACCACTGGTTATGCTGATAGAATACGCTAAACCTCCAATAATGGTAGCGGTTGGAGAAGTGTACAAATGGTACGCACCACCACAACCACTGGCAGCATCGGTACTGTTGTTAATAGGTCCGAAAGTCACATTCGTGATCTTATCGTTTGAAGAACAACCATACGTATACGAGGCTGCACAATACGGAGCCTGGGCTCCGACCTGGTAGGCCGAGCCCATCAGGAGAACCATCAGCATAGCCAGCCAACGGCTCATTTTTCCAGGGGGCAGTTTTCCCCTTTTTGAAATTAAAGTAGAGACATTCTGCATATTCACCAGTTTATATTTTATAGAAACAGAATACTATACTACGAATTTGACATTGTAATTACAAAAAAATAATATTCTATTCATAAACATCAAAACTTCCTCTATGCCTTTATAGTACAAGTACCTATGGTATAAGCATTGGGTTTCAATACAAAACGAAAAAACCACCCTTGCGGGTGGCTTTTTCGCTGTTTCTATAAAATACAACTAATGAGGCCTTTTTTATTGCACCACCACTTTTCTGATGATGCTGCCATTACTGCCAGATGACAGTTTTACGAAGTAAACGCCTTTTGCCGCTTGTGTGAGGTCAAAGGTTTTGTAGAAGGCACCCGATTTAACATCCAGGGTTTCTTCTTTTACCACCTGACCCGCTACGTTGGTTACTACCAGGTTCATCTTTTCGCTGCGTTGTGCTTTGAAGTAAATGTTTACCTGGCCTGAAGTTGGGTTCGGATACAGACTAAACTCCTGCACACCATCGATCTCGGTAATGCCTACTGCAGGCAGGTTCGATTTCAGGTTTATCAGGTAATCTTCTGTTTCACCGTTGCCGTACTCACCGCAACCTTCGTCTGAAGGCACATTCGGATTGATGTTTTCGTTCAGTACCACACGCATTCCGGTTAAGCCTACCAGGATGTTGGCAGGAATTTTAACCTTGCCGGTGAGGTAATAATTGTTGGCTACAGTATAGCCGGTAAATACGCGCTCTTGTGGTATATCGTAATGACCGTTACGGTTATAATCGATAAACACAGTTGCTTTAGCATCGGCATGCTGGCCTTTACCCAGGATATGGAAAATGCTGATGTCGTATGTACTATCTGCCCATGCTACGATAGGACCATTGTCGATATAATCGGTATACACCTCTCTCGCTTTCGGATTCAGCAGGTGCGTACCGCCGGGAGATGTAATAACGAACTTACCAAACTTAAAGGCTCCGATATCGCTGCTGTCTGAAGCGTCTGTAGAAGCGCTGTAGCAGTAGCAGGCGTAATCAGGATGCGCGGTTACTTTAATGTAGTTGGTATAAGAAGGCGTACCACCATAACATTTAACCTCGCAACGGAAATAGTTTACAGGGAACTGGATGTAAGCAGTTGCTGTATCATGGGTAGCAAATGGCACATAAGACCAGTTGGTACCATCGTTAGAAACCTGCCAGTTAAAGCTGAGGCCGGTTACTTGTTGCTGGTAACCTGCGGTTTGCAGTTTTACAGGGTATAAAGGACAAGTTTTAACCTTGTTTACAGATGCTGTGCCCGGGTTTGGAGGTGTAGAACATGGCGGGTATTCGATAAACACCACCAGGTCTTCTACCTCACCACTGCTGAAGCTGGTACCACCGCATGCGTTACCACCATTTGGCGTAAAGCCATTGGCAACCATAATGCGCATACCGGTGTAACCACGCTGGGCAGTATCCGGAATGTAGTAGCTGGCATTCAGAATGATATTGGCGCCTGTACCTACGTTGGTACCCAGCAATTTAAATTCTGCAGATTCGAACACACCATTGCGGTTCAGATCTACCCACATACCTACCGTTTTATTATTACCACCGCTCATGCGCAGACGAATCTTCGCAGTGTCGGTCATGGCCAGTGTATCGGTTGTAAACGGTGTTACAGGATGCTGGAAGTATTGGGTAGCCACATTTACACCAGGGTTTGAAGCAAAAATGGCGGTGTTGGTTACCGGCAATACATTACTTACCGTAATAGAATCGATCCATGGGTTACCGGTTGGAGATGTGCTGATCGCAACATCGCAGTAACACAGGAAGAACGGATTAAATACTACCGTATCAATGGTAGAAGTATCCATCAGGGAAGTGGCCGTACAGGTTACTACACAACGGTAATAAACAGTATCGGGCGCATTGAAAGGCGCATTGTAAGTGAGGTTTGGGGTAGCATTAGCAATGCCAATGTTGGTCCAAACACCTCCCGAAATTGAAGAAGAATCCTGCCACTGATAGGTTTGTCCTGCAGCAGGAATGTAGTTGTCCAATTTAAGGAAGTAAGGTTTTGTTTTACATGGATTGGCAGGGATGGTGTATGGTGTACCTGCATTAGGCGTACCCGCACAATCTTCTACTACAAACATGTTATCGATACCCAGATCGGCATGACAGCAAGAACCGTCAGGGCCGCCAGAGAAACGGATCAGGGAAATCGGTGAGTTACCTGTAAAACTCAGGGTATTATTGGTCCATGAAGTTACAGAGTTGTTGTTGGTACCGAGGTAAGTAAAGCTGTTACCACCATCGTTAGACAACCATACACTCATAGAATCGGTACCCGAAGTAACCGGGTTAATGTAATCGTAAATCAGTTTTTTGTTCGTACTGCCCTGAGACAAGTCAATGTACAGGTTCAGATTACCATCTTTTGGTGCCGTTACAGTAGAGGCATAATAAGAGTGGAATCTTGCAGAGTAGTTGCCAGAAGAAGCAATCGGGCCATAAGTACCCGCGGTTGGCGAGGTCCAGCCGGCAGATGCACCCTGGTCGTATCTTCTCCAGGAGTTTTGTCCGGTAGAAGGCAGGTTTCTCCAGCTGCTATCGCTTGGCGCATCGGTAATATTACAGTAGTTGCCCCAATCTTCGAAATCCTGCTCATAAGGGAAGGTCGCGTATTTAGGCAGCAGGGTAATGTAAATTTTAACCGGCGCAGTATAACTCACCTGTGTACCACAAGTTACCTTTAAGCGGTAAGCTGAGGTCTGGTTAACCATTGGTGTGGTGTACTGCAGGGTAATACCACCGGTACCTGTAACCACAGGAAGCCAGGTATGTACAGCGGTAGAATCTTCCCACTGGAAGGTAACACCTCCTGCATAAGAAGTACCTGTTGCATTAAGTACAAAACGCTCACCGGCGCAAGCCATAATAGGGCCTGCTGGTGTAATGCTACCTGCAAACGGAGCACCGGAGCAAGGGCCGGTAATCATAACATCATCTACACCGATATCGGTACCACCACTTCCGCCTACAGCGCTTCCTTCAAACTTAAGGATGGTTTTGCTGGAGTTGGTAGTAAGGTTTACCGTACGGGGATACCATCCATTGGTAGGACTGCTGGAAGCATCTACAAGGGTATAGGTCAAACCACTGTCGGTAGATATATACACATTCAGCGAATCGTTTCCGTTAGCGTTGTTTACATAATAGCTCAACCCTTTTACACCGGTTATGGTGCTCATATCCACGTGCAGTTTCATACCACTTTTAGCGGTAGCATTATAAGAGTGGAAACGGGCAGAGTATGAACCCGATTTAGAAGTAGGCGTATAAGCGCCGGTGGTGTTGGTCCATGCGGCATTGGTACCCTGGTCGTTTCTTCTCCAGGAGTTGTCGCCCATGTAGTATTCCTGAGTCCAGCTCGAATCTGGTTTATCGGTGTTGTTACACAGAGATACCCAGCTTTCAAAACCCTGTGCGTAAGGGATAGTTGCAAACTTAGGCGGAGGCAGAATGTATCTTACTGCTGCCGAGAAGGCAGAATCGTTGGTATTGTTACACAGCACTTTTAAACGGTAATAAATGTCTACCGCGAGTGGCGCAGTGGTAAACTGTGGTGTAGAACCGTTGATGCCCTGGGCAATGGTCCAGTTAATGCCATCTATAGATTCCTGCCACTCGTAGGTAAGACTACCAGCCAGCGTAGCGCCTACAGCCGTCATGGTGTGCATATTGCCTATACAAGTATAGGTAGGGCCTGCCGGAGAAATGGTACCTGCGGTAACCGCACCATTACATGGGTGCAGCACTTTCAGGTTGTCTAAACCAATATCGGTAGTGTTACCAAACTCACCCTTTCCTTCAAAACGGAAAATGGTTTTAGGGCTTTGTCCGGTGAAGTTAATCAAACGGGGAACCCAGCCAGTGGTAGCACCCACCGCATCGATCTGCGTAAAGGTAGCGCCACTGTCAATAGAGTAAAACAATTTGAATGAATCCAGTCCGCCCGTTTGTACCAGGTTAATCACATCATAAGATATACCCTTGTTACCAGCAGGACCACCGGTGGTATTCACATGCAGATCCATGTTACCCCTTTGGTTCTGAAAGTAAGAGTGGTAACGCGCAGAGTAGGTACCAGCGGTAGAAGCAGGTGTATAAGCACCATTGGTAAGGTTGTTAACCCAGCCAGAAGCACCCTGGTCGTTTCTGCGCCAGCTTTTATCGCCGGTCAGGAAACCTTGTCTCCAGAAAGTATCTGGCTTATCGGTTGTGTTACATACACTGGCCCAGCTTTCGAAGCTTTGCACATAAGGCATAGCCGCATATTGCTGCTCCGGAATGTACAGGAATGCCATATTAGAAGTGGTATCTGTAAGACCATTTGCATTACAACGCACATACATCCTGTACCATTTGCTTACGGTAGCAGGAGCTGCGGTATATGTACCTACAGGGTTGGTGGTACCGCTGGTAACATTGGCCCAGGTACCCACTTTACCAGAATCGGTAGATTCCTGCCACTGGTAGGTAAGCCCGGTAGCAAGGGTTACGTTAGGTACAGTAAAGCTATACTGCCCGTTTGCACAACCAACAATCGTATCAGGCTTAATGATTCCTGCTACGGGTTGGGCAGCGCAGGCAGCCAGTGGTGTAATGGTAATCTTCAGGTTAGGACGGTACCATGTACTACTGCCAGAAGGGGTAGTACACATGGGGGCAGTATAATAGTTGTAAGTACTCTGCGTAAAAGTGCCGTAGGTCTGCGCCAGAGCAGCCATGTTATACGTAGTGTAGTTACTGGAGTTGCAAGACTCGATTATAATGTCGTCTACCCCATTCCAGAAAAATGGTGTGGGGAAACTGTGCATGTTCCAGCCTGTGGTAAGCGCGTAAGAAGTGGCCGAATAGCAGGGTGTCATCGCCATAGTCTGGAAAGTACTAGTCATGGTGATGGTGGGTGCCGTGGCCATCTTGAATACCAGGTTATCCACCGTACTTACACCGCTAACGTTGAGTACATTATACCCAATAGCATTAATAACCCCAATAGAAGCTCCCAATGCGGTAAGCTCAGAGGCTTTAATGAGGTACTGTGATCTTTGGCCGTATACGTTGTAGTTGCTATACGGCGTAGGATACGCTGTACTAACGGTGCCGGTACCCAGGGTATAAGTGGTTTGCGCCTGTGTGGCAGGCGCTACCCCCAGGCATAACAAGACGAGCCAGACCATCCAGGTCAGGCCAGGACGCGAAGGCCTGTCAAAGCTTTTCGGGCGTCTAATGGGTAGATGTTTTACTCTCATACGCGGTTTTAAAACTTTTCAAAAAGAACGGTACACAATTTATTACTTAAAAGGCTATTCATCAAACGATTCTTTTACTATTCACATGCATTCAAGTACAAATGCTTAAAACAATAGCAAAAAATCTATCTCCAAACAGATTAAGGATCAGACACTTCTATAAACCCCCTAATGTTCTAAAAAGGTTGGGAACCAAACAAACATTTCTGTACTTGCACACAAAAGATTAGAACATGTACATAACAAATAGTGCTAACAAAAATTATATAAGATAGGAACAGGGCATAAAAAAGCCCCCGCAGTAGCTGCGGGGGCTCTGTATATTTTAGGTAACAGACTATTCGCCGATTACTTCAAATTCGATTTCTACGATGCTTTCTTTACCAAAGTCGATCAGGGCTTTGAAAGAACCCAGTTCTTTCACCTCGTCAACGATAGAAATACGGCGGCGGTCAATTTCGTAACCTTTCTGCTCACGGATGGCGCGTGCCAACTGGATAGGAGTTACAGAACCGAAGATTTTACCGGAAACACCAGCTTTAGCACCCAGTTTAACCGGACCTGCTTTCAGCACAGCTGTAACCTGAGCAATCTCAGCCAGCAGTTTTTCTTCTTTCTTACGAGCCACTTTCTGGCGCTCTTCCAACACTTTCAGGTTAGAAGAACTTGCTTCGATAGCATATTTCTGGGGAATGAGGTAGTTACGAGCGTAACCTGGTCTAACAGCAACCAGCTCATTAGCACCACCCAGATTGTCAACGTCTTTTATTAAGATTACTTGCATGGTTTAAACTACTTTAAAAGGTCAGTAACATAAGGCAACAGTGCCATTTGACGGGCTTTCTTGATAGCGTGAGCCACTTTACGCTGGTACTTCAGAGAGTTACCGGTGATGCGACGAGGTAAAATTTTACCCTGATCGTTCAGGAATTTCTTCAGGAACTCAGCGTCTTTGTAATCGATATACTTGATACCCATTTTCTTGAAGCGGCAGTATTTTTTCTGCTTCTTCTCAACACGGGTAGCCGTCAGGTATTTAATTTCTTGTTTTGCCATGGTAATTAAGCTTCAACGGTTTTAGATGCGGTTTCTTCAGTTGTAGTAGAACGCTTTTTGTTGTTGTACTCTACAGCGTATTTATCCAGACGGTTAGTCATGTGACGCATGATGTTCTCGTCACGGTTCATCATAACCTCAAATTTGCTGATCATTTCTGCAGCAATAGAGAATTCCAGAACCAGATACATACCGGTAGTTTTCTTTTCAATAGGGTAAGCCAGTGAACGCAGGCCCCATTGGTTTTCTTTTACTACCTGTCCGCCGTTTTCGGCTACAAAACCTGCCAGCTTCTTGCAGGAATTTTTGAACTCATCTTCACTCAAAACCGGAGTGAAAATGACCATCAGTTCGTACGACTGAAGACCAGTTGTGTTAGACATAATGATTTACGTTTAGTCCGGCGTCTGCGGTATTGGATGATCTGCCCCCGGGAAGAAGCAGAAACAGCAAACGTCCGGATGATTAAAATTTGGAGTGCAAAGGTAAGAAACACGCTATTAAAAAAGAAATAAATAATACATCCTTTTTAAGCCTGCAGGCTGCAAACTGCTCCTGTAGTACATATAAAGATCAAAACCGGGCATTTTTTCAGGATGGGCAACTGAAAACAAATCATTTTAGTATATGAAATTTCAATAATTATTTTTATTATTAACATTCATTCTACATCAACCATGTTTTTTTTAACCTCAAATCATAAAAAGATGAAAAAACTGTTCTTTGCCGCCTTACTCAGCCTCCCTTTGTTTGCAGCACAGCAAGCTGAGGCTCAAAACATTACGGTTAACAACACCACGCCTGGCAACCTCAATTTCCAGATCGATGCCATGGAAACACCACCTACAGGCAATGGTGGCAGCACCGGCATGATCAACATTCCATCAGGTGGTAGTATGCCCCTCAATGCCACAAGCTTTAGCTGGAGTATGGGCACGCTTCCTGCTGTGTATGAGCTGTTTGCAGTTACCATCATGGAGCCCTGCCCCATTGGTCAAAACTGCGTGGTAGGCTCCGGCGGGCTCAACTGCTTCCGTATTGGTAACCCTATTTACAGCTACCCTACCATTGCCACCTGCAACATTGCATCATCCTGCTACCCTTCGGGCTTAATCAATGCCGATATTACCTGGCTGCCCGGCGGAGACATGATCATTAACTTCTATTAATGGAGCAATTTTCCACAATTTCTTTAATGCGCTAAGCTTAAAACGATGAAAAAAATACTATTCGCAGCCATTTTCTGCCTCGTTGGCTTCCTGGCCCAGGCACAGACTATTACCGTACACAATTACACCACAGGTACTTTTAACTACCAGATCGACGCCAACTCGGCACTGGGAGGCGGTAGTTCCGGAGTGTACTCCATCAGCCCCAGCGCTACCCAAACCTTTACGGTTTCCAGCTTTACCTGGAGTGGCGGCACACCAGCGGTGTATGACCTTTTTTCCGTTACTACCTGGGATCCCTGCCCTATTGGCCAAAACTGTGTAGTGGGCTCCAACGGGCTCAATTGCTTCCGTTTGGGTAATCCTTTATATGGCTACCCCGATCAGGGCTTTGTAAACATTAATTCATCCTGCAACACCACGGTGTATGTATTTAAGATGAAAATCACCTTCCTGCCCAGTGGCGATATAGACATCGTGCTGGTTTAGTTTGCTGTTTCTTTTGTTTCTATAAGTACAAGTTGTCCCTCCGCGCATGCGGGGGGATTTTTTTATGCCCCAACTTTGCAGTAAGACTTTTTGACAGGCCACCATCACTGGTATATGCTTTGCTAAGCTACCTATGTTAAAATCCATTAAACTATGCAGAAAGGATCTATTCGTGTACAAACGGAGAATATCTTCCCGATTATTAAGAAGTTCTTATACAGCGACCATGAAATTTTCCTGCGTGAGCTGGTAAGCAATGCCGTAGACGCCACCCAAAAACTGAAAACACTGGCCTCTATTGGCGAGTTCAAGGGCGAGCTGGGCAACCCGGAAGTAAGGGTAACCCTCGATAAAGAAGCCAAAACCATTACCATCAGCGATCAGGGTATTGGTATGACAGAAGAGGAAGTAGACAAATACATTAACCAGGTGGCCTTTAGCGGTGCCGAAGAGTTTGTAAATAAATACAAAAACGTAAACGACGCCAATGCTATCATCGGCCATTTTGGCCTGGGTTTCTACTCTGGCTTTATGGTGAGCGAAAAGGTAGACATCGTTTCTAAAAGTTTTAAAGACGCGCCTGCTGTAAAATGGGAGTGCGACGGCAGCCCCGAATACAGCCTTACCGAAGCTACCCGTGCCGAAAGAGGTACCGATATTGTGCTGCACATCAACAGCGAAAGCGAAGAGTTCCTGGATGAGTACCGTATCGAAAGCATTCTTACCAAATTCTGCCGTTTCCTGCCTGTGCCCATCCATTTTGGCGATAAGCAGATCAACAACCCCAACCCGGCCTGGACCAAAAAGCCAAGCGAGCTGACCACCGAAGACTACCAGAATTTCTACAAAGAGCTGTACCCGCACAGCGAACCACCGCTGTTCTGGATTCACCTCAATGTAGATTATCCGTTTAACCTTACGGGTATCCTGTATTTCCCTGCTATTAAAAACAGCTACGAAATTCAGAAAGACAAGATACAGCTGTATTGCAACCAGGTATTTGTAACCGATGAGGTAAAAGACATTGTACCCGAGTTCCTGATGCTGCTGCATGGTGTGATAGACAGTCCAGATATTCCGCTAAACGTAAGCCGCAGCTACCTGCAGGGCGATCCCAACGTGCGCAAGATCAACGCACACATCACCAAAAAAGTGGCCGATAAGCTGGAAGAGATGTTCCGCAACTCCCGTCCCGAGTTTGAGCAAAAATGGGAGCACATTGGTCTGTTTGTGAAATACGGTATGATTACCGACGATAAGTTCCTGGACAAAGCCAACAAGTTTTTCCTGATGCAGGATTGTAAAGGCGATGCGTTCTATACCGAAACGGAATACCGCGAGGCCACACAAGCCCTGCAAACCAACAAAGAAAACAAACTGGTAGTCCTTTACACCACCGATCCGGTAAAGCAGCACAGCTACATACAGGCGGCGCAGCAAAAGGGTTATATCGTGGTTAAGATGGAAACCATTGTAGACGCGGCTTTCATCAACAACATTGAAATGAAATGGGATAATGTGAGCTTCAAACGTATTGATGCCGACATTACCGAAAACCTGATCGATGTGCAGGAAACCGCGGCCAGTGTACTGAGCGAAGCCCAGGAAACCCAATTGCAGGACCTGTTTAAAGTGCAGATCACCGCTCCGGAAATTAAGGTAGAACTGAAAGGCCTGAGCAAAGATGCGCAACCGGTAATTGTTACCCGCAGCGAGTTTATGCGCCGTATGAAAGATATGGCCAGCGTAGGCGGTCAGCAGGCGAGCTGGTATGCCAACATGCCCGACGAGATAAACATGACGGTAAATGCCAACCACCCGGTATACGAAAAAATACTGGCGGCCAACGATAAGCCTAAGCAAGAGAAAATGGTGCGCAACCTGGCCGATCTGGCCCTGCTCTCGCAAGGCTTACTCAAAGGTGCAGAGCTTACTGCATTTGTAGAGCGCAGTGTGCAACTGATGAATGAAGAACAAGCGGTAACAGCATAGTTACTTTTCTCAAATACTTAAACGAAAGGCGATGCATTTGCATCGCCTTTCGTATTTTATGGTAACTAATTTTTAGTACGTTTTTCGCTTTATCATACCCAATGCAAAAGCATGTCCATCGTCTTTACCGCTGTAGGAGCGCGGATCGTTAAAGGCGTTTTCGGGCACCTGCCCATTGAGCATGTCGGTAACCTTCTCCATCACTTCTGCAACCGAAATCAGTTTCATGCACTGGTTATTGCCCAGGCAGGGCGGTATGCGAAATTCGTGTACGCAAGGGCTGCAATACACATTTTTATACACAATAGCGGCGTTATCGTTAATGCCGTATTGCCGTGGCGAGCAAGGGCCAAATAAGGCTACCGTAGGCGCCTTAACTGCAAAAGCCAGGTGCATGGGCCCGGTATCGTTGGTTATAACCACAGCAGCCTGCTTCAATAAGCAGATCAGCTCCTCCATACTGGTGCGGCCAGCCATGTTCAATACCCGGTCGTGCACCACTTGCTGGTAAATAGTATCTACATATTCCCGCTCATTGGGAGCGCCTACCAAAAGAATCTTATATGCAGGATATTGTTGCAGCAACAACTGTATGAGTTGTACAAAACCCTCGGCAGGCCAGCGCCTTTCAATACGCAGATCAGATGCGTTGGGGTTAATAACCAGGTAACGGTCGGTTGCGGTTAACCCCTCCTCCGCTTTAGGAAAAGCAGCAACCGAAGTCTGGAACTCGTATAACGAATGTATTTCTTCCTTTACCTGCAACAAACGGCTCCACTGCATATACACTTCAGAAATGGGTACGGCGCTGTTGTAATACATCATGTGGGTATAGATGCCCATACGGTAATTGCTCTCTTTAAGGTAATACCCAAACCGGTTTTGCGCGTTGGTCAATGCGGTAACCACACTGCTAAAATTGGAGTACACTTCCAGATCAATGTAGAGATCAATCTTCTTGCGGAACAGGGTCCATACAAAAGGGATGATACCTTTGATAAGGCCGCCCATGGTTTTATCGTCCAGCAAAATCACCTCATCTACAATCGGGATCTTGCTTAACATTTGTTTATTGGCCGGCGTGGTTATAAAAAGTATTCGGGCATCGGGGTACTGGCGGCGCAGGGTTTGCAGCAAAGGCGTAGCCTGTACAATACTGCCCAATCCACGAAATTTACATACTGCAATCGTTTTAAAAGGCAGGGAAAGATCATGGTTTTTGGGAAACAGTTTACCCGCCAGCTTCACCATACTGTTGAGCAGCAAAGCCATCCATTTTATGATGGTCTGATCGAGGTATATCTGCCTGTTCGTCTTCATTATAGCCTGTTGTGCAACATAATTTTTTTCACCTGTATGCCTTCCGGCAGGTTGTGGAGCAAGATACGCTGTATATTAAATGTGTGCCAGTTGTATTGCGTACTTAGCGGCACAAGATAACGGCCCGTTTGGTTTGGTGCAACTTCAAACGTAAACGCACCTCTTGTTTCCAGCGAATCGGCATAGGCACATTCCACCTGCGTCCAATCGGCGCTGCTGTTGTGCAGTTCCAATAGCAACAGATTACCATCCGCTGTACCTATCGCATCCGGCAGTTGCCACTGGCCTACTCCGGTTGCTTGCAATACTGCTCCAGCCTTATCATCATAAATGCTGTTCACGCCATTGGCCCAATAATGTGCTAGTTTGGCCAGCCTATCGGTATGGCGTTCAAATAGTACACTATCTGCAAGTGCCCCGGTGTAGTTGTGTTGTATTGCGATACCCTTTTTAACCCACAGGTATTTTCCATCTGCCAACCCTAGTGGCTGGTAATGGTTAAATATATAGTTGCTCACCACATAGTAGCGTACTGCATTGTTAAGCCCATCTACATTATCCCAGAAACTGCCCAAAGGCCAGGAAGAGAACACCACCAAGGGCACATTCATGTTTTGCAGCTGGGTTATGTTGTGGCGCTGAATTTTGTCCGTTACCATATTCTGCATATACTGGCAAAAGTACCCCGGCACCTTGCGTTGCAAATAGTAATACAACATGGGCGTATGCGAGAAATCCAAAAAGGTTGCATCGGCAACAAAATTAGAATCCATCGTTTTTTGAATATTATCAAACTGCCCGGCAATAGCGGCATAGCCTGGCGCCCGTGGTATAAGCTCATGTGCGTTTTCCACTTCTTTGCGATGGCTTACCGTTTGCAAAGCGGCCTCGGCAGGCAGTTCCAGCCCGGGCACACCCGGGTATTTAAATCCGGCAACCAGCACCAGCATAACCAGTACGAGGGTCCATTTTTTCCAGGCAAAGGCACGGGTTAATGCATACCAGCCCAACGCCAGTATGAGCAGCAGGAACGATACCAGGAAAGTATCCGACCCCTCTACGCCAAACACATGGCGCACCAGTCCCCGCTGAAAACTAAACAGGTAATACAACGCCAGGAACACCAGTGCAAAATATTGTAATTGCTGCTGCGCAGATACACCTTTACGCTGCCATACCCGGTACAGCAACACCATTATGCTTAATGGCAAGATGAAATACAACGTGCTTTGCCAGAAAGCGCTGCCTACAAAAATATCGGGTATAGCATGCGCTTGTGAGGCTTTAATATAGTCGAGTGCATCGCCTGCATTTTGCCATATCGGTATGTGTAACACAACCCCACAATACCCAATAATCAATACCAATGGTACACCTATAATCAGCAATGCCTGGCCTGCTTCCAGCAAAAAAGGCTTCCAGCGCCGCGCGCGCACCACCTGCAAGAGTACCAGGATGGCAATAGCAGGCAAAGCGCCTACGGCCACATCGAGCCGCCAGCTCATCAAAAACAATCCGGTACAGGCCAGCAATAAAAACGAAGCCAACGATGGCTTGCGGAAATAATGCATCATCGCCATCCACACCACCAATGCTACACTGCAATAAGGCGGTACCAATACTATAGCAAACGGAAAAATGATAAGCAGGAACAAAGCCAGCAACGCATCGCGAAACACGGCTTTGAAAAACCAGAAGATAAACATTTGATAGACCACGCTCACCAATGCGTGGTACACCAGAAAATCGAGATTGGCTTTATACCCATTAAGCAGCGTGTATACAATGCCTGGCAACTGATCATCGAGCAAGTGCGAGGAATAATACTCAGCAAACGGCACCTGCTGAAACCGGAACAACTGCATAATGGCATTGGCCCGGTTGGCCATTTCAAAATGCTCGGTAGGTAACTCGCTCAGAATGGGCACATACAAACCAGACAGGAATACGCCTGCCGCTGTAATACCCGCCATTGCCGAAAGCAGCTTACGGGTAGCAGGTACTGTTGCTCTCGATCGCCAACGCAGGATGCACCAAACTACAAGCGCCAATAAGCCCAGCAGGTAAAACGCAGATGGCGTAGTGAGGTATATGCCACGCTGGTTAAGCACTAAAAACAATTCGGTACTTAACACATAAAGGCAGGGAATAAACAAAAAAGGAGTCAGCCCATACAACCATTGTGCTTGCCGGGCTGGTTTAAATAATGTAAGTCCACATAACACTGCACCAAATGCCAATGCGCCATACACCCAGCCATGTTGCAGGGAACAGCCGGTCATATGCGCCACATCCATCAGCAGTATCATCATACTCCAGCCCAGCATCCAGGCTCCGGCCACAGCAGGCCAGGTTAGTACATGCTGCCGTTGCTTCGCCCATATCCCTACCAGAAATAAAAGCAATGTACTGGTCGTAAAAGCGTAGAATAAAGAGAAAGTAGCCGCACCGGCCATCAATTGAAAAGTACCGCAACTCAATGCCAATGCAGCGCTGATAGATACATACACCAGCGAGGCTCTCGATAAAAGACGTGCAGTAATAAGTTTATGATACAGGTAGCTCCATAAGACCAACCCTCCGGCAAAAACAAAGCCGGTGTAGTAAAACCGGTTAATGCGCCGGCCCACATCTACCCCTTCCATGCCCGCCGCGCCCAGCATTCCGTTTTGGATAGCCTGGAGCTGCAATGGAAAGTACCGGAACAGCAGCACTGCCGGAACCAATGCCAGCAATACCGGCAACAGCATGTTGGCAGGGGCCAGTATTTTTTTGAATGTACCGGAATCTGGGGGCATAATACGGTTTTGAACAGATAAAAATATTCAAATCGCCGTATAGTTGCAGTTTCCGGCCTAAGAAAACTTTATGGAACAGAGGTGAAAGGTCAAACTTCAGAGACCTGGCAGGACCTACGGACCTGGCAGATCTCTATTGAACAATATCGCTCCAGACCAATCAGACATCCCAATCTATTCGTACCGCAGTGCGTTAATGGGGTTTAGTTTGGCAGCTTTAAACGCGGGGTATAAGCCAGAGAGCAGCCCCACCACCGAGCAAAGGCTCAAGCCGGTTAAGATCCATACCCATGGAATAATAAAGCCCGATTTAAAGATGAGCGATACCAGGTTGCCGATAAGGATACCCAGGAACACACCCAGACTACCGCCCAGCAGGCTTATCAATACCGATTCGGTAAGGAATTGCATGCGGATGGTTTTGTTGTTGGCCCCCAGGGCTTTGGCAATACCAATCTCGCGGGTACGCTCTGCCACGGCTACCAGCATAATGTTCATAAGACCAATAGCAGCGCCCAGCAGGGTAATAATACCAATAGCGGTAGCAGCCGCGGTTACCAGGCTTATGTTTTCGAGCAGGGTATTAATAAATCCATCGCTGGAGTTGATGGTAAAATCGTCGGGGTCTACCAGGCGCAGCTGGCGCACATTACGCAATAAGCCAGTGGCTTCGCTGGTAGCTACTTTCAACGCACCGATATTGTCCACTTTTACACTAATGATAAAGTTGGCGCCGGAGCTGCCATATACGTTGCGGGCATTTTGCAGGGGAATAAATACAGTACGATCGGTGCGGTTTACAAAGCTGCTGCCTTTAGATTTGGCTACACCCAGCACCCGGTAAGATCTTCCGCTCACCTGTATATCCTGCCCTACCGCACTTTCGGCCCTTCCTTTAAATATCTTTTCGGCAATTTCATGCCCAATGATGCATATGTTTTGTGCAGAGCTTTGGTCTTGCAGGCTAAAGTTGCGACCAGATGCAAGCTCTATCGCTGCCAGGTTCATGTAGTTTTCGTCCACCCCCTGTACCGATACGTTAGGGTTGGTTTTTACCGATCCTTTTTCAATGGTAGCCACACCCGTGCCCATAAACGACACGCTTACCACCGATGGAAAAGCATACCGCGCTTTAAACTGCTGCGACTCGTCGTAAGAGATGGGTTTGTCTATCACCCGCACGCCTACCCTGCCCTGCCGCTTTTTAGTCTTCACCTCGGCGCCGCCCATTACACTAAAGGTGTTGGACCCCAGATCGCTAAAGTTGCTGTAAATAGAGGCTTTCATACTGTCAATCGCAGTAAGGATACCTACCAGCGCCATAATACCAATGGCAATAATGGCAACGGTTAAACCCGTACGCAGTTTATTGGAACGCACTGTTCCGAAAGAGAGCCTTAAATTATCCAGCCAACGCATGAAGTAAAAGTAAGGAGTTAAATGATTGCCTGTCCAAAATTTTGGATAAGCGGTTGATATACACCATAGAAATACATCTCAGGTTTTAAGCCCAAGCATCCGTAAATTTGGTAAAACCCTTCAATTATGGAAAACTCCAAGAAACCACCCCAAAACAAGCAGGACAAAGACTATCCTGGCTACCCCCACTACCCCTCCCGCGAAGACATTATGAACCCGCAACTGAACCTCGAAAAGACACCGCTGGATGAGGAAGAAAAAGACGAACTCGACTCCTCCGGGCTCGACATTCCGGGAGCAGATGGCGATGATGCCCTGGAAGCCATTGGCGAAGAGGATGAAGAAAACAATTATTACAGCCTTGGCGGCGACCGTCACGACGAAACCCAAGAACTGGATGAAGATGACGATTAAAACGTACCACCCGGCACTTGCCGCTTATTAAAAAAGCCATTGACCTTGCGATCAATGGCTTTTTTATATCGTTTAACCGGGTATTTATTTTACCCAGGCCAGTACTGTAGAAGGCATAATACCAATGATGATGATAAGTACTGCTACCAGGCCTACTGCCAGCTTAAAGCCGGGCGTAATAGGCTCTACCAGCTCTGCTTCACCGGTTTTGAAATACATAGCCGTAATGAGGCGGAAATAGTAGTATACGCTCACTGCTGCCATTAACACCGCAAAGATCACCAGCCAGAAGAAAATACCTTGCTGGATAAGACTGTTCAGCATCATATACTTACCAAAGAAACCTGCGGTTAACGGTATACCCGCCAGTGAGAATACAAATATAGCTGCAGACAGCGCCAGCATAGGCTCCTTGCGGGCCAGGCCGTTAAAGCCGTCGTAGGTATAATCTTTCAGTTTGAGCATGATGGAAAACAGACCAATGGTAGCCAGGCTGTACGACACTGCATACAAAGTAATAGCACCACGGCTCATTTCCTGGTTTTGCGCGGCCAGCACGGCAAACAGCATAAAACCTGCCTGCGCTATGGATGAGTAAGCCAGCATACGTTTTACACTCTGCTGCATTACCGCCGTAAAGTTACCAATGAGCAAAGTGAGCGCGGTCATGAGCGCCACCATCATTTGCATATCTTTTGTAACCAGGCCATCCCAACCTGCAGATACCAGGCGTATAAACCCTACAAAAGCCGCGCCTTTTACCACTGTGGCCATAAAGGCGGTGAATGGTGTGGGAGTGCCGTCGTACACATCCGGAGTCCAGAAGTGCAGTGGCGCTGCAGATACTTTAAAGGCAAATGCAACAATCATCAGCAACAGACCTGTAATGGCCAGGCCAGATACATTGCCGCCTACCGCTACGCTGCCACGGGGCACATCGCCCAGCATAAAGGTGCCGCTGGAACCATACAGCAGGGTTATACCCATGAGCAAAATACCGGTAGAGAACGAGCCCATCAGGAAATACTTGAGGGCAGCTTCGTTACTTTTCATATTGCCTTTATCGCTACCCGCCAGAATGTATTGGGGAATGGACATGATCTCAATACCCAGGAACAGGATGAGCAGGTTCTGATAGCTGCCCATCATGAGCATACCACTGGTGATAAAGAATATTAATGCGAAATACTCGCCGGAGTACTTGCCCACTTTCGTAATGGCAGAGCCCGTGAGGATAAAATAGATCAATGTACACACCAGCATAAACTGGTTAAACATCAGCGCGAAACTTCCGGTGTTAAACATGGTTTGCATAGAACCGAGAGAAGGGGTTACAATACCCGCTGCTTCCAGTCCGTTTACAATACATAAAACCAGCATACCCGCTATGGCTATGTTACGATGCGATGTTTTGTTTTCGGAAAATACACCCGAAAACATCATTAAAACACCCCACAATGCCGAAGCTATAATTGCTAACATAAGAATGACGTTCTTTCTGCTTGAATAAATTATTTAATGATCACGTTGAGCGTGTTCAGCATATTTACAGTACCCTCGGTAAGGTTCAGTAATGGTTTAGGATATACTCCAATCACCAGGATCATGGCTACCACCACTACCATCGCTACCATTTCTGTTCCTCTCAGGTCGGCAATACCATTGGTTTTGCTTCCTGCCGGGCCATATAATACTTTCTGCACCATATTAAGGGTATATACCGCACCCAGAATCACTCCCAAACCGGCAAATACCATATACCATCCGTTGTACAGGAACAACCCGTTAAACATCAGGAACTCTCCAATGAATCCGTTTGTCAAAGGCAGGGCAATATTGGCAAACGCTACAATCACCAGGCAAATGGCCAGGTTAGGCGCCGAGGTGGCAATACCGCCCATTTCGTAAATGTTACGGGTGCCGGTGCGGCGCTCAATAGCATCTACAATAGCCCACATACCAATAATGTTTACACCGTGGCTGAACATCTGTGCCATTACCCCTTGCAGGCTTATGTCGTTGCGGGCAAAGATGGCCGCGCACATCAACCCAATGTGGGCAATGGAAGAATAGGCTACAATGCGTTTAATATCCGATTGCATCCAGGCCAGCAGCGATGCGTATACGATACCAATGACAGACAGTACCACTACTACATGGCTCCAGTGCGCCACACCCGCAGGCATTACAGGCAACACCCAACGGATAACCGCAAAGATCCCCATCTTAACCATGATGCCGCTCAGTACCATCGTAACCGGGGTGGCCGATTGCTCATAGGTATCGGGCTGCCAGGTATGGAAAGGGAACACCGGCATTTTAATGGCAAATGCCACAAAAAACAGGCAGAACAAAATATACTGTGCACCAGCGCTCAGTGTGCCATTGGTTGCCGCAGCTACCCAAATGCTCCACTCAAACGAATCGGTAATGGCATACATGCTGATGATGCCCACCAGCATTAATAAGCTACCCGCAAAGGTGTACACAAAAAACTTAAAGGTAACCGGCACACGTTTTTCCCCACCCCACATAGAGCACAGGAAATAAACGGGAATAAGCGCCAGCTCCCAGAAAATGTAGAATTGTAAGGCATCCCAGGCCAGGAATACGCCCATAAGACCGGCTTGCGCCAGCAGCATAAGACCGTAAAAACTGTGCTTACGGTCAAAATTGTGTTCGTACCCAGCCAGGAAGATCAGCGGAAACGCAATGGCGGTGAGCAAACACAGCATCAGGTTCATACCATCCAGCTGTATTACAAAACGGGCATTGAGCATTTCGATCCAGGGCAGGTTAAGCCGCAACATCTCTGCTTCAGGGTTTTGCTTAAACAGGTATAAAGCTACAAAACCCAGTACCGCAGTGATGAGCGATGAAGCAATAGCCCACGTCTTTACGCCATCGTTCTTGATAGCGAAACTGATCAATCCACCCAGTAAAGGAATCAGTATAAGTAAAAGCGTCAACATATCTTTTAAGTACTTTCCTTTTGATTAGTTAATAATGAATACCGACAGGATAAACAATAAGGCCATACCTATTACCATAAAGAACAGGTAAAAACCAACCTGGCCGTTTTGCAGCATCCGCAGTTGCTGCCCACCCCAGTTTACCGTTTTTCCAACTCCGTTTACCAGGCCGTCAATACCCAGTTTCTCAATAATATTATTCAGAAAAGCCGAAAGGGCTTTTAATGGTTTTACGATAATGGCATCGTAGAGTTCATCCACATACCATTTGTTTTCCATAACCTTGCCCAGGCCCGAAGATTCTTTTTCGGCATTGTAGCTTTTAAAGTAGCGCCATGCACCCAGTATCGCCAGCAGCGCCAGGCCCATTGCAGCAGCCATCAGTGTATACTCTTCGCTATGCGACAATGCTGCGTGGTGTCCTTCGCCATGGCCCACAATCACCGAGCTCAGGAAATTACCCAGCCAGTTGTGACCGCCCATTACTTCGGGAATACCGATCAAGCCACCTACTACCGATAATATAGCCAGCACAATAAGCGGGAAAGTCATAGAGGCAGGGCTTTCGTGCAGGTGATGCTCTTGCTCATGCGTACCTCTGAACTTACCGTGGAAGGTAACAAACAACAGGCGGAACATGTAGAAAGCCGTCATCATTGCAGCGGCTACTGCCAAACCGTACAATACTTTGTTTTGCTCAAATACGTGCAGCAGTATTTCGTCTTTGGAGAAGAACCCACTGAACGGGAAGATACCGGCAATAGCCAAACATCCCATGAGGAACGTGAAGTACGTAATCTTCATGTGCTTCTTAAGGCCACCCATTTTGCGAATATCCTGCTCGCCACCCATCGCGTGGATAACCGAACCCGAACCGAGGAACATGAGGGCTTTGAAGAAAGCGTGTGTAATAACGTGGAATACTGCTGTAGAGTAAGCGCCTACGCCCAGTGCCAGGAACATAAAGCCCAGCTGGCTTACGGTAGAGTACGCGAGTACTTTCTTAATATCGTTTTGTTTGATGGCAATGGTTGCTGCAAGCAATGCGGTAACCACACCTACCACTGCTACCAGGTGCTGTGCGTCGATAGCCAGAGAATAAATAGCGTTGCTGCGCACCACCATATAAATACCGGCGGTAACCATCGTAGCCGCGTGGATCAGGGCCGATACCGGGGTTGGACCCGCCATCGCATCGGGCAGCCAGGTATACAAAGGTACCTGCGCCGATTTACCCATCGCACCAATAAACAGGCAGATGGCAATGAGGTTAAAGTCTACACCACCAGCCATACCAATTCTTGGAAACAGCTCCGTATAGTTTAAAGTGCCAAACTGTGCAAACAGCAGGAACATACCCACCAGGAAACCCAGGTCACCAATACGGTTCATGATAAATGCCTTTTTAGCGGCATTGGTGTATTCAATGTTTTTATACCAGAAACCGATGAGCAGGTAAGAGCAAAGCCCCACGCCTTCCCATCCGATAAACATAATTACATAGTTGGCGCCCAATACCAGCAGCAACATAGAGAATACGAAGAGGTTAAGGTAGGCGAAGAATTTCGCGAAGCCTTCATCTTCGTGCATGTAGCCGGTAGAGTATACGTGAATGAGGAAGCCCACACCGGTTATCACCAGCAGGAACAGCGAAGACAGCTGATCTACCCAAAAGGAGAACGGCAGCCTTAATGATCCGGCGCTGATAAAATCGAATAAAAATACTTCCTGTCCTGTAAAGGTGCTGCCCAGGCCATTGATCTCAAAGAAGATCATCAGCGATACGATAAACGAACCCAATACGGTGCCGCTACCTACAATACCTACCAGTGCCTTGCTGAGCTGTTTTCTGAACAGTCCGTTGATCAGAAATCCGATCAGGGGCAATAAAGGAACCAGCCAAACCAACTGAATCATTCGTAGAATTTAAATTTTAGTGATGTCTGATTAGTTTTTCAATCTGTTCAGGATGTTAATGTCTACCGAGTGCACATTGCGGTACATCATTACAATAATGGCCAGCCCCACGGCTACTTCTGCCGCTGCTACCACCATAATAAAGAATACGAATACCTGTGCAGCCGAGTCATTATACATTTTGGAAAATGCTACCATCAGCAGGTTCACCGCATTGAGCATCAGCTCAATGCACATGAAAATGATAATGGCGTTTCTGCGCATCAATACGCCCATCACACCAATGCTGAACAGCGCTACACTCAGAAAAATATAATATTGAATAGGCATAAGCTTATTTTAATAAGATCAATGTTTTTTACCGATCAGTACCGCACCTACCATTGCGCTCAGGAACAGGATACTGCTCAGCTCAAACGGTACTACAAAGTCGGTAAACAGTTTTTGTCCCAGGTTTTTGATAAGCCCGATATCGGTTGCTACCAGCACACTTTCCTGTGTGGCAATTACCTGTTTCAGCGCAGCCAGTATCACCAGGAACAGCATTCCGCCCGATAGCACACCCGCAAACTGGAGCAACCTGCTCTTCTGCGGTTCCACATCGCCGTTCAGGTTCATTAACATGATTACGAAAAGGAACAGTACCATGATGGCCCCTGCGTAAACGATAATGTTTACAATAGCCAGGAACTGGGCATTCATGAGAATGTAGTGACCCGAAATTGCAAAGAAAGTAGTAATCAGAAACAACACACTATTGATGGGGTTTCTGCTAAAGATCACGCCCAGGCCGCTAAGCAGCGCCGTGGCAGAAAGTACCCAGAATAAAATCTCCTGTATAGTCATGCCTCTCGGGTTATTTTTGAGCGTTGGGGTGAGGAATTAACATATCTTCTTTCTTAAAAATAAAGCTGCTGCGGTCGTACATAGCAGGAGCCGGTGTTTCAGAAAGGTAAATAGCCTGCTTGGGGCAAGCCTCTTCGCAATAACCACAGAAAATGCAACGCAGCATGTTTATCTCATACTTGGCCGCATATTTCTCCTCACGGTACAGGTTTTCCTCTCCGGGCTTACGCTCTGCAGCTTCCATCGTAATGGCTTCTGCCGGGCAGGCTACCGCGCACAAACCACAGGCAGTACAGCGCTCACGGCCTTCCTCATCCCTGTTCAGGATTTGCAGACCACGGAAAACCGGGCTGAAGGGGCGTGTCTGCTCAGGATACTGAACCGTAGGTTTCTTCTTAAACATGTGGCTCAGGGTAATACTCAATCCTTTTGCAATAGAAGGCAGGTATATCCTTTCTCCAAATGTCATCGGACTGCGATCAACCTGTACGGCCCTATTGGTTAAAGATTCCATAAACTCGTTATTTCGAAACAATTATTTATTGAAAAAGAACAGGATAACAGCTCCGGTTATTACCATATTTACCAATGCCAGCGGAATCAGTTTTTTCCAACCCATATCCATCAGCTGATCGTAACGGAACCTGGGGAGGGTCCAGCGGATAAACATGAACATGAGGATGAAGAAAGTGATTTTGGCAAACAATACCATGATGCCGATTACAGAGAACAGTACCGGAGATACCGCTTGCGCCACCTGATCCATGAACGGAAAGTTGTAACCGCCCAGGAACACGCAGCTCAGAATAGCCGAGGTAATGAACATGTTGATATACTCTGCAAACAGGTAAAAGCCCAGTTTCATAGAAGAGTACTCCTGGTGGTAACCCATGTTCAGCTCGTTCTCCGCTTCCGGAAGGTCAAAAGGCGCACGGTTCAGCTCCGCAAAAGAGCATACCCAGAAAATAAGGAATGCCAGCGGCTGTTTAAACGCGTTCCACGAAAAGAACCCATCCGACCAGAAACCATGTTGCTGCTCTACCAGTTCCTTCATACTTAAAGTACCGGTAGTCATCAGAATAGCGATCAGGCTCAGGCCCAGCGCCAGCTCATAAGAGATGGCCTGCGACGCGGCACGTATACCACTCAGCAAAGAAAATTTGTTGTTAGAAGCCCAGGCACCAATCATAATACCGTATACACCAATACTGGTTACGGCAAATACATACAGGATACCAATGTTAAGATCTGCTACCTGCAAAGAGATGGTACGGCCTGCAGAGGTTACGATATCGGGCCCCCAGGGCACAATAGCACCGGTCATACAAGCGGTGGTCATGGCAATAGCCGGACCCAATACGAATAAGATACGGGTAGAGTTATTTGGAATGATCTCTTCCTTAAAGAAGAGTTTTACACCATCGGCCAGGGGTTGAAACAACCCAAACGGGCCTGCACGGTTAGGACCAATACGGTCCTGCATTATTGCTGCCACTTTACGCTCTCCCCAGGTGGCATAAGCTGCCACACCGAGAGATACACCAACGATGGCTGAAATCAGAATGATTTTTTCAATAATAAAAGCGGCATCTATAGCCAGAAGTGTTGTCATTAGAAATCAGCGCTTTTAAAAACTTCGCAAAAGTAATCCTTTAATAATCAATTGCACAGAAAATACAAACCTATTTGCCCTGGCCGTCAAAGTCGTCAGAGTGAGAAGGGCCGTTGATTTGAGACAAATGCACCCCGGGTTTGTTCACGTCGCTCACATTGTGAATGTCGAGCAGCAGCTTGGGCGATTTGCCAATCAGTTCGGGCAGTACATCCTTAGGTTTCACAGTGCCTACGTTACCGGCATAGTGTCCCTGCGATATCACCGAGTGCCTGTCTATAAGCGCAGGGCCTTCGATAATCCAGTCTGCAGTATTTTTCTTTTCAAAACGGCATTCGTTACAGATCCATTCTTCCACTTCGCCGTATTTGTCCTTGCGGGCAGTTACACGGTATACTTCATCGCCACGGTACCAGAGGGTAACTTTACCGGAGCATTTGCTGCAATTGCAGTGCGCATTTACCGGTTTCAGGAACCAAACCCTGTTTTTGAAACGGAAAGTCTTATCGGTGAGGGCGCCTACCGGGCACACATCAATTACGTTTCCAATAAAGTCGTTGTCCAGCGCTTTGCTGATGCAGGTGCTGATCTCCGAATGGTCGCCACGGCTCAGTATACCATGCTCACGCTTATTGGTCAGCTGGTCGGCTGTAAATACGCAGCGGTAGCACAAAATGCAGCGGTTCATGTGCAATTGGATGTAAGGCCCAATGTCTTCGGGTTCAAACGTACGACGCTTAAACTCGTAGCGGGTTTCCAACGCACCATGCTCATACCCCAGATCCTGGAGATGGCACTCCCCTGCCTGGTCGCACACCGGGCAATCGAGCGGGTGATTGGCCAGCAGAAACTCTACCACACCGGCACGGGCATCCTGCACCTTGGGAGAAGTAATATTCTTTACTTCCATACCATCCATTACAGTAGTACGGCAACTGGCCACCAGTTTGGGCATCGGGCGCGGGTCCTTCTCAGAACCTTTGCTTACCTCTACCAGGCAGGTACGGCATTTACCACCACTGCCTTCCAGTTTGCTATAGTAACACATCGCAGGGGGCACCACATCGCCACCAATCTGGCGTGCAGCCTGCAGAATAGTTGTACCCGGAGCTACCTCCATGGTAATGTTATCTATCGTTACTTTAAATTTCTGATCACTCATTGTGACTATTTTTTCTCACGGCTGCGCAACGGCGCAGCGCGTGATCATTTTATGATAGCGAAGGTTATAAATCGTTTATAATCCTTTTTATTCCGTTTTTGAGCAGCACCTCATTAAAATTGATCAGCAAACCCAATCTGTTGCGGGTCAATTTCAAATAAGTGAGCATCTGCTTGTAATGCACATCTTCGAGCTTCGATACACTTTTAAGCTCCAGCACCAGACAATCTTCCACAATCAGATCGGCACGAAAACCAATATTCATTTCCACACCATCATGAAAAACCTTTAACGGGTGTTGCCTCAGAAATCCGACCTGTCTTTTATCCAGTTCGTAGCACAGAATCTCTTCGTACACACTTTCAAAAAGCCCCGGCCCGTGTTGCCTGTGAATGTCGAAACAAACATCCAGCACAATTGTCGCGGTTTCATTTTCAAATACTATAAGCAGCGGTTTAAAGCGTTTATGCCTTGCCTTTGCTTAATTCTGGTGGTTATGTCATGCATTTCGCTGTGCTGCCATGAAATCTTCCTCGCCGTGTCGCTGCGCCGCAGTGAGCATTTCATCATCCATGTCATTGCGTCGCCGTGAACGGGTTTACCTACGCCACCGGTATCTCCAGCGGATCGGCATAATGCGCCAGGCCAAAGTTGCGCTGCTGCGCTTCTTCGGGGTACTTCACATGCCACTCAAACTCATCACGGAAATGGCGGATAGCCGCAGCTACAGGCCATGCGGCGGCATCACCCAGCGGACAGATGGTATTACCCTCAATCTTACGCTGAATATCCCACAGCAGGTCTATGTCTTCCATTTTACCATGTCCGTTCTCAATGTTCTTCAGGATTTTGTACATCCATCCGGTACCCTCACGGCAAGGTGAGCATTGGCCGCAGCTTTCGTGGTTGTAGAAGCGCGCCAGGCTCATGGTATGACGCACCACACATTGGTCTTCGTCCAGCACAATAAAACCTCCTGAGCCCATCATGGTTCCGGTTTGGAAACCGCCATCGGCCAGGCTTTCGTAGTTCATGTAACGGGTTTCGCCTTTTGCTGTTTTCAGCAGCAGGTTGGCCGGTACAATGGGTACAGATGAACCACCGGGGATACAAGCCTTCAGGCGTTTGCCATTAGGAATACCACCGCAATACTCATCGCTGTATATGAACTCCTCTACGGAGATCGTCATGTCAATTTCGTAAACGCCAGGTTTGTTAATGTTGCCGCAGGCGCTGATCAGTTTGGTACCGGTAGAGCGGCCCACACCAATTTTAATGTATTCGTCGCCACCCATATTAATGATGGGTACCACTGCTGCCAGTGTTTCTACGTTGTTGACCACCGTAGGGCGCATCCACAAACCTTGTACGGCCGGGAACGGAGGTTTAATGCGTGGGTTACCACGTTTACCTTCCAGCGACTCGATCAAAGCGGTTTCTTCCCCACAGATGTAAGCACCACCACCACGCTGCACATAAATCTCGCAATCGAAACCAGTGCCCTGGATGTTTTTGCCCAGCCATCCGGCTTTTTTAGCCTCGGCAATGGCTTCTTCCAGGATATCGGGAATCCAGGCGTACTCGCCACGGATGTAGATATAAGTAGCATGAGAGCCCAGCGCAAAAGAAGAAATAAGCAGCCCTTCGATAAGCAGGTGCGGCAAAAACTCCATCAGGTAACGGTCTTTGAACGTACCCGGCTCAGATTCATCCGCATTGCACACCAGGTGACGGGGTACGCCATCCGGCTTAGCCAGGAAGCTCCATTTCATACCGGTAGGGAAACCCGCACCACCACGACCACGCAGACCACTTTTCTTTACCTCTTCGGTAATCTCGTCCGGTGTCATTTTCAGTGCCTTTTCGGCTGCGCTGTAACCACCGTTTTTACGGTAGGTATCGTAGTAGCGAATGCCTTCAATATGCGCTTTATCTAATAAAAGTTTAACAGCCATATGCTTCCTCCTTCTCCCCCGAAAGGATAGGATATTTTATTTGATCAATACTATTAATACTATGCTTGGTCTGATTCCGCAAAAGGAATTAGTTCTTGGCCGCAGCCCTCAGTTCATCAATCAGGTTATCTACCTTTTCGATGGTCAGGTTTTCTTTAAAGAATTTACCCAGTTGCATCATCGGTGCGTAACCGCATGCGCCCAGGCATTCTGCAGGCTTAAGGGTAAACAGGCCATCGGCCGATGTTTCGCCTTCTTTAATGTTCAGTTTGGTCTTGATATGGTTAATGAGCTGGTCGCTGCCACGCAGCATACATGGGCCCGTCTGGCATACTTCCAGCACATACTTTCCTACCGGTTTCATGTTAAACATGGTATAGAAAGTAGCCACCTCATATACTTCGATCGGGTTAATGCTCAGCAGTTCTGCCACATAATCCATAACAGGCACATCCAGCCAGCCGCCGAACTCTTCCTGTGCCAGGTGCAATAAGGGAATGAGCGCACTCTTCTGTTTTCCTTCCGGATAACGTGCTACGATCTCTTTTACCTTATTCAGTTTCTCTTCTGAAAACTTTACCATATCAATTTGAATATTATCGAACCCGCCAAAGCGGAACCAACTATTATTAAGCGTCCATCTCGCCCGCAATCAGGTTCAGACTACTCATGGTGATTACTGCATCACTGAGCATGCTGCCTTTAATGATTTCGGGATAAGCCTGGTAATAAATGAAACAAGGTCTGCGGAAGTGCAGGCGGTAAGGCGAGCGGCCGCCATCGCTGATGAGGTAATAACCTACTTCACCATTGCCGCCTTCTACCGAATGGTATACTTCACCAGACGGAACTTCCAGCTCACCCATCACTATTTTAAAGTGGTAAATGAGGGCTTCCATTTTGGTATATACATCGGACTTTTCGGGTAAATGCAGGTGTTTGGCTTCGGTAGAATAGTATACGTCTTTTACAGATGGGTCGGCAGCTTCCAGGGCTTTGATCTTGGCTACTGCCTGTATCAGGATGGAATGGCTTTCGCGCATTTCACCATTACGCACCATAAAACGGTCGTATACATCGCCGGTAGTACCTACCGGTATATTAAATTCAAAATCTTCGTATGAGCTGTAAGGGCTTACCACGCGTAAATCGAAATCTACACCGGTAGCACGCAGGTTAGGACCTGTAAAACCGTAGTTGAGGGCACGCTCTGCGCTGATAGGACCACAACCCTGGGTACGCTCCATAAAGATGCGGTTGCGGTTACACAGTGCTTCAAACTCCTTCAATGCAGGTGGAAACTTCTCGATAAACAAATCGATCTTTTCCCAGGCTACGGCAGAGAAATTGCGTTCAAAACCGCCGAAGCGGCCAATATTGGTGGTCAAACGGCTACCGCAAACTTCCTCGAAAATTTCGTAGGCCAGCTCACGCAGCTGCATGAAATAGGTAAAGGGAGTCAATGCGCCGGTATCGGCTACAATGATGGCATTGCAAATGATGTGATCGGCAATACGCGACAGCTCCATGATGAGCACCCGCATGTATTCTACCCTTTTGGGCAGTTGAATGCCGCACAGTTTCTCTACCGTCATAAGCCAGCCCATGTTGTTGATGGGGGCCGAGCAGTAGTTTAAACGGTCGGTCAGCGGTTGGATCTGCGTATAAGGTCTGCGCTCCGCTATTTTTTCAAAAGCACGGTGAATGTAGCCCACAGTAGCCTCGGCAGATACCACCACCTCGCCATCCAGCTCAATGATGTTCTGGAATACCCCGTGGGTAGCCGGGTGCGTAGGCCCCAGGTTTACCGTGGTGGTTTGCTTTTCTATCGACCCTTCGGGCAAATTAATATGCTCACTCATATCAGTATTATCGAAAAAGTAAAAGAGCAGGCTCTTCTACCGGCTATCAATCATTATTAAAACTGGCTGCCACCGCGGCCAAACATCTCATCGTCCTTATCTCTGCGGCTCTGGTCTTCGAGTGGGTATTCCTTACGCATCGGGAAATAGTCCATATCATCCACATTCAAAATGCGCTTGAGGTTGGGATGGCCCACAAAGTTAACACCAAAGAAATCGTAGGTTTCGCGCTCCATCCAGTTGGCCGTAGCATACAGGGCGGTGGCGGAAAAAACATCGGGCTTTTCGATGGGAACAAACACCTTCATACGCAAACGGATGTTGTTATGCAGGTTGTGCAGGTGATATACCACGCTCAGCTCCTCGCCTTTTCTATCCGGGAAGTTAACCCCGGTAAGATCGGTCAGGAAACGGAAATTGAGCTCCGCATCATCGAACAAAAACTGCATTACTTTAAGGTTCAGCGCTGCAGGTACGGTAAAAGTCAGCAAACCATAAGGCTCTTCCAGCCCGGTGATCTCGTCACCAAACTTTTCGGATAAGCGTTCTTTAATGCGCTCGTTGGTTAATGCCATTATTCAAAAACAGGTTTTAGGATATCACAGCAAAAGCGGCACCAACGCGGTACCGCTTTCGCTGTTTTACTGAATATTGTAACTAGCCAGAAGGGCTTTATACTGATCGCTGTTGCGACGGCGCAGGCTTTCGTTCGCTACCAGGTCCTGGATGCGCATTACACCGTCGATAATCATTTCGGGACGTGGAGGACAACCTGGTACATACACATCTACCGGAATTACCTGGTCTATACCCTGCAGTACAGCGTAGCTGTCGAAGATACCACCGCTGGATGCGCAGGCGCCTACAGCCATTACCCAACGGGGCTCGGCCATTTGCATATATACCTGGCGCAATACCGGAGCCATTTTTTTGGCAATGGTACCGGCTACAATGAGCAGGTCGCACTGGCGGGGCGTAAATGCCATACGCTCTGAACCAAAGCGGGCCAGATCGTAAGTAGCAGCCAGCGTAGCCATAAACTCGATACCACAGCAGGAAGTTGCAAAAGGCATGGGCCAGATGGAGTTCTTGCGCGCCAAACCAATCGCTTTATCAAACGAAGTAGCCAGAAACCCTTCGCCCGAATAACCTTCGGGGATTTCTACTATTTTGACATTCGTATTATACTGAACCGGACGTGACATAACTTAATTTTGATACAGCGCCGGCAAGATACAATTCTCTGACCGCAACTGCATGTTTAAACACTTTCTATTACAAAGTTCCTCATTAATGCGCGTTTATCCGCATTAATCTTCCCACTTCAACGCACCACGCTTGATAATATAAATGAACCCTACTGCGAAGAACGCCACAAACATGAGTACCGCCAGGAAACCCTCGGTGCCCAATGCCCTGAAATTAACCGCATATGGGTAGAAAAAGATGACTTCTACGTCGAAAAGTACGAAAAGGATGGCCACCAGGAAGTATTTTACTGCCACCGGCTGGCGGGCGTTACCCTGCTGGGCAATACCACTTTCAAAGTTTTCGAGCTTCTCGCTGGTCATCCGCTTAGGGCCCAGCAAGTGCGTAATAATCATGGTAAACACCACGAAACCTAATGCTACTACAAGCTGCAGTACAATCGGAAAATAGCTGAACGGCGTGGCCTGTTCCAGTAAAACCAGTTTATTCATAGTGTACAGCTGAAAAATTAGTGCCCAAAATTAAGGTTTGTGCATCCAAATATCAAACCTTTGCACGACCTAAAATAAAAAAGTCCCGCCGAAGCGGGACAATTTAGATTTTACAATCATTTGACTTACTTGGATTTTGCTAACAAATCCTTGATTTGTTTAGCAGTTGCGTTGGTCGCATCCAGTGCCAGAATCTTATCGCAATAAGCCAGGGCAGTAGCCTTGTCTTTCTTATTGTAGTTAAATACTGCCAGGTATTGGTAAGCTTTCATGAGACCGTCTTTTTTAGACGCGTCGTCTTTCGTTACCTCAATATATTTGGTAAACGCATCTACAGCGGTACCGGTTTTGGCGTCAGGATCTTTAGCAGCCTGTGCCAGCGCCAGCCAGTATTGGCCTGTAGCGATGTTAGAAGGCTCTACATTGTACTTTTCGGTAAACTGCTTAAAGGTACCAATGGCAGCGTCGTACTGCTGGCTATAGTACTCAGAGAAGCCTTTGTAATACAGGTCCAGGGCTTTGGCCGAAGCATTGTGTTTGCTCAGGATCATACCGTACCACTCAGCAGCACTCTTGAAGTCCTTGTTTTTACGGAACTGGTCTGCAATTTCGCGGATCACTTCACTTTTATCCGCAGAAGTATCTGCATCCAATGCTTTCAGGTATTGCACCTTAGCCAGATCTGCCTGGTTGTTTTTGTCCAGGATACGGGCATAGTACATATAATCCGAAGGCAATACCTTAGTGCTGGGCTGCTTGGCAAAGAATTGCTGAATATCTGTCATAGCGCCTGTAGCATCGCCGGTTTCGTATTTAGAATACGCCAGCAGACGGTACATGTATGGCTTATCCACACCTTTGTTCAGCAATTCCTGCATTTTGGAAATAGCTGCAGGATAATCCTGGCTCAGGAACAGGATATTGGCATAACGGATCTGATCGTCAATAGAGTTATCAGACAGTTGCAGGTATTTTTCAATATTCTCTTTCGCTTTATCGTATTTGTTTACACGATAGTAAGCATCTGCCAGATCACTGTATGGAATCGGGTTGTTAGGATCGGCCGCCTGGGCTTTGCCATATGCCTCCAGTGCAGCGTTAAAGTTTTTGGCAGCATACCACAGTGAACCAATACGGGAGAAAGCCAGGGAGTTGTTAGGATCCATAGAAGTAGCCTCTTCGTAGTTGTTCATAGCATTACCACCACCACCGGGTGTTTTGCGGTAAGCATCGCCCAACCCGATGAGCACATCGGTACTTCTGCTGGCTTTAAGGGCCAGGTTATACCATTCAATAGCTTTGGTAATATCGCCGCCATCGGTATAAGTGATCGCATCGGCTGCCAGCTTATAGATATCGGTCTCTTTCTTCTTGATTTTACCCACTACAGTGTTCAGCAGGGTCATAGCCTCGGCAGATTTGCCTTCGGTGAGGTATACCCTTGCCAGACCAACCTGGTTGGCTTTATCTTCCGGAAATTTCTGGAATGTTGCTTTTGCCGCTTCTACATTGCCCTGGCCCAGTTGCGCCAGACCCAGGTAATAATTGGCCATGTTATCGGTAGCATTGGCGCTAAACACCTTTGCCGCACTTTCATACTTCTCATACTTCAACAATTTCACACCATCACCTACACCCTGACCAAAAGCAATGGCTCCGGACAGCAGTGCAGCAAGTAATAAACTTTTCGCTTTAAGCATTTTCATCTCTACGCTTTGTTTTATTATACAATATTCAAATACATTAATTAAAGACCCGCAGGGGTTTTCGTGTTCAGATTCACCTCACGGATGATTACATCCATCCTCGAAGGAAACAGCATTGCCTTTTTAAAGATGAGCTGGCCACGGTCTTTGCTTAAGAAGTTTACAAAACCCGTGCCTAAGCCTACCCAGGTTTCCCGGCTTATAAAATACAAGGTGCGGGTAAAGGGGTAACTCTTCATGGCTATATAAGCCTGGTAAGGCTGGTAATACTGCCCGTCTTTGGGATTCTGGATAGAAGCCACATTGATCTGGTTGAGGAAGGTTTGCGATACGGAATCTGACGGATCAGATACCCAGCTTACCCCAATCACCCCAATGGCCTCAGGGTTTTTAGCTACATAATCCACTACCTCTGCACATCCGTTGGCCGCATATATCTTGTCAGACAGTTTTTGCCCCGGAATCAGCGAGTCCATCACATAACGCACCGTGCTGGATCGTTGGTTATCAAACACTAAAGTATAAGGTTTGTTATAAGCGCCTGTAAGGATCTGCTTAATATCATTTACCGTAAACTTAGGATCGGCAACGCTCTTGTTTGTGATAAAGGTAACGGCATCTTTCGCTATATCTAACGAGCGTGTAACTATTTTATTGGTTTTGCAGTATTCCTTTTCTTCGGCATTAAGCTCGCGGGTTACCAGCGCCACCCTGGCGCTATCGTTGAGCAGGTCTTTAATACAATCTGCCTCCGGGTGGTAAAGTCCTGTTATATGTGCCTCGGGAAAAGAGGAGTGAAAAACCTTGAGTTGCTCTTCGATAACCGGTTTAAAGGTCTCATCCACCGCCACATTGATTTTTCCGGCCGTCATGGAATCCGAAGTTTTGCCAGTATTCTGGGTACAGGAAGCCAGCAATGTAGTGGCTACTACTCCTGCGCTGAACAATAAACGTTGTAACATCTGGTGCAAGTTTACAAATACTGTAAAAAAAGGTAATGCTAAACCCCTTAAAAACAGGGAATATTTAACATTTTATTAATCGCGGCGACGGTTTTTACGCATTTCTGCCATCTCTTTGTAGCTGGAATAAGCCCGGTAAAGACGGAAACCGCCATACAGGAACATGAGCACCGCCAGGATTTTACTCCACGGTTGGGGCATTTGGTAGCCCATTTTCTCTGCAAAGAAAAAGAAAGCGCCGATCAGGATATAGAAGCAACCCATGGCAAAGCCCATGGTGGTCTGCAATTGCAGCTTGGTGCGGATGCTCTTTTCTTCAAATTCTCTCATAACTAACGAAAGGACAATAATATTAAAATTACGGCTGAACAGGAAATCCAATTAAGCGAGGCTGCCAGCTATGCGCGATGAGCTACCAGCTGTTAGCCCAGCTGCATCAGTATCCGGTTCGCCATTGTTTAATAGGCTGATCGCTTGCAACTTATAGCTAAAAGCCCTTTTCCTTCTTCATTAACTTGCTCAAAAACAGTAGTTTTGCACGTAAATTTTTTGTTAAGTGAAGATATTGATGGTATGCCTGGGTAATATATGCCGGTCGCCGATTGCCGAAGGGGTAATGCAGCACAAAATACAGGAAGCAGGATTGGACTGGACCGTAGCCTCGGCCGGAACAGAATCTTACCATGTAGGATCGCAGCCGCATATCCATTCTATCGAAATTTGCGAAGCCAACGGTATCGATATTAAACACCAACGGGCATGCCGTTTTACCGCCGCTGATTTTGACACTTACGATAAGATCTATGCTATGGCCAGCGATGTGTACAACGAAATTCTGCGCATTGCAGGCACCAAAGCCAGGCCCGAAAAGCTGGAGCTGTTCCTCAACGAACTGCATCCCGGCATGAATGAGTCGGTGCCCGACCCCTGGTATGGCAACAAACATGGCTACTATGGCGTTTACGAAATGATTAATGCTACTTGCAGCAAAATCATTGAACGATACAGGTAGATTGGCGGATTGGCGGATTGCGGATTGGAGTATTACGGATTGGCGGATTACGGATTTACGAATAGGCGAATCGGCACATTTACCAATTGGCACATTAATGCATGAGCACATTTAAAAACAGTACATTATCTCATTATATGAAACCGAGCACGCCACAAGGCACGAGGGATTTTGCTCCCGACGTTTTACGCAAAAGATATTATATCCTCAATACCATCCGTGGCATTATGGAGCGCTACGGCTTTCAGCCACTCGAAACACCTGCCATGGAAAACATGGAAACCCTTATGGGCAAATATGGTGACGAGGGCGACAAACTGATTTTCAAAATCCTGAACAATGGGCTGGATAATGAAGCTAAAGCAGAAAAAACACGCGCCGGTTTTGAACAAATAATGACCGGGAAAAACACGCCCGATATTACCGAGCGTGCACTCCGTTACGATCTTACCATTCCCTTTGCACGCTTTGTGGCCATGAACCAGCACGCGCTAGCTTTTCCGTTTAAGCGCTACCAGATGCAGCCGGTTTGGCGCGCAGACCGTCCGCAAAAGGGCCGCTACCGCGAGTTTTACCAGTGCGATGCAGATGTGGTAGGCAGCACCAGCCTGCTCAACGAGGCAGAGCTGCTCATGATCTACGACCAGGCTTTTACCGCGCTTAATTTCCCTACGGTAGAGATCCGTATCAACAGCCGCAAGATACTGGCTGGCCTGGCCAACTATGTGGGTATGCCAGAGCAGATGACCGATATTACCGTGGCCATCGACAAGCTCGATAAAATTGGTATGGATGGCGTGAAGAAAGAACTGGCAGGAAGAGGTATTCCCGAAAACGGCATTGCTGCTATTGAACAATTCCTGAGTATAGAAGGCAACAATGCCTGCAAGCTGGAGCAGGTAGCCGCTTTGATGGGTACTGATGAAGTGGCGCAACAAGGTATTGAAGAGCTGCGCAGCATTCTCGCCTATACCGCTACCTTGCAACAAGAAGAATCGGTAAACAGCATTATGATTGACCTTACCCTGGCCCGCGGACTCAATTACTACACCGGCATGATCGTTGAAGTAAAATGTCCGTCTGTAGCGTTGGGCAGCATTGGCGGCGGCGGCCGTTACGACGACCTTACCGGACTATTTGGGGTAAAAGGCTTGTCTGGTGTTGGCGTATCTTTTGGTATAGACCGGATGTACGACGCAATGGAATCGCTCGATATTTTTCCCGATACCGTTGTGCGCGAAAACAGTGTGCTGTTCATCAATTTTGGTGGTGCGGATGAGCTGTACGCCCTGCAGCAGGTAAGTGCTTTGCGCAGCGCGGGCATTACCGCAGAGCTATACCCCGATGCAGCCAAGTTCGACAAACAAATGAAGTATGCCAACAAGCGCAACATTTCTTACGTGGCCATCTGCGGAGAAAATGAGCGTACGCAAGATATCATCAGCATCAAAAATTTCTTAACCGGCGGCCAGGAGCAATACAGCATCACGGAAGCCATAGCCTTATTAAAACCCTAAATCAATCGATATGACCAAACTACGATTTCTCCTGCCCTGCTTCATGCTTACAGTCATAGTGCTGGTGTTCAGCGCATGCAACAGCATTCCCGAGCATACCAAGTACATTCCCAAAGATGCAATGGTGGTGGGCAGTGTAGATATGAAACAACTCGGCAAAAAGATTGTGTGGAACGCTATTACCGGCAGCAAGCTCTTCAAAAAAATGGAAGAAAAAGCCGGACAGAAAAAAGCAACCACCGACCTGGAAGCTACGGGTGTAGACCTGGCCTCGCGCATGTATATGTATGTGGAGCATGGCAATGATCCCTACTCCCGTGTGGTGTACCTTACACCGCTAAAAGACGCGGCCAAACTCGAAGGTTTTCTGAAACAGAATTTTACCGATGCCCAGGTAGAAGACCACACACAGTATAAATCTGCACGCCTCAACGATAATACCATTGCAGGCTGGAACAAAGATGTGCTGATGGTGATTATGATGAACGCTACCGATTCTATGGCTACCATTCCTTCCTTTGCAGATACCGACACAGATATGGATGCAGATACCGATGCTGCTGTTGCCAGTGCCGATACCGCTATTGCAGCAACCGCAGTGCCCGCTGCTACCTCCGACTACTTTAATGAAGCTGCGGTAGATTCTGTAATCACCTTCCTGAAACGCCCGGTACCTGTAGAAGCGCTGAACGCTGCACTCACCAGGGCTTTCAGCATCAAATCCGATTCTTCTATCATGGCCATTTCGCAGTTTAAAGACCTGCAAAAAGCAGGGCATGATGTTACGTTATGGTTTAACCCCAACTCACTGTACAGCACCGCCATGGCGGGCAATCCTATGGCTTCCAGCTTTGTTAAGCCCGAAGATTTTAAAGACCTGTACATGAGCGCCGGTGTAAATTTCGAAAAAGGAAAGATCAGCGCAGAGATGGTGTATTATGTAAACGATAAACTGAAAGACCTGTACGAAGCTTTTGGCAAAGACAAGATCGATATGGATATGCTGGAGCGCCTGCCCAACAAAAATGCAGATGTAATGCTGGCCTATAAGATCAACTTCGAAGCCATTAAAAAAGCATTGCAGCAGTTTAAGCTGGATGGCCTGGCCAACCTGGGACTGGCTGCTGCCGGTTTCTCGCTGGATGAAGTACTCAAGGCTTTTAAAGGCGACCTGGTGATTGCATTATCCGACATTAAATCTAAACAAACAGAAATAGACCTTTCGGACAGTACAAGCTATACCCATGTTACACCCGATGTAAAAGTAATTGTAGCGGCCAGTGTAGGCGACAAAAAAGCGATTGAAAAAATGTTCAGCAAATTTGGAGCAGAGAGCTTTACCCAACAAAGCGGCGGCTACTACCAAATGGGTACCGATAGCAGCACCAATGTGTTTCTGAACGACAAATACATGATCTTTAGCAGCGACCGCAGCGCTACAGAAGCTTACCTGAATCCCGCTGGTGCTAAAGGCGAATTGCCTGAGCTGGTGCGCAGCCATTTTAAAGGAAACCCTTCTGGTGTGTATGTTAACCTGGCTGGCATCTTCAACTACATGCTGCTCGATCCTTACCAAAAGCAAAAAACGGCCATCACCACCCTCACCAATACGTTTGATAAAGTTGTAGGCTGGGGCGGCAGTGTAAGCAACAAAAAAATGAAATACAATGCAGAGCTGCAGTTTAAATCGAAAGATGAAAACAGCCTGATTATACTGATCGATATGGCCGATAAACTGAGCGAGCAATATGCCCAGGAATCGCTGCCTACCCCTCAGGCCAATGCAACTACCACTCCTGTTAACGTCCAATAAATTCAGGTATGCTGCAACTGCAACAGTTGAATCCCGAATTTTTAAAGCATAAGATCAACCCACCTGTTTCTGACATATGGCAGCAGCAGGTGGGTTTTGATTCTGGCAGCTTCGTGCACCTGCAGGCCCCATCCGGCAGCGGCAAAAGCACACTCGTGCAAATGCTCTATGGCATACCCCGCCCTTTTGAAGGAACCCTATTGCTGCACCAACAGGATATTAAAAAGCTGGATGCCGAAACCCTGGCCGAAACCAGACGTACAAAGTTGAGCATTGTATTCCAGGATCTGCGCCTGTTTCCAGACCTTACCGTGATGGAAAACCTGGCATTAAAACAGTTGCAGACCAATACCGTTGCTACCACAACCATTACAGAATGGACAGAACGGCTTAATATAGCCTCGCTGCTCAACCGCAACTGCAATACCTTGTCTATGGGCGAGCGGCAGCGGGTAGCCATTATACGGGCTTTATGCCAGCCTTTTGAATGGTTGCTGATGGATGAACCATTCAGCCACCTGGACCAACACAACATTGCACTGGCAGCGCAACTCATACTGGAGCGGGTTACTGCATTGGGCGCGGGTTTCATCCTCGCCGATCTGGAGCACGACCAACATTTTCCTTACAACCGTCAACTGAAATTGTAACATGCAGGCCAGGGCTATTCTTCATAAATTATTGCAGCAGGGCGACCGCAAAAGTTCGCAATGGTGGTCGATGCTTGGCCTCTTTACCGGCATGCTCTTACTGGGTGTGAGCATTCTTGCTTATTTTAATTTTAGGCAATTGCAGCAGCGCCAGCTGAACGATAATAACCTGGCCGATTATCTCGTGATCAGCAAGCAGATCAACGATAGTTTGCTCAACAACAAAACTGCGCTTCAATTTACACCAGGAGAAATAAGCCAGTTAAAGGCACAACCTTTTGTAAAAGCGGTGGGCGAGATCCGCTCCTGCAACCAACCGGTGTACCTCACGGTAGCCGGACTGTTAGAAACGTTTATCTTTTTTGAATCGGCCCCCGATGCATTTTTGGGCGAGCTGGGCGATGCATGGAAATGGGCACCCGATAGCAGCTACATTCCGGTGCTGCTCTCCAACGATCTGTTACAACTGTATAATTTTGGATTTGCACCCAGCCAGGGCCTGCCGCAGATCTCGGAAAAAACGCTTTCGAGTTTTCCGCTGCAAATGAACATTGGTGCGCAAAAGTACCAGGCCCGTATCATTGGTGTTTCCGACCGCATTACCTCGGTGCTTGTACCCTGGACCTTTACCGAACACCTGAACCAGCAAGGTGCGTTTTCCTTTAACCAGCAACCTTCGCGGCTCATGCTCAAGGTGGCCAATACCGCCGATCCTGCACTGCTTAGCTACCTGGAGCAGGCGCATTACAATACCAACCAGAATCCTTTACAATCGGGTAAGTTAAACCTGCTTATTAAAGGATTATTGCTGGGTATGAATGGTTTTGGATTATTGGTATTGCTGTTGTCTTTTCTTGTATTGAGCATGTACGCGCGGCTCAGCATAACCCGCAAGCAACCGGAGATTCAATTGCTGATAGAATTGGGTCACAGCCCTAAAAGCATTCGCAAGTTATTCTTCGCCGCTTACCGCAACAGTATTTTGATTTGTACCCTGCTCCCAGTATGCTGCACTATTGTTTTGCATTTATTACTGGCTAGCCAGGCCTTCAAATACCTGAACCTGAACGTTACCCTTATGCCTGCCATCATTGCGGCATTGCTGCTCATTGCCATCGCGGTATTGATGCTGTTGTTGCAGCAGCGCAACATCCGCAGGCAGATCGGGTAAAGCTAGTTGTTGGCTGGCTTTAATGTATTAAGCAAAGAATCAAACAGGGAGGACTTTACTTCGGGGTTATAAGCGACAATCTTATTTTCGGTACTCAATACAAACACTTTTGGAATACCTCCGATATCGAATCGTTGTAACAGATAACTTTCATCTGGCGACACATAATAATGACTACCGGGAAGCTTTGTTTTTTTTCTTGATGCCTTCCAAAAGCTTTCATTACGGTCTATAGACACAAATACAAAATTGATATCGGGCCCAAATTGCTTATACGCCTTTCGCATATGGGGATACAACTCTTTACAAAAGTGACACCAGTCTGCCCAAAACAATACTACTACAGGTTTGTTGCCTTTTTTAATCACTTCATACAGATCTGTTCGCTGCCCTAGTGTATCGGTCATTACCAGGTTGCTGATGGTAGCGCCGGGGTTTAATGTTGCCACTTTCTTTTCCCGTGCTTCAATAACCTTCCAGTATTTGCTATTGGGGTAATGCGCTTTTAATAATTTTTTAGCATCGGCAATGGAAGCGGAGTAATCACTAAGCATGGTATACGAAACAGTGCTAAATAAAGAATCAGCTCTTACGGTCACATTACTGGCTCCCGGACTTGATGGGTTGATATAACCCTTTAATGTATAGAAACAATACGCCTCATAAACATCTTCCGGTTTGCGTTTTATCGCCTGATGCAAAGAATAATGCATAAAATCATGTTGGTATCCTGCCTTCACCTGCCCTCCATTTTTATAGATATCCCTCATGTAATCAAGCAAACACATCTCTTCTATCCAGGTAAAACTGTTAAAGGAGATGGTTGCAGTTGATAAATCTGCATCCAAATTCTCCTTCGTAAGTTTGGGCACTACATTCTTATAATGGTCATTCTGTAACGATTTAAGATAATCGAAAGTCGAACTCAGTAAATTGTAACGGTACCAACTTACCGATTGACTTAGCCCAGCTTTAAGCGCATCCAGATTTTTTCCTGTAATGCCCAAAGTTCCTGCATATTTCGTTGTTGCAGCCAACCAAAGTGGCTGTAAGGAATCCAGCCTGGCCATGTACTCATCCGGTTCTATGCTAAAAAACTGAGGATAAGCAGTAGTGATATTGGTTGGATAAATCTTGTATTGCTGAAACAACATTGCAGAAAGCACATTTGCTCTTAAATCTTTGCCCTGCCAGGTAAAGAAATAAGGCGGATGATTGAGACCAAACTCAATATTAGTAATAGAATCAGAAAAGTGCCATATTCTAATATCAGAGCTATTCATCAATGTAACCTCTATTGGTTTATTATCATTAGCGAGTACTATAATCCATTCTTGAGTCGATATTTTTTTAATTGGTACCGCACTGGTACCGTTGAGATTGACAGGGTCGAAATAATATAATTTCTTCTCCCATTTGGTAAGATCTAAACCCTTTAGCCGCACTTCAAGTGCATGGCAAACAGATACACAAAACAGGCAGCAAAACAAAAAAACAATTCTCATAGGTTGAAGGTTAACGGTGGGCGGTGGTTAAGAAAAAGCAAATGCCCGGCCGGTTAATTATTAATGATGGAAGTGAACGATATAATCCGTTTCTGTTTTCTCTATTTGATATTGATCTACCCCTACCTTATAGATATAGAGGTTTCCTGCTTCTGGATTTTTTAATGCCAACTCGAATGGCTGGTCAATTGGCCACGTATCCTTAGAAAAAATAGCCTCTTGCTGATCCGGATGTACCATATTTTTCTGGATAGTTAAAGTTAGCGGAGCTGCGTCATCTACCAATTCATAAGTACCAACTAACATTCCTGCATTGGGTTTTCCCATTGCAGAAACTTCTGGAACAAAATCACCAATACAAATACGTGCATAGTGATGGAGGCAAGTTTCTGTTCGTAAACCAACTTCAAAGACATAATTACCAATTTTACCATAGGGCCAACGCCATTGTATTCGTTGGTTTGCCGTTTTCACGGAGGAAGAAGAGATACTACTTTGATTTAAATTTTCTTTTTTACAAGCGCTGAGATACGCCATAGAGAGGAATGCCGTCACTACCACGAATGACGTACTTAATTTAATTTTATTCATTTATTTGTTGATTTGGCCAGACATCTACCCAGAGCACCAAATTTAAGACAAAATCATCTCAAATTAATAATTCAAGTAAATTCAATGAAATATCATTCTATTTAATAGATCTTGTTCTATTTTTCGAAGTTAGTTCTCACCCGTAGTAGTCCCCCAAAAATCATCATCGTCCATATCCTCTTCTTCCCACTCTTCCTCATCGTTGAGTACAAACATGAGGGTTACCTTACCGTTGATTACCTGATCGGTTAAAAACTCCCATTCCTCTACAAACCATCCTTCCTGGAGAATGGCATTAATACCGCCAACATCCGTAATCGAAAACGGTTCATCGGTCTGTTGGGCCAACTGTTCTACATCTATGGTTACGGTTATAATCTTTTGCATAGCCTGTTCGTTTAAAAGTTATGGGATATTTCCAGCCTCATTACCAATACATCTTAATCCTAATATAACATTATAACAGCAATTTTTCACAAAAAAAATCCCGGTTGCGACAGCAACCGGGATTCGTATCTATAACCTTGTTATTCCGTTTATCGGGCAATGTTTACCGCACGTTTCTCGCGGATAACGGTCACCTTGATCTGACCGGGGTATTGCATTTCTTTCTGGATGCGCTCCGCGATTTCGAATGAAATGCGCTCGCTGTCCTGATCGCCTACTTTATCGGCTTCTACAATCACACGCAGCTCACGGCCAGCCTGGATAGCGTAGGCCTTTTCCACACCTTCGTAGGTGGTAGCCAGGTTTTCCAGGTCTTTAATACGCTGCAGGTAGCTTTGCATAATCTCGCGGCGGGCACCAGGGCGGGCACCGCTGATGGCATCGCAAGCCTGGATGATCGGAGAAATAACATAGGTCATTTCCATCTCATCGTGGTGGGCGCCAATGGCGTTTACCACCGCAGGATGCTCACCGTATTTCTCAGCCAGTTTGGCACCCAGCAGGGCGTGGCTCAATTCTGTTTCTTCATCAGGTACTTTACCTATATCATGGAGCAGACCGGCACGCTTGGCCAGTTTAGGATTCAAGCCCAGTTCAGCAGCCATAATACCGCAGAGGTTAGCGGTTTCGCGACTGTGCATCAGCAGGTTTTGACCATAAGAAGAACGGAAACGCATTTTACCTACAATACGCACCAGCTCTTTGTGCAAGCCGTGAATACCCAGTTCAATTACGGTACGCTCACCAATTTCCATTACCTGCTCTTCGAGTTGCTTGCGGGTTTTTTCTACCACTTCTTCGATACGTGCCGGGTGAATACGGCCATCCTGTACCAGGCGCTGTAAGCTCAAACGGGCAATTTCGCGACGCAATGGATCAAAGCTGCTCAGTACAATCGCCTCTGGCGTATCGTCAATGATAAGGTCTACACCGGTTGCTGCTTCCAGCGCGCGGATGTTACGGCCTTCGCGACCAATGATCTGGCCTTTAACTTCATCGCTCTCCAGGTTAAATACCGTAATGGTATTTTCAATGGTCTGCTCGGCAGCCACACGCTGAATGCTCTGGATAATGATTTTTTTAGATTCTTTGTTGGCTTTGGATTTAGCCTCTTCCATAATCTCCTGGATGTGTGCCATCGCTTTGGTGCGGGCTTCTTCTTTCAGGGATTCGATGAGCTGGCTACGGGCCTCATCTGCAGTAAGGTTGGCCACTTTTTCGAGGCGGCGGATATGCTCTTCCTGGTGTTTTTCCAGTTCGGTGCGTTTAATGTTTACCAGCTCAATCTGGCGGTCCAGGTTCTCTTTTTTGGAAGTGTATTCCTGCAATTCTTTCTGAACTGCTTCGTTTTTCAGGTTCAGCTGCTGCTCTTTCTGCTTAATGCGGTTTTCGCCTTCGGCCATTTTCTGGTTGCGCTGAAACACATCTTTTTCGTGTTCAGATTTCAGCTGCAGGTATTTCTCCTTGGCTTCCAGCATACGCTTTTCTTTAAGCGTTTCTGCATTGCGTTTTGCATCTTCAATAATTCTCTGCGCCTGCTGGTTGGCGTCATCAATCAGTTGCTGGGTATTTTTCGCGAACAGGATTTTGCCCAGAAAAACACCTATAATTAAAGCCGCAACGATACATACGACTGCTAGTACGGTACTCATGTTAAAATATTGTAATTTTTATTCAACTATTCACCCTTGACTACTAATATATGCCAATCTAATCAATTAGTTTCGGGATAGACCTGCGAAATTAATAAAAAAGTACTGCATACTATAGTAATGTTCCCAGCTCGTAGAAACTATCTACCTTTGCCAGCGAATTTAGCCAACAGATGAAAATACTACTCCAATACTTAAAGCCCTATAAAGGGTTGGTCGCGCTGGCATTGCTTTTAGCCGCCATCAACCAGGTGTTCTCCCTCATGGACCCCTACATTTTTGGTAAGATCATTGACCGTTTTGCCAAGCAGTCGCAAAGCTACAACCAGCCCGAGTTTGTACGCGGTGTGCTGCTGCTCATTGGCGCAGCGGTAGGTGTGGCTATGATTAGCCGCATTGCCAAAGCCTTCCAGGACTATTTTACCAACGTTATTATCCAGAAGTTTGGCGCCAAAGTGTATACCGATGGTATACGCCACGCCTTGCAATTGCCTTTTCAACAGTTTGAGGATCAGCGCAGTGGCGAAACACTGGCTGTACTTCAAAAGGTGCGCACCGATACCGAGAAATTCATGGCCGCCTTCATCAACATCCTGTTTGTGACCCTGGTGGGCATTGTGGTGGTGATGGCTTACGCATGGTCGGTATACCCGCCATTGGTGCCCCTGTACATTGCCGCGAGCGTGGGCCTGGGTTTTCTGATGAAAGCACTGAGCAAGCGCATTAAGGGCATTCAGAAAAACATTGTAAAAGAAACCACCGCGCTGGCCGGGGCCACCACAGAGAGCCTGCGCAACATTGAGCTGGTTAAAAGCCTGGGACTCACAGACCAGGAGGTACAGCGCCTGAACAAAACCACGCTGGGCATTCTGCAACTGGAGTTGCGTAAGGTGCGCAGCATTCGCAGCCTGAGCTTTATACAGGGTACGTTTGTAAACCTGTTGCGCCAGGGCATTTTGTTTATGCTGCTGATGATGATTTACAAAAACCACGCTTCGCTGGGGCAGGTGATGACGCTTCAGTTTTACTCTTTCTTCCTGTTTGGCCCCTTGCAGGAGCTGGGCAATATTATCCTGGCCTGGCGCGAGGCCGAGACCTCGCTGGAGAACTTTAAGAAGCTTATGGACAAGGAAGTAGAACCTCGCCCGCTTACACCTAAAGCCATTCATGATATCCGCACGCTTGAGTTCAATAACGTATCGTTCAAGCACCTTACGGCTGCGGGTAACGCGCTGGAAGACATCAACTTTGCCGTAAAAGAGGGCGAAAGCGTTGCTTTTGTTGGCCCTTCTGGCTCGGGTAAAACCACGATGGTAAAACTACTGGTGGGCCTTTACCAGCCGGTAACCGGGCAGGTGCGCTACAATGGCATTCCGGGATCGGAAATCAATATTGATGAACTGCGCCAGCAGATCGGTTTTGTAACCCAGGACACGCAATTGTTCTCCGGTACCATTCGCGAAAACCTGCTGTTTGTGAACCCATCGGCTACCGATGAGCAAATGCTGGATGTGCTGCGCAAATCGGCCGCGCAAAACCTGCTGAGCCGGGCCGAAAACGGACTGGATACCATGATTGGCGAAGGCGGTATGAAAATATCGGGTGGCGAAAAACAAAGACTGTCTATTGCCCGTGCGCTACTGCGTAACCCGCGCCTGCTGGTATTTGACGAAGCTACATCGGCGCTGGACTCTATTACCGAAGACGATATTACCCAAACCATACGCAGCATTACCGCTACCGGAAACCAGATTACCGTAATGATCGCGCACCGGTTAAGCACCATTATGCATGCCGACCGCATTATTGTGCTGGAGCAGGGCCGCATTGCCGAAACCGGCTCGCACGAAAGTCTGCTGGAAGAAAAAGGATTGTACTACGCCATGTGGCGCCAGCAGATTGGTGAGCGGAAGAATGTGGTGCGGGTGCCGGTGGCGTAAGCCTTCGGCTAGCCTGTCTCGCTATCCGGTGGCCGAGCCTGTCGAAGCCTGAGGCAAGAAGCTAATCGGGAAAAGACGGGGAGCATGAGAGGCCAAAAGTGAGCGGTGAAAGGCAAACCTGCCAGAGCCTGTTCCGCCACTGCGGAATCCACAGGTCCTGGCAGGTTTAGCAAAAGATGCGCTGAGGGTATTCGCGAAAAATGCCCAACAAGCAATGGAGCGCAGAAACGGTTCCCTTTCATAAGCTGATCTCTATCATCTTACAACCCCGGTTGATTTGCTAACTTTGCAGTAAGAACTTAAGGAACAGCACTATGAGCGATACGAAAAAACCATCTCTGATTGGCAGTATATTTGGCATGCGTTGCCCCAACTGCAGGAAAGGGCATATGTTTAAAGAAAGGAACATTCTTAAACTGAACCACCTGTTGGATATGCCGGAGAAATGTGAGGTGTGCGGCCAGAAAATGGAGCTGGAAATGGGTTTCTACTACGGTACCGGTTATGTGAGTTACGCTTTATCGGTAGCCTTATCGGTAATTGTATTTGTGCTCTACGCCCTTATCATTGGCATCAGCTGGCGCGACAATAGTATTTTCATAGCGCTGGGCATCGACATTGGCCTGCTGGTGCTCATCCAACCCTGGCTTATGCGCATGTCGAGGGTACTTTACCTTAACTTGTTTGTGAAATACGGAAAAGGATCTATCATCCAATCCTAGAAATAAAAAAGAGCCCCTGCAATTGCGGGGGCTCTTTTTATGCACTATACTGGTTGCTTACAGTTTAATAATGGTTGGAAAAGTAGCCTGCAAATCGGTTTCGCCGCCTGCCGCGTCTGGTGTAGTTGCGTTTTTGTTAAGTGGCTTGTGCTTGAGGGTAATGGTTATTTTACCCGAGGTAGTATCTGCAGCATAAGTTGCCCAGGTACTGTTTAAACCCAGCGGGTTACCATTCACATCTTTATCGAGGTTACTGATGGCCATAGCACCTGGCACATTACCCAATGGCGAAGCCTGGAAGGTAAACAGGTGATTGATGCTTTCGTCCTTGATTTCGTCGGTTACATTCACTACCGGATTTTTGCTTTCGTCCAGTACGGTAAGGGCCGCGCTATACGTACAATTAGGGCGCAGACGAATGGTATCGATGTTTACAGTAGGATTGCCACCGCCATTAAAGCCGTTGGATACATAATATTTAAAATCGCGTGTATCGCCTACATCGTTTACGTTTACCAGGTGCACTTTAAGCGTAGTAATGAGTTCCTGTTCGGATGTAACAGGTGTTTCCACCTTATCTTTATCCTTGCAGGATGCAAAACCTAAGGCAGTAGCCACACCTAATACAGCGTATAAACGGAGATTCTTGTTCATATCAATTAAGAATTGAAAGTTTAAAGTAATAATTAATTTTTGTTTTTGGCAATAAATTCAAAAGGCACTTCCAGTTTAACACTCACATTCCTCCCCGGCGCATTCACAAAATACCGGAACGCATCGAGGTAATCGCGGTAAGATTCGTTCAGCAAATTTTCTACCCCTACCACTACGTTGCAATGTAAACCATTCAGATGCAGTTTGGTTCCCGCATACACGGCCAGCAAGGTATAAGCCGCCGGCGGACGCGGATAATCTATCGCATCGAAATTGGAGGGTATACGTTTTTGCTGGGTTACATACTCGGCATCCAGTTTCAGGTAAGGATTATCTAACCATCCCTTTTGCCGGAAATTGTATTGCAGGGCCATACTGTACCGGTCCGATGGCATACCAATCAACCAATCGTGCCGGGTTATATCCCTTGCCAGCAGCCAGCTTGCACGGGGCATCACTTCCAGGTTTTTCCAGAGCGTCCAGTTGGCCGACACATCTGCGCCGGTTAAGGCGGCATCGGTCTGGGTATAATTAAACTGCTTGAAATAGCCCGAAATGGTGAGCAGATCGCCCGCGGGTTGCAGGTAAATAAAATCGTTGATGCGGTTATGATACACCTCTGCCTGCACATTAAGATGACCGGGAATACCATATTCTACCTTGCCCGAAAAATTGAGACCACGCTCCGGCTTCAGGTTCGGATCGCCGTTTTCCCAACGGGCCGCGCCCTGGTGGTTGCCATGCACAAACAGCTCATTGGCTTGCGGCGCACGCCAGGCAGTAGCCACATTTACGAGTGTGTTCCAATGCTGGTTCCACTGGCGGGAGGCGCCGAGCGTACCCGACAGGCTGCCGAAAATATAATCGTAGCGCACTACCTGCTGGTTGTTGCCTTCCAGGTTGTAAACGGTAAACCACTTATTATCGTACCGGGCACCTGCTTCGAGGTTCCAGTCGTTTAGTTTATACTTTTCAATGGCATATGCGCCCGCGCTGTAACTGATAAAATTGGGAATAAAGATACGGTCGCCGGGCTCAAAGTAATTGGTTTGGCGAATGCCCGTTACCCCCACCATACCGCTCCAGCCTTTAGACTCCGGTTGCTCCCAGGTCAACTCTGCCAGGTGGGTTTGAATGGTAAGGTTCAGTTGGGCATTGGTTACCGCGCTGCTCCGCACCACATCGTACTCCTGGCGGTAATTTTTCTGGTAAGCATACACCAGGTTAAAGTTGCCTTTGGGTGTAAACCAGTAGGCCCGGTTTTTCCAGGTCAGGTGATCTACTTTTTGATACGGACGGCCTATATCGTAGGTAAAACCCGACTGGCGTAAAGGCACCGGGCTGTTGATGGCCGCCATCAGATCGTCTTTATTACCGGTATGCGAACCGGTGTAAATCCCAATCATGGTATTAAAGCGGCTTACGGTGCTTTCGAATCCGTATTTGCTTTTTTTCCAGGCGGCGGATGCCGTAAAGTTGCGTTCGCGTATGCCGGTATTTTCTACCCAATAGCCGGGAATGCGGTAGTTGCCCCCTTCTTTAAGTGTACCCTGCAAGCGGATGCTGAGCGCAGGCAGCTTCTCAAAATTGTGTTCGATCATACCAGCAGCCACACCCATACGGTTATTGCTGAAACCGGCCAGGTTTATTTGTCCGTCCCACCCGGGTTTGGAGCGTATTGGCGCGGGATCGAGCAGCACCACGCCCCCCATTGCATCGGCGCCATACCTTACAGCGGCGGCACCTTTGATAACGGTAACCTGGCTGGCGGTAAACGGGTCTATCTCCGGGGCATGTTCGCTACCCCATTGCTGCGACTCAAGCCTTACTCCATTATTCACCATTAATATCCGGTTGCTGTGCAAACCGTGTATCACCGGTTTTATGATGTTGGCCCCCGTTTGCATACCATTTACACCGTTTACAGACTTGAGCATTTCGCCCACAGAGGTGCCGGCCTTTTCGGCCATTTGCTGGTGCGAAATTTTATCCTGCACCACCACCTGGTTAGCCCCACGAATGGCTTTAATATCCACCGCCTTCAGCTCATGCGCGGCATGGGCCATTTGAAAATTCTGGTTGGTATTGCCTTTAATATCTACCGCCATTTCCTGCGGCACACAACCGAGATGGCTAACCATAACGGTAACCTTTCCGGCGCAAACGCCCGGAATTTCATAATAACCATGTTCGTTAGTGGTAGCGCCGGTTTGCTGTTCTTTCAGGTACACACGGGCATAGGAGAGTTCTTCTCCGGTATCAAAATCGGTAATCCGGCCTTTGAGGATGTAGGCACACTGGGCCGAAGCCACGGATGCATACCCCAGCAACAGGCTTAGGAATACACGAAAAACAGTTGTATTCATAACCTTGTTTGTTGCAGAATAGCGGCTATAAACTATTTGCCGGACACACTATGGGTCCGTAAAGCCGCCAATAAGAATTACGTAAGGCTATACGCAGGAGGTCCCCGTAAAGCGGGAGTTAAGCGGGGAAGGGTATGAAAGGTTTCTTCTGGAAATTCGTTGAGCAGCACCTGTGCTTCGGTGGGCACATACCATACGGGCGATTCGGCAAGAATGGCGGGCTCTATGGTAAAATGAAGAATATCGCAGTGGTGGTGTACCGTGCCAATTACAGGCTCATCACCTTGCTGGCAAGCAGTATGTACGGTATCGGTGTGGTCGGCAAATACGTGCAACAGGTCGCGTGGCGCGGTATACACCATCACCAGCATCAAAAACACATATATACTCCACCTTGCTTTCATCAGCGGCCCAAAGTTAGGTAAAGTTGCAGAAAAGCCTGCAAATGGCTTTACCGTTCATCAAAAAGTAATATTGTGAGGAAGCGCTTATGTAGAGATCCTGCTTCGGCTTCGTCCCTCAGCCGTGCAGGACGACAATAAGAAAGAAGCTGTCATCCTGCGCCACGAGGTACGAGTGGAAGCAGGATCTCTTTACCAACAACACTATTGTTCTTATCGCACAGACCTGACAGGCCCCCCGGACCTGGCAGGTCTGTACATTCCAGCACCATAAAAAAAAACCGCCCCAGCCTTTCGACGGAACGGTTTATACTAAAAAACAATGGTGTTTACAGTCGTTCAATGATACCGGCAATGCCCTGGCCACCGCCTACGCAGGCGCTCACGATGCCGTATCTTTTATTGAGGCGTTTAAGATCGTCCATCAGCTGGATGGAGAGCTTGGCTCCGGAGCAACCCAATGGGTGCCCCAGCGAAATAGCACCGCCGTTGATGTTCACCTTTTCCTGGTCCAGGCCCAGTTCGCGCACTACGGCAATCGATTGGGAGGCAAAGGCTTCGTTCAATTCTATGAGGTCAATATCGCTCAAAGTCATGTTGGCTTGCTTCAGCACTTTGGGAATAGCCGCCACAGGCCCAATGCCCATAATGCGGGGATGCACACCTGCACTGGCGCATGCTATTAAACGTGCTATGGGTTTCAATCCCAGCTCATTCATCATACGCTCGCTCATTACAATGGTAAAGGCAGCGCCATCGCTTGTTTGCGATGAGTTGCCCGCCGTTACAGAACCACCTTGCGCAAATACAGCAGGCAGTTTGGCCAGCACCTCCAGCGAAGTATCGGCACGGGGCCCCTCGTCGGTATCTACTATATAATTTTTAACGGCTCTTTTACCTTTGGCATCTACATATACTTCTTCTACCGGCATAGGGAAAATGCTGTTGGCAAAGTACCCGTTTTTAATAGCCTGCATGGCCCGTTGGTGCGAGCGGTAAGCGAACGCGTCCTGGTCTTCGCGGCTCACATTAAACTCTTTGGCTACCGCCTCGGCGGTGAGCCCCATGCTCAGGTAATAATCGGGATCTTCGTTGCTTACGGTATAGTTGGGTACGGTTTTCCAACCGGCAGTGGGTACCAGGCTCATGCTCTCGGTACCACCGGCAATAATACAATCGGCCTGTCCGCTCTGGATTTTTGCCGTAGCAATAGCAATGGTTTCCAGGCCAGAGGCGCAATAGCGGTTTACCGTCATGCCTGGCACATCAATGCCCAAAGCCCGCACACTAATCATACGGCCAATCTGCAATCCCTGCTCTGCTTCTGGCACGGCATTGCCCACAATCAGGTCATCTACCCTTACCGGGTCGAGCTGCGGCACCGAAGCCAGCAAACCTTTAATCAGGTCCACGGCCAGGTCATCGGGTCGTACAAAACGGAATCCTCCTCTCTTTGCCTTGGTCACTGCCGTTCTTAAGCCGGCTACGATATATGCTGTTTGCATGCAATAATTACTTTTGAATTGGATTAAGCACTATTACCAAATATAATCTTTTCGGGGTAATAAAGCGAGGGGCTGTCCTAAAATTTTAAAGTTAATATGAGCCAAACTCTTGCATATGCAACCTTTGGACAAACCATTGCTATACCCCATCAATCCGGGTATATTTTTGGGCACCAGACCAACTGTTCCGGCATTCTCCCACAGGTAATAACGGAATATTGCCCTGCAAACCGCCGGCAAAATTTTATCTTTGCGCCGTTATGTATACACTTGTCAAAAAAATACTATTCAAATACGACCCGGAAGTGATTCACTATACGGTAATGAACAACCTGAAACGCATTTGCGGCAATGCTTTGGGCAAAAGCATGGTACGCTCTATGTTTACCTACGAAAATCCCTCCCTGGAACGGGAAGTTTTCGGGTTGCGGTTTAAAAACCCCGTTGGGCTGGCCGCAGGTTTTGACAAGGATGCTAAATTTATTGAGTCGCTGGAATGCCTGGGCTTTGGTTTTATCGAAATCGGCACCCTTACACCCAAAGGCCAGCCGGGTAACGACAAGCCCCGCCTTTTCCGTCTGCCGCAGGACGAAGCAGTGATTAACCGCATGGGTTTCAACAACGAAGGGGTAGAAGCTGCGGTACAACGCCTGAAGAAAACCAACCGCAATATTATTATCGGTGGCAACATTGGCAAGAACAAGGTAACGCCCAACGAAGAAGCGGTAAACGATTACATCTCCTGCTTTCACGAACTGTTTGACCATGTAGACTACTTTGTGGTAAACGTGAGCAGTCCCAATACGCCCAACCTGCGGGCATTGCAGGACAAGGAACCGCTGACCCAGCTGCTGCAAACCCTGCAGGATCTGAACAAACAGAAAAGCAAGCCCAAACCCATATTGCTCAAAATAGCGCCAGACCTGACCAACGAGCAGCTGGACGATATTATTGATATTGTAAAAGCTACCGGCATTGCGGGCATAGTGGCTACCAACACCACTATTTCCCGCGCCGATCTTACCAGCAACCCTGCCGATGTGGATGCGATTGGCGCTGGTGGCCTGAGCGGCAAACCCGTGCGCCAGCGTGCAACCGAAGTAATCCGGTACCTGCACCAGAAATCGGGTGGCAGCTTCCCTATTATTGCAGTGGGGGGTATTTTTACCGCTGCCGACGCTAAAGAAAAGCTGGATGCCGGTGCCGCATTGGTACAGGTATACACCGGTTTTATCTACGAAGGGCCTGCTATTGTAAAGAACATTTGTAAAGGCCTGGCCTAAACGATATACCTCATGCGCCGGATAAAATTATTTGGCGCATGTTTTTCTCCCCGTATCTTTGTGTACTCAAAATTTTTCTACCGCGATGTAGACCTTCTTTTCTGATCTCTTTTTTTGATGGCATGCTGCCATTATGTAATTTTCCGTTTTAGATTTTCATTTATTTACACCTGTAACCGTTTGTTGCTGATAACAAACAGACCAATTTTTATTTAACCCACAACTATATTACCATGGACGAACTGTTTTCCGTCAATGCCCTCATCAGCCTCTTAACCCTTACTTCGCTGGAGGTGATACTGGGTATCGACAACGTAATTTTCGTATCTATCATTATGGGCCGCCTGCCCAAAGAGCAACAGCTTAAAGCCCGCCGCTACTGGATGGTGCTGGGTATTGCAGCCCGTATTCTTATGCTGATGGGCCTGGGCTGGCTGGTAAACCAGAAAGGCAAGCCGCTGTTTACCATCTTCGATAAAGGATTTGATGTAGCCAGTTTGGTAATGATTGGTGGTGGTCTGTTCCTGCTTATTAAAACCGTAACCGAAATTCACCATAAACTGGAAGGCGACGAAGAAGCCAAAGAATCAGATGCTTCTAAAAAAGCAGGAAGTTTTGGTAAAGCCATTGTGCAGATCGTAATGGTGGATATGGTGTTCTCTTTCGATAGTATGATTACCGCCGTGGGCATTGCCAAGCACATCGAAATTATGATGGTAGCTGTGATTATTGCCATGTTCATCATGTTTACCTTTAGCCAGAAAATTGCCGACTTTATACACAAGCACCCCACCCTCAAAATGCTGGCCTTATCGTTCCTTGTAATGGTGGGTATGGTACTGATTATTGAAGGATGGGACAGCTCGCTGGTGCACGAACACCATTTGAAAAACTATGTGTACTTCTCTATGGCGTTCTCATTTGGTGTAGAGATACTAAATATGCGCTTACGCAAACAATCTAAACCACCTGTAGAACTGAGGGAGCCCAAAGCAAAGCCAGAAACTACGGAATCTGAATAGTACCAATATCGAAAATCCCCCGCATTGCTGCGGGGGATTTTTATTAAAACGCATATCAGAAATCAGTGTTTTTTATAGCCAACATAGCAATATGTAACCAAAAGGATTCATTTCTTATAAGAGACTATTACATGCGTATCAATGCTGCGTAAACACTGCATCGCTTACGCCTGCGTTCACTTTATAGTTGCGGTAATAGATTTCGATGTTGCCATATTTACGCTTGGTAGCCGCATTAGGTTCTGGCGGTGGGGCAGACCCCGTTTCGTAATCCATCGTTACACCTTTGGGCAATTTAAAATCCTTTACATCCATTATAAACTTCACTTTATCTGGCAGCGCTTGCGCAATGTATTTGCCATACTCCAGCATTACCGTATAGGTGCCGTTATCGCGGGTGGTGGTTTCGGCCTTGCGGATGAGCATCTGCTCTTCATCTACCCAAATGCGCGACAGCACAATATCATCTACCTGCTGGTTGGGAATCACTTTTAATATTCTCAATACCTGGTCTCCGATCTTTTCGGTACCGGCATCCAGCACGGTTACATCGCTTTCGGGCACTACTTTATTCATGGTAATGCTAATGCCCTTCCTGGGCAATACCGATATGCCACCCTGCCGCACAATACGGATCTTATCGGGGTATTTAAAATACAGCTTGGCCGGGGTAAGGGGCATTTTAATAAAGGTCACGTTTACCTTAATACTTACATCGGCCTCATAATCCCTTACCAGGTCTATCTTTTGTTTCAGTTTCTGGTACAGTTTTAAAGCTTCTTCCGACTGGGCATTACTGGTATAAGCCAGCAGCAGTGCGGGCAACAGCAATAATGCGTAACGGATCAGTTTCTGGTATCTCACGATAAAATATCTTTTCGGTTAAAAATCCATACGGTAGCAAATACAAACAATGCGGTGTACCCCAGCAACACAGCCAGCGAAAAGCCTATTGCGCCATAATTGACCGGAATATCAAAAAAGCCTTTCCACCCCACCATATGCGTGGTAAACAGGTATGGCTTAATGGTATTGAACAAAGGAATTTCGAGCGTGCTTAAAATAGTTAGCACCACAACTATACCCATTGTGGTTACAATGGGGCCAATGGCATTTTCGCCAAACACCGACAGGAACATGGCCAGCGCCGCAATGGTGCACATGGCTACACTGGCAAATGCAAATGCCAGTACATACCGCCAGGCCACATCTGCCATGGGAATGATGACCACTTCGGTTGATTTAAGCACCATCATATCGCCTTTGCCAAACAGTAGTATAGCTGTAACCAATCCTGCAATAGCCAGCCAGACCAGTAGTGCAAATACATAGATCCAGCCCGCAAGCAATTTGGTGAGCACCAGTTTGGTGCGCGATACCGGTTTACTGAGCAGCAAGCGTAGCGTACCCATATTGGCCTCACCTGCCAGCAGATCGCCGCAGACCAGTGCAATAAGCAGCGGTACATGAATGAGTAAGGTTTGCAGAATGATAAAGGTAATAAGGTACCCGTTAAGGATATTGCCCTGGATATCGAACTGGGCTGTAACGCCCTGCGAGGCAAAAGCCAGGAACTTATCGCCATCTACATACAGCGCCAACTCTATGATGAGGATGACGGCCGTAATAAGTCCGAAACTGATGAAGGTGCGCGGCCGTTTGAATATTTTAAACAGCTCCGTGCGGAGTAATGCCAGCATCATACAGTATGGGTTAAGGAGAGGAAATAAGCCTCCAGCGACTGCCGGGGAATGATAGACAATACATCGACCTGGTGGGTCACAAGCCATTGGTTAAACACCGGAATCTCAGATTCCTTCATTTCAAGCTCCAGCAGTCCGTCTTCGTTACGGGTAATCATTGCGCCCCAGCCGGTTTCATAAATGGGCTGTAAGCGCTGCTTAACGTTATTGTGCCGTATCTCTACCTGCATACGCGTACGATCGAGTAGCTCTTTTACGGCGCCTTCTACTACCTTCTCTCCTTTGTTGAGGATGAGCATATGATCGGCCAGCTGCTCTACTTCGTGCAGCAGGTGAGACGATAGTAATACCGTTTTGCCCAGCTCGCCCGCCAGTTGCCGGATAAGTATGCGCATATCGGCAATGCCCTGCGGGTCGAGCCCGTTGGTAGGTTCGTCCAGTATAATAATTTCGGGATCGTGCACCAGGCTCAGCGCAATGGCCAGCCTTTGTTTCATACCCAGCGAAAACTGTTTTACCGGGGCTTTTTCCCAACCCTGCAGGCCTACCCAATGCAATAAGGAAGATACTTTGGCCGCCTCGGGCTTAATGCCGCTTAACCGCGAAAACATGTTGAGGTGCTCGGTAGCGCTGAGGTATTTATAGAGATCGGGCCTTTCGATAATAGCGCCTACTTTGGAGAGTATGCTATTGCGGGCCGGAGACACTTTTTGGTTAAACAGGGTAACGGAGCCAGATGTGGGGTGAATAAGCCCGAGCAGCATGCGCAGGCTGGTGCTTTTGCCGGCACCATTGGGGCCGAGGAAGCCGTATATCTGCCCCCGCTTTACCTGAAACGACAGGTCGTGCACTGCCCTGAAGCTCCCAAAGGATTTGCTTAATGCTTCTGCTGTCAATACAGTTTCCACAATGTTGTTTTGCTCTAAGTTAGCAATAACACACCGCTTCATAAAGCAGGAAAACAGCATTACCGGAACATTAACAATTTTATTTGGAAAGGGTACTAAAACCGAAAAGGGCTGACAAGAATGTCAGCCCGTGAACCCTGTAAACAGATATAAACATATCCACTTACCAAAACTCTATTTTCGGTACAGTAAACCTACTGTACTATGAATTTGGTGGTGTACACCACGCTATTCGCGTTCATGATTTTAACAATGTAGCTACCGGCAGAAAGCTCCGCAGTAGACACCCGCAATGCATTTTGCTGCCCAAACTGGAGTTTTCTCATTACCTGACCCATGTTGTTGCAGATGAGTACAGACATGTCTTCGGTTATACCTTCGCTACCGGGTTGGATGGTAATATCGGCACCCTGCTGTACCAGTGTAGGAAACACGCTAAAACTGCCATTCATGGAACCGTTGCCAATATTGAGTTTTACGGTGCGGGAGTAGGTAAACGCATCGCTACGGTCTACCACTTTTAAACGGTAGTATACCGTACCGGTAATGCCGCGCAGGTCGTCGGTTGCATGGTAGTTGGTTTGGGCTACTTTGTAACCCTGGGCAGCTATCTTGCCTACACGCGTCCATGATGCCGCATCGGCAGAACGCTCAATATCGAAATGGCTGGTATTTTCTTCCTGGGCAGTAACCCAGTTCAAATCAGCATTCGCGTCTTTTAAACGTCCGGTAAAATCCAGCAATTGCAATGGAAGCGCTGCCGCAGGTACTACAGCCGAGTTGGAAGTTACCTGGTCGTTGCCGTTAGAGTTAGAGGCAATTACCGCACCCAGAGGCTCTACCTGCACACTTACGTTTTGAGGAGAACCTGCTGAGGTTACCACCAGTCCCTTAATGGGAATGGTCAGTTTTCTCACACCAGAAATACCTGCCGGGATGGCCGCATTATTTTGCAGCACTACTGAAAAAGCAGGCGAAGGGTTCCAGGACATTACCGTAAAATCTGAGGTGGTGGCATTACTACCGTTCACCTGGGTAAGCACCTGCTGGCCCGCATCATATGAAAAATTGGGACCAAAAGAAATCGTGATCTGTGCACCTCCGGCAGGCAATGCAGCACCGGAATTGGTAAACTGTACCTGAACCGAGCCGGTTTGGTTTACGGCTAGCGGATTGGGGTTTACTACTACTGAAGTTAACCCTGGGTCCTGGGCCATTGCACTTCCGGAGAAGAGCAGACCCGCAGCTATGCATATGTTTTTAATCTGTCTCATAATGGTTCTGTTTAAGGGATTCTGTTGAAATTGCGGTTCACTGAGTTATTGGTAGTGTTGGAATCGTTTCCAGAGTTTTCAATATCCACCTGTACGTTAAAGGTTGAGTTGACAGGTACGCTGGCCTGGATGGTGTATTGTATACCAATGCGGCTTCTTTGTCCGCCAGGGATAGACACACCTGCTTTACTGGTAAGCTGCACGGCAAAACCGTAGTCTACAATGTTCCAGTCTGGGTTGTTTACGCTTTGTACAGTGCCCAGCGTCATAGCCGTCATTACAGGGTCGTAGTTGAAGGTGATGAATGCAGGTTTGTACATGGTTACCGCAATCTCGCCGCTGGTACCGAAACCTCTGGTTTCATTAATGTTAAGAATGAAACTACCAGGTGTGCTGCTCGATGCAGAGGTAGACAGGATACTGAAAGTTGGAATCAGATCGGGTCTTCCGTCTGGCAAACCACCAAATGCGGCAGGCAGCTGATCGAGGCCATTGTTATTGGCAATACCATCACCATCCGGATCGGTTGGGTTATCTACCCTTCCATCATTGTTGGGATCGAGGGCACTGTTTCCAAACTCTGTAATATCAAATGCAGCATCGCCATCACTGTCGAGATCGTTATAATCAGGAACGCCATCGGTATCGGCATCTTTGATTGCAAAGTCGGCAGCATCGCCAAACAGGCTATCGTTGCCGTCTACGCTGTCCATAATACCATCGCCATCTGCATCGGGGCCGTCTACTACACCATCATTGTTGGTATCTACATAGCCGGTTTGTCCACTTTCTACCATATCGCTTACGGTATCGTTATCGCTGTCCAGATCGCGGGCATCGGGTACGCCATCGCCATCAGAATCTTTCATTACAGGATCGGCAGCATCGCCATAAGCAGCAGGGTTGCCATCCGCAGTGCCCAGGATGCCGTCACCATCGGTGTCGGTACCATCTACCATACCATCGCCATTGGCATCGGTAAGCGCAGGACCAGCTTCGCGGATATCGTTAATACCATCATTATCGCTATCCAGATCGCGCACATTGGGTACACCATCGCCATCGGTATCCAGTATTACAGGCAAGGTGCCGGCACCAAAGCCAACGGCATTATCGGCAGTGTTTAAAATACCATCGCGGTCGCCATCTTCGCCATCAGCCATACCGTCGCCATTGGTATCGGCTATGATACGGCCGCTTTCGCGGATATCGTTGATACCATCGTTATCGCTATCCAGGTCTACATAGTTGGGAGCAGCGTCGCCATCTGTGTTTATCAGCGTATAATTATTAGTAGCTCCGGCAACGTCGGTAACTTCCAGCGTATTGGCCATGCCGTTGGTTCCTTTAGCTACAGCAGCATCAATCACACCGTTAAGATCGGCGTCCAGGGCTGCAAGTGCAGAGGCCGTGTGGCCGGCTTCCCACAGGTCGGGAATACCATCGTTATCGCTATCGAGATCGAGGTAGTTGGCAATGCCATCACCATCGGTATCATCATCGGTGGGGTCGCCATTATTATTGCGGTCTTCTACCACATCGGCAATACCATCATTATCGCTATCGGCATCGCAGGCATCAAATACGCCATCGCCGTCTGTATCAACCGTAGCAGCTTTTACCAAACCGTTACAAGCATCGCAGGCATCGGGAGTACCATCGCCATCGGTATCAATAGCATCATTACCAGTACCGCATAATTCAATACAATCGGCTACACCATCATTATCATCGTCACGGATCACGTAAGCATAATAAATGTTGTAGGTACCGCCGAGGCTGGCACTGATAAGACCCGCATCGAATACGATCTGTACTTCGTTAAAAGCCACTGTCGATTTCAAACCGATAAATGCCATACCCGTTGTGGGGTTAAGCAAGCCGGTAGAAAGCAGCGAAGGACCGCTCTGGCTCTGTACCAGCGTACCGCTGTTGTATGTATTGATTGTAATGGCATTCAGAATGTTCAGATCCAGCAGGGTGGCCTGGCGCGAAAGTGCAAAACCAGCAAAAGTACCTACCGGATAAGTTGAAGCGCCGCCGTTGGTTACCGCAATACGGGCACCGCAACCCACACTAAGGATAGCAGGCGTATAGGTTGCAAAGTTGGTGAGCGAAGCATCTGTTAAGTTGGCAGTACCACTCATAGACTGGCCTATGCACACTACACCGAACGTGCCGGTACGCGAAGCCTGAATGGCACCAGTGTATGGCGCAGCCTGGTTAGAAGTGAGTGCATTGCGGCATTCTGTACAGGTAACCGGCTCTTCAAAGGCATCATATACATTAAGCGCAGTAAGGGCTGCACCAATGGTAGGATTAATAACCAGTCTTACTTCGTTAAAAGGCAACGTGGTTGTAATGGCCAGTTTCACTTTGTCGTTGGTGCCAATACTTAGCGCACTAACATTGAGCAAACCAGCGCCGTTGCTAAAGGTCTGCGTTTCCTGCAGCACGCCATGCAGGTAGGTCTGCACCGAAAAGTTGTTGAGCACGGTAGCAGTGAGCAGCCCGGTGCCGGTACTAATTACAAAACCAGTACGGTTGCCACCGGGATAAATGTTGTTTACATCTTTTACCGCGATGTAGGGATCGCCCAACAGACCTGTACTTACCAGCGAAGGATTGTAGGTAGCAAATGTGTTTTTGTTACCGTCTGTAAGGTTAGGCAGGTTGGTGATGGAGTTGAGTACATTAAGCACTTCGCCGCCAATGCTGGCATAGGTACCCGGGCCTGCAATCTGATCGCCGCAAATACCATTGTTTTCGTTGATACCGCAGCTACCGTCAAATGCCATGGCATAATAAATGCGGGCACCATCCAGTAACGACAAGGCACTGGTAGATATCAGGCGGATTTCATCAAAATTCTTACCGGCACCGGTTTTGTATTGCAGGAACAGGCGGCCGTTGCCACCACCCAGCAGGTTTACAGAAGCCAGGTTGGCCGAAACCGAAAAAGTCTCCTGAAGTGTACCATCAAGATAAGTTTGCACTTGCAGCGAGTTAATTACATTGGCAGTAAGCAGTGCAGGCGTAAGCTCAAGGAGATAACCTGCATACCAACCACCAGGATAGGAAAATCCGGGTGTGGTATCCCTTACCGAGACACCGCTACCAGCCAGAAGGCCCGCAGTATTCGTTAGGGTGGCAAAATTGGTTTTGCTGGCATCTGTAATGTTGCCAGGGTTAGCAATGGAGTTACAGGATACGCAAAGGGTGCCCGTTTGTACCGGGGTAGCGGCTCTGTTTAAACCGGATACCGGATTGTAGCAGGGAGATCCATTTTGCGCTTCAGCCTTATTACCTGCCCACAGCATAACAAGTAATAATAAAAAGGCTGACGAGAAGAGTTGTGGTGTGAACTTTTTCAAGTGACAGCTAATTAATTGGTTAACAAACAAAAAGCACAGGGTTCAGTGCTATTCACAAAACAAAACTATATTCAATTTGAAGAAAAACAAAATTGATATTTTATTTCGATTTATGATTTTTCGTTATTTATTAAAATAATAAATTATTAATCTATCATAATAAGTAAGTAAGCCCAAAAATTAAACATTAAAGGATGCCCTACATTTATTTTGCAGTGGTAAAAAATGTAATGTGAATGGCGCTTAAAAACACAATCCATATGAAAACAGCCAATTATATAGAGAAATAATCATAACGAATTTAAGCGTCGGGAGAAAGGGTGGCTAAAGCGCGCCGCACCTACATCAGAGCAGGGAAAAAGAGACGGGAATGGTCATTCTCATAAAAAAACCGTCCCCACAATATTGTGAGGACGGTTAATATGCTTATTACTAATGTATTAGCTTATTTGTACTGAGGAATCAGGCTGTTTACCAGCTGAAGCATTTTCTCAATACCATCTTCCGGCATGTTTCCTTTTTTGAACTCAGCCAGTACGTTTGGCAGTTTCAGTTCCATTTCGGACAGGAAAGCATCTTCGAAATCACGCACTTTGCTTACCGCTACTTCACGGATCAGACCGTTGGTACCCAGGTAAATCATAGCTACTTGTTTCTCAACGGAGTATGGAGAGAACTGAGGTTGTTTCAGGATTTCCACGTTACGCGCACCTTTGTCCAGTACCAGTTTGGTAGCAGGATCGAGGTCGCCACCGAATTTGGAGAAAGCTTCCATTTCGCGGTACAGGGCCTGATCGAGTTTCAGGGTACCGGATACTTTCTTCATGGATTTGATCTGCGCAGAACCACCCACACGGCTCACGGAGATACCTACGTTGATCGCAGGACGGATACCGGAGTTGAACAGGTTGGATTCCAGGAAGATCTGACCATCGGTGATGGAGATAACGTTGGTTGGGATGTATGCAGATACGTCACCAGCCTGTGTTTCGATAATTGGCAGCGCGGTTAAAGAACCACCACCTTTTACCAGGTGTTTGATAGACTCTGGCAAATCGTTCATTTGCGCAGCGATATCATCACGGTTAATCACTTTAGCAGAACGTTCCAGCAAGCGGCTGTGCAGGTAGAATACATCACCTGGGTAAGCCTCACGTCCTGGAGGACGACGCAGCAGCAGGGACACCTCACGGTAAGCAACGGCTTGTTTAGACAAATCATCATAAATGATCAGTGCAGAACGGCCTGTATCGCGGAAGAACTCACCAATTGCAGCACCTGCGAAAGGAGCGTAGAACTGCAATGGAGCAGGGTCAGCAGCAGAAGCAGAAACGATGATGGTATAATCCATCGCACCGTTTTCCTGCAGGGTTTTCATTACAGAAGCAACGGTAGAGGCTTTCTGACCGATAGCTACGTAAATGCAATATACTGGTTTGCCAGCATGGAAAAACTCTTTCTGGTTGATGATGGTATCAATACAGATAGCGGTTTTACCGGTCTGACGGTCACCGATTACCAGCTCACGCTGGCCACGGCCAATCGGAATCATCGCATCAATCGCTTTGATACCGGTTTGCAGTGGTTCTTTTACCGGCTCACGGAAGATAACGCCTGGTGCTTTACGCTCCAGAGGCATTTCATACACATCGCCGCTGATTGGACCTTTACCGTCGATAGGCAGACCCAGGGTATTTACTACACGGCCTACCATGCCATCACCTACTTTAATAGAGGCGATCTGACCGGTACGACGTACTTTGTTTCCTTCTTTAATTCCTGCAGAGTCACCCATCAATACCACACCCACATTGTCTTCTTCCAGGTTCATCGCGATGGCTTTAACGCCAGTCTCAAATTCTACCAGTTCACCGGCACGTACACCGTTCAAGCCATAGATACGGGCAATACCGTCACCTACCTGCAATACAGTACCAACTTCTTCCAGATCGGCGCTGGCGTTGAAGTTTGTTAATTGCTGGCGTAATATTGCGGATATTTCATCCGGTTTAATCTCTACCATAGTTATAGATATTAGGTACTTGAGTTTAAATTTTGAATTTTTCGGCTACGCTTTCACGTGGCCTTCCTTTATTTAGATTTTCTGAACAAATATGTTGTCCAGGAATTGTTTTCTGATATCATGCAGGTCGCGCGCAATGCTGGCATCCCACAGTTTATCTTCAACTTCGATTGTAAAACCGCCAATGAGTTCGGGATCTACTGAAGTGTTCAGTTCCACGTTTTGCAATGGGGTCTTGCTCTTTATTTTATCTGCAATCAGCTGTTTCAGGCTATTGTCCAGTTCAAAAGCAGTGGTAAGTTTAACCTCACTGATGCTTTTTACCTTTTTGTATTGCTGAATAAAGGCCACAATTATTTCCGGCAGAAAATACTCACGGCCTTTGGATACGATCAGCTTCAGAAAACCCTGGGTAATAACGCCCAGTTTTCCGTTCAGCACAGCATCCAGAACCGCCTGTTTTTTGTCAGACTTAATGATCGGACTTCTCAGCATCATCACGAAATCGTGGCTGCTTTTGGTGATCTGCTGCAGCAACAACATGTCGGTATAAACCGCATCCAGCTGGTTTTGCTCTATGGCTAAACCCAGTAAGGAGTTGGCGTATCTTGATGCTAAACGGGGATTATACATTTCTTTCGGTTAATCTATGTAAACATTCAAACATCGTTGCCGTCTGGTTACAAACGGACCACGAATTTATGCATTAATTCAACGTAATCTCTTCAGCCAGTTGCTTGATGTAAGATTCCTGTGCTGATTTGTCAGACATTTCCTTACGCAATACCTTTTCTGCTACATCAATGACCAGGGTACCGATCTGATTTTTAACATCAGTAAGGGCGGCCATTTTCTGGTGGTTGATCTGCTCCTGGGTTTCAGCCATAATTTTAGAAGCTTCAGCTTTCGCCATCTCCTTGGCTTCGTTTACGATCTTGTCTTTCGCTTCTTTCGCTTCTTTCAGCATAAGTGCTCTTTCTTCACGAGCCTGGGCCATCATAGCTTCGTTCTCGTTTTTCATCTGAGCCATTTCTGCTTTTACTTTATCGGCCTGCGCCAGTGCGTCGGCAATACCCTGCTCACGCTCATGAATCATTTTCATGATCGGTTTCCAGGCAAATTTGCCCAGCAGGAACAACAGAATAAGGAAAGTAATACCAGTCCAGAACACAAGACCGATATCGGGTTTAACCAGCGGGTTTAACTCAAATAAAAATACCATATATGGGGTGTCTTAAATTGTTTACGTGTTGAGGTAGAATTTAAGGCTCCTTTGCCCTGTGCTCCGGAGCCTTAAATAAAGTTGGATCGCTATTATCCGTTACCCAGCAGAGCAACTACTACAGCGAACAGGCCTACACCCTCTACCAGAGCGGCAGCGATGATCATAGCACCTTGGATTTTACCGGCAACTTCTGGTTGACGAGCCATAGATTCTACAGCAGATCCACCAATACGTCCGATACCCAGACCAGCACCAATAGCAGCCAGACCGGCACCAATTGCAGCAATACTTCCTGTCATTTTTGTAAATGTTTAGGGTTGTTTAAAAAAAATCGTTGTTAATCTATTTGTGACACTATTTAATTAGTGTGCTTTTGCGTGACCGTGCTCATCGCCATGATCATGATGGTGCTCTTCTACCGCAGAACCGATGTACAGCGATGCCAGCAGGGTAAAGATGAAGGCTTGCAGGAACGCTACCAGCAACTCTACTACACTGATGAATACTGCAAACGGTACAGATACCGCACTTGCACCAACACTTTTGAAGATAAAGATCAGGGAGATAAGACCCAGCACCAGGATGTGACCTGCGGTGATGTTTGCAAAAAGACGGATCATTAATGATACAGGCTTAATGAAAATACCGAGCAGCTCAATCGGAGCCAGGAAGATTTTAATAGGAACGGGTACATCAGGCATCCAGAAAATGTGCTTCCAGTAGTTGCTGTTACCGCTGAAGCTTACAACCAGGAAGGTGATCACCGCCAGGGTAAGTGTAAATGCGATGTTACCGGTAAGGTTGGCACCACCCGGGAAGAATGGAACCAGGCCCAGCAGGTTGTTAATCCAGATAAAGAAGAACAGGGTTAACAGGAAAGGCATATAACGTGCATACCTGGGACCAATGTTCGGAGCGGCGATCTCGTCGCGTACAAACATGATGAGCGGCTCCATAAACGACTGCAGACCTTTAGGGGCCTGACCCGGACGTCTTTTGTAAGCACCTGCTACAGACATGAACAGGATGAACATCAACGCCATACCAAAGAACATAGCAACTACGTTTTTGGTGATGGAGAAATCGTATACTTTAGAAGTCAGCTCTGCATTTACAGAACCGTCTTCGTTTACTACTTTCAATTTGTCTTCTACCAGTTTGTAAGGATAGTTGGCCTGGTGCACTACCGGCTGGTGGTGCTCATCCATCAGTTTATCCGACATAAAGGTTTCGATACCCTTGTCAGAATAAACGATTACCGGCAGCGGCAGGGACGTATGTCCAAACAAGTGCCAGCTGTGGCTGTCCATTACGTGTTCCAGCAACACTTTCTTCGCATCAAATTTTCCCTCTTCACCGTGCGCTGCTTCATGACCTTCTTCGTGTGCTACTGCAGTAGTGGCAACAGAGTCATGAGATTCAAGATGGGCCTCTTCCTGAGCCATTACCGGCACGGAAAATAGCGTAGCAACAAAAAGTGCTAGTACTGAACGTTTTATACTTTTGAAAGACATTATCTGTGCTGAAAATTTGCGCAAAGATACGCTTTGCTGCCAAAAAAAGAAACCGAATGACAAAAATCATCGGGGTTATTTATGGCATTGTTGCACAATAGAGAAATACGGGTAATGTGCTAATGGATTAATTAGCCAATTTACCACTGTAGAGTCAGAGGTGAGAGGTGAAAAGTGAATGGTAAAAAAGCCCGCGAGACCTGACCCTTCGACAAAGCCTGTCCCGCCTATGCTAAGCTCAGTAACCCAAGCTCAGGACCAGAAGATAGCCGGCTGAGCCTGTCGAAGCCTGCGGTTACAGATGAGAAAGCACGACCCTTCGACAAAGCCGGTCCCGCCTATGCGGGGCTCAGGGACCGGTGCTTGTTTAGGAGCTCAATTTGCCAAGCCAGAGATTCAGGAAATGGTATCCCCGAAAGTCCCGCACAGCGGGACTGAGCCAGAGCACAATCCATCCCGCGCAAAGAGATCAGACATCCCTACATCAGACATCAGCGATCGCACTTCGGAGATCAGCGATCAAAAGATCACACCAGTATATCTTCTTTCTTAGCAGTAAGCAAGCGATAATAGGCTCCCTGCGCAGCTACCAGCTCATCGTGCGAGCCAAACTCAAGAATCTGACCCTTTTCGAGCACCATAATCTTATCTGCTTTACGAATGGTACTCAGCCTGTGCGCAATTACAATGCTGGTGCGACCAGCAATAAGGGTATCTATCGCTTTTTGTATAAGTTGCTCAGTATCAGAATCTACCGAAGCCGTAGCCTCATCCAGCACCAAAATGGCAGGATCGAACAGCAGCGCCCGGATAAACGAAATAAGCTGCCGCTGGCCAGTGCTCAATGCACCTCCCCGCTCCCGCACATCATAATCGTACCCATCGGGCAGCCTCGAAATAAACTCGTGAATGCCAATCATACGTGCGGCCTGCTCTACCTGGGCATGGGTAATCTGCTCATCGTGCAGGGTAATATTGTCGTAAATACTGCCCGAAAACAGGAAAACATCCTGCAATACAATAGCGATCTGGCTGCGCAATGCATCCAGTTCAAAATCGTTCAGGTCTATACCATCAATGCGTATAGCACCGCCAGAAATAGGATACAAACGGTCGAGAATGCTGATAATGGAGGTTTTACCCGCACCGGTAGCGCCCACAATAGCAAGCGTTTCGCCGGGTTTCACTTCAAAGCTGATACCATTAAGCACCGGCACATCTGGCAGGTAGCTAAAATGCACCTGGTCGAATGCGATATGGCCTTTCAGCTTGCCTTCGGGTTTTACGGTACCATTGTCCAGCTCGGTTTCTTCACTGTCGAGTATTTTAAACACCCTTTCCGAAGCCACCATACCCATTTGCAGCACGTTAAACTTATCGGCCAGCACCCGCAGCGGACGAAACAGCATATTGAGGTACATGATAAAGGCAATCATAATACCTGGCGTTACCGTATGCTCCAGCACCTGGCCTGTGCCATACCACACCATTAAGCCCAGCGCTACTGCCAAAATGATCTCTACCACAGGAAAGAACACCGAATAGGCAAAAATGGAATCGATATTGGCCTTACGGTGCTGCTCGTTAATTTTTTTAAACTGGTCCAGCTCACGGCCTTCTACCGCAAATGCCTGTACAATGGCCATACCGGTAAGGTGCTCCTGCACAAAAGTATTGAGCGCGGTTACCGCATTGCGCACCTTTTGGAACGATTTATTTACACTCTCCTTAAAGAAGTAAGTAGCCACAATAAGAATGGGAAATACAGACAGGCTCACGAGCGTAAGCCGCCAGTCGGTCCACAGCATAATACCAATGATGGACACAATGGTGAGCACATCTGAAATAATGGAGATAATGCCTTCGGAAAAAATATCGTTAATAGCCTCTACATCGCTGATGGTGCGGGTGGTGAGGGTGCCGATGGGCGTTTTATCGTAAAACGAAAGGCGCTGGCGTATCATTTTGGCAAACATGGTATCGCGCAGATCTTTGATTACGCTTTGTCCCAGCTTGTTGATCAGGTATAGGAAATAGAACCGGAAACCGGTATCGGCCAGCAGTACCACAATCTGCAGAATGGAGATATTAATAAGCCCCGGCCAGTTTCTGAGGGTAATGTACTGGTCGATGGTCAGCTGCACCAGGTACGGCCTTATGGCTCCCAGCAACGCCAGGATAACCGTTAATACGCCCGCCAGATAAAATTGCTTTTTGTAAGGTGCGGCAAAGGAAAATACCCGCCTGAGCAAACCAAAATCGAACACCTTTTTTGTTGTAGATACCGTAGCCATTCCTGTTCCTGTGTAATGAATTATTCCACCACGAAAATAAAGGATTGGCGGCATACTGCTACAAAAAGCCTGATGCCCGCAAAATGCGGGCATCAGGTAAAATATAACAAAAACAGTTTATAGTTTAACCACCCGGCCTTGTTGCAGTAGCCTGCTACCCGCACTAATGCGGTACAGGTACAAGCCCGGCGCCCAGTTTGATACATTTATATTTCCCTTGCCCGATGCCGGCAATGCATATTCTGAGACCTGCCGGCCCAATGCGTCGTAAACCGTTACACTTACTTTATTTTCCTGTGTGGCGGTGCCCGAGATATACAATACATCTCCTACCGGATTGGGGTATACCCGGTACTTTACCTGGGGTGCCTCTGTTTCGTGTATACCTACCGGCCAGCATTGCGGATCGCCGGGGCCCGAACAGCCATTGCTGTCTACTTTGAGCAACCAGCCTTGCTGGGTGGGAGGTGTTTGGGGAAATAAAATATCTGTGGCTTCTCCACACACAATATATCCACCATCTGCAACTGTTTTCATATCATAGACACGATAAATGAATCCAGTATCAGAATTAGGTGCAACATATTTTCTCGCCCATTTAATATTTCCGTCATCACTTAGCTTCATCAATCCTCCATAAAGCCTATCTAAAGTATCAGGTTGCTGCATACCGCCACTTATTCCACCTGCCAGCATCAAATCTCCGGATGGCAATATCCTCAAAACCCGCCATTCGTTGTAATCCATGTTGGTGTATAATGTGCTGGTAGATTTATTCCAAACCACTTGCCTGTTTACATCTATCTTCTCTACCCAACCTTTCCATTCCATCTCTGCGCTTTGCGGATTGGCATCCGGCACTTCTTTTCCATCACCCTGCCCGCAATATACATACCCGCCATCGGCAGTGCGCACTACATCGCGTGCCCAATTGGTGAGTTTAGAAGGGGTGCTTTCGTAGGTCCACAATACATTACCTGCGGTATCCAGCTTCCATAATTTGGCCTGTGCTACAAAGTTCTTTTGGTTGGTATTGGTATTATCCTGCCCGCCAGCTATGACATAACCATCTGCCTCAGGTAAAATTTTCCAGCCTATATTGTCGTACACGGCATGGTTATACTGCTTTTGCCAGATAACATCCAGGTTACTATCCAGCTTCAGCAATACCCAACCAGCATTGGTTGCACATTTTATTCGCCCTAGCAACAAGTGCTGGTTATGCTCGATAGGTTTATAATCAAACAAACCAAACCATTTACTTGCGGATGTACAAAAGGGCTTGTCGTATTCCCTATGCCACGCTTCACGCCCCAGGCTATCTATCTTTAACAGCAACAAACGAATAATACCAGAACCTGTGGTTTCATAGGCCGTACCGGCTAATACCCAACCGCCGTCTGGAGCAGCTACCATATTGTTTAGGTCTGTAAATATATTCCGGTCGGGTAATTGCAAGATCGTATCCCGCTCCTTTTGCCCCAGACTATTGTAAATCGCATATTTTATACCCAAAATCAACGTAGGGTTTATACTATCCATCGCATAACCGGCACAGTAATATTTACCATCCTTAGGCGCTACATTGCTCAATACCGATGCATAGGCATGGTGTGCATTCCGCTCATTAAAATACAATTGAGCATGGGAGAGTTTTCCCATGCTCAATATGATAATCAGTATAATAATTCTGATGTGCATATGCATTTATAGTTTAACCACCCGGCCTTGTTGCAGCAGCCGACTACCCGAGCTGATTCGGTACAGGTACAAGCCCGGCGCCCAGTTTGATACGCTTATATTTCCCTTGCCCGATGCTGGCAATGCATATTCTGAGACCTGCCGGCCCAATGCATCGTAAACCGATACACTTACTTTATTTTCCTGCATGGCGGTGCCCGAGATATACAATACATCTCCTACCGGATTGGGGTATACCCGGTACTGTACCTGGGGCGCTTCTGTTTCGTGTATGCCTACCGGCCAGCATTGCGGATCGCCGGGGCCACTACAGCCATTGCTGTCTACTTTGAGCAACCAGCCTTG
>JAVBJN010000072.1:0-8165 GCA_031546985.1 Chitinophagaceae bacterium
CCGGTTTGATTGACGAGTACCAGCTTATGGTAGATCCGGTAGCCATTGGCGAGGGGACTTCAATTTTCAAGGGACTCAAACAACCGCTGAACCTCAAACTCACTTCCAGCCGTAATTTTAAAAATGGCGCGATGTTGCATACCTACCAGAGGATGTCTGATTTGACGATGTCTGATGTCTGATCTCTGATTTTGAAGACCTGTCAGAGCTTGTCCCGCCAATGCGGGACGCGCAGCTCCTGTTAGGTCTGGACTACGAGGCATAAACGATCTCTGATGTCTGATTTGACGATGTCTGATGTCTGATTTTGAAAGATCTGCCAGAGCTTGCCCCGCCAATGCGCGATGTGCAGCTCCTGTCAGGTCTGGACTTGCGCTGGAGAAATCACAAATCATAAATCCACGATTATATTATATTAGCTGACAGGCGCAGATCATTGTTGAGGTTGCGTTTTAGGCTATTACCATGATTAAATTAGAACTACCGGCTACGATAAGGGCAGTAAGACCAGAAGAAGCTCCGGCACAGCAAAATATTCTCGATCGTATAGCAGAGGGCAAAAACGCCCGCATAGAAGAAGGGTACATCATTAAAATGGCCGATGATGATACCTTGCCTTTTACTTTTTTCAGTGAAATCAACATCAATAACAGCAGGCTGTTTGCGCTGTTGCTTCGGTTATTGGAGCCGTTTCCGGATATGGTAAGCCTTATTTTTAACCATATCGATAACGAGCCGCATTACAGTGAGTACCGCGCCAAAACGGAAGTGCTCGGCATTATTAAACCTTACGAGCTGGAACTGAGCCAGGACGGCTTCCTGGAGTTTGGGCTTATTTACCAGGATCAAACGCAGTTGTTGGAAGTGTTTGTGAAACGGGCCAAATACCTCCAGTTCTGGGGTTCCGATATGGATGCCTTTCTCGATGTGATGAATGAATTTGGACTGCACCATATTGCCGATCTTAATTTTATGGACGAGTACCCGATGGTAACAGAAGTGCTGCGGCTGCACCATACCGGCATTACCGAAACAATGGACCTCATTAATTACTTTAAGGATAATGTATAAAACAAAAATCAGGCAGTGCTGCCGTATGGGTTTTGCAGGACTGGTATTGCTGCTGGTTATGGCGCTAAAAGCAAATGCCGGATGGTATGAGTGCTATAATTTTAAAGGCAGCGTAGCCCAATACCCGGTTACGTTTTCGGTGCAATTGCTCAGAGGTGGGTATTTTGGAGAGCCGGGGAAGAAAGATTTTAACATGGTGGGTGTGTACAAATACGATAAGCACAACAAACCTATACGGCTCGAGGGTAAGCTCAACCTCCGCACCCAGGAAATGATGTTGTATGAAATGAACGGAGAAAAACAATCTGCTGTGCTCAAAATATGCTTGTGTAGCAATACTTGTGAAGGCACCTGGACAGATCTCGTTTCTAAAAAGACACTACCACTCAAACTCACCCGCACCACTGTGCTCACCGATACCGCAGCAGAAAGCGCATGTAAAAATGTGGAGATGCTCCAGGCTTATACCTTCCTGGATTACTACTTTACCGGCATTTATTCCAAAGCCACAGGCAGCGACCGTGCGCAGATGGATAAACTCAACATCATCCGTAAATTGGACAACACGGTATACCAGGTAATAGATCTTACGCAGATAGAAACCACTTCGGGCAATGTGCGTACCATTATTTATGATAATGTTGAAGTGCCGGACGGTGCCAAAACTTCGTTTCTGATCTGGAACGATATTGGCCGGATGGGCGGTTACCTCTATGTAAACTATAATCCCAAAACCGGAAAATTTAAACTTAATCCTGAGCCGGAAATAGACGGACCACAGTAATTATACTTCATTTCTATAGCCCATCAATCGAAAAACAGGATTCCGGAATAAATTTTTTGGAAGATTGATGCGGATGTTTTTACCTTTGTCTAACAGTGTTAAATGTTTTAGAGTTGTAAAGTTTATGTGATGGCAAGTAAAGACCGTATTCAGCGCCTCAAAGAGGAAACCCGGTGTAATATCATTACTGCTGCCCTGGAAATAGGCAAGCAGGAAGGTTGGCAGGGGCTGAGTATGCGTAAGATTGCCGATAAGATCGAATACACGGCTCCTATCATTTATGAGTATTTCTCCAACAAAGAAGACCTGCTGGCAGAGTTGACCCGGAAAGGATTCTTTTTATTGTCGAAAGAAATGCAGGAGGCAAAAGCCCGGCACCGCTTACCCGGCAAGCAGCTCGAAGCCATGTGGATGGCATATTGGCATTTCGCTTTTGAACATAAGGAGTTTTATCAGCTCATGTATGGTATAGAAATGAACTGTTGTGCGTTCAAAGGCACGCCCGGTCCCGATTTCATAATGCCTTCTGACCTGGTAGCCGAAGTGATAGCCGAACTGATGAAGGACAAGAACCCGACAGATGATGATATTTGCACCTGGTATTACACATTCTGGTCTGTTATTCACGGCCTCGTATCCATCAATATCGTAAAACAAGGTATGTCAGACAAGCTGAACCATAAAGTGCTGACCAATGCCATTACGGGTATTATCCGTACGATCTCTGCCTGATCTTTTTTTTATCATAATTATTTAACACTGTTAAACCATATTACACCTTAATTTCGAAGTGATGAACAATTCCTGAAAAAGCTCTCTCCCAGCGCAATTTCAATGTAGTCTGTTATAATTTCCAACGGTTCCCGACCCGTGCGGACATGCCTTGTTTTGCGCAAAATTTTGTGCTACCTATTTAACGTTGTTAAACAATTTACTGTTGTTATGAGACTCATTTCATTATCCCTACTCGTTCTTTTGTATAGTTGCAGTTCCCAACCCGCCAAAGTAGCCGAAGCACCCGCTCCGGCCGAAGTGGTAACCATCGAAGCCGCCAATACCACCACCCAGCACGATTATACTGCCGCGCTGCAGGGCAAGGTAAATGTAGAGATACGTCCGCAGGTAGAAGGCTACCTCGAAAAAATCTATATCGATGAAGGCGCTTATGTAAAAGCCGGCCAGCCTTTATTTAAAATCAACGACCGCCCTTACCGCGAGCAGATCAACAGCGCTACTGCTACCTTGCATGCTGCCCAGGCCGCTATGGCCAATGCCCAGATAGAGGTAGATAAATATACCCCGCTGGTGCAAAATAAAGTGGTATCTGAGGTGCAATTGAAAGCCGCTCAGGCCGCGTTTAACATGGCGCGTGCCAATGCAGAGCAGGCCAAAGCTTTGGTAGAAGCCGCCCGCATTAACCTGGGCTATACGGTGGTGGCCGCTCCTGTAAGCGGTTACGTAGGCCGCCTGCCTAAAAAACAAGGTGCGCTGGTATCGCGCACTGATCCCGAAGCCTTAACCCAACTGTCGGATGTGCATGAAGTGTACGCTTATTTCTCGCTGAGCGAAAATGAGTTTATCGATTTTAAAGCCAATTATCCTGGCGCTTCATTGGAAGAAAAATTGAAGAACCTGCCGCCGGTATCGTTGCTGCTGGCCGATAACAGTGTGTACACCGAACCCGGTAAAATTGATATGATAGACGGTCAGTTCGACGCGCAAACGGGCGCTATCACTTTAAGGGCCGTGTTCCCCAATGCCAAAGGGCTTATCCGCTCCGGCAATACCGGTAAAGTAAGACTCAGCCGCAACCACGATCTGGCTATTGTGGTACCACAATCTGCAACGGTAGAAGTGCAGGACAAGATCTTTGTCTTTGCCGTTACTGAAGGCAATAAAGTGGTGAAGCAACCAATCAATGTTACGGGAAAAAGCGGCACCAACTACCTGGTAGCAGATGGTATTAAACCCGGCGATCGTATCGTGTACAACGGACTCGACCATTTGCAGGATGGTGCCATTGTGCAACCGCAACCGGCCAAAGCCGATAAAAAGCTAACCGTTAAGAATTAATAGAGTGCGGTATTAAAGCCGCCCCTGAAACCTGCGAGGCAGGCCGTTTTTTACAGTACATGTTGCTGTACAGGCGAAGCCTTGCCCTGATTTTAACCTCACGTTTTAACACACCTAGTAATGCTAAAGAAAATTATTGAACGGCCCGTACTGGCAACCGTTATCTCTATACTGCTGGTGATATTGGGTATACTGGGCCTTACCCGGCTGCCGCTGCAAAAGTTTCCCGACATTGCCCCGCCTGCGGTGCTGGTTACGGCCTACTATCCCGGCGCCAATGCCGAAACCGTGCTGCGGGCCGTAGCGCCACCGCTCGAAGAAGCCATCAATGGGGTAGAGAACATGAGCTATATGAGCTCTACTGCCAGTAACGATGGTACATTGGCCATTACCGTTTATTTTAAATTGGGCACCAACCCCGACCAGGCTGCGGTAAACGTACAGAACCGGGTAGCCCAGGCTACTTCGCAATTGCCCTCGGAGGTAATCCAGTCGGGTATTTCTACCGCCAAGCAACAGAACAGTTTGCTCATGGTGATGGATTTGTACAGCGAAGATCCCGAAACTTACGACCAGACTTTCCTGGCCAACTATGCGCAGATCAACATTATTCCCGAAATCAAAAGGATACAGGGTATTGGTCAGGCGCTCATTTTTGGTGGTAGTAAAGATTACTCCATGCGGGTATGGCTTAATCCAAGCCAGATGGCTGCGCATAACCTTACCCCCAAAGAAGTGATTGCAGCCATACAGGACAAAAGCCTGGAAGCCGCACCCGGCCGTTTTGGAGAGAGCAGCGCCGAATCTTTTGAATATGTGATCAAATACAAAGGCAAGCTCAACAAGCCGGTAGATTATGAAAACATTGTAATCCGCTCCAACGGCGATGGTTCTATGCTGCGCCTGAAAGATGTAGCCCGCATTGAACTGGGCGCTTACACTTATGGCAACTATACACGGGTAGATGGTAAGCCGGGGGTCAACATTGCCATGTTTCAACTGGCCGGTTCCAATTCCAATGACATTCAAATTGCGGTTGCCAAACTGATGGAGAAAGTGTCGAAAGACTTTCCCAAAGGTGTAAAATACCTCAAACTGTACAATACCAAAGACACGCTGGATCAATCCATCGACCAGGTGAAACATACGCTGCTGGAGGCTTTTATCCTGGTGTTTATTGTGGTGTTCCTGTTTTTGCAGGACTTCCGGTCTACGCTTATTCCCGCTATCGCGGTGCCGGTAGCTATTTTGGGTACCTTCTTCTTTATGACCTTGCTGGGCTTTTCCATTAACCTGCTTACGTTGTTTGCACTGGTGCTGGCTATCGGTATCGTAGTAGATGATGCCATTGTGGTAGTAGAAGCGGTGCACGCCAAAATGGAAAACAAGTTTCTGCCGCCCAAAGCGGCTACCATCTCTGCCATGAGTGAGATCACAGGCGCTATCATATCCATTACCCTGGTTATGGCGGCGGTGTTCCTGCCCGTTGGTTTTATGGAAGGCTCTACGGGTGTGTTTTACCGCCAGTTTGCATTTACACTCGCTATTGCGATTGTGATCTCTGCGGTTAATGCGCTTACGCTGAGCCCCGCGCTGGCAGCTTTGTTCCTCAAAGAACCCAAACATGTGCATGGTGTAAGAGAAACGCCTAAAACCTATAAAGAAAAATTCTTTGCGGGCTTCAACTCCGGTTTCGATACCATGACCCGCAAGTATGTAGGCAGTCTTAGATTCCTTATCAAAAACCGTTGGTGGAGTATGGGTGGCCTGGCATTGGTGATACTGGCTACGGTGATTATGGTAAAGAAAACCCCATCGGGTTTTATTCCTTCCGAAGACCAGGGCTTTATTGCCATCTCTATGTCTATGCCGGCTGGTGCTTCGCTGGAGCGTACCACACAAGTGATGCAGGAAGTAGAAAAAGTGCTGGCCCCGCTTAAAGCCAACCGTACGCTAATGGGCTTATCAGGTTTTAACATGCTTACGCAATCGTCCAGCCCATCGGCGGGTGTAGCATTTGCCAACCTTAAACCTGCTAAGGAAAGAGGCGATGTAAAAAACATCAACGATATTATGAACGAGGTGCGCCAACGCCTGTCGGTGATTAAAGATGCCAATTTCTTTGTGTTTACGTTCCCAACTGTGCCCGGCTTTAGCAACGTAGATGGTTTGGATATTGTATTGCAGGATAAAACCGGCGGACCGCTCGATAAGTTTGGTGGCATTGCCAACCAGTTTATTGGCGAGCTTATGCAGCGCAAAGAAATCGCGGTAGCATTTACTGCTTTTAAAGCCGATTATCCACAGCTGGAAATGAGCATCGACGATGAAAAGGCAGAACAGCTGGGTGTAAGTGTGCGCGATATTCTGCAAAGTATGCAGGCTTATTTTGGTAGTGCGCAGGCTTCGGACTTTAACCGTTTTGGTAAATATTACCGGGTAATGGTGCAGGCCGAAAAAGGCAGCCGCGCTACGCCGGAAGACCTGAACGGCATTTTTGTGAAGAACAGAACCGGCGATATGGTGCCTGTTTCTACATTGGTTACGCTCAAAAGGGTATTTGGTCCCGAAACGGCATCGCGTTACAATCTCTTTAACTCCATTGGGGTAAACGCCATTGCCAAACCGGGCTACAGCTCTGGCGACGCAATTCGTGCGGTAGAAGAAGTAGCGGCCAAAACCCTGCCTTCGGGTTATGGTTTTGAGTTCAGCGGTATGACCCGCGAAGAGATTACTTCGGGCGGCCAATCGGTGGTGATCTTTATGCTCAGCTTGCTGTTTATCTACTTCCTGCTGGCAGCGCAATACGAAAGTTACATTCTGCCGCTGGCGGTGATCTTATCTATACCCACAGGTGTGTTTGGTGTGTTTGCAGCGATTGGTCTGGCGGGTATCGAAAACAATATTTATGTGCAGGTGGCTTTAATCATGCTTATCGGGTTGCTGGCCAAAAATGCCATCCTCATTATCGAATTTGCGGTGCAACGCCGCAAGGCGGGTAAATCGCTTACCGCTGCCGCGCTGGAAGCTGCCAAACTCCGGCTCCGTCCCATTATCATGACCTCGCTGGCCTTTGTGGTAGGCCTTATCCCTATGATGGGCGATAACGGACCTTCTGCAATGGGTAACCACTCCATTAGTATTGGTGCAGCGGGTGGTATGCTGAGCGGGGTAGTGCTGGGATTGTTTATCATTCCGGTACTGTTTATCCTGTTCCAGTACCTGCAGGAAAAAGTGGGCAAGAAACCAACTGCCGCAGCGCAAAATGAACAAAAAGAAAAGAACAAAACTGTAGAATATGAAACCCTATATCAATAGAATTCTCTCTGTGCCGCTGTTCCTGGTTTTACTGAGCGCCTGTAAAATCTCGAAAGACATTGCTACTCCTGCGCCGGATGTGCCTGCTACCTTCCGCAATGCGGTGGTAGATACCAATCAGCGTTCTGTAGCGGAGCTGCCTTTGCAATCGTTTTTTACAGATACCATGTTGCGTGGCCTCATTAACCGGGCGCTGGAGCACAATTTCGATATGCAGCTGGCTTTAAAAAACATTGAAGCGGCAGAGTTGCTGTACCGCCAGGTAAAATGGAATTATGTGCCCGACCTGCGTTTGCAGGTGGGTGCAGGCTCCAACCGTCCGTCAGACAATAGTTTGAGCGGATTGAGTGCCAGTAGTTTTTTAGGCACTACACATATCGAAGATTATAACGCCAGTATTGGTCTGTCGTGGGAAGCCGATATATGGGGCAAGATCCGCAACCAGAAAAAAAGTGCCAGGGCCTCGTACCTGCAATCGACCGAAGCCCGTAACCTGCTGCAAACGCATATTGTGGCCCAGGTAGCCCGCGGTTATTATAACCTGATGATGCTGGACGCGCAATTGAGCGTGGCCCGTAAATATCTTTCACTGAACGACAGTACACTGCGCATCATAAGATTGCAGTACAGTTCGGGTCAGGTTACCTCACTGGCGGTAGAACAGGCCGAGGCGCAAAGACTTACTTCTGCCGAACTGATTCCGCTATTGGAGCAGCAAGTGGCCTTGCAGGAAAACGCGTTGAGCATGCTGGTAGGTGAGCTACCTGCCGCTACCGCCAGGGCCGAAATGCCGGTAACCGCACCACTGGCCGAAAGCATGGCTGCCGGCATACCATCGGATATGGTGGGCCGCAGGCCGGATGTGCGTATGGCAGAGTTGTCGCTTACGATGGCCAACGCCAGGGTGGGCATTACCAAA
>JAVBJN010000116.1:0-21781 GCA_031546985.1 Chitinophagaceae bacterium
AAGACTCATTATACGCCTTACTGGCAGCAGGTGCTCCTGCGAGCGCCCAGCTTCACCTGCATACCCGCCGCTCGCACAAAATACTGGCCGAAACCATTATCAGCGAACTACAGCCGGGGACTTTCCTGCTGTTGCTCAAAAACTTTAGCATACCCGATGGCCGTATGCTGTACCAAACTGTACTCAAGGAAAAAGAACATACCGATTACCTGCTGCGCGAACGGATGAAGGAACTTGCCTTTATCAACTTTAGCAGCCATATCCTGGAAACAGAAAGAGACACAACCGACACCGCGCTGCAGCATATTGTAGAGCAAATTCCCGAAGCCATGCAGTTTCCGGAAATCACGTCGGCCAAAATCACATTGGGCAACAAAGTATTTTCTACACCCAACTATATTCATGGCCCTCATGAACTTACCACACAGTTTTCTTTACCCAACGAAACGCAGGGCATCATAACCATTACCTATACCTGCAAACTGGAAGGAAACGAACAAGACGTCTTTTTTAAAGAAGAGCACAACATGCTGCATGTGCTGGCCGAGATGCTGCGGGTGTTCCTGACCAAGAAATACAACCTGGAGGCTTTAAGCAAATCGGAAAGAAATCTGCAAACCATTCTGGGCACGGCTACCGTAGGTTACCTGATGACCGATGCCTCGCATAATGTGCTATCCTACAACGATATTGTAGCGCATTACATTTTTAGCGAAAGCGGAAAACAAATCAATATCGGCGACCCCATTACCAAGTTTTTTTCGGCTGTATACCACCAGCTGCATGAAACCATTTTGCAGAAAATAGCACTGGGAGAACAATTGAACCTGGAACTAAGCTATATACAACCAGACGGTTCAGATCATTGGTACAGTATAAGAATTATTCCGGTGGTGCAGGCTGCAGAAAACCTGGGACTTATTGTAGAAGTAATGGATGTTACCGAACGGAAAAATACAGAGAACAGGATCAGACACCAGCTGAACACTTTGCAGCGCCTGTCTTTTATTACCTCTCACGAATTGCGGCACGAATATGCCAAACTGTATTCGATTGTGATTATGCTGAACAACCTGCAGGAGATAACCGAAGAAGACCGCAAAATGCTGAAAGAGAGCGAACAGATTTTTCAGAAAATGGATACCGTTATTTCCAAAATGAACAACACCTTATCATTTGGACAAGTACAGAACATGAATAAAATTAAGGAACAACAACCGGTAACCCGGCAGGTAGTGCTTGTAGATGATGACAAGCTCACCAATATGATTAATGTACGTATGCTGGCCAACCAGTTTCCTAAAGAAAACATAAAGACCTGCGCCTCGGCAGATGAAGCACTGCAATACCTGAAAGAAAACGACACGGATGGTAATTTCCTGGTGCTGCTCGATCTTAATATGCCTGTAAAATCGGGTTGGGACTTCCTGGATGAGTACGCCCAATTTCCAGTATGCTCTCCGGTAATTATCCTTACCTCTTCTATCGAACCCACCGATAAGGATAAGGCACAATCTTACCAGCTGGTAAAGAAATTTATTTCCAAACCACTGAATAACGCGGCAATTGACAAAATAAGAGCGGTAGGATTATTGTAGAAAAGTAAAAAGGAGATCAGGCAGATTGATGAGCATCTGCATACATGGCCTCTTCCAATTCCTCAGGCATTTTGTGGGTAATGCTGCGTATAATGATAAATTCGCCCGAAACGGGCCTGCACATTTCAAAAGCAGCTTCGGGTGTTGCAATATTCTCCATCGGCAGACCGGTAGCCTCCTCTGCAATGTGCACAGCTGTAACATTTTGCTGCATCCTTATGCTGCAAATAACCTGGGCAAGACCAGCTGCCACCAACCCTGAGCCCAATGCCGATACCAATACGGGTATAAGGACCGCTGCCCAGAAATGCTGATGGTTGTGGATCGCACCTTCCTCATAGCCAGAAGCAAAATAAATCATTGCACAGCTGCCACCTGCCAATAACCCGGTAAAAGCCAGCCTGGTTATAAAATTTCGCTTTTCAGAACGCCTCAGCTCAGCCCAAACCCCATTTTGCATTGCTAATGCACCCTCTTCTTTACCTTCCATAATACACTTTGTTTACACTCATTCTCTATATCCTATTTACCATTGCCGTTAACGAACCAATGTAACCGGGGCAGGAACCTTATCGGCAAATACATGGTTATTGATCAAATGATCTACATCTTCGAGCAGCTCCATCACATCTCCATATGCCAATGCAAAGAGCAATTTACCGGGCAAGCCGAGGTATTTCTGCAAGGCACGTACTACCCCGCCCGGTATAACAGGAGTTGTGGTAAGCCGTATACAATCTGACTCATGAAAAATAGAGACCAATGCGCCCCTGTAAGCGTTTTTGCGCACCAGCAAGTATTCGGGCATTAACCGTTCGGTAACAGGCGTAACGGTTTCTTTCCCGGTTAAAATATACTGGTACTTATCATAAAATACCTGTCGGAAGAAGCCTTTAAGTTCTTGTACATGAAAGGCTTTCCGGTTTAGTTTATAGGTTGCCATTGGTTGCCCGTTAAAGGTATTCATTGCTCATGTATTGCATATTGCTAAAGAAAGGCCGGCTTCTTTAACGGCCGGCCTTTTCATTTCATAAGCTTATTTAGAAGAAGTGATGCCTAACTTATCTATGGTTACCGGGGCTGGTTCTACCCAAAGACCATCGGCAGTTGCTTTCTTTTTAACGGCAGCTGCACGCTTCTTGCTATCCGGATGAGAGTTCATCATTTTGGCAAATTTGCTTTGCTCAGATCCGAACTTATCTTCCAGCAGTGCAAATTTCATGAACGCGGTATATGCAGCGGTCACTTTGTAGTTGTTCTTTTTCATGAACGCGTAGCTAAAATCATCGGCTTCGCTTTCTTGTTTGCGGCTGTGCTTGCTATCCATCATCGCTTCTGCCAACGCGCCCAGCTGACTTTCTGAAAGCGCCTGCGCTACACCAGATTGTGATGAAACAGCATCTGTAGCGGCAGAGCGGGTTAATGCGGCTTTCATGGCATCGCGGCTGTCGTGGTTGTTTACGTGGCCTATTTCGTGACCTATCACAGCCAGCAATTCTTCATCGGTAAGAATGTCCATCAGCGAAGAAAATACGCGCACACTACCATCTGCGCAGGCAAATGCGTTAATGTCTACCACTTTATAAACCTTATAGTTGAGCTGCAGACCATTTTCTGATTTATGCTTGCCGAATATTTTATTGAGGCGAATAGTATAAGGATCTTTAGGCCCGGCAACAGGGTTATGCTCGTCCATCCATTTTACCGCTTCTTTGGCATCGCGGGCAGCATCTGCATTGCTGTAGGTTGCAGCAGCAAGACCTTTTTCGGCGGCACCAATGGTTTTGGAGTTTACTTTAAACTGTGCATGCGACTGGTAAGACCATCCCATACCAATAGCCAGCATGGCTACTGTACATACTTTCTTTATCATTGTATAATTATTGATTGGTTAGTGCGGGCAATTCACTTTTCAGATTACAGGACTAACCGCCCAGGGTTTTCAGCTCCTGTTTCAGTTTTTCGAGCCTGGCAGATTGTTCGTCCAGGTTGGCCTGCGACTTACTTTGTTCTTTAGTGTTTTCTTCCACCTTAGTCTTCAGTTTTTCACCATCCTGTACATTCGATTTATGCTTTTTATCGGCATCTTTAAGCAGGTCTTCCTGTTTGTCTATTTCGCCTTGCAGCGAAAGCAGTTTGATGCCCATTGTTACTTCCTGGTTCAGAAACTGGGTAAGGCCCTGCAGTACACCAGCATCGGCTGCAGGGTTTACAAAATTGTCGTAGCCTTTAGACACCAGTATGGCCACTTTTGCTGTGTTCTTACCACTGGTAACGGTATAGTACACATCAATTTTTTCGGCTGCTACAGCGGGCCATGAAACTCCGGGGAAATAATAACAACCTTTCGATTGCGATCCTTTACCTACAGCTTTTTTCATACGGTCGCTCACCGCCTGCCATACCACTTTAGTCGGATAAGGATACTCTGCCGCCAATGCCGGGTAACTGCCCTTTACACCATTGGCATGAATGGTAGCTACATCATTTTTCACCTGTTGTGCCTGCATTGCAGATGCAAAACAGAAAGGAGCAATTAGTAATAGACACAATTTCTTTTTCATAGATAAGATTGGTTACGGGTAAACGAAAAAGAGCTTTTAAAAAAGGCCAGCCATAGACATAGCCGGCCCTGTTAAGAACCATATAAAAAGAAGACCACTTATATTAACCAGGTATTCGTTTGACTTGCCTGCTTACTTGAATGATACCTTACCTGAATCATGCGCAACATGCAGGAAGATATGCGTAAGATGGCCCTGGTTAATGCATGCAAAGCTACAAGTGGCGCCAGCATCAAAATACCCCGTTAAGACATTTTTTCGTCCCGATAGACATTTTTTTACAGCATTCTTTTTAGTTGCATAAGCATCCAAAGAAAAAGTCCTGCAGATTGCCCGGATCACCGGATAATCTACAGGACTTATCTCCTATAACTGTGTTTCTATTTACTTAGTTTAAGCAACTGGCGGCAGCCATACGCATTTACGATTTCGGGCAGGTAAATCAAAATGTATTGTTCCCTGCCCTTTATGCCATAGCATACCGGACTCATAAGCCTATTGCACCGATAATTTTTGCAAATCGCCCACCCGTTCGCCTTGTTCATTATACAAGCCTACCAGGTACATACCCGGCAGCCATCCCGATACATCCAGGGTAGTTTTGCCATTAACCGCAGGTGCCGCAACATGGTAGTTCGCTACCCTGCTGCCGGTGGCCGATAATACCACTACCTGTAATGCAGATGAGGATACGTTGGTCCATTCTACCGTGCAGATACGGGTACCTTGTGTGGTAGTGTTGGGATACAGGTACCAGTCCGGCATATCCGCACAATCGGTCTGCGCTGTTGCAACCCGGCTGTATTCGGTACTGCCATCTGCATTCGCTATCCGCAACCGGTAATACCCTTTACCTGTTTGCTGCGTGGTGTTAAAATAATACTGGCTGTTGCTGCCGGTGGGCCATACGGTGCCTACCGTACGGTAATCGCGGCCATCAGCGGCATATTGCACCCCATATTGCAGTAAGTCTTTTTCTTCGCCCACAGCCCAATCGAGCAGTACTTTACAATACCGGGCCTGCGCTTTAAAATAGCGCAACACCACCGGCAATGAAACGCCGGAGAGCGATGCGCGGGCAATGCAGGCTGTGCTTTGGTCGTTTACCGTAAAGTAGGCTTCTGTAGCTGCTATGGGGATAGAAAACAGGTTAGAAGCCTGGGTAATTGGCGTTACCACCAGGCCTGCTGGTTTTACAGAATCCAGTGTGTACATAGGCGTACCTACAAGGCCCGAAGGCACCAGGGTTACATCGTAGTTACCACCATTCACCACTTTATTGGCTATAAGAGTGGGATCGGTAATTTTCGAAAGCCCAATGGTGTCTTTTATCACACAACCATTGCCATAGTTAACTGTTACATTATAATGCCCGGTATCTGACACTGTGCGGGTAAAACCTGTGCTGCTGTTGTCCCACAAATAATTGGTGGCAGGATTGCCCTGAAAGTTTACCGTGCTTAGTGTGTAGGGCAGCGAATTGCAATACAATGCAGTATCGTGACCCAAACCAATAATACCTGCCGGGCCAGCGTAAGGAATAATAACCCAGTTGCTGTTGTTACCATTATCGATACTCTGGTTGCCGATCTGCATTATGGCTTGTACTGCACCCGTCACCGCATTCATATCGCGCATGCGCACAAAGTCTATACCGTAGGTATTGGGCGGCATGTTGGCAGCGGCAGAAGGCATGCTGATATTGGCCCTGGTGCCTGCGGAGCTGGATAAGATGGTTGTAGGAAAACAGGGGTTACCACTGGCATACCAGGCTTCGTTTACAATGGTGGTAGTACCACTGGTAAAAGTGTAGGTAAAATTAGAAGAAAAGATAAGTGTATCGGTTGTAACAGTGCTAAGTCTGCCATTGGTTGTTAGGAAAACAATATTATTGTAGGTTCCGTTTGAAACTATAGGATTGTTTCCACCAGCAAGGAAAAGAACATTGTTGTATACATCCCCTGCTTTGGCCACCATTGCTGTGGCAGAAGTATTAGCCTGGCGAATCAATGAGTTTACCGAATTGGGCGCCGTAAGCGCTACGCCTCCGGTATAAGTCCAGCCACCAAAGCCAGCTGTAATATCTATTATCGAATTGGCAATATTCAATGTACGGGTGGTATTACCTCCCGCACTGGAAAAAGTGCTCATCCAGGCATATTGCCCGTTAAAATTCAGGTTACCATTGGTGAATGAAAGTATGTTCACTATTTTAAAAGAATCCTGGAGCGTCCAGCCACCTGTACCATCAAACAGCGCATAGCCTGATAATTGGGTGTTACCCGTAGCAATGATCTCGTTGGGTCGGCTGCTCATAAAACTAATCTGCGCGCCGCCGTTCATCGTCATGCCTTGCTGCAATACAAAAGAACCATTTACCTGCAACGGATTGGAAACGTTAAATGTTGCTGGCACCGCTGATCCGCTCCATGTCATGCTGTCACAATAAGCATTACCATCTACCGTTACCGTTTTACTACCTGCGGTAAAGCCTGAACCTGCATCAAAAATTACTTGATCCAGCTGAATAGGCACACAACCAGAACCCGATGCACCGCCTGATGTATTAGCCCAATGGTTTACATCATTCCAATTACCTGTTCCTCCTACCCAATAATATGTGTGGGCCGCAGGGGCTGTAAAGACCCACCCGGTATTATTGCCCAAATCCAATGAATTTAATGCTGCGTATGGCGTTGCCGGGCCTTGTATGCGCATATCCCGGATGCGGGCATTGGCTACATCGGCAATAGCACTTGCTGCCATTACAATCGTAGACTGTGTACCCGTGGTACTCGTATTCAGTTCTATGAGACCGCTGCAAGCCGGAGAATTACCTGCAAAATATTTATTGATGGTTATCGTCATCCCTGTGCCAAAAGCATAAATCCTGGCTGGCGATAGCATCAGGCTATCCGTTGCAAGCGTATTAATACGCCCGTTGGTGCTCTGAAAAGTTATCTTGTTGTATACACCGTTGCTCACCAGAGGATTGCTCGTTCCGGCAAGAAATAAAAGATTGTAATACACATCACCCGCCTTGGTTACCATTGCTGCGGCAGAAGTATTAGCCTGGCGAATCAATGAGTTTACCGAATTGGGCGCCGTAAGCGCTACGCCTCCGGTATAAGTCCAGCCTCCAAAACCAGCTGTAATATCTATAATCGAATTGGCAATATTCAACGTACGGGTGGCATTACCTCCCGGACTGGAAAAAGTGCTCATCCGGGTATATTGCCCGTTAAAGTTCAGGTTACCATTGGTGAACGTAAGCGTGTTTACCATTTTAAGAGAATCCTGGAACGTCCAGCCACCTGTACCAATAAACTGGATATTATTGGACATAGAAGCATTTCCTGTAGCAAAAATCTCATTGGGCCTACTACTGGTAAGGGTGATCTGCGCTCCGCCGCTCGCAGACATGCCTTGCTGCAATACAAAAGAACCGTTTACCTGCAACGGGTTATTGATCGTAAAAGTAGCGGGTGTTGCGGCTCCTGCCCAGCTCATACTATCGCATAACGCATTGGTATTTACAGTTACGGTTTTACTTAAAGCCGTGAATCCAGAACCTGCATCAAAAATTACATTATCGTTCAAAGAAGGAACGATAGAGTGCTTTACTGCTCCGCCGCTTGTAGTAGCCCAGTGGTTAATATCGCTCCAGTTGCCCGAGCCACCCACCCAATAATAATTAACGGCGTAGGTATCTGTGGCCAGTAACAATAGAATGCACAATGGCATCCCAATTTTCAAACATAAAAAGCGGAAATACTTTTTCATATGGTTTAGCTTAAATATGACGTAAGGAGAAGAAAAGAGACCGGTGCAAACACGCAAAGAATTAATGCGAATCAATTCTTTGCTATTGTAGATGAATCAACCAAAATTACCTAAATAAACATTACAAAATCAACACATCAATAATAATTATCAACTTGTTGATATTAACAATCATAATATTAACAAAAGAAGGTTGAAGTCCTACATCTTCTATTTTTTTGCAAAACTAGCATTAAGCATGCCCGGCCATAACCCGTACCGCACATATTTAAGACCCTACAACACATATGCATGAATCATATACAACATCCCCTATCCGACTGATTTACCCTCAAGCCAGTGATGTACAATACACTCACCCTGGTCATTAACGCTTAGTGTAAGACCGTTCGTTTGTTCCAATTTTTCAGGTACAGCAAGGGTTGCAACGGATAAAACCGGTAGTAGCACCCTGCACTATAACAACTGGTTTAAGAGACCGGCTCACTAAAACTGCAACACGCCATTGCATGCAACGGTAACTCATTTCAATAGCCAGTGACTCGTTAGAGACATTTTTTTACCCCTATCGAACATTTTTTGAATTTCCGGCAAGGTCATCTTACTTATAGATCATATCCAACTTCCAACACGCAGCTGCCTGGCCAATGGCATGATTTATGGTACCTTTCACTATAATACATCCCAAACCTGCTTCCTTCATCCGCTCAAATCCAATGAAAATGCCTAAACAAAACATCTTCGAACGCGCTTCCAATAAGATTACCCAATGGGTAGGTTCCTCTATCGCATTTGGCCTCGCTGCACTGGCCGTAATTGTATGGGTTTTGCTGGGCCCGGTATTTAATTATTCCGATACCTGGCAGTTGGTTATCAATACCGGTACTACCATCATCACCTTCCTTATGGTTTTCCTGATACAGAAAAGCCAGAATAAAGATTCCAAAGCCATACAATTGAAACTGAATGAAATAATCGCTGCCAGTAAAGAGGCCAGCAATGCTATGGTAGATATTGAATCGCTGGACGAAAAAGAGCTCGATACCCTTCACAAATTTTATTCGCGCCTGGCCGAAAAATGCAAGCAGGAAAAAGACATTCACCATTCCCATTCCATCAGCGCGGCAGATGAGCTGCACGAAAAAAAGATGAAATAGCTGGTAAAAACAGATAGATTATCCAGCCTGGTGTATTGCCGCCGCCATAGGTCGTACACGTTTGTCTTTGTACGGTCAGGTTTAGCTTTCTATCAGCCTTTATTGGGGGTAACTGCTGCACATTTGTAAAAATGTCCTTTAGGGACTTTTTTTTGTCTCGAAGGGGCTATTTTAACATCATCCGAAGCTGTATTAAATTCATTTCGCATTCAGTTACGGGGTTTTCAAGTTTCTAAAGCCGGTTGACTTTCAATGCTACCAATGGTTATAAGGCTTATTCCTTTCCTTTTTGCGCTGCTTTCTTCAAAAATGATTGATTCGGACTTTTTTATGTCTCGTCGGGTTATTTCACCGCAGTGGGTGAGGGTAACTTTGCAAAAGGAATCAGCTCGTATAATGAGTTGTTTCTTATAAACCGACAGAATATGATTGAAACGAACATTAAATGGGATTTTTCCGGCAAGTGGATTAAAAGCTGGAAAGACAGTGCAGAGATGCAGCCTGACTTGCTGCAATACAATCAGAAAAACAACAGTGTTTCGTTTTCACCGGAGTTGGGCAGTGGTGCTATAACCCAGTTAGAGTTAAAGAAAAACAAGCTCGCCATCATATATTACGATTGTACCAGCAACAAGCCGCTTTCGCTGCATTGGGAATCGTCGTTAAAGTATTATGGCCTTTATTTCGACTTTAGCCTGCAACCTGCAGTAACACAAATGCAGCCGCTGATCAACAAAAAAGACCATTACTTCATTAGTTACGGTTCTTCTTTTGTGAGTCCGGTATTTAATATGGTGCCCGGCCGCCGCCTCAAGGGTATGAGTATTATGATAGAAGCTACACTCTTTAATGAACTACTGCAATCGACCCGCCGCGACAAAGATGAATTTTACGCAGAGCCGTTTAAGTGGGAAAATTTTCTTGGGTTTTCTTCTATTAACAAAGACATGTGCCGGGTATTTACAGACGCTGACCTTATAAATGACCAGGCTCCGGATAAGTTATACCTGCTTGGAAATGTTTATAAGCTCATGTCGCTGTTTCTGATTACACAGCTGCGCAGCGGCGAGGCAGAATATGAAACCGCCAGCGAGGATATAAAGAAACTGATCATACTCGATCACATCATCCAGCACGAAGGCATAGACAGATTGCCTCTGCTCGAAAACGCGGCCAAAGAAGTGATGATGAGCGCTTCTAAATTCAAAATATTGTTTAAACAACATTTTGGCTTGCCGTATTACCAGTATTACAAAGACATCCGTTTACAAAAAGCAAAAGAATTACTGATCCAGGGCAATTGTCCGGTGCAGCAAATTGTGCGTATGCTGGGCTACAAATCGGCCAGCAGCTTTTCGCAGGCTTTTTCACAGAAATTTGATATGCTGCCCCGCGAATGCCGCAGATCTGTAGCCAGGTAAAGAGTATACGATGCAAAACGCCCACAATATTGTGGGCGTTTTGCTTAACACTTATTTAAGCAGTGTGGCCTTTGCACCATCCCATTTATACCGCAGGGTTTTTCTTTCTTCTTTATATACAGGCTCGCCCTTTTTATCTACTTTACCGGTCTCCTCCGCATCTTCTGACAGTAGCAGTATCATTCCGGGTTTACCTCCTTTCTCTGAAGGAAACACAAATTTCTCGGTGTGGTAATACACGCCTGCATCGCCTACTTCCATCAGTTGCGGTAAGGGCAGCAACTGCTTACCCGTCCAGGCATAATAGTAATGGTAAGTGGGTATGCCGCAAGCCTCGCCACTAAACGTAAGCCTTATGATGTTGCTCACCCCTTCGAGCCCCTGCCCTGCCATTGCCGATGCCTCGGTAAAACCCGCAGACTCATCTGCAATCATGCGGAACATGGCAGAGGCTACCACTGCGTTTTCCAACACCACTTTTAACCCGATATGGTACACTTTGCTTTTGAATTCATCATCACCCTTGCCGGAAATGGAGTCGGTCATCCGGTTTAAGCCATACACAAATTTTGTAGCGCCCCTGCGCATAGGCGTAAAGGAAATAAGCCCCTCCCACACATAGCCGTTTTTCTGCGCGCCGCCTTTGGTATAGGTAACATTCAGCCAGCGGGCGGTAAAACCTTTAATCGAAAAGGGCTGTTTTACAATGGCAGTAATTTTAACTTCATCGCCAGCTAGCAGCGTATCTAACGGTGCATCCCTTACCGATGCCGATGCGCGGATATAAGCCGTATCGGCAAAGATGTAGCGGCTATCGCCCGGGGCTACACTCCACAAGGTATAATCTTCTGAAAAACCCTTTTGCGCATACCCGGCTACAGACAGCAGGCAGCATAATAATAAAAACAATGGTCTGATGGACATAACGCGTAGAATTGCCGCCAAAGGTATGCTAACCGCGTATAGCGGCCAACATATGCACCAGAAACAGATTTGTATAAAAATAACCGTCATGGTGCTGAAAGCGCCCCGAAATATTCTTGTTTGCTTACGGCCTCCGGCCCCTTTCTTAGCACAATATTTGCCCTGCTGCAACAGAACAAAACGCCACCCAGTGAAATCCTTTATGCTCATTTGCGCATTATGTTGCGCTACCCTGCTCGCCTGCAAAAAGCAGGACAACGCGCCCTCCACCCCAACCAGCACCAATCCATCGTCGCCAAACGGCAACGGAAGCGCCGATCCTAATGGAAATGGCACTACAAATGGCAATGGCACCACCAATGGAAGTGGAAACGGCAACGGAGGCGGCACCACCGATTCTCTTGCGTTGGAAAAAGCAAACATACTAAACCTGGTAAACCAGCTGAGGGCTACGCCCTGTAATTGCGGCACACAGGCTATGGCAGCGGCACCACCGCTGGTATGGAACGAAACATTGTATGCCTCAGCAGCTAAACACAGCCAGGAAATGCTGGATAAAAACTATTTCAGCCACAACAGTTTTGATGGTACCAGTGCAGGCGCCCGTTTGCAAAACGATGGCTACCCCTGGCAACGCTTTGGAGAAAACATAGCTTATGGTTTCTGGGATTATACCAATACCATTGTTAACCAATGGATGCAAAGCCCCGGCCACTGTGAAAACATTATGGATCCTCATTTTAAAGAAATTGGTGTGGCCCATGCCGGTAAATACTGGACTATGGACCTGGGTACCCGCTAAGCACGCACCAGCATTATACTAAACGAGCCCGCTCCTGTAATAGAAGCGGGCTCGTTGTATATGCAGTTGTATTTGTTGTATGTAACGTGGTTAATTATTCTTATCGCTTAATTACCTTCCGTACTACCACAGCGCCATCATTTGTAGCGATGTTTAAAGTGTATATGCCTTCCGGTACAGCAGCAAAATTGTTTAGCAGGTATAGCCCAGCTCCTTCTGCAATGCCGCGCTGCTCATGCCATACTTCCCTACCGGCTAAGTCGTATAACCGGAAATGCACGGTTTGTGCTTGGTTGGTGTAAAGGCTTAGCTGCAGCGTGTTTACAAAGGGTAAAGGATATACTTCGCTCACTGTAAAACCTTTATAGTTGCCATCCTGTGCCGGCACCACTTTAAGCACGCGGGAGTAAACCGCAGCACCGTCATTATCTACCATTTTGAGGCGGTAATATGCCATGCCTTTTACGTTGCGGGCAATGTATTGGTAATCTTGTGCCTGCACATGGTTTCCGGTTGCCTTAATGGTGGCCACAGGTGCAAATTGCTGGCCGGTTGCACTATATTCCACATCAAAAGAAGAAGTATTTATTTCTTCTGCTGTAGACCAGTTCAGGTAATGGTTGCCCCCCTTCGCGTATCCATTAAAGCTAAGTAGTTGCAAAGGCAATGGTGTGGTTATGCTTGCAGAAGCGATAGTAAAATAGCTGGTGGCATTGGCCGGTATAATGCCATTGGGAATACCCGATATCGTTAAGATGCCCGCGTTGTAGCCTATGCTCATACCATTATCTCCGTTGTTAAAAACCGTGGCGCTGGTAAAATCGCTGCTGGTGCTTACCAGTAGCCGAAGATCGGTACTGTTTACCAGGTTCACATTCAGTTTCAGATCAATGCTGAAGGTATTGGTAAAACCCGTGTTTACAATCTTCCACTCCCTGGCTATGCGGCTCACCATACTTGCAGGTTTTTCTGTACTTACAGCCGTGGTGGTGCGTAGCAGGGCGCCATCATGCCCTGTTATCAAAAAAGCCGGATCATCGGTAATGGTACCGGCATTCGAGGCATTATCTGTTGCCAGCATGCCTACATAAAGCCGGAAAGAATCGTCGGGCGTGTGCGATTGCTTTTGCAAAAACGCAGAATTGACATCGCTGGCGAGACCTATAATCTGGTTGGCAAATGCAGCATCGGTAGCATACACAATGGTACCATCGCTGCGGCGGTAATTACTCGCCAATGGAATGCTGTATTTTACTGCCAGGTAACTCATTATCTGATCGTGCGCCGAGCTACCAGCTACCACATCGGCGGTATATTCCATAATTTCGGCTATCTGGCCATTCCAGTAATTACTGGAGCCCAATTCGGAGCCTACAGACAATATGTTGTTTACCGTATTTAAGGTTAAGCTCGCTCGGCTGGCTACACTTACATCTTTGCTGTACAAAGCCTCTGTAGTGCCATTTTTAAAATAGAAAACCATTTGAGGTGTGGCGCCGCCCACCGGAAAAAAAGAAGCGGCACTGTTCAGCTGGCTGGTAAAAGGCGAAAACAGTAAACTACGGTTTGCCAGGCTGCCAAACAGGTTGGCCTGGAGCGTAGAAGCGTTTCCATGTGTAAAAATATAACTTATGGAAGAGCCCGTTCCAAAAGTGGCTACCGCTACCAGCGTACGGTTGGCGTTGCCGGATGCCAGCCCGGTAGATACGCCCCTTGTAAACCGCTGTGCCGCTGCCGAACTAAAGGTATAGGCCGGGTTGTAATTAAATGCATTGGCGGTAAGCACCGGCTGGTTGGCAGGTGTAGACTGCGTTACGTGGTTGGCATTGGCAGATTGGTCGTTCCATTGCGAAGCGGTGGCGCCGGTATTGGCTTTAAACCACATCTGCAGATTGGTGCCCACATCTCCCGGAGCCTGGGCCTTAACTACAAAAAAACCGGTGGTATACAGGAGGGCAACGCACACCCAAAAGGGCTTGATTACTTTTCTCATAGCAGACAATATTGGTTTAATTGAATAACTGATCTTGAAATAACAGCTCAATAAAACAAGGCCTTGAGAAACTGCTGATCTTTAATATCCATTGCCGGCTCACATACAATAGCTACTGCGAACCAGATGGACGAGCACACTGTGATGAGCGAATAAAGCCAATACTAATTTACGGATTCCATTCATGGATAAACGCAAACCCGACTATTATTTTATATTTTTTTATATATACCCACCTTTAGTTATCATTTGATTGGCGCATATAAAACAAAAAGCGGCCCTTACGGAACCGCTCTCTGAAAACTACAAAGAAAAACACTTTATTATTGTACACTTACTTTTTCGCGGGTATATACAGAACAATCTTCTGCAACAATCACCAGCAGGTACATACCGGCAGGCAGCGATTGCGTTGCAATAGTAGCGGTAATGCCTGCATGCTCAGCTACAGTTATGGCACCTTGCTGCACCATTTGCCCGGTAATATTCATTAGCCTGTAGGTACCATTCATGGCTGCACCATCGGCCACTACGGTAAGCGACTGGCCTTTAGCTACGGGATTGGGCGCTATTACAATGCCAGATGCGTTGGCCTGGCCGTTATTGAGCACTTTAACACCAGAGTAGCGGAAACTGCCATCTGCATCTACCATACGTAAACGGTAATACAGGTTGCACGATGGGGTGTTCAAATCATTGAAATGATACAGGTTCACTGCTTGTGCTGCCTGTGCTGCGCTTACGGTACCCACGGTTGCATAGTCTTTACCATTGGTGCCTCTTTGCACATCAAAATATGCAGTACCCTTTTCTTCGGTTGTCTTCCAGGTAAGCATTACAGCTGCACCATTGCGCACTGCATTAAAGGAAAGCAGGTTTAACGGAAGGCTTATGCCACATAGCATTGAACTCAATGGCTGGGTTACAGTTTTGGTTACACAATTGCCAAACTTAATGGTACAGGTATAATTACCATCGAATGAAGCAATATAGTTGGGAATGATATAGTTAAAAGCGTTAGACACTACCACACCTAAACCATTTTTCCAAACATAGGTGGCACCAGGCATTTCCGGCACAGCAAGCGTATACGCTTCGTTCGCACAAGGGTTGTAAAAATTGGTCCGCCTAACCGGATCGAGTTTACCAATGGTTACTTTTTCGCCCTGGCTCTGTCCGCAAGATGTAACCCTTATATCGTAGATGGTATACGGCACCAACCCTGCAATACTCTCCGTTGCAGAGGCCGATGTTTTAAAAGTAGTGTAAGTTGCATCTGTCTCCTTTTTAAACTCCAGCACCAGCGGATTACCCCCTGCCAGTTCCAGGTAAGCAGTGCCGCTAGCCAGCAAATTTCCGTTCTCATCTTCGCAAATCATACCAAGTTTCTTTGTAATCTTGGGCTTGTCAGATGCGGCAACAATGGTCACGGTATTGCTCGATACTTCATACCGGCTATCGGCATCGCAATAGTCCTCTACCACCATATTAATCTTATAATTACCTGCCCCAATATTGGTATATACACCTGTAGTGTTAGAATCGATACGGGCATTGGTCATACTGTTTACCAACACATAATACATGGTTCCACTACCATTATAGGTTGTATTGGGCGCATCTATCTCTACTTTGCCGGTGCCACCACAATAAGAAGTAGCTTTGGTTTGGATGCTGCGTTGTAATCCAAAACCGGCACCACCCACCAGGTCGTAATTCACATTGGTATAACCACAGGGGGTAAACACTCTTATAACATACATGCCAGGCAGCATATTATTCCAGCTATACAGATTGGAGCCTACGGGCCAGTTTACGCCGTTAACGCCCACATTGCTGGGACCAGAAATAATTTCTACAGAATCGGCATTCCTCAGGTTGGGAATATAGCCATTCAGAAAAACGCCGGGGCTTGCAGCGCCAAGTTGGTCTGCACAGCTTAAATAAGCGCTTGCGGTAGCTGCAGATGGTGCAACGCCTGTAATATTGGTAATAACCACATCCTGAATCACAGCGCCACATTTATCGTTTACAACAACATGGTAGTTATCTGGCACAAGGTTGCTAAGTTTGGTAGTCCAGTCACTGGTATTGTTTAAGGTAAAGGGAGAACCGGTTATGGGCACCCCACTACCATTCATAACCGTTACGGTAACCGGGTATTTTACCTGAAATTCGTAAGTGGGCAAAATACCCATTCTGGCAGGAGAAGGCACCGTATTACAACCTGTAGTAGTGGCAGAAAGATTAAGCTCAGATTTAAAATTGGTCATGTCAATGCACTGGTGCGTAACAACACCACAGGGTGTGATCACTTCCAGGTAATAGAGCTTGCCAGGCAGCTTATTGATCTGAAAACCGGTGCCGCTGGCGGTAGTGTAATTAAAAGCAGACAATAACGCCCCTTTGGAACAATCTATACCGCCATCATACACTTTCAAGGTAAGCCCTCCGGCATTTAAATAAGCGTCTACATCTGTTGCATTGCCGGTAACAGGATCTACCGTATTCAAAATGGTTATATCGTATTTTGTACTGGCACAACTCTGGCCTTCTATAGCAAACAGATTGAGGCCTACACCCGGCAACGCGGGCAAAATTTCTATCGTTTTAGTAAAGAGCTGGTTACAATTGTCCTTTACACGCACCTGGTACACACCGGTTGTAAGACTGGCAAATGAAGTGGCGGTACCATAAGCGCTCAGCACATCGCTATAATTGGGATCGGTATTTTTAATAACAGAATACATCAAAGGCAATCTGCCCCCGGTTACACCGGTAATGTTTATGGTACCCGTTCCGCAACTACCTGTAGTTAAGGTAGTATAGGCAGTATCTATCTTCGTGTATTGGTTAAGAATGGTAAAACCCATTACATCATTTACCGAAGTATTGGCATTGCAGGTTGCTTTTACCGTATAGTTACCGGCTGGTAATGCATTAAACACACTGTCTCCTTGCGGCATATTCACCGGTGCACCCAAAGGACCCGCAATAATGGTATAGGTTAATGAACCTACCGGTGCATTTGAGTGTATGGTTGCACTTCCGCTCGACGGGCAGGGTGCATCAGATTTATTGCCCACCGATAATTGTAGCATTGCCGGACATTGCGCATGTAATGCAGCACTTACTGTTATTCCCCCCGTTAAAAACAAGGAAAAAATGTTTCTCATTTTCATTTTCTAATAGTTTTACTATTTGCATTGACACGTTATTAACTGATCGTATTTGCACTGCATACACGATCGGAGCACGTATGCCCTGGAACACTTCAATTATCACACAACATCAAAGAAGGTATACCGAAACCAGATCTTGTATAATGGTAATCGGGGATGAGAAAACACATACATGGATTGGAGATGCAAAAATACAATGCACAATACCTATATAGAATTGACGATAGGTAAGAAATAGCCATATATGTTCGAAAGCAGATATTTTTTGTGTAAGGTTACTGAGACTACGTTTCACTTTTGCACACAAAAAAACCTCCGTAATGGAGGTTAGACAAACGAAGTTTATTAAAACGACAGCAGTTATTTGGCTACCACCCTTTTCCTGAGCCGGCTAAGACTTTCAGGCGTAATGCCCAGGTAAGAAGCGATTATTTTCAGCGGAGTGCGTTGCAACACATTGGGCCGCAGGCGCAGCAACTTTGTATACCGCTCTTCTGGTGTAAGCGTAAGCAGATCGATCTGCTCTTCCTGCTTACAAATAAAAAGCGTTTCTGCTACAAACCGGGCCACCTGCACGCTGCTGCTGAATTCGCTGTACAAAACCTGCATATAGCTATATGGCACCGACCATATTTCTGCATCTTCAAGCGCAACGGTTTTTAAAGCGGTTTCTTCTTGTTTAAGCAAAGAAAGGTAATCGCAAAAAAACTCTTCTTCGTAAAACAGGTTGGTGCAAATATCGGTATCACCATTTTTAATAAACAAACCAACAGAACCGCAAACAACAATATTGATGTACTCTTCTAACTGATAGTATTTTTTAATAACCTCATTACGTTCATAAATACGCGTTTCTATTCTGGCAACAAACGTATCCCAATTGGTGTCTGGCATCACCAAACCCATGAATACATTTTTTACATTTTGGATAGTAGGATTGGGCATGATTGCAACCACATTTATGGCAATACAAAACTCCTGGTTTTAAGAAAGAAAAAATACCCCTTCGAGACATTTTTTTATCCTTTCAGAACCAAACAATTATCCCCCAAAAAATTGCAAAAATGCATACTTAAAGCCCTTAGACAAGCATTATACTCGTAAACAAGTGTAAAAAGACCAATAACTATTTAAAGCAATGGCCCAATCGCCCTTTAGCGATATTTTTTCGTCCCGGATGTGTAGTATCAACCGTATCACAAAACAAAAAGCGGCCCTTACGGAACCGCTCTCTGACTACAAAAGAAAAAGGCTTATTGGATACTGATCTTACCACGGTAAACAACAGTGCCGTCTGCAGCTGTAAATACCATCAGATACATACCAGGATTCAGATTGTTCAGTGAGAATATTACAGTATTAGCACCCTCTCCTATGGCCTCAATATTGCCACGCTGCACTACCTGGCCTGCGGTGCTCATTATGCTGTATACGCCAGACACTTTGGGACCATCATACAACATCGTTATGTTCTGACCGTTCGTTGCAGGATTGGGCATTATTGTCACCTTTCCTTCGCCAATTGTTGCGCTCATACCATTACGCAAAATGCGTACGGTGGAGTACTGGAAAGAGGCATCGTTATCTACCATTTTTAAGCGGTAATAAAGTGTACCTGCCGGGATAGCCGCATCGGTATAATCATAAGCAACAATGCCTTGCGTATTAAACGATGCATTTACCACACCAACAGCGGTATACGCTACTCCGTCTATGCTGCGCTGCACTTCAAAATAGGCACTGTTCTTTTCTGCGCTGGTTTTCCAGTTCAGCTTCACATTATCGCCGGTACGCTCTACGCCAAAGGACAGTATGGTTACCGGCAGGGCTTGCCCGCAGGCAACAGAACTCAAACCAGCAGATACAATACGTGTTACACAACTACCGAAGGAAACCGTACAGGTATAAATACCATTGTAAGAAACGTTGTAATTAGGTATGGCATAATTATAGGTATTGGATACAACTACGCCTGCGGGATTTTTCCATACATAGGTTGCACCTGCCATTTCAGGCACCGCAAGATCGTAAGGACTATTAACACAAGGATTTACAAGATTGGATACTTTAATGGCATTGAGCTTGCCAATAGATACCTGTGTTGCAGAACTCTTACCGCATGAGGTAATCCTAATATCGTATATCTCACCTGGCGCCAATCCATTGATCGTTATATTGGCGGGTGCATCGCTCGAAAAATTGATCCAGGCTGCATCAGTGGCTTTTTTATACTCCACCACCAGCGGACTGGCTCCTGCCAGTTCCAGGTAAGCCGAGCCGGTAGTAAGCAGGTTGCCGCTTACATCTTCGCAAATTACGCCCACCTTTTTTACCACACCTGCAGATGCACCTGCTGCATTAATGGTTACAGCATTGCTCGACACATTATAATAGGTATTTGTACAATAATCATGAATCTTCATGTTTATCTTATAAGTACCTGCCGGCAGATTGGTAAATACTCCTGCAGTAGTACTGTCGATGCTTTTGCCGGTAATGGTATTAACCAATACATAGATCAAATCGCCATAACCATTGTACCGGGTTTGTGCAGTATCAATTTCTACCCGGCCATTGCCCCCGCAAAATGAGGTAGATTTAGCTTTAATGTGCTGGATTAATGTACCATAGGGCGCCGTTAAAGTAAAGTTGAGTGCAGTGGTGCCGCAGGAGGTAGTAACCAGCACTGTATAATTGCCCGGCAACATATTCTGCCAGTAATAAATAGTAGAACCTCCGGGAGCATTTACACCAACAATACCCACGTTGCTGGGTCCTGCTGTAATCTTAACATTGGGTGCATTACTTATACCTGGAATGTATCCGTTAAGCTGTATACCCACACGTACTGTGCCTTCCTGTGTGGTAAGCTGGTTGTTGGCACAATCAAAATCGCCGGGTTGGTAAAGCGAAATGCTGGGGGCACCTGCATTGACAACATTTTGCAGCGTATCTTTTTCTACCTGCCTGCCACAACCATCTATTGCTGTAACGATATAATCGGCGGGCAAAAGGCCGCCAAGGTATACTGTGCTGCTGGCAGAGGTTATAGAAAAAGGCGAACCCATAACAGGCAGCCCTGTGGTTTTATTGACAATAGACACAGAAACCGGAAAATGCAGGAAATTGTAATCGCTTACATAAATGCTCATAGTTGCAGGCGATGGCCCGGTACCACAGCCCCCGGCCGCAGTGGCAAATTTTATATACGCCTCGTTTCTGCCATCCGTACGGTAGGTACAAGCAGTGGTAGTATTGCCACATGGAGTGGTAACTTCTATATAATATTTCTCTGACGGAGACTTATCCGAAATAATGCGGCCCGTAGTTTCGTTGGTATAAGATGCCAGCAAATTGCCTTTGGTACATCCCGACAAGGCTTCATAGATTTTAATGGTAAGGCCACCTGCATTCCAGTATGGGGCAGCAGAAACAGACACTCCCGAAACCGGGTCTACCAGCCAGTAATCAAACTCATACTTATTGCTTCCGCAAGGTTGGTTATCCAGGAAATTGCCGCCTAATTTTACCGGAGGCAGCCCTGCCAGCAACTCAACCGTTTTGGTGTAGATCTGGCCGCATGCGTCTTTTACCCTCACCTGGTATACTCCATAAGCATTTGGAGCAAATGAAGTGCCTGTGCTATACACACTCAGGTTATCGGGATAGTTGGGATCGGTATTTTTTATAACAGAATATTGCAGGGGTGCTTTACCGCCGGTAACGCCTGTTACATTGATCGTACCACCGGCCGAGCCACTACCGCAATTAGAGGTAATAGTAGTGGCTATGTTGCTCATTGCTGTATAGCCATTGGCAATGGTAAAACTTATAGTATTTGAAACAGCCGGATTGGTAGCACAAACGACTTTAAGGGTATAAGAACCAGCCGGCAACGCATTAAAAGCACTGTCGCTTTGCGGAAGGTTTACCGGTGCGCCCGAAGGACCAGCGGTAACGGTATATTGTAACGAACCCACTCCAGCATTGGACCCAATGGTGATGCTACCCGATGAAGGACAATTAGCAGCAGTGTTATTCCTGATAGTCAATGCAATACTTGCCGGACATTGTGCAATACCTTGAAAACAGGAAAATAATGCTCCCATCAGAAAACCAAGTTTCCCAATTGTTGCTTTGTTCCATGAATTTTGTCTCATTTCCTTATAGTTTGCGCAAAGGTCCGTTTGCAAACTCCGGCAACCTGCCCGAATGAAACACATTTTAGTCCTATTTAACCAATAAAAAACACCATTCACACGCATGGCCAGTAATCGCAACAAACCCTTACCAGCCCTCACAATCAGGGCATTACTATCGCTAATTGCTACTTACAGAAATACTTCAAACTGCCAAA
>JAVBJN010000026.1:0-89641 GCA_031546985.1 Chitinophagaceae bacterium
ACCCAATCCTGCAATAAGGCTTCGGCGGCCATTTTGCGGTTGTTTTCGTTGGGGAATATTACGTTGTTATCGAGCAGGGTACCGCTTTCGTCGAGCGCTACCACTTTGCAACCGGTACGGTAACCGGGGTCAATGGCAATAACGGGTTTAGGCCCCAAAGGCGCTGCCATGAGCAATTGGCGCAGGTTTTCTGCAAAAATTTCGATGGCCGCTTCATCGGCTTTGTCCTTAGCATCGCTGCGGAATTCGTTTTCGAGCGATGGCCGCATCAGGCGTTTGTAACTATCGTTCACCGCCAGTTCCATCTGGCGGGTTGTAGTATTGTTGCCCGTGATGAAATGTTTTTTCAGAATGTCTATTGCATTTTCCTCTTCGGGGTTGATGGTGGCATGCAGTATGCCTTCGTTCTCTGCCCGGAAGATGGCCAGCACACGGTGCGAGGGACTGTCTTTCAGTAATTCCGAAAACTCGAAATAGTCTTTGTATTTAACGCCTTCTTCCTTCTTCTCTTCTACCACTGTGGTTTTGAGGGTAGAAGTGTTCTGGAACAGGGTACGCATTTTTTCGCGCACTTCGGCAGTTTCGTTTATCCACTCGGCAATAATATCGCGGGCGCCTTTCAGCGCTTCGTCGGTACTGGCTACCTGGTCGTTCAGGAAATTGCCTGCCACAGCTTCGAGGTCCATGTTTTGCTGGGCAAACAGTTGTTGCGCCAGTGGTTCAAGGCCTTTTTCAATGGCAATGGTAGCCCTGGTTTTGCGTTTGGGCTTATAGGGCAGGTACCAGTCTTCCAGCTCGGTGAGCGACCAGCTGCCTTCCAGCTTGGAGAGCAGTTCGTCGGTCATTTTACCCTGGTCGGTAATGGATTTTATAATGGTAGCTCTTCTGCTGTCAATTTCAGCGTATTTCTGGCTTAGATCCTGCACCGAGGCGATTTGCACCTCATCCAGGCTTCCGGTTACTTCTTTACGGTAACGGCTGATGAATGGTACGGTAGAGCCTTCGCCCAACAGTTCCATTGTTTTTTGCGCTTGTGCCGGTCTGATGTTCAGACTTTGGGCAATCAGGTTAACATGTGTTTGGTTCACACTCATAAAATCGCTTTAAAGGGCGACAAATGTAAAGAAACATTTCAGGTTTTACTTTTGGTTATTTGCGCCGGGAATGCTTACTTTCCTGGGAGGAGGTGCATTAGATTGTTTTGTAATTTAATTGACTGATAGTTATTGATCTGGGGTGATATTTGGGTGATTTTACTTGAAGCGGGGCTTCTACAACTTCGACAGGCTCAATTACCAACGCTCAGCCACCGGTCTGTAACGATTATCCAATCCTTAACCCGTTTTCTGTCTGCTGTTCGGTTTGCAGCAAGGTTACGGTACCATCATCGGCTACTGCGCCCAGTAACAGGCATTCGCTCATAAACGGGCCAATCTGTTTGGGCGGAAAATTAACCACAGCAACCACCTGCTTGCCAATAAGGGTTTCGGGCGTATACAGTTTGGCGACTTGTGCAGAGGTGCGACGGGTGCCCAGGCTGCCAAAATCAATGGTGATTTTATAAGCGGGTTTGCGGGCTTCTTTAAATATTTCGGCTTGTATGATAGTGCCGGTGCGGATTTCAACCTTATCAAAATCGGCCCAGCTCAGGGAATGTTGACTCATAACCGCAAGATACTAAACCGGCCACGTTTAACTTTGCCCATTAGCGCGGAATTTTGTTTTTCATCTCTTCCATTTTACTTTTCATGCTTTCCATTTGTTTTTGCAATGGTTTAGGCGCATTGAACCGGTAGCCGATAAAACATTCGTAGTAAATTCTGGCTTCTGTAGTCACCGCAGTGGTATGCGCCTGTTTGGAAGTGGTGGTGTAACCGTGAGCCGATATGCCTGCAAATGCCCGTTTGCCATTGTAACCTGCGCCGCTGCGGCCATCCAGCCGGAACACGGCATTGGTCTGAAACGTAAGATCATGGCTGGTTGGCGTGCGTGTAATAAGCGTTACATAGTTAATACCTATGCCGGGCGAAAGACCCAGCGCGAAGTAAAAATTATGTTTTATAATGAAATTGTAATAATAACCCGCACCAACAATGCCTGTCATTTGTCCCGATTGTTGAGATGACGCATTGGGTGTAGTAAGCGGTGTGCGGTCGTTAACCACCGTGTAGCAGTATCGTATTTGCGGAATAAAACTGCCCGCGCTTTTCAGCTGCCGTTCTGTTTGTGTGGCAATGGACCGCACCGAAAACCTGGGGTTAAAACTATAGGCCGTAAGCCCTTCAAATTTGAGTATGCGCAGGTCTGGGATCTGAATATACGGATCGCCCTTTTTCCAGCCGGATACAAAATCGGATGTGTTTTTAAGATAGTAACCATCAGACCTATCGTAGGTAAAGGATTGCTGCCAGTGGCGGAAATTGAGGTGAAGACCTAATCCGCGTGCACGGCTGGAGCCACGGATATTGTCATCATCGTTGGCAGGAAAGATTTTGGGAATGAATCTAAAGCTCAATGAGATGAATTCGTAATTGCAACTGATGCGTGTAGCAAATTTTGCGTTCTGGTAAAGTTCGTAACTATCACCACTGGTGTGAACACTATGGTTTTCGATTTCGGTGCTTTCGGCCAGTTTAAGGGATATATAAGCCGAAGTTTTTTCGATCCACTTGGGCTTAATGGCTATTGCAGTATCGGTATGCATATCTTGTCCAAAGCCATGCACGCTGCAGGCAAAGGTGCAGCAGAGCAATGGCAGGATGTGCAGGAAGTACCGCATACAAAGGTTCTTCCTATAAATATAACATTATTATGTGTAGGGTAATGCGCTGTATAATAAAGTCTTTAGTATTGCAGCGCGCACCAAAGCATACCCGTCGATTTATCGAGCAGGAAATACCAGCTTTCGGTTTTATACTGCCCGCTCGATGCGTAAAAATCGCCGGTTTCGGGCACTTGAATATCCTTACCTGCGCGGGCCAGTACACTGCTCCAGCGGTTGTCAGGTGCGGCCGTTTTTACAAAACCATTTCTGTTGATGTATTGCGCCATATCCAGGCCTTTGGTATCCAGCTCAAAACGGTTGCTTTTAATATTTGTAGCCGCATCGTAGTGGCACTCTACCGATTTTACTGCCGGAATATTGGTGCGCGAGTGCACCTCTATGTTGTCGATATTAAAACGGTCGCAGGTATTGCTGTTGGCCGCAAGTTTAATAAGGCCGTAGCAACCACCCATCCAGAGCAGGCAAACGCTGGTAGTGATGATAAGGATCCATTTGAGTCGGTGCATAGTAGTGGTTATAGGTTTAGTCGATAATGAAAGCCAGGTTGCTGTATACCAGCCTTGGATTGGTAGCGCTATCAGCTACCGTAAGCCGGAGGTCTACCAGTTCGGAACCCGAGTAGCCCAATCCTTTGTTGCGTACGAGTTTTTCGATGCCGTAAGAATCGTGTACTTCTACCAACGCTTTGGCGCAGATGCTGTCTTCGTAGATGTTGATGGACAGGTACTTTTTGCCATCCTGCTCCACATAACGGTCAAAAATGTATTGCAGGCTGTTGCCCTTATCGCCACGAATGAGTTGGATAAGCGCTTTGCGGTACTCCGCACTTTCGGGTGGATTGGCATCGAATACTTGCATGGAATTGTGGCAGGTATGCTCTGTACAGGAGCCCAGCAGGGCAGAAGCGAAGGCTAAAATGAAAACGGAACGCATAGTAAAAAATAGGTACTGATTAAAAACGGAACAAAGGGTTGAATTAGTATACCTCGATTAAGATATTGTTGTCTTTTATGATAGACGGCAATGTGGCCCAAAAGGTTAGGAACCCTGCCATTCCGTTTATGCGGCCGAATGGCTACTTTTGCGCCCATGGCCAATACGTATTTCCGGTTCAAGCAATTTACCGTGCACCAGGATAAAAGTCCGCTTAAGGTATGTACCGATGCCTGCATACAGGGTGCCTGGAGCGAAGTGCCCCCAGCTGCTGCAAACGTGCTGGATATTGGTACTGGCACCGGCCTGCTTTCGTTAATGCTGGCACAGCGGTTTGCGCAGCCCATAACCGGGGTAGAATTGCAGGCCGATGCCTACACCCAGGCAACCGAAAACTTTGCGGCCTCGCCATGGGCCAGCCGTTTGCGTGCCATTCATAGCGATATAAAAGAGCTGCCAGCTTCAACACTGTACGATTACATCATTACCAATCCTCCATTCTTTGGCAACGATTTAAAGTCGGATAACGCCGGGCGTAACCACGCCATGCACGATACGGCACTTACCTTGCCAGAACTGATGCAGGCATTGGACCGGCTTTTATCAGAAACAGGTTTGTTTAGTATTTTGCTGCCTGAGCATCGTATGGCTGAGTGGGCGCAGCTTTGCAGTAATGCTGGCTTTTACCTGCACCGCAAACTGGAAGTAAAACAATCGGTGCAGCACGGCCTCTTCAGGGTAGTGAGCGAGTGGGGGAGGATGCCCAACAAAAACGCTGTAACAGCAGTGCTCTCCATCCGGGAGAGCGACAACCATTACAGCGCAGAATTTATTAAGCTGCTACAGCCTTATTATCTCTATTTGTGAACCGCTTCGCCATAGGCGTAATCGGATAGATATTCGAAATTGGAAGTGAGTTTGCCATTTTCGCAAATAGTTGCACGTGCAATTACATGGCTCGGTGGCTGGTGCATTAAGTGCGGCATTACATGCAGCAGAAAACGGTCGCCAAAATAATGGCTCGCATCCCTGGGCAATTCGTTGGGCAGATTATCTACCGCCATTACATCTACCATATCCGCATCGTTTACAAAAGGTTCACCTTTTTTGAGGCTGCTTTTGCTAAAACCATACACCGGATCGGCAATGGTGCTGGCATCTACATTGCAGGGCACAGAACCATCAATATCGCAGGTAATATCGGCAATCACTTTCAGCGCAAATGCTGGTTGCTGCATCTCTTGCAGGGTAAACAGCGGTGCAATGCTCTTAACCCAGTAAATACCGTTCATCAGAATGTCGGCAGTTTGGGCATAAGGAGCAAAAGTGCAGTTATAAAGTTCCGGGTGTTTGTGAAATTCCTCACGGTCGTAGCCACCATCGGATTTACGTGCATACAGCTCTTCGCCGGAGATTTGAGTATATACTGGCTCGTTAAAAGTCTCTTTCAAAAAAGCCTCTGGTTCTACACAACGGATATTGAGTTTTTCCATTACATCCACAATGCCATGCGCAACACGGCCCGCGCCGGTTACCACTATTTTTACCGGAGGTAAAGCCACCTCGTCGTATTGTGCCAGCATTTCTTCGTAAGAATGACAGTCGTGTGCTGCTTTTACAAGGTATTTGCCCGTTTTTTTGCCGTAGGTAAGCATGCCATTATGCGCGCCTACTACACCCGCATAAAAGCCAAAACCAACAATGCGGTCGCCATCATCGTGCACCAGGCATTCGTAATCGATGAGCCGTACACGCTGCTGTATGAGCTGGTGCATCAGTTTTTGGTTATAAGGCTGTTTTTTGCGGGTATGCGAAAAGAAAAGGTAGGTTTTATCTGACAAAAGCCCGGTTACCGGTACTTCTTTAACACCGAACAAAATATCGCATTCGCTAAGGTCTTCCTGCACAGTGAGGCCAGCCTCGGTGTATTCCGAATCTTTAATACAGCGCACATCAGATGGTTGCACCAAAATCTCTGCACCGTATTCCTGTTTTATGCGCAAGCATTGCTCAGGGGTAAAAATTACCCTGTTGTCTACCGGAACTTTTCCTTCTCTGATCAATCCTATTTTAATCATTCCTCTCAAAATTTATAGTGTGCAGATAGTACTTTACCGGGTCAGGTATAGAACTATTCTTATTACAAAAGAACGGATTGTTATGGTGTTTTTTTCGAATTTTTATAGAAAATATATGATTTGAAACATATCCCGCGGCTTCATTATGTCAATATCTTCTGGAGGTAGATAAATCAGTCTCTTGCGCCGACTATGCGAGATAACAGCATTAGGAGTGGTTTCTGTCAATCCAGTTAAGCTATTGTCTTTTGTCCACCCCAAATGTCATGCTGCCTGAGTATAGCGAAGAGCAGCATCTCTTCAGAACAACAATGATTTTTCTATAAGAGATCCTGCTTCAGTCTCCTGCGTCGACTGTGCAGGATGACCGTTTTTTCTTTTGATTGTCAAAGTTAATGGTGAATGGTGAAAAGTGAGAGGTCAAATGTGAAAGAGGTTATCCTTCCGCTTCGGATTGTTTCTGGTGAATGGTCTGCATTCGCTGTGTCCCCGCATGTGGCGGGACAAGCTGCCGTGAGCCTCATTGCATTGCGTCATTATTCCCTGCATCCTTGCGCGAAACCCCCACACAGTGCTCCACTGTGCCTCTGCCGCTTTAAAATCTCCTTAAAATCAGGAAGAACGGCCTCAGGAACTGACGAATATCGTGTTTGATGGCATTATCCGGTGTACCTTTGTAGCCTAAAATTACAGAATCTCCTATATGGCCCGTAGAAACAATGGCAGTAATGGCAGCAGCGAAGAAGAAGTGCCAAAAGCCAAACTCAACAAAGAAAACGTCCGGGAAGCCTTACTTATTTTCAGTTACATCAAACCTTACCGTTGGAAGTTTATCATCGGATTGTTGTTTATCGGTCTGTCCGGTTTAAGCACCATGGCTTTTCCATATTTTCTCAAAAAACTAATCGATAGCGCACAAAAGATACAGGAAGGGCAGGTAGCCCTCTCTCCCGGCACCATAGCTCTGGCCATGATCGGGTTGCTGCTGGTGCAAATGCTGTTCAGCTACATGCGTATTTACCTGTTTTCATCTGTAGGTGAGAATGCCCTGGCCGATATGCGTAAAGAAGTATACCAGCGCATGATTACCATGCCTATGGACTTTTTTGCCAACCGCCGCGTGGGGGAACTGAGCAGCCGCCTGAGCAGCGACCTGAGCCAGATACAGGACGCCGTGAGTGTGCTGCTGGCCGAGGTATTGCGCAGCATCATAACCTTGCTGGTGGGTATGGGACTTATTTTCTACCTGAGCGCCAAACTTACCATGGTCATGTTGTCGGTGATTCCGCTCATCATCGTTATCGCGGTGATCTTTGGTAAGCGCATCCGCAAACTGGCCAAAGAAGCGCAGGACCAGCTGGCCGATAGCGGTACTGTAGTGCAGGAAACACTGCAAGGCATCAGCAACGTAAAAGCTTTTAGTAATGAGTGGTACGAAATAGGCCGCTATGGCAGCAGCATCAATAAAGTGGTGAACCTGGCCATCCGCAACGCCAAGTTCCGTGGTATGTTTGTGTCTTTCCTGCTGTTCAGCACTTTTAGCGCCATTGTATTGGTGGTGTGGTACGGCATAGGACTCATGCAGCAAGGCCAGTTGAGCTTTGGCGATCTTACCGCGTTTGTGGTGTACACTGCTTTTGTGGGTGGTACCATGGCCGGCTTTGCCGAAATGTACAGCCAGTTGCAAAAAACCGTGGGTGCTACCCAGCGTGTGCGTGAGCTGCTCAAAGAAGTGCCCGAAGCAGTAGATGTAGCACGTATTGTGATAGACGAAGCCCACCGCATTCACGGAGCTGTAACCCTGGAGCATGTAGCATTTAGCTACCCATCCCGCAACGATGTGCCGGTGCTGAAAGATGTGAGTATTACCGCTTACCCGGGACAAACCATTGCTATTGTAGGACCCAGCGGAGCGGGTAAGAGTACCCTGGCTTCGTTGCTGCTCCGTTTTTATACGCCCGATTCAGGCAATATTTTGTTTGATGGCCGTAATGCCGAAGCTTTTTCGCTGAGCCAGCTACGCCAGCAAATGGCCCTGGTGCCGCAGGATGTATTGCTGTTTGGCGGTACCATTCTCGAGAATATCGCTTATGGTAAGCCCGATGCCTCGCAGGAAGACGTAGAAGCAGCGGCGCGCAAGGCCAATGCACACGATTTTATTATGGGCTTCCCCGAAGGATACCAAACCGTGGTAGGAGAGCGTGGCATGAAACTATCGGGTGGTCAGCGCCAGCGATTGGCTATTGCAAGAGCCATTCTCAAAGATCCTGTTATCCTCATTCTCGATGAAGCTACCAGCGCCCTGGACAGCGCCAGCGAGCAACTGGTGCAGGAAGCCTTGGATAACCTGATGCAAAACCGTACTTCATTTGTAATTGCCCACCGCCTGAGCACCATTCGCAATGCAGATCGTATTGCGGTGCTGGATAAAGGTGTGGTAAAAGAATCGGGCACCCACGAAGAACTCATGAGCATCGAAGATGGCCTGTACAAGCAACTGAACAAGCTGCAATACGAAAAAGGTATTGAGGTATTGGGATAATCGCTGATGTCTGATCTCCGATGTACGATCTCTGATCTGGGATCTGGGATGTATGATTTGGAGATGTCTGATGTCTGATTTGGAGATGTCTGATTTGAGGATGACCTGTCAGCGCTTGTCCCGCCACTGCGGAGTCCGCAGGTCCTGCCAGGTCTGGGTTACTGAGCCCGCAAGGGCGGGATAGGCCTTTCGAATTATCCGTAGGTCACTGAGCCTCGCAGGAGGTAAATCGACTTAGGTAAAGTTATCCGTAGGTCACTGAGCCCCGCATGGACGGGACAGGTAAGTTAGGTTGGGCTAAGCGTAGGTCACTGAGCTTGTCGAAGTGCCGAAGTGCCAACCATAACTATTTTTCCAAAAGTTGTTACACATGCTTGTATCTTCGAATATTATATTTTACTTTTAGAAAAGAAGCTGCTTTAGCAGTGACTATCAGATAAATAGATGAGTTTGAAATAGACTGATTTTAGCTAAAATTACAACCTGTAACATGTAATTGAAGCGGTATCTGCAACCGGTAAGCCCTTGCCGGTTTGTAATAAGATATAAGCGCCGGAAACGGCAAAGATGTTAAGAACCACCACCACAGTGATACTATTTTGTGGTTATCGTACCCCGGAATAAGTTATTGCTACCAGATGATCCCGGAAGGAGTTACTCCTTCCGGGATTGCTGTTTTTTAAAAATGTCTATTTGTGTTTAGAGCCAAAAGGCGTACGTTTTACCAGGTAGTCGATGGTAGAATTATACGCATCCATGCCGCTGCCGAAGGGAGTTCTGCTTTCGGAGTAGATGGTGTTTCCGGTGTCGATATAGATGGTGAGTTTCACTTTCTGGTCGTACTCTACGGTGGTAGAAGAGCTGGTGCTGGAGTAGCTGGAGCCAGACGATTTGGAGTCTTTTTTGCCTTCGTCTTTGGTTTGGGTGTTTTTGTCTTTATACGATGCAACACCGCTACCACTGGTGTAAGAACCTTTATTGGTTACTTCGAGTCCGCCAAAAAGAACGTATTGTACGCCCAGCATAGCCGCTACATCTTTGGGCAGGGTAGCGTTGAGGTCTTTAACGGTAATGTTGTTTTTGGCCAGTATGGAATTGGTAACCCGGGTATCCTGCACGGTTACGGCAGGCGCATTTTTGCGAAACGAGTTGGCGCAGCTTTCCTGCACCTGCGATGACATGGACTCCGCAGTTATGCCCGGATCGTTAGATACGATTTCGAACGGAAGTATAGCAATCTGTGCATTCTGGGCAGCGGTTCTCATGGCCAGCAGTGTCATGGCCGGTGCCAGGATCAGGGTAGTGAAAAGCATTTTCTTGTTGGACATAAGACGATTATTTGATGTAGTTCTAAAATTATTGAAAATGTAGATTCAAACAGCATAAAAAAAATTATATGCTATAGCTTATAACCGAATGGGCTAAGGTATTGGCAGTGGAAGAAAGAGCATTGGCAAGCCTGTTTTTTGAAACTGCACAACGTTCTGCAGCTGCCATTTTAACCCAAGCCTTATTCGTTTGTTAAAGCTTGAGCATCAGCCACATTATAATTACCTACTAAGCGGTAAAAAGATTATTTTTGTAACTCTTAATTCCTTAACAATGCCTCATTATTATTCGTTAGGTAAGATTCCCCACAAGCGCCACACCCAGTTTCGTAAACCGGATGGCGGTTTGTATTCAGAAGAACTGTTCAGCACAGAAGGTTTTAATTCAGATTATTCGCTGTTGTACCATGTGTACCCGCCCACGCAGATCATTCGCTGCGAAGAGCCGGTAGATGTGGCGCCTAAAATTGCTACGGATAATATACTGAAACACCGCAGTTTCCAGGGTTTTAAGGTAAAACCTGCCAAGGATTACCTCGAAAGCCGTAAAGCGGTACTGGTAAACAACGACTGTCAGATCATTCTTGCTGCACCACAGGAGTCTATGAAGGATTATTTCTTCAAAAACGCCGATGCGGATGAAGTGATTTTTGTGCATGAAGGAAGCGGTAAAATGGTTACGGCCTACGGCGAAATTCCTTTCAGCTACGGCGATTATGTAGTAGTGCCCCGCGGTACTATTTACCAGTTGCAGTTTAACGACAGCAACAACCGCCTGCTCATTACCCTGTCTTTTGGTCCTATCAGTTTTCCTAAACGTTACCAGAGCCGCTTTGGCCAATTGATGGAGCATTCTCCTTTCTGCGAAAGGGATATCCGCAAGCCCGAAAATCTGCAAACGATAGAAGAAACCGGCGAGTTCCTGATCAAAACCCAGAAGAAACATAAACTGTACGATATCTGGTACGCCAACCACCCGTTCGATGTTATAGGCTGGGATGGTTGCGATTACCCATATGCCATCAGTATTCACGATTTTGAACCCATTACCGGCCGGGTACACCAGCCGCCTCCGGTGCACCAGACTTTCGATGGTCACAATTTTGTGATCTGCTCGTTTGTGCCCCGCTTGTTCGACTACCACCCGCTGGCCATTCCTGCTCCTTACAACCACAGCAATATCGATAGCGATGAAGTGCTGTATTATGTGGATGGCGAGTTTATGAGCCGCAAACATGTGGAGAGGGGTATGATAACCCTGCACCCGGGTGGTATACCGCACGGCCCGCACCCCGGCGCTGTAGAAAAAAGCATTGGCGTAAAAGAAACACCGGAACTGGCGGTGATGATCGATACGTTTAACCCGCTGATGTTAACGGTAGATGCGATAGATATTGAAGACGCCGGTTACGCTATGAGCTGGGCCGAGTAAGCCCACCGGTTTTGTATACTGAGTATAAGGATCAATTTTAAATAAGACTATGAATCATTCATCAATCACAATTGGACGAAAATTATTGAGGATGCTGGCAATGGCCGAGTGGAGCAGGACCTGTCAATACTAGTTTGGATTTAAATTATTTTATACTCAAAAAGAACAAAACGCTTATACATTATGGAAACTGCAACACAAACAACACCCGCAGCTACAGCTGACTTTTTACCATTAAATGGTACCGATTATATCGAAATGTATGTAGGTAATGCCAAACAATCGGCACACTACTACCAAACTGCTTTTGGTTTTCAGCCGCTGGCATATGCCGGCCCGGAAACAGGCGTTCGCGACCGTGTTTCTTATGTGCTTATCCAAAACAAAATGCGCCTGATCCTCACCACCGCGCTTAAATCTGACCATCCGATTGCGGAGCACCAGAAAAAACACGGCGATGGTGTAAAGGTGCTGGCATTGATGGTAGAAGATGCTTACGATGCCTACGAGCAAACCACCAAACGTGGCGCTAAATCATACATGGAGCCGGTAACTCTTACCGACGACCAGGGCGAAGTGCGCATGAGCGGTATCTTTACCTACGGTGAAACCGCCCACGTGTTTGTAGAAAGAAAAAATTACAAAGGCATTTTTATGCCGGGTTATAAAGCCTGGAACCCACTGTACAAACCAGAACCTACCGGCCTGCTGTATGTAGACCATTGCGTAGGTAATGTGGGATGGAATCAAATGAACCCGTGGGTTAAGTTTTACGAAGATGTAATGGGCTTCCGTAACATTCTGTCGTTCGACGATAACGATATCTCTACCGAATACTCTGCACTCATGAGTAAAGTAATGAGTAACGGTAACGGTTATGTGAAATTCCCGATCAACGAGCCTGCCGAGGGTAAGAAAAAATCTCAGGTAGAAGAATACCTCGATTTCTACGAAGGCGAAGGTGTACAGCACATTGCAGTAGCTACCCACGACATCGTGGATACGGTAACCAAACTGAAATCGCGTGGTGTGGAATTCCTCACTATTCCGTCTAATTATTACGAAGACCTGGAAGAGCGCGTAGGTAAAATTGAAGAAGACATTGCTCCGCTGAAAGAGCTGGGCATCCTGGTAGACCGCGATGATGAAGGTTACCTGCTGCAGATCTTCTCTAAACCTGTAGAAGACCGCCCAACTCTGTTCTTCGAAATCATTCAGCGTAAAGGCGCCAAATCTTTTGGTAAAGGCAACTTTAAAGCGCTGTTCGAATCACTGGAAAGAGAGCAGGATTTGCGCGGTAACCTGTAAGGTTTTACCCCCGAAAATTGTTAAATTTGTCAAATCCCATCCGTTTTGGATGGGATTTGTGTTAAATTGTATGATTACAGAAGTATATGGTGCTTATGAATTGGATTAAAAGGGTTTTATGGGTAGCGATAGGTATAGCTGCCATGAGTGTAACCGATGCCAGGGCGCAGGGCGGAACGGATGCTGCTTTTAAACAGTTTCAGCTTTCCTTTAACCGTGTAAACCAGGCTTACGGAAAGTATTTCGATTATTTTAAGAAGACTTTCGACCAGGCGGGTGTGCCTTTTCCGCCTAAGGAAATTTATATCCGGTCTTTTAAACTGAATGGTGAGCTGGAAGTATGGGTGCGCCCCGAAAAGAGCGACACCTTTATGATGTTTAAAAAATACAAGGTTTGCTCCCTGAGCGGTGATGCGGGACCCAAACGTAAGGAAGGCGACAAGCAGGTGCCGGAAGGGTTTTATTTTATTGATGAATTTAACCCCAAAAGCGATTTTTACCTGTCGTTGCTGGTAAGTTACCCCAACTATTCCGATCTCATGCTGGGCGATAAAGGCAAGCCCGGTGGCGATATTTATATTCACGGTGGTTGTATTACCGTAGGTTGCCTGCCTATGACCAACGAAGGTATAGAAGAGATTTATACCCTTTGCCTGGTGGCGCGCGCCAATGGACAAACCTATATTCCGGTACATATTTTTCCAACCCGTTTTAACCGCGATGGTTTAAACTACCTGGGCAAAGCCTTTATGAGCGATACCACCAAACAACGCTTTTGGGTAGACCTCAAAAAGGGATACGATTATTTTGAAAAGAAACACATTGTACCACCGGTAATGTACACGCCCGAAGGCCGTTATGTAACACCAGAAACCGGCAATTTTGCCCGTAAGGTGCAACAGCCTTAACAGATTTAAAAAACATAGTTAGATGCTGCTTCGCGTAAATGCGGAGCAGCATTTTTTATTTACCCGGGTTACTAACCATTATAAGGGCAATCATATCGCAGATAAGGTGTCTGAGCCCCGCATAGGCGGGACAAACTTTGTCGAATGACTGGTGTCTGAGCTTGTCGAAGACCCGGTCTCAAAGTCCTGCATGAGCGGGACGGGCTCTGTCGAAGACAAAGATCATGACCGCGCTTCAAAGGAGCCTGCCAGTAGGGTCGCTTAATATCATCCTTTCTATGTAAAACCTTTTTTACAGGCATGAAAAAGCCCGGCAGAGTAAGTACTGCCGGGCTTTTAAGTTTGGTAGTATCTATTACTTAATTACCGTGAGCATCAGACTTACTTTACTACCGCCCGAAGAGAGCATAATGTAGTAAGTGCCAGGCGCAATACCAGCAAGCGATTGTTGCAGCGTATTCTCTCCCATATTAACCGCAAATGAAACCGGTGCCAGTATGGTACGGCCGGTAATATCTGCCAGCAGCAGGGTAGCTGTTCCGCTTTTTGAAGCGGTAAAGCTTACGTTAACCTGGTTGGTAGCAGGGTTGGGCCATGCGTTTAATGCATTCCATCCTTCCGGAAGGTCGGCCAGGCCAGCATAAGGTGCAATCTTAACGGTTCTCTGCACGGAGTCTTTACCACAATCATTGGTTTGTACCATTTTAAGAATATAGGTACCAGATGCAGTGTAGGTATGGATCGGAGCATTGCCGGTAGCGCTGTTGCCATCTCCGAACGTCCAGGCATAAGTACCGCCACCGGTAGATTGGTTGGTGGGGGTAATAATATGGCCATTTACGTTTATCGTAACATCACTATTGGGCAGGTCTTTAATTTTTACACCCACAGTGCCGGGGGTGCCAGCACAATCGGACAGCGCTTTTATTTTCCAGTCATAGAAATAGTAATAATAATCGTAGTTGTCGGCAGTAGTGGTTTTACTGGTGGTAATGGTTACCGGCCATTGTGGTGCCGATAGCGGGAACCCGGTAAACGGAAAATCGCGGATGATTCCGCTAACACCATTTGCCGATTTGAGACGGATAGCATAGTTGCTGCCGGCTGGTATAAATGTTTTAACCGGTACCATTTGTTTAATGGTAGGATCTGCATTGGTAAAGGGATAGGTCCAGGTAGAGAGTATGCCCGGCTGCGGACAGTCGGCACATGATATTACTTCTACAGATACATTGCCTGTACCCGAAACATACATACCTACAGAGTCGAGTATGCAATCGGAATGAGCGCTAAAGTTGAGTCCGTAACCAAGGTAGATGGCAGATGAACTCCAGTTGGGATGCCTGGTGGCAGGAGCCGCAGATACGGGAATGAAGCGTTTGTTCAGCACCGTAAAGGTATCGGACTGTGTGAGTACAGGAGTAGTATTGGTCGTATAATCGGGTCTGTCTACACCCGGTATGCCAGCGTACCACAGCGCTACCGTACTATCGGGGTTGGTTACCGAAACACTGCCTTGCACACAATAGGTGCTGTCGAATGAAGGCGCAGCTCCTGGTGCTGCAACCACATATACCGTGCGCACAAGGGTATCGTTGCTGCTTGCCGCGTCGTTGGTGTAGGTGAGGTAAAACCGCACATCGTAAGTGCCCGGTGCACCAAAGGGTATGTTACCCACGGCTATGGTATCAGATTCATTGTATCCGAGGCTGCCGGGATAGGTGTAGTTCAGGGTAGAAGGTTGTCCGTTTACCAATGCTTTAATGCTAAAGTTAGCAGCATTTAAGCCACCGTTGTTTTTAACATACAAGCGCGCTGCTGCCGGGCTGTTGGCACAGGCTACCGTTTGAAAAGACTGCACACCCGTGATTGCCATATCTGCAGGGGTAAGGTTTATAACCTGGAAACTGTCTATGTCTACAAAAACGTTTCCGCTGGCCGATGTTTTACGTGCCAGGAAGTGTACACGCAAGCGGTTGCCTGCAAAGGCCGCAAGGGAGCGGTTAGGGGCGTTTACCAACGCCGCAGAGTTGGTTTGCATACCCGCGTGAATCTTAAGCAATGTATCTCTCCATGCACCGCAATTGGCTACGCCTACCACATACAGGGTATCGCCTGCTGCCATTGGCGCGGTGGCGCCGTTTGAGTTGGCCATGCGGTATTTAAAGCGGAGAAAGGTACTGGTGGTTATGTTGTCGATGGTAATACTTTGGGCGCTGTCTACCGTATTGGTAGTAATAGCGCCAAAGCTGGTGCGCATCATTTTGGTGGTACCGGTGGTAGAAGCCAGTGGGAATACCGTGTTTTTAGCATTCCAGTCAAAATTGGCCAGTGAAGCACCTTCAAAGGTCTGCACATAGGGTACAGATGCTAGCGGGCTGCCCTGGAAGGAAGAGACATAAGAGGTATCATTCCTTTTATAGGTATCGGCAGTAAGCGCGCTCCATGCCTGTACTTTGTAATAGTAGGTAGCATTGGGCAATGGTACCTGCTGGGTAAAGGTGTAATAAATGCTGGTGCCAGGCGCAATGGTTTGGGTAATGGTTTCGGGACCATAAGTTACCGTATTAAAGCTGGGGCCCGATTTGAAATACATGGGAATATTGCTCACCGGTTGTGTACCGGCATTGGTTACCCGCACCGTAAGCGGCATATTGAGGTTAAAGCAATTGCCATTGTTCAGCGAAGGCGTCATAATAGAATCTACCATCACATCGGTGGGCAGCAGTTCCATCAGCTCAATATTGTCGAGTGTAATAGATCCGGTGCTTGCATTGTCGTATTTACGAATGCCTCCGAAATAGATGCCCGTGTTGGGTACACTAAACACGGTTTCCATGCGGCGGTACATCTCCTGGTTGGTAAGCAGGGGCATACCATTGTTGTAAGCTACCGGCGACATGAATTTGGTGCTGATCACATTTATGCTATCAGGCGTTGGCACACGGCCCACACCAATCCGCAAACTATCGGTGGCCGTAAAGTAAGGGGCCATTTTAAAGTAATGGGTAAACCGGTATTGTTTGCCTTGCTCCAGGAAAATGCCCGGTGTATACAAGGCATCATCGGCATTATTGCTGCTGATGTTGGCTATGCCACGGTAAGCATTGCTGTAAGCAAGCTGGGTAGCCCATCCGTTGCCACCATAAATGGTAGATTGTACACCTATCGTAAGGCATTCAGGCACTTTGTTGTCGCCGCCTATGTTTTCAAAACCTTCAAAGTATGGGGCTTGTATAGCGGTAGCGTTAATTTTTACAGCATTGCTGTACACTGCCTGCGAGGTAGCGGTACAGGTAGCCTGCAGGCGGTACCATTTGGCGGTAGTATCTCTGAAACGTGCCGTGCGGTACTGAAAATTGGTAGCACCCTCGCCATCGGTTACATTGGCCCAGCTGGTATTGTTGGCCGATACCTGCCATTGGTAGCTGAGGCCGCTGGTATAGCCCTGGGGCCTTAATGTTGCAAACTGCCCTGCGCAAATAGTCATGTTGGCGGGGAGTTGCAATGCAGCGGTGTTCAGGTTACAAGGGGAGGGCGGAGTCCAGGTAAACTTAAGATTGGTAGGGAATGTAGCTGCACCCAGCATGGTAGGCCTCAGGCGCACATTGGTTTGCTCTATCATAGAATCGAGCCTGGCATACCGGGGCAGGTTGGTGCCGGTTACATATTTAATATTGGTACGGGCCACTGCCTTTCCGGTAAAGAGTGTACTGTCTGCAAGCCTTAAACCAATTTCTGTGGTGTAGTTGCTGGGCGAAAAAGTGCTGTAGCAAAAATCAATAACGTTGGAGGTTTCGTGCAGTTTTACCTGTATGTTCCAGTTGGCCGAGCGCAGGTTGCGCCATTCAACGGTAAAAACCCGGTTGGGGCTGGTGCCGCTCACATCCGTACGAATGCCCGTATTGAGCCCGGGCTGGTTGCTTTGCGTAAGGCTGAAATTGCCCGCCAGCGGAGAGATGAGGCCAGCATAATACGGCATCTGGGTCATGGGGGTTAGAAAATGGGTGGTATACTGCGGTGTAGGTGCAGCGCCTGTTTTCTTAAGCGCACAAAAACCGGCAAGATCTATATATAATGAGTCGGATGTGATATTGCCCAGTGTAAAGTAAAATGGCAATTGTATAGGATAGGTACGGCGCAGGTTACCATTACCGCCAGCACCTACAGTGTCCAATGGTATGTTGGTGGTGGTTAAACCCGTATAGGTTTCTGTGGTTTGCGTAAAAGCGTATTCACCCAGCTGCGCACTGGACCGTATCGAAAAAAAGAGGCATAGCAATAGCGTTAGGAGTAGAGATGTCTGCTTCATTAGTGTTTGGGGTTTGACCTTAAAAATAAGGGATTCTTCCAAAGATTGGTATACATGGGCCGCTTAGTTATCGCCAATAAAATCACTTGTGGCATTAAGTTGCTGTCTTTTAATTTGTTACAGCAGAAGGTATTTGAAAAATAGATAATTGTTTAAAGTTATAAATTAATTAGTTATTCAATTATGTATGTGGGTAATGCTAAATTTAAAATGTAATCATATGTAATACCTTATAGCTAATGAAGATTCCGGCTGTATTTGCAGACGAAAATATCGGCTTATAACCGTACTGCGTTTTTACAAAGTATGGCGTTTTATTTTATTTCTATGTGATTGATTAAAAGTGTGGTTTGTGGGTTATTTAGACAGCGAATGCCAATATTTTTATAGCTTTATGCTTACCATTTCCACAAAAAAGAACACGCAATATGTCGGTATCACCGATCAGTAAAAACAATGTGACCATTATCAATGGTGACGAGTATAAAGACACCATCATTTTCGCCCACGGCTTTGGCACCGACCAGTCGGCATGGAGTAAGGTTGCAGCCGCATTTTCTACCGATTACAGGCTGTTGCTGTACGATAATGTGGGTGCGGGCCAGTCCGATCCTGCTGCCTTTAGTCCCAACAAATACGATACCCTGCATAGTTATGCCGATGATCTGCTCGACATTTGCAAAACATTGGATATAGAAGATGCTATTGTGGTAGGCCATTCTGTGAGTGGCATGGTAAGTGTGCTGGCAGCGATACGCGAACCACACCGTTTTAAGAAAATGGTATTGGTAGGCGCATCGCCCCGCTACCTGGACGATGCCGGCTACAAAGGCGGTTTCGATCAGGTGTCGCTCGATGCCTTGTACCAGGCTATGGCCAATAATTATTTTGCCTGGGTTAGCGGTTTTGCCACTGCTGCCATGGCTAACCCCGATCGTCCGCAACTGGCCGAAAGCTTTGCCGGTTCATTGTCTGCCATCAGGCCCGATATTGCGCAATCTGTAGCCCGGGTTATTTTCCAGTCCGATCACCGCGATGTATTGTCGCAGCTCCAGGTAGATACACTGTTGCTGCAAACGCAGCAGGATATTGCCGTGCCTATGGATGTAGCGGTTTTTCTGAACCAAAGTATTACAAACAGTAAGCTGGAAGTAGTAGCCGCAGAAGGGCATTTTCCGCACATCAGCGCGCCCGAAGAGATTATAAGTGCTATTAAAAGATTTCTGTAATGACGGTGAATGGGCTGTTTCCCGAAAATATAGACTGGACGCAGGAAGCGTTGGACTTCCTGGTTAACCTGTATCCTTTAAAACAAGAGAAAGATCTTGCGCGCATACGCAACGCCTCTACCAGTCTCATGTGCAGGCACGCGCATGCATTGGCGGCTACGCTGGTGCAGCTCGAAGATGAGGTAACGGCACGGGTTATGTACACCACCGATACCACCATACCAGGTTTTTTGCCGGTAGCGGAAGTGGTTGCTTTAATCGAAGGAGAAGTAATACGGGTTTGCAGCCAGGCCGATTTTACCTTCCCCGTAGGAGAAAAAAATGTAGTGATACCGGTGCGTGCCGGTGCTTTTTCGGGCATGCTGGTTTTGTCTTACCGCCAGGATTTTTTGATGGATGCCGGTTTCTTCCGGTTCCTGGAAAATACCTGGACGGGCTTAAAAGACATTACCATGCTGGTGCAGACCTACTACGCATTTGAGCAGCTCACCACCCGGTTTAATGCCATTATGGGCACCATCGAAGCCAGTATTGTTTTTGTAGACGATAGCGGTAAAGAAGGCTGGGTAAATGCCGCGGCTGCAAAATTGTTGCAGCTGGAGGTAAACCGCAACAGTGCTATGGCCCTGGCCGATGCTATGCGAAAGCTGCGAATGGCGGCCCATAACCAGGACGAAATTGCTGCGGTAGGGGCTACGCTCTTCACACATCCCAACCAAACGGTTAAGGAATGGAAATGGATATTTGGCAACCCGGTAACCCGGGTGCTCAACGTATCGTGTGTGCCTGCTACCTCAGCCAATATCAATGGCCGGTTGTGGGTGTTTACAGACATTACGCAGCTTTACCTCACCAATATTGAACTGGCCGCGCAACGCAAACTGGCCGATGAGCAGAATATAGCCAAGTCTGATTTTCTGGCCAATATGAGCCACGAGATACGCACCCCCATGAATGGTGTAATTGGTATGACCAGCCTGCTGGCCAATACACCATTGAGCGAAGAGCAACGCGATTATGTAGAAACGATCCGCATTAGCGGAGAATCGCTGTTGTCTATCATTAACGATATTCTCGATTTCTCTAAAATAGAATCGGGCAAGATGGAGCTGGAGCACCGTGCATTCCGCATCAGTACGGTAATCGAAGAAACCTACGATCTGCTCAGTGTAAAAGCCAATGAAAAAGAGCTCGATCTGCTCTATTATATTGAACCCAATGTGCCCATCGAAATTATGGGCGATGTAACCCGGTTCCGGCAAATACTGGTAAACCTGGTGTCGAACGGGTTAAAGTTTACCGAAAAAGGAGAAGTGCTCGTTACCGCCGAAACGGTTCATGCCGCAGATGGTTACTATACCTTGAAGTTTACCGTAAAGGATACGGGTATCGGCATCCCGGCAGATAAAATGCATAAGCTGTTCGATAGCTTTTCGCAGGTAGACTCTTCTACCACACGCAAATATGGCGGCACCGGTCTGGGGCTAGCCATTTGCCAGAAACTGGTAGCGTTGATGGACGGTAACATAACCGTGGAGAGTGAATACGGGCATGGCTCGGCATTTATTTTTACCATCAGGGTTCAGGCCAATACACAGGCCATTCACTACAACGCCCGTAAAAAAGAAGCAGCGGTAAGGCTGGCTGGCAAATCGATTCTTATCCTGGACGATAACAGTACCAATCTTAAAATACTAAGCCGCCAATGCGAATGGTGGGGTATGCACGCTGTGGCCGTGCAGCATTACGAAGCGGCTTTTGAGCAACTTGCGCAAACCCGCTTCGATATAGCCATGATCGATATGATGATGCCGGGCAAAGACGGCATTGAAGTGGGTACCATCATTAACGAAACCAACCCGTACCTGCCCCTGGTACTGTTTAGCTCTGCCGGGTATTTGCCCAGCGACCGCAATATTGGCGATATATTTAAAGCCGTATTGAACAAGCCCATTAAGCATAACCAGATCGAAGATGCATTGCTGACTGTACTGGGGCAATACGCCCAAACGGCCGAAGTTACCGGGTTGCCGGCTACAGCACCGGTCAAAGAGGCAATGTCTTTAAATATATTGGTGGCAGAAGATGATGAGATAAACCAGAAACTGATAAAAAGAGCGTTGGAGAAACTGGGTTACGCACACGATATTGTGGGCAATGGTAAGCTGGCGGTGGCATGTGTAAACAGCAAGCCGTACCATCTTGTATTTATGGATGTAATGATGCCCGAAATGGATGGCTACGAAGCTACACGACTTATTACGGAGCAGCTTGGTGGTAAAAGGCCCGTTATTATTGGTTTAACGGCCAATGCGCTGGCAGGAGACAAAGAAAAAGTATTGGCGGGTGGTATGGATGATTACCTGAGTAAACCCTACAAAATTCAGGATATCAAAAATATTATTGTGAAGTGGGAATCTAAAATGCAACAAAATGACAACGGATAAGCAACGATTCAAGCATATGGACATGGCCTATATCCATGAAATTTCGGATGGGGACAATGAATTTATAACAGATATTATCAAAAGCTACCTCGAAACGACTTCGCCCAATGTGCAGCAATTATCGGTAGCCGTGCAGCAAAACAATGTGCAGGATGTACTTTTCCTTGCTCATAAGTTAAAGGGCACCTTCCGGTTTATAGGTTGCAACGGTATTGGCGATATGCTGGATGTGCTGGAAGCCCAGGTGGGTAAATCATCTGTTGCTGATGCAATGGTTACGATGACAAGTATTGAGAATAGCTGTATAGAGGTAGAGGCAGAGCTGCGTGCGGTGATGCAGGAGCTTACAGGCCAGTAAATGAATGGTGCAGATCCGGAGGATGCATAAAAGGCTTTTTTAGCATCCTCCGGTATTGTTTTTAAAAATCGTCAGCAGGTTTTTCATCTTCAAGCGGCGTTAAATGCGTTCCCGGCCTTGCATCATCCAGCACCGGAGATAAGCCAAAGAAGTATACCGCAGCGGCTGGTGCATCCAGGTTGCGCGAGGTCTTTCCTAAAAAGCGGGGAAACTCAAAATCGGGTTGCGGTACGGTGTGCCCGCCGCCATGAACGGTATAGAGCGTCACAAACGGATGATCGCCACTTATCCAGTTTTGTTGGGTAATGTATGTTTCGTCGTTTTCATCTTTGCGTGGCCATTGTATAGGAGCGGCACTAACTGCAATGCCGTTGCGCTGTGCAAAATATGCAGCGGTAGCCTGCGCCGAAATGGCCATCCCTCTTTTCATAAACCCAAACAGCCTTACGTCGCCACCTTCGTAGGGGTTTACTTCATCCTGGTCGCCTGCAATAAGCATTACGGGAGGCGTAGCGCCATCTGCAGGGCAGGAGCAGGACTCTGCTGTAGGCAGATTGGCGCAAACGGCCGCTATAGCACCCACAAGGCGAGGCGTTTCCATGGCCAGCCGCATAGCCATTTGCCCGCCATTGGAATAGCCAAATACAAATACTTTAGACCGGTCTATATGGTAGCGCTCGCTGTAATGTTCGATCAGCGCTTTTATAAAACCTATATCATCAATGTTCTCTTTCTTGGCAGGAAAAGAAGCGTCCATCCGGCAATCGTTCCAGTTGCCCTTGTAGCCATCGGGGTAGCTTACCACAAACCCGTAACGGTCTGCCAGTCGGTCAAATCCATAACCCGTCCATTTGCGCATGGTAGCACCGTTAATGCTGGAACCATGCAGCACAATAACCATTGCAGGATTATCGGGCAGCTGTGCCGGTGCGTATGACAAATAAGTGCGTTGGTGATCGCCAACGGTAAGCTTGTTTTCCATGATTGTACTGTTGGGTTGGGGGCCTGTAGGCGCAGCCGCGTAAAAGTAATAACTGTAGGCCACGCTTACCGTTATCATAAGCAGCAGCGTAGCCCATAAAGCTGTTTTCATTGAACCGGAGTTTTGGTGTGGCGGTTCAAAAATAGGGAATGTGAAAATGGTTCAATGCGTAAATGTGCTAATGTAACAATGTGAAAATGGCACAATATGCAAATGAAGCAATGAAAATACGTATTGGCAAAGGTGGCTCAGCCCCGTATGGGCGGGACAGGCTTTGTCGAAGCCGGGGAAATGAAGCAATGTGAAAATGCAACAATGTGCTAATGGGTACAATTGGAAACGGCATCTAAGGTGGCTGAGCCCCGCATGGGCGGGACAGGCTTTGTCGAAGCCGCCGAAGCCAACGCAAAAAGCCTGCTCACGCAGGCAGATGATTGCTTTATATGTAGTGCTGCTAACCCGGCAGAGCCATTGGTTTAATAACGGCTTGCTTTTTTGCTTCCTGGTGCGTCGTCATCATTTTTGCTACGTGCTTCATTGATGATCATCGACTGGCCATTGAGGCTGGTATTGTGCAGGGTTTCGATGGCTTTTTCTGCATTGGCGCGGTCTGGCATATCTACAAAGCCAAATCCTCTTGGACGTTTGGTGTAAGCGTCGTTAACGATTCTGGCAGAGCGTACCTGTCCAAATTCAGAAAAGATATTTTCGAGTTGTTTTTCCGTTGTCTGGAAATTAAGATTGCCAACAAAAATGTTCATAATTGTGTAATAGGGGGTAATAAGAGAGGCTTACGTTGACGTTGGACTGAATAGGAAGCGGCTGAAAGTAAAATCAGAAGGAGACTGTTCAGAATGGGTCAGATGCCTGTAATAGGGTAAATGTAACTTTTATAAACCGTTTTGGTCTAAATAAAATAAATAATGTATTGCAGCCAGGGCGCAGTATGCGTTTATGCTTTGCTTACTTTAATGAACCGGTCCATGAAATTAATGTTGTTCAGTTCCTGCTTTGCCTGCATGGCTTCCTGGGTATTCTGCATTATAATAAAGCCATAGCAGCAGGAACGTTGCGTGTCTTTGTTCATAATTACAGTGGCTTCTGTAACCAGGCCGTAAGCAGAAAACAGTTGCAGTAAATGATGGCTTGAAATGAAGCGGTTAAGGTTTTCGATATATAAGGTCATAACAGATGAGTTTTAACCAGCGTAAGGGTCATCTGTTGAGACGAAAGAAAAAGCTACAAATGAACGGATAAACTGCCAGTACTAAAGGTACGCTTAATCCTGCTCATATGTAGCTTTGTTTTATGTCTTGTTTATACCTGTTGCAAAAGGCTATGGGTTAGGCCGCTGGTACAAATTGCTCTTCTCTTCCGAGCTTGCGCAGGAAATGAACATGCGATTTGAGCGCGCTAATGAAAGTAGGATTTTGCAGGTAAGGAACATTGTATTCGTTAGCGGTTTCCTTAATAATTCTCGAAAGCGAAGGGTAGTGTGTACTACAGATGTTGGGAAACAGGTGGTGCTCAATCTGCTGGTTTAAGCCGCCGGTAAAGAAGGCCGCAACAGGGTTGCCGGTGCAGAAGTTAGCGGTGGTGCTAAGCTGGTGCACAAACCAGTCGTTGTGCAGCACACCAGACTCTTCCGGTACCGGGAAATGTGTTTCTTCTACCGTATGCGCCAGCATAAAGATCAATGCCAGGTACATGCCCGATATAAGGTGCATTAAAAGAAAACCTGCAACAATAAGATACCAGGGTTGGTCCATTACTATTAATGGAACGGCCAGGAAAATAAAATAGCATAAAAACTTGTACAGAAACAGGTAAAAGTATTGGCTGGGGGCGTGTTTCTTGCCCGTAGCATTGCCTACTTTGTTTTTAAAGAATTTAACGTAGTCTTTAATAAATACCCACGATAAGGTAGATAAGCTGTAAAGGCCAAATATATACCAGTATTGGTGTTTGTGTATTGGTTTCAGCGGATCGGAAGGAGAGAAGCGGATAATGCTTACGCTGGAAATATCTTCGTCGTGCCCGTGCACATTGGTATGTGTATGGTGTGCATTGTTGTGCATTCTTTTCCACATATAAGCGCTGGCGCCGTTCAGGTTAAAAGTGTGCGACAACAGGTCGTTTACCCATTTTTTAGAAGAGTAAGCCCCGTGAATAGCATCGTGGCCCACGTTAATGGTTACCAAAGCCACACTTAAACCAAGCACTGCCCAAATAAAGAAGGTATATGGATAAGGAACAACACCAGATATTAAAAGTGCATAAGAGCCAATCCACAGCGAGAGTACTGCAACGGTTTTGATTACCATTAAAGGATCTGCGTGGATAGATTTGCCCGATTCTGCGAAGTAGGTACGGATGCGTGCACGTAAAACTTTTGAAAAATCAGTGTTTTCCTGTGGTTTGTACTTGAGTGTATTGATCATAATGAATTGTCTGCCAGCTGTTCGGATAAGAAATCCGGATAGTGAATGAATGATGAAATTGAAATTACTTTTTAAGCAGACATATCAGAAAATGACACGAGGAACATTGCGGAAGCGTAAGCAATTAAAAGTAAGCTCGTTGCGAATCTAATAATTTAAACGCGTAAAGTCTGCTAAAATTGTGTTGCACCTGCAAGAAATGGAAATAAAACAGGCTAACGTATTGGTCTACTGTAAAAAAAAGGAGACTCTGTAGCACGATATTTTTAAATATCGGACGGTAGCCGGGGGTAAAGGTGTACCTTCATACCCGGGAACGGCTGCAAAAAGCAGCTGGAATGATATAATGGCTAAATCTCACGAAACTTACAGCAAAAAAGAGAAAGAGAAAAAGAATCAAAAAAAGAAGAAGGAAAAGCAGGAAAAAATGGAGCAGCGTAAAACGAACTCCAATAAAGGCAAAGGGTGGGATGATATGATCGCCTACATTGATGAAAACGGAAATATCTCCGATACACCGCCTCCTCCTCCGCCGCCATCCAAAGACTAGCGGAATGTACGGAAATGCCTGCAGGATTAATGTTTACGCATGCAGAACGCTTGTTCTGGCTGAACCATTGATCCTGGCATTATCTGATGATTCAGATCTGAACCTGATCTGAGATTACCTGAAAGAAAAACCCTAAAGCCTTGCGGCTTCAGGGTGTCTTATCAGCTTTTTAATGCATGCCTACGTGATTTAAGCAGGAATCTGCTTTAATGTTTCCAACAGGAATTTCCAGAATTTTTGTACCGAACTGATCTGTGCGCGTTCATCGGGAGAGTGTGCGCCATAGATATTGGGGCCAAAGGATATCATTTGCATATCGGGGTAGTTGGTGCCCAGTATGCCACACTCCAGCCCTGCGTGCACAGCATTTACGTGGGCTTTGCCACCAAACATGTCTTCATACAGCTTGCTCATGAGCAACACGATGGGCGATTCGGGTTTAGGCTCCCATCCCGGGTAAGCATTGCCATAGGTAAGTGTTGCATCCATCAGCTCAAACGCACCGGCAATGGCATTGGCCAGGTCTTCTTTCTCGGTATTTACCGAGCTGCGGGTAAGGCACTGGAAGGTATAAGTACCGTCTTTGACCAGCACACGTGCCAGGTTGTTAGACGATTGTACCAGCCCCTGTATATCGGCACTCATGCGGTAAATGCCATTGGGGCAGGCATATAATGCACGCAATAATTTATCCTGAAACGCTTTGGGCATTACTTTCTCCGGCATATCAGCCGCTTCTATGCTAATATCGAGCGATGGATCGGTGGTTTTATACTCTGCTTTTAAAGTAGCCGCCAGCTCATTAACCATTGCCAGAATTTTGCTGCTGCCTTGCTCATCGGTTACAACTACCGCTACCGACTCGCGCGGAATGGCATTGCGCAAACTACCCCCATCTATACTACTTACGCCAATGTTGGTTTCTTTATTTAAGGTAAAGAGAATGCGGTTCATCAGTTTGTTGGCATTGCCTCTGCCCAGGTGAATATCGCCACCCGAGTGGCCGCCGGTAAGCCCTTTTACCGCAATGCGGAAAGCCTTATTACCCGTAGGCGCCGTTAATTCATAATCGCCTTTGGCGGTAACATCTACACCGCCCGCGCAACCAATGGTAAGCTCGGTATCTTCTTCGGTATCGAGGTTGAGCAGAATATTGCCTTGCAGCAAGCCGCCTTTCAGCGACAGCGCGCCGGTCATACCCGTTTCTTCATCAATGGTAAACAACGCTTCAATAGCCGGGTGCGGAATATCGGTAGATGACAATAATGCCATAATCGCCGCCACACCAATACCGTTATCGGCCCCCAGGGTAGTGCCTTTGGCCTTAACCCAGTCGCCATCTACATACATATTTATACCCTGCGTATCAAAATCGAAACTGGTATCGCTGTTTTTCTGGTGCACCATATCGAGGTGACTTTGCAGCACCACCGTTTGGCGGTCTTCCATGCCTTTGGTAGCAGGCTTTTTAATAATCACGTTACCCACTTCGTCTGTCACGGTAGGCAGGCCCAGGCTTTCGCCAAACGCTTTCATGAAAGCAATAACCCTTTCTTCTTTTTTAGAAGGACGTGGCACTGCGTTTAAATCTGCAAAATGGCCCCAGAGTGCGGCCGGTTGCAACTGTTTTACTGTATCGCTCATCGTTATGAAATTGTAGGTTTTGAGAAGCGCTAATGTACTAAAAAGCGGTGGATAGATGGATTTGCGGATTTGTGGATTGTGGATTGCGGATTGCGGATTTGTGGATTAGCGAATGCCGGTGGCTGAGCTTGTCGAAGCCCGGATTTGTGGATTGCGGATTGCGGATTAAGCGGAGGTCACTGAGCCCCGCATGGGCGGGACAGGCTCTGTCGAAGTGTCGAAGCCCGGATTTGCGAATTAGCGAATACCGGTGGCTGAGCTTGTAAAGGGCAGCACGCATATACCATACTGGCTGAGCATATTATACCGCCATGCTGGCATAATTTAGTTGTATTTTATGCCTGTAATTGTTGTATTTTCCTTTATCGAAAAATGTAATTTTGACCAATGACTAACACAACTATGAAACAAGTACATGAAGGCCGCAATGTAAAACGCTTCCGCGAAATGCTGGGCATAAAGCAAGAGGCACTGGCTTATGAGCTGGGCGACGACTGGAGCCAGAAAAAAATATCGCAACTGGAGCAGAAAGAAACCATAGATGTGCCATTGCTGGCCCAAATTTCTGCTGCGCTTAAAATACCTGTAGAGGCTTTTCAGAATTTTGATGAAGAGCAGGCGGTAAATGTAATTGCGAATACTTTTAATGAGGAAGCCTTCATTGGCAATTCTGGAGGTACATATCACATCAACCCAATCGAAAAAATTATCCAGCTTCACAAAGAGAAGATTGCCTTGTATGAGCGTATGCTTAAAGAGAAGGACGATATGATGGCGAGATTGGAGAGCCTCATTAAGCCTAATAAATAACACTACCGCTTTAGTTGCCGGCAATAAACATACGGCAAGGATGTTATTGGGCTTTCTGGCATTTTGGGTACTGTTTTATCAATTTGCGCCTAACCCATTCATTAGCAAATAGTTTTTGGAACTTTTGAGGTTTTGGGCAGCGGTTGGGGTGCCATACACTACTATTTTCCCGCTCCAAGCCCCGGTTTTCCCGCTCAGAGCGGCAAGTTTCCCGCTTGGAGCACCAAAGTTGCCGCTTTTAGTGGCAATGTTCCCGCTCGGAGCAGCAAGTTTCCTGCTCGGAGCACCAATTTAGCTGCCTGCACCGTTGCACACGTTTTGGGGCAGCAAATGGCTGTAAAAACAAAACTGTCCGGCCATAAGACCAGACAGTTGTACATCAATCATTACTACAATTTATTGCTTGGTCAGCAATTGGGTGCTGGTGTTGCCATTGGCCAGTATGGCTTTTACCATATAGGTGCCCGGTGTAAGTTGCGCTATGTTTATACTTTTCTGAAAAGGCTGGCGCATCATCTCTTTGCCGGTAAGGTCAAAAATGGCGATCTGCGCTATGGTTTGTGCCGAGCGTATTTCAATGCTGTTGTGCGCTGGGTTGGGGTAGCACACAAAACCCTGGTCGTTTTTACGCACATCGCTCAGGCCTGTAGCGGTATTGCTGGTAATGGCCAGGTTATCGAACCGCACATCGAGCCAGTTAGATACGGTGCGGTAGCGGATGGCAATATAAGCGCTGCCCGGTGTATTGGGTATGGCAATAGGATCGGTTTTGCGCCAGGTATTATCGTTGGCATAATGGGCATCGCGGTAATCATACAGCAGCTTACGCTGGGTTGCCAGTGCAGGATCTGGACTGCCTACCAGCAAATAAATAGCCAGTGTATCGGCTGTGGCGGGCACACCAAAGCCAGAGAAATGAGTGCGCACCGAATCTATTTTGCCACCAGTTGCAAACTGAAATACCGGAGATACAAACCAATCATCGGTAGGGGTGGCACCGCCAACAGGGTAGTTGTGGTAGAGGCATGCCGGAGCGGTGTAGGGTAAGACAGTACCAAATGTCCACTCGTTGTTTATATCGGTGGCACCTTTGCGAAACATTTGCCAGCCTTGCTTTTGCGTAGGAGTGTCAAAGCCGGTGGCATAGTGCGTTTGCGCCGAGGCTTCGGTTAATGACAGCGCCGATAGGGCTGCCATTATAAGAAAAGAAGATTTCATCATGATAACATTGTTTGGGGTAAATACTGTTGGGATGTATTATTGTATGAACATGATGAAAGACGGTTTAATTAATTAAACGGTTGGGCGTGTAATGTTTGTTTTTTGTTTGCTGCTTTGCTTTATTGGTATGTGTGCGCAGGCTGTATTGCTCAGGTAATATTCAAGCATGGATTTGGCCTGGGGCCGCTGCTGTAAAGGATAACAGCGTTGTTCAATTGATTGTAAAGTGCCTCAAATCTGAGGGTGTAAAAAATCTCCGGCCAGCAACCGGGGATGAAAAAATGATAGTTATTGTCGTTACTTTTTACAATATAATGACAATGGTGCCCGCCACAATTAAAACGCCGCCAATAATTACTTTGGCATCTACCGGCTCTTTGAGCAATACAATAGAGAGCACAATGGCAATGGCTACACTTAGTTTATCTATAGGCGCTACTTTAGACACATCGCCGGTTTCGAGGGCTTTAAAATAAAAGATCCACGACAGGCCGGTGGCTATGCCCGATAAGATGAGAAACAGCAGGTTGCTTTGCGTAAGCGCTTTGGTTTCTTTTATTTGCCCGCCAATGAGCACAATGCCCCAGGCCATAACCCATACTACGGTAGTGCGTATGGCAGTAGCCAGGTTGCCGCTTATGCCTCTGATGCCCACTTTGGCCAGTATGGCGGTAAGGGCAGCAAAGAAGGCCGATAAAAGGGCATAGTACTTCCACATGGTGTTAGAATTTATAGTTGTAGCCGAGCCGCACCACCTGGGTTTCGTAGTAGTCGGTGCTGGTGTACCGGAACCCGTCTCCCCGAATTTCTCTTTTGATGTGCAGCGTATTGGCAATATCGGTTGCATTCAGAAATATGGCGCCCTTGCCTTGCTGAATACTTTTCTTAAAGCCCAGATCTATCGAAAACCGCGCGTCTATCTGCCCCTGCGGAATAATATCCGGCGCCAGGTATATGGCCGTAAGCTGTGCCTCGGTTTGGCCCGGCAGGTGAAACAGGCCATTGAGCTTAATATTGCCGGAGTACATGCTTTGCCTGGGGGCAGTATATGTGTTGGGCTGCGGATACAGGTTTAAAACCGTAAATGATTCAATGATGTTTTGGTAACCATTCAGGTTTAGATTGAATGTAGCATATTTTCCGGCATGTTGCGACAGCATCACTTCTATGCCGGTATTGTAGCTTTTGCCCGCATTCTGGTATATGTTGTAAATGATGGTATTGCCAGGCACAATGCTGCCAATGCGGGTAATGAGCGCATCCATACTTTTGTGGTACAGCGATACAAAGAGGTAGCCATTGGTCTGGTTGGTTTTATAGCCCAGCTCCAGTGTATTGGTAAACTGTGGCCTTAACGCCGGGTTGCCCACTTTTATGATCCCGGCATCATCGTATTTGGGAAATATGCGTATGTCTACCTCATTGGGCCGGTCTACACGCCGGTTGTAGAAAAACGTAATGCGGTTGCGGTCGTCAAATTTATAGCTGAAACGCAGGTTGGGAAAAGGTTGTGTGTAATCGTAGCCACTGCTTTTATACGTGTTGTGGTTGGGGTTTACATCGTATTGCACCTTTACATACTCGAGCCGGAGGCCGGCTTCGATCTCCAGGTTTTTATTTTCGAAAATATAGTTGCCATAAAGTGCGGGAATGGTTTCGGTATAGTTGGCCCAGCCCCCGGCATTTACATCGAGCGGCGAATGCAGGCCCGGAATAAAGGTCATATTTACCGGAATGTAACGCCTGCGGAATTTAATACCCCCTTCTATACGGCCATATTTTAACGGTTGCACATAATCGAGGTTCAGATCCGATACATGCTCATCCGACAATAGTTTAAAAGAATCGAGCCCGGTATAGGTGGGCATATAATTGGTAAAGAAATACTGCTCGTTCTCGCGGTGAAACGTGTAGTTGTAACTAATATTGAGCGAGCGGCCCGGTTGCTTAAACTGGTGCTGCCATGCGGCAGATGCGGTTACGGTGGTTTTAAGCTCATCTTCTATAAACTGCCACAGCCGTGCACGCTCTGTAAGGCTGCTGTTAAAGAAGGGTTCATCGCCGTGGTCAATAATTTTTTCACTGCTGAGCAGGCCCGATACGGTAATAGTGTTTTTGGGGTTCAGATACCAGTCCATGCCACCTCGTGTGGTAACGGTATTGGTATTGCGGTTGCGTTTGAGTTGTTGTTTAATTACCGTGCCGTCGTCGTAATAGCGGTCGGTAAATTCGTTTTTGTTAAGGGTTTGGTTGTACAGGTCATCGGCTTGTATAAACAGGTTTACTTTGTTTTTGCGGTAGTTGAGCGATAGCGATGGATTTATTTTGGGCGTAGCCTGGTATTGCGGGCGAATGGTAGGGTAGTTGCTTTGTTTGATCCACAGTGCGCCCAGGCCTCCGGTAAGGCCTACAGTGCCGTTGAGCCCTTCTTTCTTTTCTTTTTTGTAAATAATGTTGATGATGCCTGCGTTGCCATTGGCATCGAACTTAGCAGAGGGGTTGTTGATGATTTCGATGCGCTCAATAGCCGAGGCTGGTATGTTCTGCAAGCCCGATTGGCCGCCAAAGCCAGTAAGGGCTGTTTGTTTGCCATCGATGAGCACCATCACTTTATCGCTGCCCCGCAATTGCACTTTGCCATCCTGCAGCGTTACGCCGGGCAGGTTTTTCATAGCATCGAGCGCAGAGGCGCCCGCCTGGGTCAGGTTATCGGCAAGGTTAAAGGTTTTCTTGTCCATTTTGCCGCTTACCTCATCTTGTGTGGTGCTTATGGTTACTTCTTTCAGGTTGTTGGTATTGCTTGCCAGCTCTATATTGCCCAGTTCCAGGAAAGGGCTTAACTCGCCAATGAGCAGTGGTTTAATCTGGGGCTGGTAACCGAGGTAGGAGATCTTTAAAAGGTACTTACCACTTTTAAGATCGGCGAGGGTAAACCGGCCGTCTTCTCCGGTTACGGTGCCTGCAAGAAAGCTGCTGTCTTTGCTGGTAAGCACTACCACATTTACGTAAGGAATGGGGGCTTTCTGCTTTTCGTCTTTTACCGTGCCCGATACCGTGGTTTTGCCGGACTGAGCTTGTAAAGGCGCATGAGTGCACATCAAAAGACTTATAAACAGGGATGCGGTTTGCTGAATAATATGCTTGTTCATGTTACAAAGCTGCAACCCGATTTAGAATAAAATCTGAACGCTGTTTCTTTTGGCCAAACTCAGGAAAAATAAACGGTAAAATGATGCTGCCCCGTGTTGTAATCATAGAGGATCTGCCAGCCGTATTGCTTGCATACTTCGGCTACAATGGCCAGGCCCAGGCCCGTTGCGGGCGATTGGGCCGAGGTTCTTCCAAAACGTTTAAACAATTGTTCTCTTTCCAGCGCTTCGGTGCCGGAGTTGGAAATGCGGAGGCTGTTGGGCTCCAGGGCCACCGTAATTACACCTTCGTGCGCACTGTATTTAATAGCATTCATGAGCAGGTTAGACAGCAGTATTTCGGTAAGGGTTCTGTTGGCATCCAGCATTATGCCCGGTGCAATATTGGGCACCACACGCAATTGTTTTTCTTCGGTAAATGAGGCCATCCATTCCAGGTTATCGGTAGTAAGCTCTGAGAGGTCGATGGCTTCTTTGTCGGGAAACTGGCGGTTCTCAATTTTGGCCAGCAACAGCAGGTTTTTATTGATGCGGTTTACCCGCAGCAGCGCGTTCTGCGCTTGCTCTACACTGTCCGATTGTTTTTGCGATAGAGTAGCGTCTTGTAAAAAAACATCGAGCTTGGCCTGCACAATGGCCAGTGGCGTTTGCAGCTCGTGCGATGCGTTTTCTATAAAGTGTTTTTGTTGCTGGTAGGCGGCTATATTGCCTGCTATAAGTTGGCTCAGGCTATTGTTTAAGGTTTCAAATTCGGCTATCGGGGTAGGCTCAAATGTAATGGCCTGGTAGTGGTGCAGATCAAAGTTTTTAATCTTATCGAGGCTTTGGTAAAAAGGCCGCCAGATGCGGGCAGATAGCCATTTGTTAAGGAATATCAATCCACCCAGCAGTATGATGAAAAAGATGATGGATACCAGCGTTAAACCCAGTATGGTTTCGTGCGATTCTTCCATATTGGTTTCTACGGTAAGGCTGTAGGGTTTGCCATTCAGTTCAAAGCAGGTAACCAGGCCCTGGAAGCGGTCTTCATTCGCAGTCTTGTCTTTTTTATAGGGATTGGTGCGGTATACATTGTAGGTGCTGTCGGCTTGTGCAGATGCTACCGGAACAAGCCTGGCTTCGGGCTGGAGCTGGTTCCAGAGTTGTACGCTTTCCTGTAAGGCAGAATCAGAGAATTGCAGCGATTGCAGGTTGTGCCGTATGCCCTCGCTTACAATGATGTTGTGCTCTTTAAGTTCGTGCTGCCAGATATGGTCTACAATAAGGTAATAGGCAGGTATGCTACAGGCCAGCACAACAGCGGCATAGCCCAGGAATATTTTGAAAGATTGGTTGAGCAATTTAGTCATGACTCCCATTTATAACCACTTCCGTAAATTGTTTTCAGGTAATTGCCGCCGCCAGCTTCGGCCAGTTTGCGTTTCAGGTTTTTAATGTGGGCGTAAATTACATCGTAATTGTCCAGCATATCGGCCATGTCACCCAGCAAATGCTCTGCCAGCGCGCTTTTGGAGACCACCCGGTTTTTGTTGCTGATAAAATACAGCAGCAGGTCAAATTCTTTTTTGGTAAGCTGTACTTCCGTTTGGTTAACGGTTACTGTTTTGGAGAGCAGGTTTATCTCCAGCTCCTGGTGCCGGATAATGTTGGTATTGTCGAAATGCCGCCTGCGGATAACCGAGTAAACCCTGGCCGCCAGCTCGGGCATGTGAAAAGGTTTGGACAGGTAATCGTCTGCCCCGATCTGCAATCCTTTTATTTTATCTTCCAGTGCATTTTTGGCCGAGATAATGATAACGCCATCCTGCTTTTTATCCTTTTTAAGCGCTTCCAGAATTTTTAGCCCATCGCCACCGGGCAGCATCAGATCGAGCAAGATGCAGTCGTAATCGTACAGTTCTGTTTTTTCGAGGGCTTGCTGGTAGTCTGCGGCAATCTCACACAGGTATTGCTCATCCGATAAGTAATCGGATATGCTTTGCGCCAGTTGCCATTCATCTTCTATAATCAGGATTTTCACAGGTCAAATTAATGGCTAAATTTTGAATTCTTTTGGAAATGGGTTATTAAAGATAGAAAGGTCTCTTGTTGGGAAGTTTTTGTTCCCTTCTTAATTTGCGTAAAAGGGTTAATTGTTTATTATTTTATATCTGGGTTGTATAAATAAAAATATTTTACCTATATTCGGAATAAGAAAAAAAACTACTGTGTTTTAGTCGTTTATAAAGCAAGTAGGGTAAAGTGGATTGAACGTTTTTTTGTGTTCATTTCCGTTTTGGGCCTGTTGAATGTGATCCCGGCACATTTTCAGCCAGATTCCCAAAGAGCAGTCATTTTAGTGTTATTAAGGTTGTTATTCATTGTATAGAGCAGAAAGTTATTGCTGTGAAAATGAGTTACTGAATCTATGATGCCATCATGAAAATGTGTTGTTCTTGACATCTCTAAGAAGCAAATCTTTAAAGACTTAAGTCTTGTTCTGCACTGAATAATGATGCTACGGTATGTATGGAGGAAAATCCGCTTGCCAGGTTTAAGGCTATTGCCTTGTTGCCTGTGGTTTTCCGTTATTCTAACACATTTCAATAATCAAAATCAATAGTTATGAGTGCAAAGAAGATTTTTACAGTAGCAGGTGTTTGCATCTCGATGTTGGTGCGGGCACAAGACAAACCCAACATCCTGGTCATTTTCGGCGATGATATTGGTATAGCCAACATTAGCGCCTACAGCGATGGTGTAATGGGGTATGTAACCCCCAATATCGACCGTATTGCCAACGAAGGCGTTCGCTTTCTTCATTATTATGGAGAACAATCCTGTACGGCAGGCCGGGCGGCATTCCTCACCGGGCAGCACGGTATACGCAGCGGGCTTACCAAAGTAGGTTTTCCTGGCGCGCCTATGGGCATGAGTCAGTTGGATCCTTCCATTGGCGGCTTGCTTAAAAACCTGGGTTATGGTACCGGGCAGTTTGGTAAAAACCACGTAGGCGACCGCAACCCATCATTGCCCACGGTAAACGGGTTTGATGAATTTTTTGGTAACCTTTATCACCTCAATGCCGAGGAAGAACCAGAATTGCCGGATTACCCCAAAGATCCCGCATACCTGGCCAAGTATGGCCCGCGTGGTGTGCTCAAATGTAAGGCTACCGACAAAGACGACCCAACCGAAGATCCCCGTTTTGGTAAAGTAGGCAAACAAACCATTGAAGATACCGGACCACTGACCAAAAAACGTATGGAGACCATTGATGATGAAACCTCCAGCGCGGCTATCGATTACATGAAACGTGTGCACTCATCCGGCAAGCCTTTCTTCTGCTGGTTTAACTCTACCCGTATGCACCTGCGTACGCACGTTAGAACCTCGCACAGAGGCCAGTATGAGCATGGCGACAGCGAGTACATAGATGGTATGATCGAGCACGATGCTACCATTGGCGAACTGCTGAAAGCCCTGGATGATATGGGCATAGCCAACAATACCATTGTGGTGTACACTTCTGATAACGGTCCGCACATGAACACCTGGCCTGATGGTGCTATGACCCCGTTCCGTTCAGAAAAGAACACCAACTGGGAAGGTGCCTTCCGTGTGCCCTGCGTGGTGCGCTGGCCTGGTGTAATTAAACCCGGTACTGTAACCAATGAGCTGATGAGCCACAACGACTGGATGCCTACTTTGTGTGCAATTGCCGGTGAGCCCGATATTACAGCCAAGTTGCTGAAAGGCTATACCGCCAATGGCAAAAACTACAAAGTGCACCTGGATGGTTATAACCAACTGCCGTTCCTGAAAGCGGTGACTGGTACTGTTTCCAACAAAACAACCACACACAGCGCCCGTAATAATTTCTTCTATTCGGATGATGACGGCTTGCTGGTAGGTTACCGCCAGGGTGCCTATAAGTATGTGTACGCAGAGCAACGCCTACCCGGTACAATGGGTGTATGGGCTGAGCCGTTTACCAAACTGCGCCTGCAAAAAATCTTTAACCTGTATATGGATCCCTACGAGCGTGCCGATATAACCTCCAATACCTATTGGGATTGGAACCTGAACCAGATCGGAGGCGTATACGGAACGATGGAAGAAGTATTCAAGTTTGCAGGAGCGTTTAAAGAATTCCCGCCCAGGTCTTTCCCGCCTAGTTTTGTACCTACCAATATCCTGGAAGAAGAATTGGGTGTGATTAAAAAAGAACGTGCTGCCAAAGAAGCGGCAGGTACAGCGCAACCATCTTCAAAATCGAAGAAAAAATAAGTAGTAAGTAAGCCAAACCGGCCTATAGTTAAAAACCCCAATGCTGTGAGGCATTGGGGTTTTGTTATGAGGTAGATAATCTGGCAGCAGATGCTGCTTCGGGTTCGTACCTCACCCGTGCAGCATGACAATGAAAAATGTGATGCTGCACCGAGGAACGAAGGAAGCAGCATCTCCACGGCATTAATCGCCATGAAGAATACCCAATCTACCCCTCACTCATTTTCTTCACTTCCTGCATCGCCAGCAGAAATTTTTCCTTCATATAGTCAATGTGTTTAGGATCGCAATCTACCTCGGCCAGCAGGTGGGTGCCGCCATTTTGTTCGGTATAGGTATAGGCTTCCAGGCTTCCGGTCCATTTGCTGGCGGCTGCGTCCAGGGGTTGGTTGGCACCGTTTTTAACCTCGCCTATATGACTGAAAATGATCTTCTCGTTTTCTTTAACAAAGAGCACTTTGCTGTACATGCCCGATCCGTCTGGTGTAAGAAAGCGTACATCGCTGCCTGGTGTAAAATTGCCCTCGGCGTACGAACCCTCGCAGAATGGTGCTGTCCATTGCTTGTAGCCCTCATGGTTCCACATTTTCTGCCATACGGTAGTAACAGGGGCATTAATATCGATGGGAAACGCCAGTTTTTCGATACCGTACAGGTGGTTGCGCAATTGTATGTTCAATATCGCATCCCAACCCATTTCGTAATTGGCTTTGGAAAAATCGGGCCCGGCATCGGCAAAGTTTTCGATGCCTTCGTGGGTAAGGGTTACAATGGTTTTATCGCCCTGGGGTTGCAGCTCCCAGGTAAGCAGCGACTCGCCTTTGGAGTGGCTGGGGTGGGTCCAGGTATGGCTCAGTTTCTGGTTAGGCACCACTTCTTTTACCGTGCCTCGGTGGTGAAACTGCCTGGCCTCGCTTTCATAAAAATTAAAAACTGCGCCTTCCTTTAGTTCAAAATCGGGTATATCGAAATACCATTTTTTCATTTGCTGCTTGTTGGTGAGCGCTGCCCATACTTTGTCTGCAGGGCTTTCAAAAGTTTGCGTGCGTTTGATCGGGGTCATGGCTTAAGTGTTTGGTTTGGAGGTTGAAGTTACGAATATCGGCACTGCGTTAAAAATGCGTGGGTATACTGTTTTAATTGATTGCAGAGCAGTACTTTTGGCTTCCAAAGCCGAATTCCGATTCACCTATGCGTAAAAAGAAGCTGATGAAAATACTGGTTGTCATTTTGCTGGTGCTGATTCCGGTTGTTATTTACATCTGTAATACCAAAATCAACAAAGCCACTGAGGGTTTGTTGTATAGCGACGTTACTAGTGTGCCCTATAACAAAACAGGGTTGCTGCTGGGCACGGGCAAATACCTGGCCAACGGCAGTGAAAACCCTTATTATACATACCGGATAGTGGCGGCAACCCAACTGATGAAAGCGGGTAAGATCAAATACCTGGTCATTAGTGGCGATAACAGCCGGGCCGATTACGATGAGCCTTCTCAAATGCGGGCCGATTTAATGCAGGCAGGCATTGACTCCAACCTGCTTTTTCTGGATTATGCGGGGTTTCGCACCTTCGATTCTATGGTGCGGCTGCGTGAGATTTTTGGCCAGCATGCGGTAACCGTTATTTCACAACCATTCCATAACCAGCGGGCGGTGTTTATTGCTTTAAAAGAAGACATTGCCGCTATAGGCTTTAACGCGCAGGATGTAAACAAGCAAGCAGGCCTTAAAGTGCAGCTGCGCGAAAAACTGGCGCGGGTAAAGGTTTTTGTCGATTACCTGTTGCAAACAAAACCCAAATTCCTGGGGCCCAAAGTGGAGATTCCGGATTAATTACAATAAATATATAAGCTTATGTAATCATTTGGAGGGCTGATTAACGATATCCTCATTTTTTCCATTTTCTTATACGTTTCTCTCGCAGTAAGCGGAAAAATAAAGCTGCCCAAAGAACGGCAGGAAAAACTGAACGAACTGATGTTGAAGAAAGGTAAATTAGTTAAAACATTGGCCTATGGGATAACGGTAGCAATGGCGTTACTGATTATTAACCAGCTTGTACCAAGGTAGTATAATCCTGATTGCACATGGGATTAGGTTTTAATCTGCTTTTTGTTTTAGTGTTGGTCCCACTTACGTTGGTACTGTTATGGTGCTGGCTGGGTGCGAAGAAAATGATCTTCGGAAAAATACTGGGTGGTCTTTGGCTTGGTGTTGTAGCGATCATTGTCTTGTCCTTTTCTATACAATATTTTACATCAAAAATTGAGCTTACCAAAGATGATTTTTATGGATCTTATGTAGTAGACGGGTCCATGTTTCCTGGCAGGCAATCGGATTGGCAGTATGATCATTTCCGGTTTGTAATAGATCGTAATGATTCTATCCGGTTTTATGTAACCAACAAACAGGCTGTTTTAAGGATATATAAAGGCTCCGTTTCGGCCGTAACGTCTTATCGTTCTGCCCGGCTTGCCATTCGAATGGAACAACCTACTCATCCTATCCTACAAAGCAATCCTACGATTTACCGGAGCCATTCAGCTTTTATATTGGTTTTTGCGTCAGGAATTTATGGTAACATGTTTTTTACAAAAGGCAAATAGGGGAGGCTGTAAAACAATTGCAACTTACCCAAACTTAATACAAAAAGCCCCCGCAATCTGCGGGGGCTTTTGCTATGCTTACAGCGGCAAACTATTCTGCTTCTACTGCTTTGGTCATTTTACGGTAGGTAAACTCATGGTAGATGTGTCTGCGGCAAAAACGATCCGGAACATCTGAACCACAAAGTTTGGTATACAGGGTTTTGGGTACGCCAAAGTATTCATAGCTGCTGCCATCTACGAAATTCAGTTCCAGGATCTCTTTTTTGTACTCAAAATACTGGATCTGCGAGTTGGTTACCGTTTCGGTATACTCGGGCAATGCCTGCTCAATGGTTTCGGGTGCAATGCTCACCAGGAAGTGATAGGCCTCAATTACCTTTTTGCTTCTTTCTTCCGCTTCCTCTTTTGCCGCTTCGTCGTCCATGAACTTATCGGGGTGCGATTCTTTCATCAGGTTACGATAGGCCGATTTCAGCGATTTCAGATCGGCGGTCTTGTCTACGCCTAATGTCTTTCTATGTGCGGCAATTCTTCTCATATAATTATCAGTAGCTTGTAAGGCATGTACCAGGGTTTAAACTCTCCTGCAAAACAGCAGGGCAAAACTGTAAACCCGGAATAAGGAAAAGGAGTTTTCTGGTCTTTTGTACACCCAAATGATTAGGTGCACATCAAAAGTGCGCGGCAAAGTTAGTGATTTTGTACCGAAAAAGGACACTATCGTGTTAATTCCATATGATTTTATAGTTAAAACTTGTAGAATGTGATGGGTTTTACTAATGCCGGGTGGTTGGTGCAAAGCCTGGCCGGTACAGAAAGTACTGATCCTGATAATACTTATGCAGGATAGGGCTTAACCCCATGTTAACAAGATTTAACAAGCGGGCTTGTCGCTTTATCGAATTTGTTGCTACATTTGCCCCATTATATAAGCTGCTGTAAATGCATGCTTTACAACAATACGGTGTAATAGCTTAGTAAATATGCTGTTAAATGTGATTTCCTTTTTATTAGTGTTTTTTCAACTCTTCCACAGCGGAGGAGAGCGATTGAACGCCGGTATACGTAAGGCAGCAGCACACACCGTTTCTGCACAGGAGCACCGTTTTCGCAATTATGCTGCGGAGCAGATCCCTACCGAACTTATAGCCCTCGAAGAATCGGAAGATACCGAGCATGGCAGTTTTCCGGTACTATCACCGGTGCTTACCACACATTATTCTTCTAAACCAACCGGTTTTACGCCACTTGCGCAAAAATTGCTGGGTCATTACCGGGCACGTGCTGCGCTGGAAGACCAGTCGCTTTTCCTTTTTCATTGCAATTTCAGAGTTTGATGCCTGCCTGTAGCGTTCCGCAACGGGTATAATATTATTGGCCTGTTTTTCTGATACGCTGCACTTTTCCGCAACCTGGTAGCAGGTTACATCCCCCTTGCTGCATGCTTAGCATCGTTTCATCAAACTCATTCCGGCCAGATGCCATTTGCCATCAGAAAATTCTTATTCGCGCTCGTCTTTTTGCTGTTTCAGCACCTGAGTGTCTTTTGTGCAGATGTACAAATGCCCCGTTGCCTGGATCGTAATCTCGCGCATTATGGCATTGCCCAGGTAGAGTGGACCCGGCACCATGTTTTTATACGGGTATCGCACCTGGGCCCGCAGAACGATAATGCTGCCCCGCATTTCCGCAGCAGGCACTCTCGTAAAACAGCCCGGCTGCATCCTTTCTATGGCATTACCAATATACAGCAACCACTGTTTATACGATCGGCATTGCCCGATGGCGGTACCGAAGACAGCGCGATCAGCGAAACCACCAATGAGTACGAAGGCGAAGACGATGATGTAATAGCGCTCAAAAAGTACTCACCGGGTGGCAAAGCCTTTCTTGTTCCTGTCCATACGCCAACACTCAGATATGCTGGCAGCTGTGCACCCAAACGCGCGCTGCAGCCACACCGTTTTTTCTACTCTGCTTCCTACACCTGCGCACTGTTGTGCGTAATGCGCATATGATGCCCCGGCTTTAAGCTCGGTAAAGCATCATGGCATAATCTATTTGCCATTATCATTTTACAACATTGCCGCTGCAGCTATGCATACAGCGGGCAGGGGGCTTGATGCTCGCCCCCGAAGAAACATCCGTAAACCCGAATCAGGACACTAATAAATTATGAACAGAATTCTCATGCTCGCAGGCTTGTGTGCCGTGCTGTGCCACACCAGCTGTTCTTCTAAAAAAGAAGAAAAGGAAGCCGCTACCCAATTTATCGTAACCAGCCCGGTGCAGATGGACACCTCCGTTACCAAAGAATATGTATCGCAGATCCACTCTATACGGCATATTGAACTCAGAGCCCAGGAAAGAGGCTACCTCGAGAAGATTTATGTAGACGAAGGCCAGTTTGTGAAACAGGGCCAATTGCTGTTTCAGATTATGCCCAAGGTGTACGAAGCCGAAATGCAGAAAGCGCAAGCCGAAGTAAAAGCCGCCGAAATTGAAGTGCAGAACACCAAGCCGCTGGCCGATAAAAATGTGGTATCGCCCAACGAACTGGCGCTCGCACACGCCAAATTGGCCAAAGCCAAAGCCGAGCTGTCGCTGGCCAAAGTGCACCTGGGTTTTACCGAAATCAGGGCACCGTTTGATGGCATTATCGACCGCTTTCACGTAAGGCCGGGAAGCCTGGTAGATGAAGGCGACCTGCTTACCGAACTCTCGGACAATAGTAAAATGTGGGTGTATTACAACGTACCGGAATCGGAATACCTCGACTACGCCTCTAAATCGCAAAAGGAAAGCAAACTGGAAGTAAGCCTGCTGATGGCCAATAACAGCCTTTTTGAATTTCCTGGTGTGGTAGAAACCATTGAAGCCGACTTTAACAACGAAACGGGCAACATCGCTTTCCGGGCTACATTCCCTAACCCCAAAGGCCTGTTAAGACATGGCGAAACCGGTAATATCGAAATGCGCATACCCATTAAAAATGCGATAATCATTCCACAAAAAGCCTCTTTTGAGGTGATGGACAAGAAGTATGTTTTTGTAGTAGATAAAAACAACATCGTAAAATCGCGCCCCATTACGGTAGAAGCCGAAATGCCCGACTTGTTTGTGATCAAAGAAGGATTAAATGCCGGAGAAAGAATATTACTGGAAGGTATACGTAAGGTAAAAGACAACGATAAGATTACCTACAAATACGAAGAGCCGGCAGCGGTGCTGGCCAAGCTGCAGTTGCCAACAGAATAATGTAAGCATCCTAAAAACAAGAAAATGTTCAATAAATTCATTAAAAGGCCGGTCCTCGCGATAGTGATCTCACTCGTCATTATCTTCATGGGTATACTGGCCATTAATACACTGCCCGTATCGCAGTTTCCTTCTATTGCCCCGCCTATGGTGGTGGTGACTATTGCCTATCCGGGTGCCAGTGCCAACGTGCTGGTAGAGTCGGTGCTTATCCCGATGGAGAAAGCCATCAACGGCGCGCCCGGCATGAAATACATTACCTCCGATGCCACGAGTGCCGGTGAGGCCACCATCCAGGTGGTGTTTGACCTGGGTACCGATCCCAACCAGGCGGTGGTAAACGTAAAAAACAGGATTGAGCAGGTAACCAACAGGCTCCCTACGCTGGTACAGCGCGAGGGATTGGTGGTGAGCTATACCTCGCCCAACATGCTCATGTATGTAAACCTGTACAGTAAGGATAAAAACGCCGATCAGAAGTTTCTGTACAACTTTGCCAACGTAAACATCCTGCCCGAACTGAGCCGTTTGAAAGGGGTGGGTAGTGCCAAAATTTTGGGTAGCCGCCAATATGCTATGCGTATCTGGCTTAAACCCGACCGTATGCGCGCCTACAATGTGTCTACCGATGAGGTAATGGAAGCACTGGCCGAGCAAAGCATCATCGGTTCGCCGGGAAGGCTGGGGCAGAGCACCGGTAAGCGTTCCGAAGCGCTGGAGTATGTGCTTACCTACCAGGGCCGTTACAACAAACCCGAACAATACGAAAACGTAATTATACGTGCCAATCCCAATGGCGAGATCCTGCACCTCAAAGACATTGCAGAAGTGGAATTGGGTAGTGAGTTTTACGATATCTATTCCAATATGGACGGGCACCCGTCTGCGGCCATTACCCTTAAACAAACCTACGGCAGTAACGCCAGCGATGTAATTAAGGAAGTAAAAGCGCAGTTGGAAGAGATTAAAGCCAGCTCTTTTCCTGCGGGCATGGATTACGAAATCAGTTACGACGTATCGAGCTTTCTCGATGCTTCTATCGAAAAGGTAATACATACCCTGGGCGAGGCATTTATACTGGTGGCCATTGTGGTGTTTGTATTCCTGGGCGACTGGCGCTCTACGCTTATCCCCACGCTGGCAGTACCTGTATCGCTTATTGGTGCATTTGCTTTCATGCAGCTTTTTGGACTTACGATTAACCTCATCACCTTGTTTGCCCTTGTACTGGCGATTGGTGTGGTGGTAGATGATGCCATCGTGGTCGTAGAGGCGGTGCATGCCAAAATGGAGGAAGAGCATTTGTCGCCTTACAAGGCCGTTAAAAAAGTACTTCGGGAGATCAGCGGTGCCGTTATTGCCATTACCCTGCTCATGACCGCGGTGTTTGTACCGGTTGCGTTTATGAGTGGCCCCGTGGGTATTTTCTACAGGCAGTTTGCCATTACCATGGCTTGTTCTATTGTAATTTCCGGTCTGGTGGCGCTTACGCTTACGCCGGTATTGTGCGCTATGATCCTCAAAAACAATCATGGTAAACCCCGGAAGAAAACGCCTGTCAACAGGTTTATCGATGCCTTTAACCGCGTATTCGAAAAAATAACCGGTAAGTACACCAAATTACTTGTGCTTATCGTTAACCGCAAAATGGTAACTTTTGGTATCCTTATCGCTTTCTGCGGCGGTATCTGGCTCACTTCCAGCCAATTGCCTACTGGGTTTATTCCCAACGAAGACCAGGGCATGATCTACGCCATTGTGCAAACCCCTCCTGGATCTACCCTGGAAAGGACCAATGATGTAACCCGAGAGTTGCAGGATATTGCCCGGCACGTGGAGGGCATCCAATCCGTTTCTGCACTGGCTGGTTATGAGGTACTCACAGAGGGGCGTGGCTCCAACGCCGGTACCTGTTTGATTAACCTGAAAGACTGGTCTAAACGTAAGCACTCCGTAAACCAGATTATTGAGGAGCTGGAAGAAAAAGCCAAAGACATTCCTGGTGCTACCATCGAGTTTTTTGGCCCACCAGCCGTGCCCGGTTATGGTGCCGCGGGCGGTTTTGCCCTGCGCTTGCTCGATAAAACCAATACCGGCGATTACAAAGCGCTCGAAAAAGTAAACGACCAGTTTATGGCAGAGTTGCACAAGCGTAAAGAGCTTACCGGCTTGTTTACTTTCTTTAGCGCCAACTACCCGCAGTACGAGTTGGAGATAGACAACCAGGCTGCTATGCAGAAAGGCGTTTCTATCGGTAAAGCCATGGACAACCTGTCTATTTTGATTGGTAGTACCTATGAGCTGGGCTTTATCCGTTTCGGAACTTTCTTTAAAGTGTATGTACAGGCCGGGCCTGAATACCGCAGATTGCCCGAAGATCTGTTGCAGTTGTATGTAAAGAACAACCGCGATGAGATGGTGCCTTACTCTGCTTTCATGAAAATTAAAAAGGCCCACGGGTTAAACGAAATTACCCGTTACAATATGTATCCTTCCTCAGCCATCAGAGGAGAGCCAGCCAATGGTTACAGCAGTGGCGAAGCCATGAAGGCCATACAGGAAGTGGCGCAAAAAACACTGCCCCGTGGTTATGGTATAGACTGGGAAGGGCTTTCCAAAGACGAAGCCGCACGTGGAAACGAAGCGCTGTATATTTTCCTTATTGTACTCTTATTCGTATACATGGTGCTGGCCGCCCAATACGAAAGTTTTATCCTGCCGCTGGCGGTGGTGTTATCATTGCCTGCCGGGGTGTTTGGGGCATTTATGCTGCTCAAGGCTATGGGCCTGGCCAACGATATCTATGCCCAGGTGGGCCTGGTGATGCTGGTAGGTCTGCTGGGTAAGAACGCGGTGCTTATCGTAGAATTTGCGGTGCAGAAACACCAGCAAGGCGTATCGGTGCTCGATGCCGCTATTGAAGGTGCTAAAGTGCGTTTCCGTCCCATTTTAATGACTTCTTTCGCCTTTATCGCAGGTTTGATTCCGTTAATTTTCGCAACTGGTCCCGGTGCTATCGGTAACCGTACCATCGGTGCCTCTGCCGCGGGTGGTATGTTGTTCGGAACTGTTTTCGGGGTTATCATCGTGCCGGGCTTGTATTACATTTTTGGCACTATTGCCGAAAAACACAAGCTCATTAGAGATGAAGATGAAACGCCGCTGACCGAAGAGATCGATCACAAAAAGAAAGACAAGGGTTGGAGAAAATGGAAAAAGCGTTTTAAAGTAAAATCGTTAACCTTAGAAATGAGTGACAATGGCCATGAAGACAATCACTAAAATAATAAGCATAAGCTGTATCGCCTTTGCTTACACGGCATGTAAAATGCCTGCTGTAACCACGAGGACCGAAAATAAAACAGTACCTGCGAGCTATGCCGGCTCGCAGGACTCTTCCAATACCGCCCAGCTTACCTGGAAAACCTTTTTTAAAGACCAGGATCTGCTGAACCTGATCGACACTGCGTTGAAAAACAACCAGGAGCTGAACATTACCATGCAGGAAATACAGATTGCAAGGAATGAGATAAGGGCCAGGAAAGGAGATTATTTACCTTTTGTAAGCCTTCGGGCCGGAGCCGGTTTGGATAAAGTGGGCAGGTACACGCCTCGTGGTGCCAGCGAAGAAGCCATTGAAATAGCCCCGGGCAAAAAAACGCCGGAGCCATTGGGCGATTTCCTGGTGGCCGCCAATGTGTCCTGGGAAATTGACATCTGGCACAAGCTGCGCAATGCCAAAAAATCGGCGGTAAACCGCTACCTGGCTAGCGTAGAAGGTAAAAACTTTGTAGTAACCAACCTCATTGCCGAAGTGGCCAATTCCTATTACGAATTGCTGGCGCTCGACAACCAGTTGCTTATTGTAAAGCAGAATATCGACATCCAGACCAATGCATTGAATGTGGTAAAACTGCAAAAAGAAGGTGCAAGGGTAACGGAACTGGCGGTGCGTAAGTTTGAAGCAGAAGTGCTCAATACCCGCAGCTTGCAGTTCGATATTCAGCAAAGGATAACGGAGACAGAGAACCGCATCAACTTTTTGCTGGCCCGCTATCCGCAGCCTATTGCAAGAAACAGTGAGGCATTCGGAACCGCTGTGCCCGAAATTATTAACGCGGGTTTGCCTTCGCAGCTGCTGGCCAACCGTCCGGATATTAAACAAGCGGAGCGCGAACTGGCAGCATCTAAACTGGATGTGCGGGTAGCCAAAGCGCAGTTTTATCCTTCGCTGGGTATTTCCGCATCTATCGGTTACCAGGCGTTTAACCCGGCTTATTTGATTAAAACACCGTTGTCTTTACTGTATTCGCTGGCGGGCGAAATGGTAGCGCCGCTCATTAACCGCAATGCGATTAAAGCCAACTACCGCAATGCCAGCGCAAGACAGGTGCAGGCTGTATACAACTATGAGCGTACCATCTTAAACGCTTATGTAGAAGTAGCCAACCAAATGTCTAAGATCAATAACCTGGAAAACAGTTACAGCCTCAAATCCAAAGAGGTAGAAGCGCTTACACAATCCATCAGCATCTCCAATGATCTGTTCCGGTCGGCGAGAGCAGATTATATGGAAGTGCTGCTTACCCAGCGCGATGCGTTGCAGTCGAAATTTGAACTGATCGAAACCCAGCAGCAGCAGATGAATGCGGTGGTAAACATTTACCAGGCATTAGGCGGCGGATGGAATTAACAACCAGTGCATACAACCAAAGAAGGGCCGGAGCATTTCCGGCCTTTACTTTTATGTCCTTCTTTCCTTTATCCGCATTTGCCTCCGCTTATCATTAAAACACGGCTACCATCCAATTATTGAATAATTTTGGAGCAGGCATGCTAGTGAAAACATCCTGAGTACTGCAAAAGGTCACCATTAAATTTGTTATTCAATGACTTATATCTCAGAACTACCAGCCGAACTACCTTCTGACCCTAGCCGCGACCAGGAAGAAAATCCCTCTGGTTGGGATAAATTTTTGTGGTGGATGGCCGCTGCCGACCATCGGTTAATGAAGGACTGCGGTCCCGATAAATTCCGCTACACTGTTATCGGCTATACGGTAATGGTGACCTGGATTTTTGCCACGCTGGCATGGGGCTATTTCTTTTCCACGCTGTTCAGCGATTTGCTGTTGATTATACCTGCGGCATTGTTTTTCGGATTCGTTATTCTTACCATTGACCGGGGGCTTATAGCAGGCCTCAATACGAGCAATGGGCGCAACAGGTGGCTCAGTTTATCGCTGCGGCTTATACTGGCGCTCACCATAGGTTTCTTTATTTCGCAACCCGTGGTGCTCATGCTGTTTAAAAAAGATATTGACGGTCACCTGCCCATCGTGAACCAGAAAAAGATAGCCGCCTACACCACGCAGGTACGGGCAGAGCAAGGCATATTGCTGCAACAGGCTAAGACAGAAACCGATCGCATCCGCAACGAGCAAAAAAGCCGTGAGCAGGAAATTCTCGATCTCAAAAATGCCTATATCCGCGAAACGGATGGTACAGGTGGTTCGGGTAAGATTGGCGAATCGAGCATAGCAAGGGTAAAAAAAATGGCTTACCTCAAAGCCGAAGAAGACTTTATAGCCTGGAAGCGTACTTCGCAAATGCCGCTGGACAGCGCCCTGGCACAACAGAAACAATTGGAATCGGGGATACAGGAGCGCACCGCTGCGTTTCAAAAAAGCCTTTCAGATGGTTTTCTGAGCCGTATAGAAGCGCTGGACGATCTGATGCAGGCCCACCCACCGGTAAAAGACCGGTACCGCCTGGTTATTATGCTCATCATGCTTATAGAACTGATGCCGCTGCTTACCAAACTCATGATGCCCTCGGGCTTGTATGAAGAAAAGGTGAAGGATGCGGTGCAAGAGAAAAAACTGGCCTGGCTCAACCAAAGAAATGCCCAAAAAGAAATAGAAAAGGATTTTTATAACCGCGCGGTAGATACAGATAAGCAATTGCAGGCCGATATGATGGCCCAGATGGATGCTTACAGGCGGCAGGAAGCACAGGATCGCTTTAACGAATGGAAACAAAACCCCGGCAAGATCCGCCAGTTTTGGGACCAGGTTAAAACCAGGCTTTTGTATTTTGGCAAGGATTAATTACCCTTGTGCCACCGGGTAAACCAATACAAACCACCTTTCCATTACATGAATACAATAACCTTAAGTCCAAAACGTCTTTTTTTGATAGACGGTTTAGGGGCATTGCTTTCTGCTTCGATATTAGGTATTGTGCTGCTCAGGTTTGAGGGCGTATTTGGAATGCCCGTGCCCGCAATATGGTTTTTATTTGTAACCGCTTGTGCGCTGGCAATTTTTTCTCTGACGTGCTGCTTATTTGTTCAGAAAGGTAGCAGGTCTTACCTGAGGATTATTGCTTTTACCAACCTGGAATACGGCTGTATTACAACAGGGTTGGTATTATATTATTTCACGGAACTCACCGGTTTAGGATTGCTGTATTTTCTGTTAGAAGTGGCGGTGATAGCAACGCTCGCAATCATCGAACTAAAGTCTGCTTCTGCGCTTAGCGAAGAGCAGGTAGTGTTGTAAAGGAAAGGCAAGCAGGATTTTTCTGGAGTGAAAAAAAGAAAAAGGCCAGTGTAACAATGTGTTACACTGGCCTTTTGAATATACAGGAGGTACTATTTTTTGATAATCGTTTGTTGTAACAGCACAGCATTGTTTTCTGCATTGGTTACCGTTACGAAATAAGTGCCGGCGTTTAATCTTGTAAACGATAGTTCGTGTGTGTCTGCAGCTGTTTGGGTGCAGCTGGATTGAACCATACGGCCTGTAATATCGGTTACCACAACAGACAGGTTTGTAGCCAGGCTGCGGATATAAAGTTTGTCGCCGGTAAGGACGGTAGGGTAAATCGCGGTTGTCTGCATATTGCCGGTACTGCGGAGCGTTACAGTCGATGAATATTTAAATGAAAGATTCTGGTCGATCATTTTGAGGCGGTAATAGCACATTTGCGCTGGTGCCTGGTCGGTATACTCATAACTGCTGTTAGCTCCTTTGGCGGCTATACTGCTCAGTTTGGTAAATACTTTACCATTGGTACTTTTTTCGAGTTCAAAGGTTTTAAAATCTTTTTCTTCTGCCGATTTCCATTGCAGCGTATTGGCAGCAGTTGAGCTGTATCCCTCAAACGATACCAGCGTTACCGGCAGTGGCCTGGGGAGCGATATTGCAGAAGCCAGATCGCCGCGCAGGGTGCCGTTAAGTGAGGGCACGTTAGACCATCCTTTGGATGTAATAGCCCCGCTGGTCATATCTACGCTATAGTATTCCTGGTTGGTAAACAGCAGGTTGAAATTTCCCGTTTGGTCAAACATTGCTCCTGCCATCTCAACACCTGGTATCGTGTTTGTGGTAGTGCCTACTACAGCAGCTTTCCAGGTACTTTGGTTAATGGCTACCGGCCTTCCTACCAGCTGTCCGGGCGCAGCAGGGTAGGACATGTAAGTGTACAATTCACCGTTTACCGGGCTAATGGCTATATCCTGGAACCCGCCTTCAGAAAGGACAGGATTCATATAGTTGATATTGTTTAAAAACGATTGGAATGCGGATTGCAGATCTGCATCAGAAATATCCAGTTTATGATAGGTAACCGGAATACTGGCGACAGCGTTATTAGACAAGGTAGAGATAGCAGGGGCTACACCTACATATACATCGAAATTTGCAATAGTAAACGGAATGGACATCAGGCTTCCGCTGTAAACAAAGGCAATAAAGATGTAGTTGTCAGACGCATCTACAACACCCGCAGCTGTATTGATCTGCGAGAAAGTAGCGCCTGGCACCGCCGGAGGCAACAGGTTACCCACCTGGCTTACAGCAAGGTTTTCGCCTATCCTGTACAGTTTAATAGAGGTAGGTATGCCAGATGCCGGCACACCTGCGCCATACAGGAAATGGTCAAGAATATTCAAGCCGGCGCCGTTTATTTTTTCTGTGATGCCCGTAAGGTTGTCAAACGTTGCACCTAAAGCGCTGTTGCAACTAGCAGGGTCTACATGGCCCACTGTTGTGGGAGAAGGAGCACTGCTAAAGCCTGCAGCGCCTATGTAAAGGTATTGGGTAGAAGCCGGAAATGCGGTAGGTGTTTGCGCTTTAGTCTTTGCTGCCAGCAGTAGCGATAATAACGCGCAAGAAAGTACAATTTTTTTCATGGTTTTTTAGATTTAGCTGACGGTTGTAACCAGGCATTATACCGGCACAAGCCATGCATTTAATTATGTTTTTTTCAACAATTAAGTAGCCGGATAATGCCTGCGCAGCAAGTGCAACACAATCATTTTGAGTAATTATTCGTGATTCTATTTGAGTTGCAAGGTCGATCGCTTTCAACTCCTTTTCTACCCCTATGAGACATTTTTTAGGCAAAAAATATATGCCTGTTAAGCCTGTTTAGGAAGGCTGTTTTTAATCCGGAGTGGTATGATTATTTGAATTGGATGGCATCAAAATGAAGGGTAGGGCCACTACAGCCAGCCTGCTAAAATGGAAGCTGCTAAACAGGATACGCCAGTGCTAACCGGGCGTTATGATCATTGTTAGGGCGAGCCAATAGATACCTGTCAAGGCTTATTGTATAATCTGTCACCTGCTATTTTCTGCCCCATGCGCACAAATTTTCGTCCCCAAAGTATGATAGCACCATAACGCCAGGAGATAAGTAATACTCCATTATAAAGAATAATAACCCCAATGAGACATTTTTTAGGCCATATTGATCGGGAGAGGGATGATGTAAGTCGAAGACTAAGGCTCTTCTGGCGAAAGGACAACCTCAAAACTATAGAAGTTGGGGAGTGTCATAAAAGCAGGCAGAGAGAATTAAGTATATTCATGCGCTGTGTTTTATGCAATAAAAGACCAATTATCGACAGTAATCATTAACTATGGAGGAGCTATATGAAGCATTTAGGAAGTTTAATAACCGAACTTGAAGAAAAAATTTCCAAACAGGAATATAGTAACGCGGCAATTTCAAAATCATCAGTTGGTTGGCATATTGAACACACTTTGCTGACAATTGATGTGATAATTGAGCTGTTAAAAAAATCGGACCCTAATGATTATAAATGGAAATTCAGTTTTTCTAGACTTTTTGTATTTGCGACAAACAGCATACCAAAAGGAAGAGCGCAAGCACCAGACCCAGTGAAACCTCAAAATAATTTTACAGCCGATACATTAAAGCAGCATGCCGCAATAACAAAAGAGAAATTAAAAGCATTGCAACCCCTAAACCCGGATAGCTATTTTAATCACCCGTATTTGGGGAAATTGAATGTAAGCGCTGCAATAAAGTTTCTTGTAATTCATACAGTGCATCATATTGCCATTATTAAAAGCATAATTGAAGAATCAAATTAGGCCGATGGCTGTTACGTCAGGAATTTTAAGGGAGCATACAGTTGGTAGTAGGACGTTTGCAATGTATAAAAGTACAATGATTGGAAAAACAAAAAGGCCACTCTGTTGAGTGGCCTTTTTTACTGTGCCCAGAACAGGAATCGAACCTGCACTCCCTTTCGAAAACAAGATTTTGAGTCTAGCGCGTCTACCAATTCCGCCATCTGGGCAATAATATAATGATGAAAATCATCACTATCTATCTAAAGAGCTGTGTTGCGGCTGCAACGGAGTGCAAATATAGTACGCGTTTTTGGAATCCGCAAGGGGATTCGCAGGAACTATGTATTTTTTTATTTTTAACAAATAGACCTATCCTGGGTAAGGTTAACAAGAGATCTTCTCCAATACTGTTCCCGGGCCAATATCGAACTCCACCGGCCATTGGGACTTAATTGTGGTAAAATCTCCTTACTTCTCCCTCACCAATAAACAAAGCCGGCCTATGGGCCGGCTTTGTTGGAGTTTTTAACTGTTCGGATCTATTAAAAATCGCCGAAGATTACCATATCGCCTGGTATTGCGGCCGATTTAAATTTGATAACAGCATCTGGAAATATGAGGTTTTGCAATGCAAATACCGACACCTGGCTAAACGGTACGTTCAGTACATTGGTGATCTGGCCCGGTATCTGCGCATTGATGGCTTTATTGAGCTGTGCCTGCATATCATCGCAGCCGCAGGGACCACCGCCCGACATACGGCCATCGATACTTACCGATTTGTTGCTTATGTTGATGGCAATGTTCTGTGATTTGCCTTCGCCAGAAAGCGCAAGCGGCATCGCTGCGTTGATGGTTACTGTAATCTTGGTACTGTAGCTATGAGAGCTGGGTGTGGTCTTGCAGCCAATTATACTGCACATGGTTGTATCGGTCTTGGTCACAAACGGGATGTCTTTTTCCTGTTTAAACATCAGCATCATAGTGCCCCTTCCGGTAGGCGCCACCGACATACCAGATATCGACCAGCTTACTTCGTTAGACTCATTCATGTTCATGAACACACGTGTAACGATGGAGGTATAACCATTCGAGCTTCTGTCTGTAAGGCTCGATGTGTCTACATTGCCGCGCACATTACCTTCTGTAAACTCTGAGTGCCAGGGTTTACGATCGGCAGGCGGGTTTACGCCCTTAAGCCGCCATCCGCCCTGGATGCTGGCGGGCAGCACACTGTTAAAAAACACCTTGCTGCTGATGATGAGGCTCGAATCGTGCCCTGCTGGTATGGGCTCAGGCACATCATTGAGAAATGCCTGACTGTCGCTGAGTACCCTACGGCCGGCTGTTTGGATAAACAGTTGCAGAATCTGGTTATTGCCTGGTGTGGTAAGGGTTTTAAACAAAAACTCATTGGGCATAAGATCTGGCAATGTGCCAATATTGCTAAGATCGAGCGAGTTAATGATAAACACTACCGGGTTTTGCGAAAAATAGGCCTTCAACTTCATGTTGAACTCTACTTTTTCCTCATCCGACAGGTCCATGTTTTCTGCTGTAAAAGTACCCTCGGCCATACTGAGCATTACCGTATACACTTTGCTGCCGGGCTGGGCGGGATTTACCACACCTGTAATCCTCGAAATGGGAATGGTAGCTTTCAGGGTTTCTTCTTTAACAGAGATTGGCGGATCGCATTCTGCCGGTTCTTCCTTGATTTGCATGCACTCGGTAATGCTGCCGTTGATAAGGCAGGTGAGCGAAGCATGATTGGGGTTATTGGCCAGGAAGTTGAGGCTGGGGTAGCCATAGGTAATATCAAACTTCTTGATAGCGTACACATTGGTTTTTACCTTGGTGCGCACCTCCATCTGTATGCGGTTGGAGAAACTGGGGTTCGACTTATACTTTTCGAACTGCTTTACAAAACTTTCGTTGATCTTGCTCAGCGACATATTATACACCACATCCCAGTTGTTGGTAACGGTGCCACGGTCGGCCATCTTGGCTATTACGTCTGTTGTACTGGGACGGTTATCGTTACCAGCAGCCATCATGGCCATGCGCATCATACCGTTTTTCAGGTTTGGGGGCATGGCTTCGTCGTTGATGCGGGCATCTACGGTAAAGGTGAGCGTAATATCTATCAGCGGACTGCTGAAAGAGAGATCTTTATTCTCGCCGGTATTCGGGAAAGAAAGCTCCCAAACTGAGAAGGGCGTAACCGCATTTACGTCTTTAGACCATGAAGTGCCTTTGTCGGCAAACAAGGGTTTCATGGTACCGCTTTCGTAATCGTAAGTCCTGTCGCGCGATTCGGTGTAATAGGTCATTTTTTCGCGGTTGCTGCCCCTGTCCAGGAATGGATCGCCTACATAGTTAAGATCCAGCAGCACCACACCATTGGGGGTAGTGGCCCTGGTTTTGATAACCGGCACCACCGATTTTACCCGCACATTTACATACCGCGAAAACTCCCGGCTGTCGAGCCCTATAGCCACCCGGAACGCGTTGCCACCTGTGATTTCTGTAACGGGAATGCCCTCAATACGGTATTCAATAATGGTAGACTCGCCTTTTTGTAAACGGCCCATTTGTGTTTTGGCCACCACGGTATTGGCATTCTGCCTGATGATGGCGCTCTGAAAACCGAAAAGGTCAAAGCCCTGGATGGGGGTAGATGCCTGCTGAAATTCGTAATGCAGGGCCTGGTCTTTAATCAGGAAAGCAGAAGACAGCATGGTGAGCATCTGGTTCTGCAGCATATCGAGATTGCTGGTAAGACCTACAAGGTCAACCGTTGAGGTATCCAGGTCATCGGCCTTAATATTGGTAAAAGTGGCTTTGATCTTTTTGAGATCTTCGGTCTGCTGGCGGGCAATATCCTTGAGGCGCTGGTTGTTAAACATTTCGCGACCCAGTCTTGTTGCATTGGCACGGGCCTCCAGCATAGCTTTGCCGCGCAGCATGAGTATTTTGTAAGCAGCCAGCAGCGCATCTTTAGCCTCGCGGGCTTCGCCATCTTCGGGACCGCCGCCCAGTATGGCATCCAGGTTGATGAGCATTTCATCCCACTCCTGTTTAGACAACATAAGCGAGTCGGCGCCTTCTACACCTTCCATAGCGGCTGTAGCATTGCGGATATCCTTGGCTGCGGCAGTGCCTGTCTGGTAAGCCGTGCCCAGTGCTGCCAGCACCTTTACGATCATTTTAATTTTATCGATAATCTTGGCCAGTTCGGTCACTTCCTTTACCGCATCGGCACCGCCACCGCCACCGCCGGCAACTGCCGAAAACACGCCGGTAATGATCTCAAACGTTGCTTTAATGGCTTTCATGGTAATCCAGGTCTTTACCTTATTCTTATAGGTTTCGATAGCCCTGTTTACCACTTTTTGCTGCTCTTCTACTTTTACCACCATCAGGTCTATATCCTTTACCGCCACCTGGTAGCTCTCTTCCTGGCTTTTGATGATGGCATCATAATAGCCCGACATCGATTGCTGGTAGTTGGCTGTGGTTTCGATAGAATCGGTAAGCGCCTTACCCGACGAAATGATATTCTGATTAAGCGTCTTGCCCACATTGATCACCAGCTCTTCTACCTTACGCAGTTCTATCATTTCCTGCGCGTGTCTGTACGCGTTGGATACATCTTTCAACAACCCGAGAATAGAGGATACACTGCTTTCATACTCTTTGCCTGGCAGTACCGGTACAAATGTACCCTGGTGCAGCACCATATTGTTGCAGGCCAGGTCGGTCGCTACCAGTTTAATGTTTTGCAGGGCAGCATCTTTCGTGTTCTCCGGTATCTGCAAGGCCACCCATTCCAGCCCCGTTTTGAGGAAGCCCGGAATATCGGGATTCTTCTGCGCCAGGTTGCTGTTAAAGGCCAGTTGCAGGAAGGTGTAGGAAAATTGCAGGTTTTGTTTCATCAATGCCATATCGGCTGTGGGCGCCATTTTGCGGATATCGCCATCGGTAGCGATTACACCGCGGGCAGCACCTTTGGTTACCTTCGTTACCAGGCGTATACCATCTACCAGGGTGCAGGCATTGTCGGAGCTGGCAGAGCCTATCTGGCACACCCCAAAGAACTGAGCGCAATAGAGGAACTTCGCTGCTTTGTCTTTTAATGCAGCGGCATCTATTACTGCAATACTGCTCTGCGTTTCGGCCACAATGGCTTGTGCAGAGATCAGCACTTTTTTGCCGGGCACATTAAAGCTGCCGGTATCATCCTTCATGCTCATGAGGTTGGTGACCAGCGTAAACTGCTCTACCGTATCGGCCGCTACAAAACGAAGTGTTTCTGGTTTTATCTGTGGCTTGTATACATTGATGGTAGGTGTGGCGATGGTGGAGGCAAAACCATTAAAGCTACCGTTGCCAAACAGCTCATCATCATCGGCCCGGAAGTATTTTTTAAGATTGGGCCGTGTCTCCAGTGGAAATTTCTGCACCATAGCGCCCGATAGTACCCGGTTCCAGGCGCCACGGCGTTGCGTTTCTGCAAATAGGGTAAGCGTAGTAAGCTGGTAACCCACCGGCACCGATTGGGTAAAAAGGCTATCGAGTGCGGCAAGGCTTACAGGACTATCATTCTTAAACATCGCAAAGATGCTATCGCCTTTAGACCATTCCGGCTCCTGCCACAGCTTATTGGTCAGGCTTTTTTTCACCGCTTTGGTATCGCCAAACGAAACGATATTGCCCGCTTCGGCAGCATAGCCATAAGCACCTTTTTTGGCACTGGTGGTATAGTAGGCAAAGTTGGCCGCTTTTTCGTCGGTAAAAGAATTGGAACTGCTGTTCATGGCCGTTTTAACCCTTGCAAAACGGTCGGCTTCGTATGCAAAAACCTGGAAGATACAGTTGCCCATTTCTATGGCCGATACGTAGTGCGTACCATAATTAGTATAGAAATCGAGATACTCTTGTACAATAGGTTCGCTTATTTTTTTAGGGTCAAACTGGCTTGTTTCGTTAAGGCAGGGACGCAGGCGCGCCAAACCCTGGCGAAAAGCTTCCTGCACACCCAATTGGGGATCGGGGTTTACGGGGTGCGCGTGCACCAGTATGCCCGAGAGGCCCGATGCATGGGTATGCGTGGTGTCTTTCCGGAACAGGCGTACCAGTGCATAACCACGGCCTTCTGCCGTAAGATCAACTCCCGTAAGGGTTTGCAGTTGTTTCAGCGCCGTAGCACGGTCGGCATCGCGCAGGAGCAGGGTGCCCGAAGAGAAATTAACTTCCTCGGTTTGCAGGCCCGGGTTCTGGATGCGCGCCGGAAAAACCTCGTTAAGCAGGTCTTCGGGGCGCTCATGCAGGGTAATAACCGGGTAGCTCCAGCTGCCCAGGGTTTCCGGTGCCTCCGGCTCATCTTCGAGCAGCGGTTGGGCGGGTGTTTCAAAAAGGCCGTGGGCATTGTCGGCAGATAGCCAGGAGGGGTCGTAACCGGCAAGTACATTGGTACTCATGCCAAGTCGCAAGGGACTGGTTTTCATTTGAAGGTTATAGGATTAGGTTAAAAAATAGGAAAATTTATTATTTCATATCTGGCAAGACATGAATATACGGAATAACATTTGGTGTATCTATATGATTAACAATTAAGTAAATCGATAAAAACTGAACTGATTTGACAAATAATTGAATATCATGCGATAAAAAGATCGTTTAAACTGCTTTATGCATGGCATTAAAAACTTTATTACTGGTGATGGGCGATGGCGAGAATGGCGCAAAGGATTGTAGGATCTTGCTGCCTGGCATTTCAGCATCAGGCGTAGCGGTGCTGCGGCATCTTTTTGCTTTAAGGTTTCATTGTTTTACAAATGGGCTGAGGAATAGAAAAACAGATCTTGTCTTTTGCGGTTTAATCCTGTACCTGCTCTCTTATGATGCTTAAAAGTGCTACAAAAAGTAGGGGAGAGATATGTTAAATTGAGTATGGCTTTAATGAGCGGATGAGATATGTCACCTTGTTATTGCCAGTGCCAGGGTCTGCACATGGTTGGTCTTTAGCCTGTAACATACAAGAAATGAAAACTGCAAAAGCAACGCTATGAAAAAATTACAACTTACATGTTTATCGCTCCTCCTGCTGGTGACGATAATGGCCCAAGGGCAAACCTTTACTTTTCCGCCAATAACTACGCCTGCCGGATGTAATCCTCCTGATAATTATACACTCTATTGTTCCTTTTCGATAGAGAAAATTGTGGTTAGTCAGATCTACAGCGATAATGGCGTTACCGGTTCATTTGCATTTGAAGTGTATATAACCATTACCAATAATTTTGTAGGCACATTGATTAGCACGGGCGACTTTTACAATTATTCGCCGGCGCTTTATTCTTCGTTGCCGGAGGTGCCCGCATCTATTACCAATACTTCAAACATTATTCCATTAGCTTCTACCACATTGGGTAATATCGCTACGAGCACCAATCCCACTTACAACGGATCGGCAAGCGCGCTGGGGCTGGTGCTTAACGGCACATATACCGATCCTGATACGCTGGCTTTATTTGGCTATACAACAGCTACGCTGGTTGTGGATGCCCCATGTATAGGATCGCAGAATTTAAGCCCGGTAGTAATTCTGCCGGTTATCATGTCTCCGTTAAAGGCATCGGTTACGCAGAGCGGTGTTGCTTTATCCTGGACCACATTCAGTGAGTGGAACCATGCAGGTTTTCGCATAGAGCGGAGTACAGATGCCGCAATGTGGCAGCAGATAGATTGGGTAGCCAATACCAGCGGCGACCGGCATGACCAGGCTACCAATTATTCTTGCACAGACCGTTTTCCGGCAGCTGGTAAAAACTATTACCGGTTGGTGCAGACAGATAAAGACGGCAAAACTTTTCAGAGCAATACGGTAACGGCGTATGTAGCAAAGGAACATGCACCGCAAGTGACGGTTTATCCTAACCCGGCAGTGCATACATTAACCCTTCAAACCTCGTTGCAAGAGGCTTTTCATTACCGGTTGTACACAACGGTTGGCACTGTAGTGGCAGAAGGGCACAGCACCGGCGGAAATGCATCGTTGGATATAAAGAATCTGGCCAATGGCCTGTATGTGTTAAGAATAGGGGATAGCGCTTATCCCGTTACGGTTTATAAATAACCCCGCGTACCGGCAGCTACCCGGTAACTTTAAACATCCCCATCAGGTGCGCCAATGCCACAGCGGTAGGAACGTTGAGCTTTTCGAATATTCGTCTTTTATACGTATTGGCGGTAGAATACTGGATATTGAGGATGGTGCATATTTCCGGCAATTTATACCCCTTATTGATGAGCCGCGCAATCTCCAGTTCGCGTGACGAAAGATGCTCAAACGGGTTGCCAGTAACGCTTCCGTTGGTCTTATGCTGCAAAGATGCTTTGAGCCTGGCGGTAATATAGGTGCCGCCTTCGAGTACGGTTTTGAATGCGTGTACAATTTCGGCAGCGGTAGCCGATTTATGTAAAAAACTTTTTGCCCCCAGTTGCAGGCATCTTTTGCCATAGATCTCTTCATTGTACATAGAAAAGATGACGATGCCCGAATCGGGAGAGGTTTGTTGCAGCCAATGCATAAGGCTTATAAAATCTGTTCCCGGAATGTTGATGTCGAGCAATATCATATCGTAAAAATTGGATTTTACGAATGTAATAAGCTCGTTTTCGGAGCTGGCTTCATCAATCTTCTCCGACAGGGCATGCTCCCGTACAATTGTTTTTATGCCTGCCCTTACAATGCTGTGGTCGTCTGCAATTAAGATTCTGGCCGACATGTTTTTAGATTTGGTGAAGTAATGGTGGCGATGCCAGCCTGGGCCGGTAGCTGCCGGTTAACATGTTCTCTAAACCATTTAATAACTGTAGCCAATGTATCATGCGTATACATTTTATGGGTTGATCAAATGTATGCTACAATATCTGCCGGGTCGGGAACCGGCGTAAAAAGATATAAAGGCCGATAATGGTTTAACGGTCTTATATATATCTAATATAGTTAAAACTGCTACAAAATAAAAATACACTCCTTGTTATATTCGTTTATGGTTGTTATTCAATGTATTTATGTATGCATCTATTTGTGTGATTTCAGATAAATCCTTTACCGTTAAGAAGTTATTCGTTGTGTAATTCTGGTATGGTCATTTGTTTAATATAGTTAAAAATATAACTTATGAATCAAAGAAGAATCCAATCATTGCTGCTGTTTGCTTCTGTGCTAAGCTTTTCTGCTTTTTCTGTAAGCGCACAACAGAAAAAAACACACCCCAAGAAACCCAATATCATCATGGTTATTTCAGATGATACGGGCTGGGGCGACCTGGGGGTGTACGGCGGCGGGGTAGGCCGGGGTATGCCCACACCCAACCTCGACCGTATGGCCAAAGAAGGCATGCAGTTCTGGAATTTCTACGGACAACCCAGTTGCACACCGGGCCGGGCCGCTATGATAACGGGCCGTACGCCCAACCGCAGCGGTATGACTACCGTGGCTTTCCAGGGCCAGGGTGGCGGGTTGCCTGCGCCGGAATGGACGCTGGCATCGGTGCTGAAACAAGCCAATTACAAAACCTATTTCTCCGGCAAATGGCATTTGGGCGAAGCCGACTATGCGATGCCTATTGCACATGGTTTTGATAAAATGCAGAACGTGGTACTCTATCACTTAAATGCCTACACCTACGCTTTCCAGTCGTGGAACCCCGATATGTCGCCTGAGATGCTCACGTTCTTTAAAAAAGTAACCACCGGTATACTCGAAGGTGAAGCGGGCGGAAAAGCGCGCGAGGTAAGCAAGGTAACAGAAGAAAATATCGCAGAGCTGGATATGCAGATGACCGAAAACGTGCTGAAGCAAATGGAAGCCTATTCTAAAGACTCAGGCCCGTTCTTCATGTGCGTCAACTTTGCCAAAAACCACCAGCCTAATCTGCCCTCTAAACAGTTTAAAGGGAAGTCTCCGGGCAAGAGCAAATATGCCGATTGCGTGGTGGAGATGGATTACAACGTAGGCCGTATTATGGATAAGATACGCGAACTCAAACTGTCCGAAAACACACTGGTAATCTATACCGTAGATAATGGCGCCTGGCAGGATGTGCATCCCGATGCCGGTTATACACCTTTCAGAGGCTCCAAAGGTACCGACCGCGAAGGTGGCAGCCGTGTGCCTGCAATAGCCTGGTGGCCCGGCCAGATAGCCGCTGGTAGCGATAACCACGATATTGTAGGTGGGTTAGACCTGATGGCTACATTTGCCAGCCTTGCGGGTATTACATTGCCTACCAAAGACCGCGAAGGGAAACCGATGATATTTGACAGCTACGACATGTCCAATGTCCTGTTTAACGAAGGTAAACCCCTGCGCAACAAATGGTTTTATTTCACAGAATCAGAACTGTCGCCCGGCGCTGTAAGGGTAGACCATTTTAAAGCGGTATTCAATACCCGTGGCGATAACGGGGCACTTGCAGGTAGCGATATGCCAGGGCAGCAACTGGGCTGGCGCGGTAATGAAAGCTATGTGGCTACAGTGCCCGCTATTTATGACCTGTGGCAGGACCCGCAGGAGCGCTATGATCTTTTTATGAACAGCTTTACCGAAAAAACATGGACGCTGCCCATCTTTAACAAAGCAATACAGGATCTGATGAAAACTTATATCCAGTATCCGCCCAGACCATTGCAGGGCGAAACGTATACCGGCTCAATGGATATCAACAAGTTCAGAACTATCCAGGAGGCCAAGAAAATGATGGAACAAAAAGGAGTGACTTTGCCAGAGCTGGGTAACGAAAAATAACCCCCGGCAAGTGTTAGGATACCTTTAGCTAAAAGCCCAATGCTATATAAGCATTGGGCTTTTAGTTTGGATAAAAAGCCACATACCATTTGGCTTGCTTAATCGCATTTACATTCCTGTAAGCTGAATTCTGGAAAAGGGAAGAAAAATGTTCGATTCGGCCTAAAAAATGTCTCAGAAGGGTGACGCTCCATAACGGCCTATTTTAATTTTACAGCTGCGCTGATATGTGTAGGTAATTTATAATGTATATTCGTGTATAAGGCACATCAGGTTCTTTCACCATTTCTTACGCACTGCCTGGTCACTATGTGCACACACTTTTCAGTTCAAAGTATTTTATTGTTAATAATATATATACCTATGAGAAAGAACGTTTTTTTATCCCTGCTGTTTATGGGAGCTGTTTTGTCTGCTGCGGCACAGACTAAAATTGGTGGTACCCCTGGGGCGGCCAATGCTAATGCTTACTTGCAGCTGGGCGATGCTACCGGCGCAACCAAAGGCTTATTGTTATCCAATGTTGCACTTACCGCGACCAACCTGGCAAGCCCGCTGGGAGCACATGTGCCGGGCATGTATGTGTACAACACCGCAACCGTGGGTGCCGGTATCACAGCTGTATCGCCAGGTATATATTACAATGATGGTTCCAGCTGGATACGTTTACGGGGCGATGAACTTACTTCCTTTACCTATGGCACCGGTGCGCCTGCCGCTACATGTAATGCAGGCACCAAAAACACCCTGTATACCGATACGGCAGATGTGAGCCCTACGCTTGGCTCGCAATGGGTGTGTGATGGCACCGCCTGGAATATTTACATTGCTCCATCCAGCACAGAATGGTATACCAGTAATACCTCCAATGACGCGGGAGGAGATAAATTATCCGGCATCTGGAGAAGAGGCCGTGTGGGTATAGGAGATGCGACATTTACACCTAAATCGGGGTTACACATCCGGTCTTCTGATGTAAATACAAATGATGTAAGATTGGATGGACTAAATGATGGGGTTAATATATTGGTTAACCGGGAAAATGGAGCGACCGGGGGCTCAAACTTAGCCTATAGTAATGCCATAGGAACCTTGAAGTTTTCTGGTATGACAGGTGGAACGGTTCAGGCACTGTCAGAAATAGGAAGTACATACAAGGGGAATGGTACCACGTTCTTTTCCGATCTGCTTTTTAAAACCACTGGTCTACCGCGCATGTATATTGATTCGCTGGGCAGAGTAGGTCTCAATACAACTACACCAGCAGCACTATTGCATTTACGTGGCGGTTTTTTGATGAATGCTACAGGCACCTCTTATACGGGAATCATTTTTGATGGTACTGCTTCTACGGATGGCGTAGAAATAAGTCCCAATTATATAGCTGTTCAAAGAGCAGGAGGAACTACCAATCTGTTTCTGACCAAACAGGCTGGCGCAACCGGAACACTTGCTGAATTTAGAATCGGAGGAGCGCTGGTGGGTAGCATTATTACTAATGGCACCACCACTAGTTTTAATACAACCAGCGATGAACGGCTTAAAGAAAATATTGTAAGTACTGCTTACGGCCTTAGCGATGTGATGAAACTGAAAGTGTACAATTATCATTACAAAACGGATAAGAGCCAAACCCAAAGCACAGGGTTCCTGGCGCAGGAATTATATAAAATATATCCTCAGGCCGTAACCGTGGGCGGGGAAAATGAAAAAACAGATCCATGGCAGGTAGATTACAGCAAACTTACACCTGTGTTGGTAAAAGCAATCCAGGATCAGCAAGCACAGATTGACGCACAGCAAAAGCAAATCAACAACCTGTTGTTGGAAGTGAAAGCGCTTAAGGGGCAGAAGTAACGAAGATGGGAGCCGGAGTGTACACAACCGGACCAACTGGTTATGCCATTTCTTACATCACTTCTAAAATTTACAGTATGAACATGCTTTCCTTTCAACGAATAAAACAATGGGGCGCTTTGCTGGCATTACTGGGCTGTAGCAGTATAGCGCGGGCTCAAAGCGACACCATTTACATTAACGGGCCCTATTATGTAGCGGCCGGGGCTTCTGAGCAGTGGTACGCACCTGTTGTAATGGGGCCATTAGCAGAATTATATATCGAAGACGGCGCTGAAATCCTGTTTTACGGGGCCAGCTTTAAGTTGGAACCAGGCGCTAAGATATACGGAGCCGATAATGCCTGGACTACCTTTGCACAAGGTGCTGGAACCGGCAGCATTGTTTTTCAGCAAGCCAATCCGATGAATGGCACAACGGTGCAGCAAACGTTGGATGGTGGTAACAGCGGTAATCCCGCCAATAGTACACAAAACACTTTTACCAGTATCGGGATTAATAACACATCTGGTGTAAAACTGGTGAATAGCGATACCCGTATTGGAAGTGCGGTGACTTTTACAAACGGCCATTTGTTTCTCGATACGCTTAATGCCGTGATGAGCAGTGCCGGCAGTATGTCGGGCTATAACAATACGATGTATGTGGTAACCGCCTCAACCGGCCATCTGGTTAAGGAAAGTTACAGCAGCGCGTTTGTATTTCCGGTGGGTATGGCCGTGGGTGATTATACCCCGGCTACAGTTACACCTGCATCGCCCAACACCGTACATGTTAATGTAACCAGCTACAGCTTAGATACACTTACCCAGATTAATCCAGATGGTATGTTACGCACCTGGAACATATTTGGCAACAATGCCAATGGTGCGGGTATTGCCCTGCAGCACAACAGCGTAACCAATCAGCCACAGTTTTTACAAAATGCCAACTTTGTAACGCGTTATGGTACCCCGCCCAACAGTACCGGAGATAATACATCGCTCAGTGCCTGGCAAAGCAATGCGCCGGGGGCAAGTACAATTGTTGGTGGCGCAGAAACGCAGAGCCGTGCATATGCATCACTGGCCACCGGAGCTAACCGCAATGAGGCTTACTTTACAAAGGCGAGTAACCTCATAGCTCCGCTACCGGTTATACTGTCTAAATTTACCGTAGAGGGTAATGGCTGTAATGTGGTGGTGAATTGGGTGGCTGGTACAGAAAAGAATGTACACCATTATGAAATTCAATCTTCAGAAACGGGTCGTGCATTTTTCCGTACAGTAGCGAGCCTGCCCGCGGTTAACAAAGATGGCGCTTCGTATGCACAAACCATCGTGCAAAACGAACCCGCTATGTTGTATCGGTTAAAGTCGGTAGATATGGATGGGACTTACCAGGTATCACCTGTGCTGACGGGCCGTACGCATTGTGATTACCCTGCTGATGTAAAAATCAGGGTTTCGCCCAATCCGGCAACAGGTATGGTTACAATCAGTAACCTCTCGGAAGGAGATATTGTAATAGTGCATGATATGCGAGGCCGTGATATGCTATCGGTAAAAGCGACCCAGGGCTTTGTTACTATTAATATCAGGGATTATGCAGCAGGTGCTTACCCTGTTACCGTATACCATCCGGGTACAGGTAAGAGACAGGTGGCTCGCGTAGTCAAAATAAAATAACTCCTTACTGTACTTCTGTTTTCTTATAAAGGCAGCCTGATTACAGGCTGCCTTTATAATTTTCAATTATTTTATTGTATTTCATCGCCTGGTATGTAATAACGCCAGGCAATTAGCTTTGTGGCAGGAGCATCCAATACGAACCTTTCTGTAAATTGAAACGCAGTTCACTATTCCGCTTCGCCACGGCAGCAGCCATCCAGTTTGGCCAGGGCTTCGGCCGGCGCTTTAACATCATCGGCGTTAAAACCATTGTTGGCAATGGTATTGCGTATCTGATCGAGGGTTGTCTTTTCGGTATTGTACACTACCTTAATTTCCATTTGTTTATCATCAATATCTACCCGTTTAATGCCTTTTTGTTTGTACAGGGCTTCTTCAATGCGGGCACCGCAGCTGCCGCAAGTCTTGCAATGGTCGCAGGCAATAGTGGTTTTAATAGTGGCGGTCTGCACTTTTTGCGCCATCACCAGAGTTTGGGTGCCGGCTATGGCGAGTAGGGTAAAGAGAACTTTTTTCATGCTATACTATTGAAATAAACGTTAGGGCTTGATTGCAAACAAAGTCATTTTTTGCTAAAACAACAAAAAGTAAAATGCTGGCTGGTACCGAAAGGGGTGATATGCGTTTCGTTCAGGCATTTTAGAGGTTCAAAATCTTTTTCGAAAAGCGTGGTGAGCGAAGCCTGGCTGTATTGCTTAATTTCTAATCCACTGCATTTTAACGGACCATTTTCTGAGAATGTGCCCACGGCCAGGTATCCCTTAACATAAGCCTGTACGGTGTTTACATAGGTGTTAACATCTTCCGGTGCAGTCAAAAAATGGAATGCGGCCCGGTCGTGCCAGAAATCATAGGGTTGTGTAGGTACAAATGAGCGTATATCGGCTTCTATCCATTGTACAAGGCTTGCTTTTTCGCCCAGTCTGGCCTGGGCTCTTTCGAGTGCTTTGGCCGAAATGTCCAGCACGGTAATATTGCTATAACCTTCCTGCAGCAGAAAATCGACCAGGTTACTATCTCCACCACCTACATCAATAATTGCGGCATCTTTGTTAAGCCCTGCGGCTAGTATAAACTGCAAGGAAGTTTGCGGCACCTTTTGCGTCCAGCTTACTTCGTGGGGCTGTTTGGTTTCATATACTTTTTCCCAATGGGCTTTTATAGGTTCCTGCATGTTGGGTGAGTGTGTTATGTAAGAGATAAGATTTTACCCGTTTAAGGTTGAACGGTAACCGATGTGGTGAAATATTTTTTACGGAACCAGAATGCCAGGTTTACCAATGCAATAAGCGCCGGCACCTCTACCAATGGGCCAATAACCCCGGCAAATGCCTGGCCGCTGTTGATGCCAAACACACCAATGGCTACCGCGATGGCCAGTTCAAAATTATTACCTGCGGCGGTAAAGGCGATGGATGCGCTTTGCGAATAATCGGCTCCCATACGCTTACCGGTCAGAAAACTGGCAATGAACATGAGCACAAAGTAAATAACCAGCGGTATGGCTATGCGTACTACATCCATAGGGAGCTGCAACATAAGCCCGCCCTTAAGGCTAAACATAAGTACAATGGTGAGCAATAAGGCAACCAGGGTAACCGGCGATACCAGGGGAATAAACCGGGTTTGGAACCATGCTGCTCCTTTCAACCGTATGAGAAGATAGCGGGTCGTAATACCCAATACAAAAGGAATACCCAGGTAAATGCCCACACTGGCGGCTATTTGTGCTATGGATATATGTACTTCCAATCCTTTGATACCAAACAGCGGTGGCAGCATGGTGATAAAGAAATAGGCGTATACACTATACAGCAGCACCTGGAAAATACTGTTGAGAGCTATGAGCCCGGCGGCATATTCCCTGCTGCCATCGGCCAGCTCATTCCATACCACCACCATGGCAATGCAGCGGGCCAGCCCGATAAGGATAAGCCCGGTCATATATTCGGGATAACCTTGCAGAAAGACAATGGCCAGTAAAAACATGAGCACCGGACCTACTACCCAATTCAAGAATAGGGAAGCAGATAACACCCTGATGTTTTTAAATACTTTACCCATTTGGCCATAATCGACTTTGGCCAGTGGTGGATACATCATCAGGATAAGGCCAATAGCCAGTGGTATATTGGTAGTGCCCGAAGACCAGGAATGAATGGTGGCCGATGCTGATGGAAAACCATAGCTGATGCCAACGCCAACCGCCATAGCCAGGAATATCCACAGCGTAAGGTAGCGGTCCAGGAAATTGAGTTGTTTCCTTTCGTGTGCCGGGGCACAATTATGGGCGCTCATCATTTAGGTATTGGTTGGTAAACTGCTGGCAGTACGTCTTTATCATATCGCGTGTTTCCCGGAATGCAAAAGCTATTTCTTCGGGTGTGCCTGTAGCCTTGGCAGGATCGGGAAAGTTCTGGTGCAGCTTTACCGCTTGCGAAGGAAAGTATGGGCAGTTTTCTTTGGCATTATCACATACCGTAATCACATAATCGAAGGGGATATGCCTGTATTCATCCAGGTGGTTGGATGTATGGTGCGCAATGTCTATACCATCTTCGGCCATAGTGGTTATCGCCATCGGGTTTACGCCATGTGTTTCAATACCGGCACTGTACACCTGCGCTTTTTCTCCTGCGAAAAACTGTAAATAACCTTGTGCCATCTGGCTTCTGCAACTATTGCCGGTGCAAAGTATGAGTATCTGTTTCATAATATGTTTTAGGGATTAGCAGCAGCTGCTTTCTGGTGTGCAGCAGGCATTGGCAGGTTCGGGTTTCGTGGTAGTATTAACTGTGCCGGTACCGCAGGTGCCGCCCCGGTTAATGGCTTTGCATTGGGTTTGATCGGCGGTAAGCATTACTACCAGGCTTTCTTCTTCAATATGGAATGCGGCAGGGTACATTTGGCGGGTATCGTATTGCAGGTTTCCGAATTCTATTTTTACAATACCTGCAGGATGTAGCGGGAGTTTAGAAGCCACCAGGTCAAATATTCTAAGGGCTTTGTTTACCTGCATGGCCCGGTCTGTTTCTGCCTGTGCAGGTTCCCATAGTTGCACAATAACCTCTGTCCAGCTGTTCATTACCCCGCCGCAATCTACCGATGTAATGGGCGCTTGTTTTACTTCTGTAATGTGGTAGGATGGCGCTACGCGTTGCTGGTGGGCATATTCGAACTGAAGCACCAGCTCCGGATGTTGCTGTAAAGTATCCAGGAAGTCCTGCCAGGTTAAAAGTTGTTTTGTTTCCATGTTATATTGCAATTTAGCGATTAATAAAACGAAATTTTTTTTAGCAGCAAGTAGCGCCTTCTTTGTAGGAGTTGAAGAAGGCCGCCATATTTTTCTGCAACAGTTTCCAGGCTTTGGGCTCAATGCAATAGCACACTTTTACACCTTCGATGGTGCCTTGTATGATACCCGCGTTTTTCAGTTCTTTCAAATGTTGGGATATGGTGGGTTGGGCAAGCCCCAATTCCTCTACCAGCTCGCCGCAGATGCAGGTATTGGCCTTAATAATGGCTTGCAGAATAGCAATACGTGCCGGGTGCCCCAATGCCTTCATCATGGTGGCCAGCTCGTTTTGCTCCTGCGTAAACATCTCCGATTTTGTGAGTCCCATTGGATTGGTAAATGATTGTATCGCAATATTACGATAAATAGAAACAGTGCCAAATTTTTTTTCGGCGGGCCAGGTTTTTTATGCCGTGGAAGTTGCCGTCAAACGGTAATTGTCTTTGATGGCAGGTTTTACGAACTTAGTAGAGATTAAAACCACCTCACCATGCCCCAAACGATCTTTGAGACCAACAAACAGGAGAGTTTCCGCTCCGGGTTGAAGCGTATGGGTTTCAATTTTTTTCCTGCATACCGGCGCACTGGTGGCCGTGTCGTTTTCCTGTCCGACGACTGGCGCGAAATTCATATTGCACTGGGCTTAAACTGGACTACCAAAAACTATGTAGGCACCGTCTTCGGCGGCAGCATTTACGGCGCGTTAGATCCTATATACATGCTGCAACTCATTAACCTGCTGGGCAAGGCCTATATTGTGTGGGACAAAGCTGCAACGGTGCGGTTTCTAAAGCCAATCAAACAAAAAGTATATGCCCGCTTTCTGATCACCGACGAACTGCTGGCGCATATTAAACAGCAGGTAGCCGAAGCGCACCGCTGCACCGTAGATTTACCCGTCCGTTTCGAAGATGCCGCAGGTACTGTCTATGCAGAAGTGACCAAGACGCTCTACATTGCCGATAAAGCCTATTACCAGGCCCAAAAGGGGGTGCGTTTTTAGTCGCAAGCCAGTGACTGATGCAGGTTTACTATACAGCATTCCATTTCTTTACTTCTCTACCAACTACTCATTGCTAACTACTCATTGCTAACTACTCATTTCAATACTTATTAAAACTAAAATCTTATTCATATTTTTTATCTATTTTTAGTTTTGTAAACCAACCATACCAGACAACCCATTATGAAATACAATTCTTCCTGTTTCCCGGTCAGCTTATACTTCCCATTGCTCCCGGGAATGTAACCCAAGCCGCTTACCGCAGGCTTTCCCTGAACCTGTTTTTCCCTAACCACCTTGAATATTTATGACACAAAACACCGGTCATCACTTTGATGTGATTGTCGTTGGCGGCGGCGCCATTGGACTGGCTACTGCTTACCACCTCAACAAGCGAGGCAGTAAAACGCTGGTTCTCGAGCAGTTTCAATTCAAAAACCAGCTGGGCAGTTCGGCTGGTGTATCGCGGCAGTATCGCATTCCTTATCCCGAAAGTTACATGGTGCAAATGGCGCTGGATGCGCAACCATATTGGGACGATTTGCAGCAGCACACCCCTAAGCAGCTGCTTGATAAAGTGGGCACACTTTGGTTTGGCGATCCGGCGGTGCACTCTACCGAAGGCAATATTGCCGAGGCCGAAACCGCGCTCAAAGCATTGAATGTGCCATACACCGAGCTTACCGCCAGGCAGATCGAAGCGAAATATCATTTTAAAAACCTGCCCAATGCTTACACTGGCTTGTTCCAGGCCGATGGGGCGAGCATTGATTTTCGTGCTACCATCGAAACCTTGTATGAAGTAACCCGGCAAAGCCGCAATATAACCTTGCAGGACGAATGTCCGGTTACGGCTATAACGCCCTTTGGTACAGGCTTTGAGCTTACCACACCAAAAGGCGTTTATACCTGCGACAAACTGGTGATTGTGCCCGGTCCTTATATCGATGATGTAATTAATATGCTGGGCTTTACCATTGAAGCTACGTATTGGAATATGTCATCGGCCTATTTCAAAAAAACAGATCCTGCTATTCAATATCCAACCTGGTTTGTGTTCCAGAACGCGGTAGGAGAGAATGGCAACCAGTTTTATGGTTTCCCCGGCGTGGTGTGGGATCATCCGGAATATATTCGCGTAGCGCCCGATTTTGTAATTCATCCCATTGACGGGCCGGAGCAGCGCACGCTTACGCCCAATGCGCAAGAGCTGGCCTATACCTCTGATTGGATCAGGAACCATATGACGGGCCTAGATCCCGAGCCGCATTATACTTCTACCTGCCTTATTGCCTTAAGCAAAATTGCCGATAAGGAATTGCTCATCGATTTTGCACCGCCTTATGTGCCCAATCATAAAAACGTAGTGGTGTATGCTACAGGCTGGGCAGCCAAATTCACACCGTTTTTGGGCAAAATACTTACCGAGCTTGCGCTGGACGGCCATTCTACCTTCGATATATCGCCCTTTAAACTGGGCTACCAATATTTTTCAGCTATTGCAAAACCAACAAACCACGCATGAACAAGAACACACCATTGAACAGTGGCATGTCGCCCGGTCTCAAAATGGAAGTAGCGATTGTAGGCGCCGGCACATCCGGGCTGTACAGTGCTTTCAGGCTCACTGCCGACAAAAAATACAAGGGTTCGCAAGTCCAGGTATTTGATATGAACAACCGCATTGGCGGGCGGTTAGAATCGGTGATCATGCCAGGTATGAATTTCTGGGGCGAGATAGGCGGTATGCGCTACCTTACCTCGCAGGAGATTGTAACCTCGCTTATCGAAGGGTACCCCACCACAGAACCCGATCTGAGCAAGCGCAAACCAGTGCTTAAAGACAAAATGACCCCGGTAGACTTCCCTATGGGCGATCCTGCGCAACTGTTGTTTTACCTGCGCAAGCAGCATTTTAAACAAGATGCCTGGAACATTGCGCAGCGCTACGATGAAAAACTGGAAACACGCTATTTCCTGAACGATGATGACCTGGGCTTTAGCTCCGACCAGTTGTTTAACAAAATTATTTACGAAGTACTGATGGCCGATCCCTGGTTTGCCAAAAAGTATGCGAAAAAAGTAAGCAAAGGTCCGTCGCACTACGATTATGGTTTTAAACTCACCAGCGTAGACTGGGATGATGTAAAACCCAATCTTACCTATTGTTTTAAAGGCTCGCCCTACGATGGCCGTAAGGTAAACGATATTGGTTTCTGGAACCTTATCAAAGACCAGGTATCGCAGGAAGGGTATGAGTTTGTAGCCAATGCCGGAGGCTATTATTCCAACACCATTAACTGGAATGCCGCAGAGGCTTTTCCCTACATGGTAGGCGATTTCTCCGAAAATATTACCTACAAAACCATTGAGGAAGGTTACGACAGCATTGCCTATGCGCTGGCCAACCAGTATATGGGCGAGAGTGGCGCCTGCATCTGGTCGGAGAACAAGCTTATTACCTTTACCAAAGAGCATCCCAACCAAAAGACGCACAAGTATGAGCTTACTTTCCTGAACCTGCCCACCAACACCAGCTGGAAAGTGTATGCCAACACGATTATCCTGGGTATGCCCCGCAAATCGCTGGAGCTGTTGGACCAGGATAATTTCTTCTTTAACGTAAACGAAAACACCAAACTCGACCGCAATATCCGCTCGGTGATTATGGAACCTTCGTTTAAAATTCTGATGGGCTTTAAAATACCGTGGTGGAAGCAACTGGGCATAGATTCGGGGCACTCCATTACCGATCTGCCACTGCGCCAATGCTATTATTTCGGAACAGATGAAGAAACCGGCAATGCCATGCTGCTGGGCAGTTACGGCGATATGGAAACCGAAACCTTCTGGAAAGCCCTGTCGGACGATAAAGTATTGTTTAAGGTAAAAGCTGCAAAATCTGCTTCTATGGCGGAGCTTAAAACACTAAACAATGTGCAGGCTACGCAAATGATGGTAGATGAAGTGATGAAGGAACTGAGAGAAGTGCATGGCAAAATGGTAGAGATACCGGAGCCGTATGTAACGTACTTTAAAGACTGGACCGACGATCCGTTTGGTGCCGGGTACCATGCCTGGAAAGCAGGTGTATCGGTAAAGGACGTAATGCCCTACATGCGTAAACCCGATGCCAAAGAGCAGATCCATATTTGCGGCGAGGCTTACTCCGACCAGCAGGGTTGGGTAGAAGGTGCTTTCTGCGAAGCCGAAAAAATGCTGGAAGAGCATTTTGGCCTCAAGCGCCCCGTTTGGATCAATAAATCGTATTACATGGGCTGGTAGCCCGTTTTTTATAACAAGAACCAGACAATTACAACAAATCAGGGGAAACCGGCTTTAGGGCCGGTTTTTCTTTTGTGATAGAATTGCCCGGGCTGTGGTAATTTAGTGTTTACTAACATCCCTTTTATGCTACCGCTCTTGTTCATAACCATTACGCTGGCCGCCTGCATTTTGTTTTACCTGGGGTCGGGTAGCGATAAGCGTATCGTACCTGTATTGCTGATCTGGGTACTGCTTACCGGAATCCTTTCCTACATCGGATTTTTTGAACGTACCGATACCATTCCGCCCCGTATGCTGCTGGTGTTTATACCTGCATTGGCTGGTGTGTTTTATTACTGGCGCAAGGCCGATGTAACCAAGCTGCAAACCAACTGGCTGGTGGCAGTGCATATGCTTAGGTTACCAGTGGAAATTACTTTATACAGGCTTTTTCTACAGGGTAAGGTGCCGGTAATCATGACATTCGAAGGCTGGAATTTTGATATTATCATGGGCATTACGGCCATAGGCATCGGGTTATATGTTTGGCGTATCCATACGGTTTTGCTGCGGCGCTGGTTTGCGCTATGGAACCTTATGGGTATACTGTTTTTGGCCATTATTGTAGTAACTGCCATATTATCGGCGCCATCGCCCATTCAGCGCCTGGCTTTTGACCAGCCCAATACTGCCATCCTCATGTTTCCTTACACTTTTTTACCCGCTGTAGTGGTGCCGTTGGTGCTGCTGAGCCACCTGCTTTGCCTTAAACAGCTGCGCCAGTCGCGCAAAACGGTGCTGGCAGCATAAATTATGCGCTAAACCCGCGGCTTGTTATCTTTGCGCATGCTTACCACTACACCAGAACCTGCAACGGCCTTAATTGCCCGTTTGCTGAACGAAAATCCATTGTACGTCTTCGCGCTCGATTCTGAGGCTGCCGGGGTGTTTGAAGAAGTAGATCCGCTTATTGTGGGCATTGGCAAAGTAAACGCCGCTTACCATCTTGCTAAAAGAATAGCGGAGCAAAAGCCGGGCATTATTGTAAACCTGGGTTCTGCCGGCAGCAATGCTTACAAGCGTGGACAAGTGGTGTGTTGCACCCGTTTTGTGCAGCGCGATATGGATGTGCGGGCTTTGGGCTATGGCCAATACGAAACACCGCTTTCCGGCGAAGCGCCTGTGCTGGTATACGGATTAAAAGCCGATGACCTTCCCGAAGGTATTTGCGGTACCGGCGATAATTTTGAGGTAGGGCATGTAAGCGAAGATTATGACGTGATAGATATGGAAGCTTACCCGCTGGCCTGGATTGCCAAGAAGGAAAAAATTCCGTTTCTGTGTCTCAAATACATCTCTGATGGTGCCGACGATAACGCTGCTGAAGAATGGATGGTATCGGTACACAACGCCGCTGTAGCGTTGAAGCAAGTTACTACTCAATTGAAGGAAGCGACGCTTATTGTAACAGCGTAGCATTTTCCTGAAATAAAAATCCCTTATGAGGTATTGCTGTATTCCGCATGGAATTCACCTGCTTTAAAGCATAGATCAGAGGCTACAACAATAGTCATACATCAGCGCAATATTCACCTTCTGTTATTTTTTTTGCGGAAAAAAAGTAACGCAAAAAACCGCCCTAAAACGGATACACCACGTTTTCGGGTAAGTACCCTGATTCAACGTTCTTGCTACTGTGGCTTCTGCTTTAGCTCGCTGATACGCCCGAGATCAAGAACGGGTATACTCCTTCATACATTACCGCAGCAGATGGTAGTTTGGCCTGAGACAATAAATCGAATGAAAAGCCGGTATTGACCGGCTTTTGTATTGTATCTATATTGTAGATGGTGTTTGCAACAGCAGTGTGCCGTTATGTCCCGTATCTTTAAAGGAGAACAGTGGAGTGATGGCGGTGTGTAACCCTAAAACGCTTTGCAGATGAAGATACTCTGGAAATACCTTAAGCCGCACCGCATGCTGGTTTACCTGTCGCTGCTGCTGGCGGCACTGGCACAATTGCTGAGCCTCATAGACCCGGTAATCTTCGGAAAGATCATAGACCAGTATGCCAACAATACCGCCAAACTATCGGCTGATGAGCGTGTGCGGGGTGTATTGTACTGGCTGGTAATAGCATTGGCTATTGCGCTGCTCTCACGCTTATTCAAAGCCCTGCAGGAATATATAACCCGTAAAGCGGTAGCGGGTTTTGGCATGCAGATCTTTAACGATGGTCTTAAACAAACCCTGCGCCTGTCGTTTCAGGAGTATGAAGAAAGCCGCAGCGGCGCTACGTTATCGGTATTGCAAAAGGTAAAAACCGATTCGGAACGTTTTGTCAATGCGTTTATCAACGTGTTGTATTCCTCCTTTATAGGTGTGGGCTTTTTGATCTGGTACAGTATCAATAAAAACTGGATGCTCATTCCTGTGTTTTTTGTGGGGGTGCTTATGCTGGGTTCTGTAACCGGTTTGCTGTCGCAACGAATCAAGAAAGTGCAGCGCTCTATAAACCGGCAAACGGAGGCACAGGCTGGCATTATAACCGAAAGCCTGCGCAATATAGAACTGGTAAAAAGCCTGGGCCTTACCTTTTCCGAAATCAGGCGACTGAACGTACAAACGGCCAATATCTTTGAACTCGAAATGTACAAGGCGCGAAAGGTAAGCTCCCTTTCTTTTTTGCAGGGCAATATGCTCAACCTGCTCAAGCAATCCATTTTGTTTATCCTGCTCTGGCTTATTTTTCGTGACGTGCTCACCACCGGAGAGCTCATAGCCATGCAGTTTATTTCTACCACCATATTTGTGCCGCTACAGGATTTGGGCAATATGATATTGCTGTACCGCGAAGCAGACGCATCGCTTAAAAGTTTTGACCGGCTCATGAGCAAGCCCGTAGAGCGGCGGCCCGAAAACCCGGTAGCGATAGGGCAGCTCGATAGCCTGAGATTTGAAGAGGTAGTATTCCAGCACAAAACAGCGGGTTATAATGCGATAGATGGCATTTCGTTTGGCATACGCACCGGGCAAACCATTGCTTTTGTGGGCCCATCGGGCTCGGGTAAATCTACTTTGGTAAAACTGCTGGTAGGCTTGTACACACCGGTAGAGGGCAAAATTTATTTCAACGATGTGTTTTCTACCGACATCAGGTACAATCCCCTGCGCAGGCAAATCGGTTTTGTAACCCAGGACACCCAATTGTATGCGGGCACCATTAAAGAGAACCTGCTGTTTGTAAAGCCCTCGGCTACCGATGCCGAAATTGAAGAAGCATTGCGAAAAGCATCTGCCACAGCGCTGGTAGCCAAAGCCTCACATGGCATCAACACAATGCTGGGCGAAAACGGTATGAAACTCTCCGGCGGCGAAAAACAGCGTTTGTCCATTGCCCGTGCGCTGCTGCGCCAACCCCGCCTGCTCATTTTCGATGAAGCTACATCTGCACTCGATTCCTTAACCGAAGAAGATATTTCAAGAACCATCCGGCAGGTATCGGCAAGCCGGGCCCAAATGACCATTCTCATTGCGCACCGTTTATCGACCATTATGCATGCCGATACGATTTATGTTTTAGAGAAAGGCAAGATCGCCGAATCGGGTACGCACGATGAACTGCTTACGCAAAAAGGCCTGTACTACGCCATGTGGCGGCAACAAGTGGGCGAACGAAGAATGTAGCCGTGTTTAGTGCCGCAATTTCAGGGTGCGGCTTCCGCCTTGCGGATCTTCTGCTGTAATAAAATAAATGCCGGGCAGCAGGCTTTGCAAGCCTTCAAGCACCTGGGGGCCACCTATTACAGTACGCTGCAGGATTGTTTTTCCTACGGCATCGGTAAGCGTAATGCGGTACTTGCCTTCTTGCGGTAAATCGAGTGTAAGCCTGTCCTTAAACGGATTGGGGTGAATGGTGATGTCGCCAGGCACCATGTTTTGTTTCAGTTGCAGCACTTTGCTGTAAGTATAGGTGCCATCTTGGTCTTTCATTTTTAAACGGTACCACGCTTGTGCAAATTTGCCGTTGTGCTGGTAGCTGTATTGGTGCGTGCCTGGTGTGTTACGGGCTGTAACACTGGCCAGGGGTACAAAATTCATAGTCGCATCGCTGTATTGTACTTCGTAGCAACATAGTTTTTCTTCATCGGCAGTGGTCCATTGCAGCTCATTACGGCTGCTGGTGGCGTGGCCGGTAAAACCGGTGAGCCGCAGCGGCAGTAGTAAGGTGGGCGGAATGGCCGTTAAAACCCTTGCGGTATCATTCGATTTGTCATCGTCGGTAAAGCCGGAAGGACTAATGATGTAAGATGTGTTCAAAAACTTATCGGGAATGGGTAGCGAACTGTTGAAATAACCGCTCACGGTCATTTGCACTTCATTGTTGCTGGCAATATCGCAGAGGGCGGTTATAATGCCATGCGTATTGGTGTCGATGCTATTGATCTGGTTGCTGCCGCTAACCTGCACGGTGTAGCCTGCCAGTACAAAATTGGGCGGTAAGGTATCTACCAGCCCTATGCTTGTAAGAGGATTGGTAGAACTGTTGCGGATAATGAGTTTGTAATCGATGGTATCGCCAATATTGGTGGCGGCCAGCCCTTCTTTAAGGATAGAGATATTGCCAGGCGTGGTTATGCTCAGATTGCGGATTTCGTGGTAGTTGACAAATGCCCCGGTAGATGCAGCAAAGGCTATTTTGAGGGTAGGCGGTGGCGGGGTATTGCTCAGGTAATTAAGCATAGGGGTAAACGCATCGTTCTCACTGAATTTCATGCGCACGATAACCCGGTACGAACCCGCTTCTGGCGTTATCTCCAATTGTATACGCCGGAAAAAGCTGCCAGGCTGCGGCCGGGTAGTGGTTACGCCTTTGTAATCAATACCGCCATCATCGCCATTAGCAACACTGCCGTTGGTAGGCAGCTGTATGCCGGTTACATAAAAATAGTTAGAGTCTGCACAATCGCGTATAACAATAGCGTCGGGCCTGATACCGGGACCACCCAGCAGTGTTGCATTGTTCAGAAACCGCGAAGGGTTAGAAAAATTGCCCAGCTCATCGAGCCCCACACCCATGTATGCACCCTGCACACCGGGAACGGGAATGGTGGTATCGCCGGGGGTATAACCCAGTCCGCCACCAAATGCGCCTACATTAAAGGGTACCGCCCCATCCCAAAGAATCATACAGATGCCATCGGCGCCATTGCTGGTAAAATTGTTGTTGGGTTTCCAGGCCAGGTAATCGAAATTGATAAGTACGCCCAGGTTGGTAGGGAATGCTTCGTTGATGTACAAATATCCGGCCTGGTTCTGACTCACCCCGGTAAGCCGCAGCCAGCCATCGCCAGGGGCATCAATTGTGCCGGAAGTTAACAGGGCATTGCCGCCCACTACCAGGTTGGTGCCCTGGAGCCCTGCATTAAAGGGTTCAATAATGGTGAATTGTGCTTTGGCCGAGAGCGCCATGCACAGCAGTAAAGCCAGGCTTAAACTTTTCATAGGATATGCTTTTCTGGTTAACGTCTTCTGAAACCGCCACCTCCAAAACCACCGCCGCTAAAGCGTCCGCCACCAAAGTTGTGCTGCATGTTCTGAAACCGTTGTGTCTGCAACTGTCCGCGCTGGCGGGCCTGGTCGGAGTTTTTAAGGTTGTTCATTACATCGGGCGATACAGCGTGCTGGGTTTGCCCGCTGATGTTGTGGTTGGGTTCAGGCATGGTTTTGCGGGTTTGCCCGCTGATATTTTTGCTGGCAGGATTGCTCACCGGGTTCCAGCCACCGCCTTTGGTGTATTGGCTCCAGCCACCATCGGTATTTTTGCGGTATACGTTGCCATCGTGGCCTACAAATGTGCCATTGGTGCCTTTGGCAACAGTGCCGTTTGCGCCGTGTGTAACCACGCCGCTTTGCCCGGTAGAGGTGCGGTAACCCGCCACGGTTCCGTTAGCCGTGGTTATATGCCCGGTTTGCGCCCATTGCCCGCCACGGGTGGCTACCGAATTGCCCCATTGCGCATAAGCGTTATGCCCTTGTGAAGTAGCTGCGTAGCCTCCGGTCCAGGGATTATAGGAGCTGGCTGCTGTACGGCCGCCATACCAGCCTTGCACAGACGCAGAACGGCCATATCTGCCCGTAGCCGGGTTGTACCATGCCGAAGTGCCTGCTGCGCCATAAGGGCCGTATACAGTGCGTCCTCCGGCAAAGCCTCCGGTCCAGGGGTTATACACAAAGCCACCACCATAAGTGCAGGGCCACGGCCGGTAAATGGGATAGATCATTCCGGGGCCCCACCACATATAGGGCGGATAAAACCAGCCGGTACCGTAGGCGATACAGGCCCCAATGCCTACGCCAATGATGAACGCGCCAAAATAACCTGCTGTTACACTGCTTTCGACCGTGGTTTCGGTTACATTGGTCTGGGTTACATAGGTTACATTGTATACCGGAGAACTGGGCGGAATAGTATAGATCTCGTCCGGCACATTATCGGCTACTTTCCAGGGGCCGTTGGGCTTGGTAGACATAAACCACACCGCCTGGAAACAGAGGTAATACATATCGCCCACCTTAATTACTTTCTCCTGCGTATTTACAGCGTATTCCATCGAGGTGGATTCAATGGGTTTGAATTCGGGCTGCCCGTCATAAGCCACTTTTACTTTCGATTCTACATTAGATTTTTTGACGACAGCCGTAGTTGGTATTTGTGCCAGCAACACCGCATCCGATGCGGCCTGCGTGCCGGGTACCGATGCCAGCACCCTTGCTTTGGGCGAGTTGTTGGGTATTTTAGCAAAGTCGGCCGGCAGTTTATCGCCTGCATAACTCCATGGCCCGCTTGTAGCAGCTGCTTCAAACCAACGACCAGAGAGCAATACATAGAATTTTTGAGAAGCATTGTCCAGGAAGAGATCGTTATCGGTATTGGAAACGAACATCAATTGGGTGTTGGGAATTTTGGTGTAAATGGGTTTGCCTTTTACCGCAATAAGCTCTGCCGGCTGGTCGCTGAAGAAAATCTTAGGAGCCGTGCCGGTTGCAGCGGGTGGGGGAATCATTTTTTGGGCTTCATCAAAATTTTGTCCTGCGGGTAGTTTGCTCATTTCTGCAGGTAGTTTCGATACCGGCGACCAGGTGCCTTTAACATCGGTTGTCGTAAACCACCTGTTTTGAATCAGGGCGTAATAGGTTTTAGGTGTTTTGTCGTAGAAAACATCCCAGTTGGTATTTACTATAAAGTCGAGATCGGTTTTATCTACCGGTGCATGGGCCGGTTCGCCCTGTATGAGCAGCAAAACTGCGGCATCTTCGCTGTAAAAGATAGCCGGGGGATCGTTTTTAACCGCCACTTTGGTAGCCGTTACCTTTCCCTGTTCCACATCAGCCATCAAGCGCTCCAGCGAAATGGGTTCGCCCCCCATAGGCATGAGTTCCTTTACCAGTTTTTCATTAGCGCTGGCAGTTGCTTCATCTGCACCGGGAAATCGCACGTCCTCCAATTTAATATCGCGGAGATATACTGTACTGGCATCTTTATCTACCAGCGTATTGCAATGCATAGCAGCTACGCCATGCACATTGGCCCCACCTTTGGGCGTAAGCGAAAAGGCAATTCTGGCTTTAAGACTTTTCTGGTTTTTCCATTCGTCTACCTGGGGTTGGTAATACACCAGGGTAGAACCGTTTTGGGTAACCTGCCTGGGCCATCCTACATCTTTGGGCGCGGTAGATTGCGTGGCCGATTGTGCCATGCCTGCATACGGACTGAACGCGCTGATGGCAGAAGCACTCATAACCATCATGCGGCAAATAGCGTAAGGAACTTTGAACCGGGTATTGTTATTCAGCATGGTCTGTATATTTAATGGTTAGTACAACAACTGTTGTGGTGTGTTCATTAATAAAAATGGTTAATAACACCATTTGGTTCTAATAAGGCAATTACCAGCAGCCGGGAAAACTGGTGTAAAACAGAGCAGAAAATGCCACTTCCGGGATTGTAATTCAATGGTTCAGAATGATTAATACCACGTGTAATGAAATCCGTACTGTATATCTGCTTGTGTACTAAATATATAACTTTTTAACATAAAACTAAAACGTCAGATTTTAGCGATTTGTTAAGCTATTATTGTGTATCCTTTCTTTTTATATGGGTGGAATTTAGTTAAAAACAAATGTTTTTATAATATTATGGTAATACGTGTATTGAATATTGTGCTTGCGGTAAACGTGTATTGCAGGCACAAGCTAACGCCCAATACATTTGCTTATAATGCCTGCGGCTCGAATACGAGTTGTAAAACAGTTTCTACCAACGGGCTTGGCATAAATGAAAGGGATTGTTAGATAAGAGATGATAAAATGAAGTAACGTAAAGATCACGCGCGGCACCAAAGTGTTAAATGATAATTAAGTATATTTATATACGTGTTTACATTTCTTACGTGCACGGTCTGAATTATTCATCTCTAAAAATACAATCATGAAAAAACTGGAAAACAAAGTTGTCTTTATTACCGGTGGCAATTCCGGTATAGGAAAAGCATCTGCTATTGCAGCGGCAGAAGAGGGCGCTATTGTAGTGGTAGCCGATCTGGCTAATTCGGATCATGAAGGAACCATGAAAGAACTTCAGGCCATTTCGCTCAAGTCGATGTTTGTGCCGATTGATGTGGCAGACTCTCCCAGTGTACAGGCAGCGATTGAAGCTACCGTTAAGGCGCATGGCCGGTTGGATGTAGCTTTAAACAACGCTGGCATTGGCGCGCCGTATTCGGGCATTCACGATATGGACGAAAAAGTGTGGCAGAAGATCATCAACATAAACCTTACGGGGCAGTTTTTTTGTGTAAAATATGAATTGCAGCAGTTCCTTAAACAAGGTGGCGGGGTAATTGTAAACCTGGCTTCGCTGGCGGGTTTGGTAGCAGAACCGGGCCTTGCGCCATATACCGCGGCCAAGCATGGTGTGCTGGGACTTACCAAAAATATAGCGGTGCAATATGGCGGGCAAAACATTCGTGCCAATGCGATATGCCCTTATTATATAGATACGCCGTTGCTCAACGATCTGAACGCCGATGTGCGGGACAAATGGATTGCCCGTACGCCTATTCACCGTTTGGGCAGGGCCGAAGAAGTGGCTAAAGCATTTATCTTCTTTGCTTCGGACGATTCCAGCTATTGCAACGGCAGCATACTGGCTATTGATGGTGGTGTGCTGGCCGGATAGCATTGGATGCCTGATGTCTGATTTGAAGATCGCTGATTTGAGTCAACAGAACTTTGTCGCACGGGCCTTCGACAAGCTCAGGCACCGGTAAATTCTGGCATTCGGCGTCTGATTTTGTCGAAAGTACAATAACAAAAGACCTGTAAGGAATACTACCTAACAGGTCTTTTTATTTAAATCAGCGATTGTACAATCAGCCATCAGCGATTTTCTTCATCACCTTTTCTACCCGTTTTCTTTTGCTGTCCGATTCTATTTCGGAGAGGCGGCTTTGCAGTGTTTTTAAAAAGACGGGGTAATGTGTTTTGGGTAAATGTGGTAACGCATCTTCTGCGTATTTGGGCAGTTGGTTGGTGGGCGCGGTTTGCAGCTGCTCCATCAGCAATGGTACAATAGCAGCAGCTTTAGTTTTTTCTTTAAGCAGGTGTATCAGTATGTTCACGGCATGGTCGCGCGTGATTACAGAGCCCGAATCTGCTACCGATAAAATGATGGGCAGTTGCTCAAACATCCAATCGGGTTGCAGTGGGGTAATGGTGCCAAGCGCAGTCATAGCGCCCCATACAAGGCGGTTGTTTTTGCTTTGCAGTAAAGTCAGCAGCTCCGGTGCGTATTGTTTGATGAGTGCTGGTTTTCGTTCGCCAATCTCATACAATACTTTAACGGCATCGCTTTGGATCTGTTTGTTGCGGTGTTGTAATAGCGTTACTAATTCTGCTATGCCTGCTTTATCGTTTGCAGCACAAAGCGCTTCGGCCAGTTCAATATTGGGTTGTTCGTCGCGGTTGCCTGTGCTGGATGCAAGTTGATCTATAATAGCCATGATTTTTAGGGTTTGGTTGCCACTACGGCATAAGTCATTGGTATTTTATCTTCCATCGGTGCTATGCGGTAGCGCCCGGGTTGGATTTCTACGGTATTGCTGAAACAATTATAAGGAGCGTAATCGTACTCCAGGAATTCGCTGAGTTGTAAGCCATTGTGCAATAAAGCGCCAATCACTTCTGCCAGGCCATGATTCCAGCTTACCGATTGCAGGTTAATATTGGCCTCCTCATCGGCGTAAGTACCCGTTTCTGTTTCTATAATTGCATCCCGTTTAAAATAAGGGTATTCAACTTTCGTAAAATCGTTGTCAAATATCCAGACTACCGGGTGAAACTCTACCAATACCAGTTTACCACCGGGTTTCAGCATTTTTTGTACCACCGAAGCCCATTGCTGCATATCTGGCAGCCAGCCCAGTACGCCATATGAAGTATATACGATATCGAATTGTTGGGTAACATGCGTTGGTGTGTCGTACACATCACAGCAGACAAATGTGGCATCAAGCGCTAGTGTTTCGTTTAGTTGGGCAGCGGTGCGTATGGCTTCGTCAGAAATGTCTACACCGGTTACTGTAGCGCCCATACGGGCCAGCGAGAGGCTGTCTTGCCCAAAATGGCATTGCAGGTGCAGGATGGACTTGCCTTTTACATCGCCCAGCAATTCCAGTTCTATGGGTTGCAACGAAGACCAGCCCTGCATAAAGGCGCTGAGGTTGTAGAATTCGGTTTGCGGGTGCACGGCGGCCCGGGCGTTCCAAAAGGTGGTGTTAATGGTTTTATAATCTATCATGAATTGTGGTTTATAGTAGCCAGATCCTGCCCAAACTGGAGCAGGTAACCGTTGTTGTCGTAATTGGCAAATTAAGGGTAATGAAGTTATGAATTTCTGGGAAAGGGTATTAGCTGCTCGTAGTGGCGCAACAAAAACAGCGTTTTAATGCTTTCTCGCAAAGGCGCTAAGGATAACATAGTTGCTCGCAGCGACGCAGCGCCACGGTGTGTGTTGGGTTTCGCGCAAGGACGCAAGATGAAGAAATGCGCGGAGGAAACTACTCGCTGCGACACGGAGGCGTAACGGAAATGCTCGCAAAGGAGATCTGCGTAATCAGCGTGGTTTTTGGTCTGCGTAAATCTGCGGGAGATTGTTTGCGTCGGCCCTTCGACAAGGCCTGTCCCGCCCGTGCGGGGCTCAGGAACCTCCCTTCGACAAAGCCTGCCCCGCTCAAGCGGGGAGCAGGATCTCTTCGAGGATAACATAGTTGCTCGCAGCAACGCAGCGACACGATGTGTGTTGGGTTTCGCGCAAGGACGCAAGATGAAGAAATGCGCGGAGGAAACTACTCGCTGCGACACGGAGGCGTAACGGAAATGCTCGCAAAGGAGATCTGCGTAATCTGCGTGGTTTTTGGTCTGCGTAAATCTGCGGGAGATTGTTTGCGTCGGCCCTTCGACAGGCTCAGGAACCTCCCTTCGACAAGGCCTGTCCCGCTCAAGCGGGGAGCAGGATCTCTTCGAGGATAAATTAGTTGCTCGCAGCGACGCAGCGCCACGGTGTGTGTTGGGTTTCGCGCAAGGACGCAAGATGAAGAAATGCGCGGAGGAAACTGCTCGCTGCGACACGGAGGCGTAACGGAAATGCTCGCAAAGGAGATCTGCGTAATCTGCGTGGTTTTTGATCTGCGTAAATCTGCGGGAGATTGTTTGCGTCGGCCCTTCGACAAGGCCTGTCCCGCCCGTGCGGGGCTCAGGAATCTCCCTTCAACAAGGCCTGCCCCGCTCAAGCGGGGCTCAGGAACCTCCCTTTGGCGGAGCCTGTCCTGCCTGTGTTGGGCTCAGGAACCTCCTTTCGACAAAATAAAAAGCCTCCCTGGTTGGGGAGGCTTTTTATCGTAATGTTTTGTGCAGATTAAGCCAGTTGCTTTTTAAAGTAAGTCTGGTTAATGAGGCTATATGTTCCAAACAGCAGACCGGAGTAAACCAGGTTGCTCAGTACGGTATTTTTAAAGAACGGGATAGCAGCTGTGTAGCAAGCCATCAGACCTTCGCTGGTTTTAGGATACAGCAGCCCTTCCATCCAAACACCAAAGTTGGAGATAGCGAAGAACAATACAGCGCCCATCAAAGCGTGGCCGGTTACATTAAGCGCAGATGGTTTGTTCATACGGGTAGCCAGGAAGGTTACCAGGATGGTTGCACCATATACATACAGTTGTGTAGAACCGTAAAAGCCCCATCCGGTAGTCATTTGAATAACCAGGTCGGAAAGGAATAAGGCTACCAGCGGCAGCGCATAAGCGTATTTTTTATCTTTCAGGATGGCTCCGCCAAAGATGCCCATCGCGGCGATAGGGGCAAAGTTCATAGGGTGGGGAATAAGGCGGCTCATGGCAGCGGCCAGTACCAGAACACCTACGGCGCCAATCTGTAATATCTGTTGTTTTTTCATGTTCAAGGGTTTACCTGATGCAAATTTCTAAAATTCCTGCTAGAGATGCAAATCTGAATTATGCATCCAGTTTTTGCAGCGAGTTTTTAAGCTGGTCAATCACTTTTACTTCCATCACATCTACTTGTCTTTCCTGGGCCAGGTACCAGCTTATCCAGTCGCCCAGATGCACGAGGTAAATGGCGTTTTCCCAATAAGAAGAGCCTTTGGAATGGATTTCGAAGATATGGGGGGTGTAATTGCGAATCACTTCTTTGTTTACTTCTACACGGTGTACCGAGCGGGAGTAATCGCTGTGGTTGCGGAAAATAACTACGGCCAGGTTGTCGTAATTGTTTCTCCAGCCCACCAGCTCATTGTGGTTCATTTCGGGAATCACATTGTGCCAGCACAGCATTTTACCGTTTTCGTTCACTTGTTGGCGGAAACGTACGGCTACGCCTTCAAAACCGGAGATGCTGTAGATTACCGGAATTTTATCGGCCAGTTCTTTCGCCAGACCTTCGGCTTTTTCCTTAATCGCTTCTTCTTCGGTATCGAGCAGGTGAATGGCCGCTTTAAATTCGCCGATAAACGCATCGTTTACCAGGTTAAGACGGTACATGGTGTACATAATCTGCACCAGCGAGTAACCGAGGCAGGAGCGGGGAGGGTTGCCACCCGGAATAATAATCAGATCCAGGTTGTGCTCCTTAGCCAGCTCGGCCACTTTGCCACCCGATGTAACGCACACGATTTTGGCATTGCACTCGATCGCTCTTTCCAGTACCGATACGGTTTCTTCGGTATTACCGGAGTAAGACGAAATGATAACCAGGGTATCCTCTCCTACAAAAGCAGGCAGGAAATAATCTTTATTAACAGTAAAAGGAACTTTCAGTTTATCGTATACATAATCCAGTACAATGCTGCCGCCGATACCGCTGCCGCCGAGGCCCGATACCAGCACATTGCTGATAGGAGTAGATGCCGGTGATATATGAGCCTGCTCACCAATGGTGAGTGCTTCGCTGAGTTGGGTTGTAAAATTTGCTATTAGCTGATTCATGGTAAATAGCTGCTATTTTTGTAAACGGGCAAATATAAATATTCGGATGGCCAATAGCAAGCAAACTGGAAACTTTGGTGAACAACTGGCGTTAAATTATTTGAAACAGCAGGGAATGAGCATTTTGGCGGTCAATTGGCGGGCCGGACAGGCCGAAATCGACATTATAGCCGAAGAAGACGGAATCCCGGTGTTTGTAGAGGTAAAAAGCCGTTCTTCGGCACGTTTTGGCAATCCCGAAGCTGCTGTGGGGATTGCAAAGCAACGCCAGATCCGTAAGGCTGCCGAGGCTTATATCGCGCAAAAAAATATCGAAACGGAGATCCGCTTCGATATTGTAGCTATAACGTATAAAAAAGAGGGTCCCGAAGTGGTACACATCCGGGACGCCTTTTTCGGATATTAATAATCAAATTCCACACCCACATAATTGTGCGGGGTAATGGCTTTCAGCTCTTTCTTGATTTTATCGCTCACATCCAGGGTGTCTACAAAAGCGTGCATGCTTTCCTGGTTAATGTGGGTAGCGCCACGGGTAAGGGCTTTGAGCGCTTCGTAAGGGTTAGGATAATTCTCGCGACGCAGCACAGTCTGAATGGCTTCTGCCACTACCGCCCAGTTTTTCTCCAGGTCGGCTTCCAGGGCCGTTTCGTTCAAAATCAGTTTACCCAAGCCTTTCATCAGCGACTGAATAGCCAGGATGGTGTGGCCCATAGGTACGCCAATATTGCGCAGTACGGTAGAGTCGGTAAGGTCGCGCTGCAGGCGGCTGATGGGCAGCTTGGCCGACAGGTGCTCAAACAGGGCGTTGGCGATGCCAAAATTGCCTTCTGCGTTTTCAAAATCAATAGGGTTTACTTTATGCGGCATAGCGCTGCTGCCCACTTCGTCTTTCTTTACCTGCTGCTTAAAGTAATCCATAGAGATATACGTCCAGATGTCGCGGCAAAGATCGGTAAGGATGGTGTTGATGCGTTTAAGCGCGTCGAATTGGGCGGCCAGGCAGTCATAATGCTCAATCTGGGTGGTGTACTGCATGCGTTGCAGGCCCAGTTTCTTGCTCACAAAATCGTTACCGAATTTGGCCCAGTTCTTTTTAGGAAAAGCCACGTTGTGTGCGTTAAAGTTACCGGTAGCGCCACCGAACTTAGCAGTAAAAGGAATAACGGTAAGCAGCTGAATCTGGTTTTCGAGGCGCTCTACAAATACCATAAACTCCTTGCCCAGTGTGGTTGGTGATGCGGGTTGGCCGTGGGTACGGGCCAGCATGGCTACTTTTTTCCACTGTTTGGCCATGCTTTTAATGTGCAGGGTAAGGTTGGCTACTTCGGGCAGGTAAATGTTTTCTACCGCATGTTTCCAAAGCATGGGCGTAGCGGTATTGTTTACATCCTGCGAGGTAAGGCCAAAGTGTACCCACTCCGTTAACTCCGTAAAACCGGCTTTTTTCAGTTTGTCTTTTACAAAATACTCCACAGCCTTAACATCGTGGTTGGTGGTTTTTTCGGTGTCCTTGATCTTTTTGGCATCGGCTATGCTAAACTCTTCGTAGATCTTACGCAGCTCATCCTGTTTGCCTTTGGGCAGGTCAAAGATTTTGGCTTCGCCCAGGGCGATGAAATACTCCACTTCTACCCAAACCCGGTAACGGATAAGGCCGAATTCCGAGAAATAAGGAGCCAGTTCTTCTACTTTGCTTCTGTAGCGACCGTCAATGGGGGAGATGGCAGTTAAGGCTTGTAATTCCATGATATTGTAATTAAACGCTATGAATTGCTATGAAAGGGTTGTGTAAATTGCCGCAAATTTAATCATTTGGACCCTAAGTTTAACGTGGCAGCGGTAAGTTATCTCAATACCAAGCCTCTTTTATACGGATTTGAAGGACATCCCATACAGGAAAAGATAAACCTGAGCCTCGAAATACCTTCGGTTATTGCCAGCAAACTCATTGATGGATCGGTAGATGTGGGCCTGGTGCCGGTAGCGGCCATTCCCCGCATTCCCAATGCTAATATTATCTCTGGTTACGGGATTGGCGCCCGTGGCAAAGTGGCTTCGGTATGCATTTTTAGCCACGAGCCCATCGAAAACATTACCCGTTTGTACCTCGATTTTCATTCCCGTACCTCGGTGCGGCTGGCACAGGTACTGCTTAAGGAATACTGGAAGGTAAATGTGGCGCTGTTGCCGGCAGAAGAAGGCTATATTGACCTGATTGAGGGCAACACCGCCGGTGTTATTATTGGCGACCGGGCTTTGCAGCAACTCGAAAACTTCCCCTACATCTACGATTTATCGGAGCATTGGACGCTGCACACCGGGCTTCCATTCATTTTTGCAGCCTGGGTGGCAAATAAAACCATGCCCGACGATTTTAAGCAGCTTTTTGACGAGGCCAATGCTATTGGTGCGGGTAAAATTGAAGAAGTATCTAAATTATACGAAGTGCCTTACTACGATATTCATCATTACTACACCGAAAACATTCACTTTAAGCTTACACCGGAGTATTTTATGGGACTGGAGCTGTTTTTGGAGAAAATAGAGCAGCTGGGGTTGATCTGACGATCGCCGATCGCTGATCTTCGATTGGTGTGAATTTTAAAGAACAGACTTTTGAATTGCTAAAGCATACAATTTGTCATGCTGCGCGAGCGAGGGACGAGTGATATGCAGGATCTCTGAAAGACTAGCCTTAAGAGGAGATGCTGCTCCCTTTGATTTCGGTTCTGGCTTCGGGCCATATACGTTTACCGGGGCAGCATGACACGAGGGGATTGGTGTGAATTTTAAAGAAAAGGCTTTTGACGTACTAAAGCATACAATTTGTCATGCTGCGTGAGCGAGGGACGAGCGATATGCAGGATCTCTGAAAGACTAGCCTTAAGTGGAGATGCTGCTCCCTTTGATTTCAGTTCTGGCTTCGGGCCATATACGTTTACCGGGGCAGCATGAGATGAGGGATTGGTGTGAATTTTAAAGAAAAGGCTTTTGAGGTGCTAAAGCATACAATGTGTCATGCTGCGTGAGCGAGGAAAGAGCGATATGCAGGATCTGTGGAAGACTTGCCTTAAGAGGAGATGCTGCTCCATCAGATTTCGGTTCTGGCTTCGGGCTATCTGCGTTTACCGAGGCAGCATGACACGAGGGGAGATCGGAAGAGAACACGTCTG
>JAVBJN010000106.1:0-6428 GCA_031546985.1 Chitinophagaceae bacterium
AGAGAAAGGCATTACCTGGCAGGTAAAGCCGGCAACCAATATCCAGCCTTCGATACTCGACCTCGGTGCTCAAGTTGGTTTTAAACATACGCCCAGCCTCACGTATAGCATTGGTTTGGGCGGTGCCATTGGCTTGGGCCGCAACTGGTACAATATGCGGTTGAGTTACGAGGGAATCAGCGCCCGTGCCAGTGTGGATTGGAAATGGATCTGGGGCATCAGCGGGCAGGCAGGCTATGAGCGACGCTATAAAGATTACACCAATACTTATATAAGTGGAAAAGACAGTGAGATACCGGGACAGGTGATTACCCAAACGCTGCACTACAAAGAAACGGTGTACCTGGGCTTGCAAAAGCGGTATAAACTCAATAAAAACTTACAAGGAGCCATGCTTATAGGCTACGATATTATACAACAACAATGGGTGTTTAGACTAGCAGCCCTTAAATAAAAAAGAACAACTACGGACATATGAATTACTTCGGAAAATGGAACTGGAAGTTTGCCATGGGGGCGCTTCTCTTACTACCCGGCATCAGTTGGGCACAGCAGCCACAGATAACAGATGGCGATGAACTGTCCAAGATCATTCCACCCAATCCCCAGGTTGCGGCTTTGGGTACTTATGGCAGTTTTAACAACGATCTTGCGGTGGGCCAGGTCAATATCAGTGTGCCACTGGCTAGTGTCCAATCCTATTCATTAGGGCTGGCTATTGGGTTAAGTTATAACCACACTGGTATTAAAGTAACCGATGTACCAGGCACTACCGGCGCTTCCTGGAACCTAACCGGGTTGGGCAGCATATCGAGAACGGTGGTAGGCCTGCCGGATGAATGGTCAGGGGGATTTGAATCTACCAGTAGTCAAAATATGATCGCCAACCGGCCCAACTCGCCAACCTGGACTCCAATGACTTTTGCTGATCTCTGGTACAATGCTGTTACCATCGGCAACGTAGACCTGGAGCCGGATCTGTATTCCTACAACTTCAATGGTAAAAGCGGGAAGTTCTTTTACAATGCGGTATCCGGGAAATTTGTGACCATGCCTTATGCACCCATCCAAATTGCCAGAACCGGAACCAGTGTCACCGCTTTTGAAATTGTGGATGAAAACGGGTACAAATTTGTGTTTGACAAAACGGGTACCGCCACCACAGAAGCTGTAACACACACTACGGAATGGTACCTGACCTTTGCCTATGCACCGGATGGGAAAGAAGAATATAACATCAACTATACCGAAGACCCAGGCAATATTCAGACATCGGTTAGTGAGGTGATGAACTACCTTATGCCGGGTAGCTACATTGGATGCGGTGGGGGCAATTTCTCCGGTGTTATGATCTCGCAGAATGGCGCGGTTACCGCTACAGAAACTACCTATGATGGTAAACTTCCTTCCGGCATCACTACCCCTACTGAATCTGTTTCATTTACCTATGGTACGCGGAGCGATGGCCGGGCCAGGCTGGATGCGGTGGAGCACAGCAGTAAAATCAACAATGAAACCCGCACACAATATTTGTATTACAGTGCTTTTTCAGGCAATGGCAAGTCAAGGCTCGATTCGGTGGCTAGCTGGGCTGGGGGGCAACGCTTTTCTGCTTACAGTTTTGGTTACGACAATACCAAACCACTTCCCCCTACAGGCTCAAAAGGCCAGGATCATTGGGGCTTTAATAATGGAAAGGTTTTCAATACTTCCCTGGTGCCTAAAGTGTGGTATGGCACCCAATACATTGGTGTAGCCGACCGGGAACCATTTTTTGCGGATACCAAAGCTGGTGTGCTTACCAGCATCACATACCCCACGGGCGGCTCCAGCGCGTTTACCTATGAGCTGAACGACTACAGTCTGATACTCCAAACCGAACAAGTGAACGAGCCGATTTTTTCAAACAAAAATCTGTTCCTAAAAAGAGATTCTATCGATAACGTTAATCCTGCCAGTACTGGTACCACAACGGCTACTTTCTATATCGATGCGCCGCAGGTTATCCATTGGACTTCTTACCGGGATGCCTGTAATGGTGATGGCCGGGATTGTTCCAATGAAGCTTGTACAGCCAGTATTATGATCTCCGGTGCGGGTATATCCGGTACTGGAACGATGTCTTTGAATGGCGTAGCTAAAGAATCAGAATCGGGTGATCTGTATATTAACCAGGCCTGCACACTTACCGTGACGATCTTTACCGAACAGACTTTAGATTATGGGCGTGTTTCCATAGATTATAGCGAGTCAACGGGTACTAAAAAGATAGCGCAAGCGGGAGGTTTACGCATTGCTAAGATCACCAATAATGACGGATTGGGCCATACCTCGGTTCGTAAGTTTAGTTACCCTGATGCGAGTGATGAAGACCGCTCATCCGGGGTATTGCTCCAAAGACCTTATTACATCAATCTTTCACAAAGCAAATCGGCGTGTCCTCCTGGCGGATTAGGCAACTGCAATGCTACCGCCAATAACTTAAGGCTCACGTCCAACTCCAACCGTCTCTTGTTTTTTAATGGAGGTACCGTGGTATCTTATAAACGAGTGATGGAGCAGATAGGCGAAAATGGTGAAGGCGGTTATATAGACCACCGCTTTTCCTATGTGCCCGATGGGGTTTCGGGCAGCTATCCTTATGCCAGCCCATCGCTGCGGTTCTGGAAACGCGGTTTACCGGTTCAGACCTTGTATACCACCGCGGGACATCATGTGGTGCGCGAAGAATTGCGCAGCTATGAGGCCCCAACCCATGTTAACTATACCTCTATAATCGGTGTAAAGCTCGGTATTGCCGTTAGCTGTGGAGCCGTATCTTTTGGAAACGAGATCGCGATCATGCCCTATGAGTACCGTTCCGAATGGCATTACCCCAAAACGGTGGTGACCCGCGAATACCTTACCGGTTCTATTGATCCATTGGAAACCACCGAGACCTATTATTACGATAACCCCGCCCACTGCAATGCCACACGAGTAGTACGCAGCATGAGCGATGGCCGCGAGCAGATCACCCGCATGAAGTACCCGCAGGATTACACGCTGGGTACTACAGGCTCTGACCCTGCCACGGCGACATTGATCAGTATGGTACAGAAAAATATGATCAGCCCCGTGGTAGAAACCACATCCGGCACCATCCAGAGCGGAACAGAAAGTATTCATTCGGCCAGCGTACAAACCTTTAAGGAATTTGCTACCGGGAAGATCTATCCCTGGAAACAATTCCGGTTAGAAACCGCTGCGCCTGTTGCGCTGCCATCTGGTGGATTCAGCAGCATCAGCAGCAATACCTTTCAGCTCAACAGCCAGGTAAAACCACAAATTGAGTTTACCCAATATACCCCCGTAGGCAGCCCGCTTTCTGCCGTGCGCGAGCATGGCGCACCCGGTGCATACATCTGGAACTATAACCATACCATGCTGGCGGCCTATGCGCAAAACGCCGTTAACGGGCAGATCGCCTATACCGGTTTTGAATCGGGCGACGGCGGCAACTGGTTGTTCAATCCGTTTGGTTTGGATCATAACGGCGGCGTTACAGGCAACACTGCTTACGACCTGAGCCGTGGCTCATTTGACAAACTAAGTTTTGAATCGGCACCTGGCATACCAGCTACTGGCGACTACCTGATTACGTATTGGAAAAAGAACGGAAGAGTTACAGTAAATGGTGCCAACCCCAGCTTTACGGGAGAAACTGCGAATGGATGGACCTATTGCGAGCACCTGCTTACCAGCACCATCAACGCCAGTATAGCTGGTGATGCTATAATAGATGATCTGCGCGCCTATCCTGCCAATGCCCGGATGAAAACGTTTACCTACAAACCCCTGTTTGGCGTATCGGCTACCTGTGATGAAAACAGCAAGATCAATTTCTATGAATACGATGCGCTGGGCAGGCTGGTACTGGTAAAAGACCAGAATGGCAATATCCTTTCTAAAAACCAGTATGGCATCCAAACCGGCGAGTAAAACCTATTGTGCCACCAACGAAACAAGTACAATTATGACACGAAACACATTCATCTACCATAGCTTTTTTATCACAAGTCTGCTGGCTGCCGTACAGGCAGTACAGGCGCAACAGAACCTGCCGGTTATCCCGGTATTGCCTACCGCCACAGCCCGGCCCTTGCCCGGCGACTTTGGTATTTCCAGCCAGGCGGGCAACCTCAACTATATCCGTACCTGGACGCCGATGGTACCTATCCAGAATACCAGTGATCTTTTCTTAGGTACCATCTATTCCAAAAGCCTGCAGGCGGCCCGATATTTTGATGGGCTGGGCCGTCCTATAGAAACCGTAGCCCGGGCCGCTTCCGGTAAAGGCAGCCGTGATGTGGTTACCGTAAATACCTACGATGCATTGGGGCGCGAAGCCATTCAGTATTTGCCCTATGCTGCGCCAGCCGTTGGTTCGGAATCGGGCAAGTTCAGGGCCAACGCTTTCAGTGCCCAGGATAATTTTTACCAGAACGAACCTTTTAAAGGATATACGTATACTGACGAAAAAATCAGGTATGCTCAAACAACCTTTGAAAGCTCTCCGCTGAACCGGGTGATGCAAACCCTGCCGCCCGGCAACAGTTGGGGCGGCTCCGGCGCAGGTACTTCCATGAATTATTATACCGAAGGGCCAGATGTGCGGTTATGGACGGTAGTGGGGAATGCGCCCATTACCAGCAGCGTTTATGGCAATGCCCAGTTAAGTGCCACCGAATCTACAGATGCGCAGGGCGGTGAAGTAACCGAATACAAAGACAAGGAGGGTAAGCTTATTCTTAAAAAAGTAAAAAGCGCACCTACCACCTGGTTAAGTACTTATTATGTGTACGACGACCTGAACCGGTTACGTTTTGTTATTCCGCCTTTGGCTACCGAAAAGGCGGCAAGCGCCAGTTGGTCGGTTTCCTCAGCCGTGCTGAAAGACCTTTGCTTTCAATACGATTACGATGGCAGGGGCAGAAAGATCCGCAGCCATGTGCCTGGCAAAGGCGATGAATACATGGTGTACGACAGCCGCGACCGTATGGTGCTGAGCCAGGACAGCAATATGCGCGCCGTAAACCGCTGGATGTTTACCCTTTACGATGTGCTTAACCGGCCTGTAATGACCGGCACCTACGACCGCCCATCGGTAACCCGGCAGGATTTACAGAATCATTTGGATGGCTTAACGGGCATAAGTACAGATGGTATGCTTACCACGCTTATTAATGCCAACCTTTATCAAAGCTACCCCGATGCATCGGTCTTAACCGGCGCCGATATCTTGTCTTATATCTATTACGACGATTACAGCAACCCCGATATTGCCGCTTACCAGTTTGATGGCGCTTATGTAAGTATGTTGCCCACAATGACCACTGCATCGGCTATGCCGGTAGTGTTGGGCAATATGACCCGCAGCCTGGTTACCGGTACCAAAGTGCGGGTTATGAAACCCAGCTCAGGCAGTTGGAGCACCGCGCTGGGCGATTGGATCACCACCGTTAATTTTTACGACAACAACCGCAGGGTGATACAAACCCAAAGCACCAACCAACGTTTGGGACTCGATATAGCCACTGTACAGTACAATTTCAAAGGCGATAAACTGGCCGAAGTAATCCGTACCGAAAACCCGGCGGCCACCGACGACCGCCATAAAGTAACATTGGTGAAAAAATGGTACCAGTACGATAATGCGGGCAGGCTGGCCAATACCTACCACCGCATCAACAACGGGCCGGAGCGTAACCTGTACACCACCATTTACGATGCATTGGGCCGTGCAGAATCTAAAAATCCCATCAGCTCTACCGATGTAGCCAGCCAGGATTATGACTATAATATACATGGTTGGTTATCGGGCATCAACCGCAGTTGGGTAGAAGGCCAGGGCAACGACCGATTCTTTGGCGAAGTGCTCAGTTATAACAATGGCTTTTCGCAACCCAGCCTTACCGGCAATATTTCCGGTATCCGCTGGCGTAATTCCGGTAGTGCAGCGCCGCAACAGGCTTATGGTTATGCCTACGACCTGGCGGGCCGCCTTACCCGTGCCGATTACAATGAGTATGTGAACAGCGCCTGGAAAAACACCAGCCACGATTATAGCATGCCTTATGTAACTTATGATGCCAATGGTAATATCCAAAGCATGAAACAACGTGGCCCGGGCGCAAGCGGCCCGGTTGATATGGATATATTAACCTACGGCTACCAGGCCAATAGTAACCTGCTGCTTAATGTATCTGACGTGGGCGTGAATAATGCTGCTAATCACGATTTTAAGGATTGCACCACCGGCTGCACCGGCAATGATTATGATTACGATGGCAATGGCAACCTGAAACGGGACCGCAATAAAGAGATCGATGCCATTACTTACAGCTACTTGAACAAACCAGAGAATATAGGTTTAAGCGGCAGCCGCA
>JAVBJN010000090.1:0-49844 GCA_031546985.1 Chitinophagaceae bacterium
CACAGGTCTTTCTATGGGTTTGTTTTATGACTTTCAATTCACTAAAGGTCTCAATAACAGCTCTGTACTTTATTGGAAGGATGCGCTGGGAAATATGCATGTAGAAACACCCTGGCCAGACTCTTATAATAGTGCTGATGGAGTTGGCCGTTTTTATGAACACCATGCAGGCCTAACTGTACGCGCAAAGGCCAGTGAGCAGCTGGGAATAAAGATCATTGGCGGGTTAGGGGCATATTGGTACAGTGGATCATTTGCCTTTGGTGGTAATAGCAAGTTTCCTAATAAAACTTATGCTTTCTCCCGCATGCTGGGTTTGGGTATAGAATATCGGATTAAATAATCAAAATGAATTTTATGAAAACATTCTTGACACTGTTTTTTTGTTGTGGTATCTCATTGGTTTATGCGCAGGAGCCATTTGCAAAAAATGGATCGCTGGCGCTGGGATATGGTAATACAAGTATAGGCCATAATATAAATCTTACTTACCGGTATGAAATCTGGCAAAAATGGGCGGTATACGGAGGTATTAAATACCATCTTAACAGTAACGATTATATAGGTGATGTGGAACGTATGCGGTTTTATCCGGAGCGGGGGCACGCCTATTTTGTGCGATTACATGCCGCTACATTAGGGCAGCATCTGGGCCTTAAATTTGGCCTGGAAAAGGGTTGGGCCATACCGCACACGGTTATGGACATCCGGGCGTTTTATGATTTCCAGTTTACTTCACCGATCGACAATTACATTATAACCGCAGATGTGGATTCTATGGAGCAAATCCACGTGCGCACGCCTGCGCCGGATGGCTATGGTGGCAAAAGGTACATTATGGAGCATCACCTGGGTATTATACTGGCAGTGCAGGCTACCCGGCGTATACATATTAACCTGTCAGCAGGGGTGGGGCTGAACCGGTTTTACCGGAGCCTGAACCTGCAGCCGGGGTTGTTTAACAGCAATAAACCTGTTCTTTCTCATATGCTGGGTTTTGGTGTAGAATACCGTATTAAATAACAAAAACGGCCAATGAATTTTTGCTTAATGGATGTGCGATCGGTATAGAATTGTATTTTCAGGTATGAATTTTATCATAGCCACCATCATAATAGCATTGGCCGCCTGGTTTTTTATATCGGGGCTTAAGCGTAAGAAAACCATACCAGATGCTTTTCCGGCCACATACCGCAATACCCTGGAAGAGTATGTGCATTACTACAAAGTACTATCGCCGGAAGATAAAACCCGCTTTGAGGCCAGTATGCTTCATTTTCTAAGCACCATAGCCATAGAGGGGGTTAAAACAGAAGTAACAGACGAAGACCGGGTGTTTATTGCTGCCAGCGCGGTGATTCCCATCTTTGCTTTTCCGGAATGGAAGTATAAAAACCTTACAGCGGTATTGTTGTATCCCGATACGTTCGACGAGACTTACCAGTTTGAAGGCAACCGCCGCAGCATTTTGGGCATGGTGGGCAGCGGCGATCTGAATGGCAAAATGCTGCTTTCGCAACAGGCCCTGCGCGAAGGGTTTATTAACAGTGGCGACCGTTCCAATACCGGCATTCACGAATTTGTACACCTGCTCGATAAGAGCGACGGTATGACCGATGGTGTGCCGGAGACCTTGCTCAAACACCAGTATGTAATGCCCTGGGTTAAACTCATGCACGAAGAGATTCGTAAGATTATGGAGCAGCACTCCGATATTAACCCTTATGGCGCTACCAATGAAGCAGAGTTTTTTGCGGTGGTATCGGAATACTTTTTTGAACGGCCCGATCTGTTACAGGAGCGGCACCCCGCACTGTACGATATACTTACACAGGCTTTTCACCAGCAAATGAACAAAGCCGAAGCATAAAAAAATGGCAGGAGTCCCCACAGGGGGTAACAATAAAAATCCCCGGTAGAGCCGGAGGATTTTTATTGGATATACCTGGACTACTATTTCTTGCTTTCCATCTTTACAAACGGAATAATCATTTCTTCCAGCGAGATGCCTCCGTGCTGGAAGGTATCGTGGTAGTAATTTACGTAGTGGTTATAATTGTTGGGGTAGCAAAGGAAGATGTCTTCTTTTGCAAAAATGTAAGATGAGTTTACGTGCGGCGCAGGCAGGCCGGCATCTTGCGGCTTACGGAAAGCCAGCACATCGCGGTTCTCGTAGTTCAGGTTACGGCCATGTTTGTAGCGCAGGTTGGTCGTGGTTTGGCGGTCGCCAATTACTTTGGCCGGGGTGCGCACCCGCATGGTACCGTGGTCGGTGCCTATGAACAGCTGAATGTCTTTATCGGCAATTTTACGCAAGGCTTGCAGCAAAGGTGAGTGCTCAAACCAGCTTACGGTAAGGGAGCGGTAAGCCACCTCATCAGGCGCCAGTTCTTTCAGCACTTCCATCTCGGTGCGGGCATGGCTCAGCATGTCTACAAAGTTGTACACGATTACGTTAAAATCGTTGTTCAGCAGATTGTGCACATCATCTACCAGCCTTCTGCCATCTTCGTGGTTCAGCACTTTGGTATAAGACCATTTTACATCCTGTTTCTGCGCTTTTAACTGGTGGGCCAGGAAATCGGCTTCGTAACGGTTTTTACCTTCCTCCTCATCGTCGTACACCCATTTGTCGCGGAAATTCTTTTGAATGTCGATGGGCATCATACCGGCAAAAATGGCATTGCGGCTGTATTGCGTAGCGGTAGGCAGAATGCTGTAGAAAGCATCTTCTTCCACGATTCTGAAATATTCGGAGAAAATGGGCTGTATGGCTCTCCATTGGTCAAAACGCAGGTTATCGACCAGGATAAAGAACGCGGGTTTGCCCTTTTGGATGTAAGGAAACAGTTTTTTGGCCAGCACATTATGGCTCATTACAGGTGCTTCTTTAGGGTTGGCTACCCAATCGGCGTAGTTGCGCGATACGAACTTGAAAAACTCTGTATTGGCCTCTGCTTTCTGTGTATTGAATACTTCGCGCATTTCGGGGCTATCGCTTTTTTCGATCTCCAGCTCCCAATACACCAGTTTTTTATACAGTTCTATCCATTCGGTATGGTTAGGGCTATCGTTAAGTGCCATAAACAGGTTGCGGAACTCCTGCTGGTAGGCCGATGTGGTTTTTTCCGATACCAGCCTGCCACTATCGATAATCTTTTTCAGGCTCAGTAATACCTGGTTGGGATTTACCGGTTTAATGAGGTAATCGGTGATTTGCGAACCAATGGCCTCGTCCATAATGTTTTCGGCCTCGTTCTTTGTAATCATCACCACCGGAAGGGCGCTGTTAAATTCCTTAATGCCAGCCAGGGTTTCCAGGCCGGTCATACCCGGCATACTTTCGTCCAGCAGCACTACATCTACAGCATTTTCCTTTATATAATCAAGCGCATCATAACCATTGGTGAGTGCGGTAACCTCGTATCCTTTATTTTGCAGGAAGATGACCTGCGATTTCAATGATTCTATCTCGTCGTCAACCCAAAGTACCTTTATGTTGTTCATATATGATTCGTTTCCTACAAATCTAACCGTACTCAGCCACATTTAGCCCAACAGATATCTTTTTTAACAGAATCTTCGGCGATTTTAGTCAGCGGGTTAGGCAATCGTTTATAACTTGCGCACAAATAACAGGCATGGATAAGATTATTAATGACCCGGTTTATGGATTTATACGGGTCAGTCATCCACTGATCTGGAAGATCATAGAACATCCGTTTTTTCAACGTTTGCGCCGCATTAAGCAAATGGGGCTGGCCCACCTGGTATACCCTGGGGCGGTGCATACCCGTTTTCATCACTCACTGGGCGCTTACCACCTGATGGGCAGCGCGATAGATGAGTTGAGGCGCAAAGGGGTAGCTATATCCGAAGAAGAAGGAATAGCAGCGCAGGCGGCCATTCTGATGCACGATATTGGGCATGGGCCGTTTTCTCACTCGCTCGAAAGCACCATTATCGAAAACGCGCACCACGAGGAAATGAGCGTGTGGATGATGCAGGAGGTGAACCGTGAGACGGGCGGAGCACTGGATATGACGATTGCCATCTTCCGCGATACCTATCCCAAACGGTTCCTGCATCAGTTGCTGAGCAGCCAGATGGATATGGACCGGATGGATTACCTGAACCGCGATAGCTTTTTTACCGGCGTTTCGGAAGGGGTGATCGGGTACGACCGTATTCTTAAAATGCTGGCCATTAAAGATGATGAGCTGGTAATTGAGGAAAAAGGGGTGCACTCGGTAGAAAAATTTATTGTAGCCCGCCGGTTAATGTACTGGCAGGTGTATTTGCATAAAACGGTACTGAGTGCAGAGCAAATGCTTATTCGCATTTTGCAGCGCATCAAACACCTCACCCGGCAGGGCGAAGAACTGTTTGCCCCTCCGGCGTTGCGTTTTTTTATTGGCAACCCGGTTACCCGCGAGGCATTGTACCACGATTCTGAAGTATTAAAGCAGTTTAACCTGCTGGACGACAGCGATATATATACCTGCCTTAAAATATGGGCACAGCATTCCGATGAGGTGCTGGCTTATTTGTGCGATAGCTTGCTTAACAGGCATTTGCTTAAAGTGCGTTTTAGCAGTGAGCCGCTCGATGCAGAGGTAGAAGAGATAAAAAAACAGCTTGGCACACAATATTCAGCCGAAATGCTGAGTTATTTGGTTTTTTCCGATAGTACGTCGAATTCTACGTACAACCCGGCCGACGAAAAGATCAAAATTTTATTAAAAAATGGTAACGTAAAGGACATTTCAGAGGTTCAGAATGCCCTCATCAACCCCGGATTGGCAATTCCGGTCAAAAAATTCTACATTTGTTTTCCCAAATTATAGCTGTTCCGGTTTTGAAAGGGCCGGAACCCAAAAATTCTTTATGCAATTCAGCGCATTACAGATTGCGTCCATTATTAATGCCCGTGTAGAGGGCGATCCGGATGTGAAAGTAGGAGGTATAGCCAAAATTGAAGAGGCTGTGCCCGGTACGCTTAGTTTTATAGCCAATCCGAAGTATGAGGAATACCTGTATACGACCCAGGCTTCTGTCATTATTGTGAATGAAGACCTGAAAGTAGAGGGCAATGTGAAACCTACTTTGTTGCGTGTAGAAAATGCGTACAGCGCTTTTGCCAAATTGTTGGAGGCCTATCATGAAATTATGGCGGGCCAGCGTAAAAAGGGCATTGAGCAGCCTTCGCATATTGCACAAACGGCTGTTTTAGGAGCCGATGCATATGTGGGTGCTTTCTCTTATATTGGAGAATATGCTAAAATAGGTGATCATGTAGCCATATACCCGGGCTGCTACGTGGGCGATAACGTAACCATTGGCAACAACACTACGTTGTTTCCGGGGGTTAAGGTCTACCACGATTGTGTGCTGGGCGCTAATGTGGTGGTGCATGCCGGTACAGTTATCGGCAGCGATGGATTTGGATTTGCTCCGCAAGCCGATGGTTCTTATAAAAAAGTACCGCAGATCGGTAATGTAGAGATAAAAGATAATGTAGAAATAGGTGCCAATACAACCATTGACCGTGCAACTATGGGTTCTACCATCATCCACGAAGGCGTTAAGCTGGACAACCTGATCCAGATTGCGCACAATGTAGAAATGGGTAAAAACTCGGTTATGGCCGCCCAATCGGGCGTGTCCGGAAGCACCAAAGTGGGCGAAAGCTGTATGATTGGCGGCCAGGTGGGTATTGTAGGCCATATTAAACTGGCCAATGGTACCCGAATCAATGCGCAAAGCGGATTGTCCAAGTCGGTAACCGAAGCCAACCAGGCTTTAAACGGTTCTCCGGCCTTTGAATATAAAAGCTCCCTGAAAAGTCAGGCTATTTTCAGACATTTGCCGGAACTGCAAAACAGGGTGCAACAACTCGAAGCGCAGCTAAAGCACTTGATGGAAGAGTTGCAGATTAAAGTGATTTCTCAACAACCCCCGAAAGATAATGGTGAGTAACAATCAGCATACACTACGCGCGGACGTTTCTATCTCTGGGGTAGGACTGCATACCGGCGAAAGTGTGAACATGACGTTGAAACCGGCGAACCCGGGTTTTGGAATTAAGTTTAAGCGGGTAGATCTCGATGGTCAACCTGAAGTTAAGGCGGATGTTGACTATGTAGTAGACACTTCCCGGGGTACAACCCTCGAGCACAACGGTGCCCGTATCAGCACGGTAGAGCACCTGCTGGCGGCCTTTGTGGGCGTAGGACTGGATAACGTGCTGGTAGAACTGGATGCTCCTGAAATTCCTATTATGGATGGCAGTTCCATGCCTTTTGTGGAACTGATCGAAAAAATAGGTTTGTTGGATCAGGAGGCTAAAAAGGTTTATTATTCTATTGATACCAACATTCACTATTACGATGAAGGTAAAAATGTAGAGATGGTGGCTATGCCATCTACCGACTACGAGATTACCACCCTCATCGATTTTAACTCCCCGGTATTGGGTACCCAGCACGCTGGCCTCAAACACATGGAAGAGTTTAAAACCGAGATCGCCCCTTGCCGTACCTTCTGCTTCCTGCACGAACTGGAGTACCTGCTGGCCAATAACCTGATCAAAGGCGGTGATCTGAATAACGCTATTGTAGTGGTAGATAAGATGGTAAGCCAGGAACAACTGGACTACCTCGCTACCAAATTCAATAAAGAATCTGTAGAAGTAAAACAGGGCGGTATTCTGAACAACCTTCAGCTGCACTACCCCAATGAACCAGCACGCCATAAACTGCTCGATGTAATCGGCGATCTGGCGCTGATCGGTTACCCTATCAAGGGCCGTATCATTGCCAACCGTCCCGGCCATGCTACCAACGTAGCTTTTGCAAAGAAGATTAAAGAATACATTAAGAAGAATAAGCACACCAAAGACATTCCTACCTACGATCCTAACCAGACTGCCATTTACGACAGTGTGAAGATTGGCCGTAGCCTGCCGCACAAGTTTCCGTTCCTGCTGGTCGATAAAATTATCGAACTAAGCGAGCAACATGTGGTAGGGATTAAAAATGTTACCTTTAATGAGCATTTTTTCCAGGGGCACTTTCCGGGCAACCCGGTAATGCCAGGCGTACTGCAAATTGAGGCTATGGCCCAGGTAGGTGGTATACTGGCCCTGAATAATTACCAGGACCCTGAAAACTATGACACGTATTTTCTGAAGATAGACAAAGCACGCTTTAAGAATAAAGTGGTGCCCGGCGATACGCTGGTGCTCAAACTGGAACTGATGAGCCCCATACGCCGCGGAATCTGTGAAATGCGTGGAACCGCATACGTGGGAAATAAAATCTGTACCGAAGCAGAATTAGTTGCACAAATCGTACGTAAAGAGAAGGCATGATCCATCCCTTAACATATATTCACCCGGATGCTAAGATAGCGCCCAACGTAAAGATTGATCCCTTTACGGTGATACACAAGAATGTAGAGATTGAAGAAGGTACATGGATTGGGTCCAATGTAACCATCATGGAAGGTGCGCGCATTGGTAAAAACTGCCGCATCTTTCCTGGCGCTGTAATCTCTGCCATCCCCCAGGATCTGAAATATAAAGGTGAAGAAACACTCACCATTATTGGTAACAACACGACCATCCGGGAATGTGTTACCATTAATAAGGGTACTGCCGACCGCCATAAAACACAGATTGGAGACAACTGCCTGATTATGGCTTACAGCCACATCGCGCACGACTGCTTTGTGGGTAACAACTGCATTTTCAGCAACGATACCACCCTGGCAGGTCATATTACCATTGGCGACAACGTAGTGCTGGCGGGCCTTACCGCCGTACACCAGTTTGTGCGCATCGGAAGCCACTCTTTTGTTACCGGCGGCTCGCTGGTGCGCAAAGATGTGCCTCCTTTCGTAAAAGCTGCACGTGAACCTTTGTCTTATATGGGTGTAAACTCTGTAGGACTTAAACGCCGCGGTTTTACCAACGATAAGATCAACCACATCCTGGATATTTACCGTATCCTGTTTGTGCGGGGATACAATATTTCCAAAGCCATTAACATCATCGAAGCTGAGATTCCAGTGTCTGATGAGCGCGATGAAATCCTCACATTTATCCGCGAGTCCGCCCGTGGCATCATGAAAGGATACAGCCGCAGCATTCGCAGCCATGAAGATATTCCTTAACGAAGTCGGTAAACGCTTTAACTACGACTGGATATTCCGGGGTGTAACACTTACCCTCGAAACGCCAGGAAAATATGCTTTGCTGGGGCCTAACGGCTCCGGCAAATCTACTTTATTGCAGATCCTCTCCGGCGGTGTAGGCCATTCCGAAGGCAAACTACGGGTAGAGCTGTTTGGCAATGAAGTAAACGAGCGCGACTGGCACAAGCTACTGAGCATGAGCGCGCCGTATATGGAGCTGATAGAAGAATATACGCTCGAAGAATTTCTGACCTTCCATTTCTCTTTTAAACCTGCTTTAAACGGGTTGTCTCCACTGGAGGTAGCACAGCTTATCCAGCTGGAGCACGCTTTCAAAAAGCCAATCAAGCATTACTCCAGCGGCATGCGGCAGCGGGTAAGGCTGGGGCAGGCCATTTTCTCCGAAACGCAACTGGTGCTGCTGGATGAGCCATGTTCTAATCTCGATAAAACGGGCATTGACCTGTACCACAATCTTATAGAACAATACTGTGCCGATCGTATGGTGGTGGTAGCCAGCAACGACCCTACCGAATATTATTTTTGCAAAGAGACTTTCGCGATGAGCGATTATAAGTAGCCTTCGAAGGCAAAGGTGAGAAGTGAGAGGTGAGACGGTGCGGGATAAGACCTGCCAGGTGTGCCCCGCACATGCGGGCTCAGGTCTCAGATGAACAGTCTCCAGAGAAATCAGATTAAGAAATTGAATCGGTCACTTCGACACCCTTCGACAAGCTCAGGGGCCGAAATCCGGGGACTTACCTGTTTGGTAACCGAATCTTAGGGATCGGTGCGTGTTTGAGGCTAAGCTAAGTGAGAAGGCGTGGGATAAGACCTGCCAGGTGTGCCCCGCACATGCGGGCTCAGGTCTCAGATGAACAGTCTCCAGAGAAATCAGATTAAGAAATTGAATCGGTCACTTCGACACCCTTCGACAAGCTCAGTGACCGATACCAAAAGGGCTGTCTCATCTGAGACAGCCCTTTTGGTATGTTATATTCAATGCCGGTTATTTAACCCCATGCATCAGTTTCTTAACCATTGGCGAAATAACAATGAGCACCACACCCGCAATAAGGGCGTACACCGCCAGATTAAAGTAGCCGGAGGTGTAGATGTTCAGTTTTTCAACCAAAGTGTAGGTTTGTCCTTCTTTTACCGCTGCAAGGCCTGCACCGATAAGACCCGCTACATACTGGCCGTAGGCACTCGCCAGGAACCACATACCCATCATCATACCCTGCAACCTGCCGGGCGATAATTTGGTCATAATAGACAGGCCAATGGGCGACAGGCAAAGCTCGCCAATCGTTACAATCAGGTAAGCAAAAGTGAATACATCCAGTGAGGTAACGCCCTGGTCGTTGGCAAAGAATTTGGTAGCGTAAAACACGTAGTAAGCCACCGCCAGGAATACAAAACCCAGTCCAAATTTAATTAGAGTATTAGGTTCCAGTTTTTTCTTGCTCAGGGTAAGCCATATAAGCCCTACTATAGGAGCCAGGATAATAACAAACAATGCGTTGGCAGAGTTGTTAACCCCGTTCGGGTCAAGGGTAATAAAGCCCAGTACCTTATTGTTCAGGTTTTCTGCTGCAAATACGCTTAACGAGCCACCGCTTTGCTCATAAATACCCCAGAAAACGATAGAGAACAGGATGAACACCAGTGCAGCCATCAGTTTTTGTCTTTCGGCTTTGGTGCATTTGCGCATTTCATAAAACAGGTACAGCAGCGTTAATGGGCCAATGGTGTACATAAAATAGTTGGTGTACTCTGTTTTAGATACCATGGTCATAATAACAGGAATCAGCGCCAGAGAGCCCAGGTAAACGATGTAGGTAAGCCAGGTTTTAGGCTTGGCTGCTGGTTTGGCAGGAGGTACATTGCCAGTAAAGATGGTATTGTCCTCGCCCGGAAAATCTGCAACCGGTTGCGGCATCAGGGGCGATAAACCAATAGGGCCCAAGGTGCGTTGGGTAAAGATGAAAGTGATAAGGCTGATGGCCATTACCACCGCAGCAAAACCAAAAGCCACATTCCAGGAGTAAGCCGCAGGAATAATAGAGCTCATCATTTGACCTTTACCTACCGCTACGCAGATGTAACCACCCAGCAGCGCGCCGATATTGATACCTGAGTAAAACAGCGAAAAACCCGCATCGCGGCGCTCATCGCCTTCTTTATACAACGAGCCTACCATGGTAGAGATGTTGGGTTTAAAGAAGCCCGTACCAATAATGGTAAAGCTGATGCCCAGGAAGAAGAATTTGTGTGGGTCGTAGGCCAGTATGCAACTGCCCACAATCATAAGAATACCACCCCAGAACAAAGACTTGCGGAATCCGAGAATTTTATCGGCAAACAAACCTCCGATAAATGTAAAGGCGTATACGAAGGCCTGGGTAGCGCCATATTGGAGATTGGCCGCTTCTTCATTAAACATCAGCTGGTGAATCATGAAGAAGGTGAGCATGCCCCGCATACCATAAAAGCAGAAGCGTTCCCACATTTCGCTAAAGAAAAGGTACCAGAGTTGCTTAGGGTACTTACCCGTAAAATTCTGGATCTGCTCGAGCGTTTGTACGTTTTTGTTGTCCGACATCGATTAAAAAGTAATGGTAAAAAAAGCCGTACCGTTCTGGTACGACCCTTAAAAATAAAAAAAGAGTTGAGCTTTTGGCCCAACTCTTTTAAAATATCCGATTCAGGTGTTAGCGTACACCGTGCATCATTTTTTTCAGTTTGGGCGTAATCGCCAGCAATAATGCCGCAGCAATACCGCAAAGGATTACGAATACCATAAAGAATTCGTACAGGTTATGGATGGTAAAACCTGCAAATGCAGGGTAGTTTACCGGAATCTGTTTTTCTGCCAGCAGGGCCAGTTGCTCTGCGGTAGGAATAATTTTTTTATCCAGTACATCCTGCAGGTTTACACCAATGGATTTAGCTTTTTCGAATTTATCGCCGGTAGGAGGCAGCAAAGAGCCCAGGGTACCTGCAAGTGCATAACCCGATGCGTTGGAGAGGAAAAACACCCCATACAACAGCGATGCAAAACGTTTAGGCGACAGTTTAGATACCAGCGACAGACCAATCGGAGATAAGCAAAGCTCACCGCAGGTTTGGATCAGGTACAGCAAAATAAGCCATTTAATACCCAGCAGACCAGAGTTGCCCAGGTCTTTTACGTTGTTGGCAATGATGAAGTAACTGAGGGCGATCAGAGCCAGCCCAAACGACTGCTTTACAGGAGAAATAGGCTCTCTGCCTTTTCTGTTCAGGTAAGCCCACAGCATACTAAAAGGAACGGCCAGTGCAATAACGAAAATACCGTTAAAGATCTGCACCATAGAAGGCGGCATCTGCCAGCCAAAGAAGTTACGGTCGGTCTGGTTATCGGCGATGAAGGTAAGCGAAGAACCCGCCTGCTCAAATGCCGCCCAGAAGAAGATTACGAAGAAGGATACGATGTAGATGACCATAATACGCTGGGTTTCTACCTTGGTCAGCGACTGGTCGGTAAGGATTAGCCCGGCTAGGGTAATACCACTGGCGTAAATAAGGGAGTAAATCACGTTTTGACCTACCAGGAAATGGAAGATAAGCGCCAGGCCTGCAAAAGCAAACAGGGAGCCGATCAGCGATTTGGAAGAGAACTGTGCTTTTTGCGCTTCGCCTTCTTCAAAATCAGAGCTGTCGTTTTTCGAAGGCAAACCACCAATGGCTTTACCCTCAGGGTTAACTACGTACTTGTTTTTAAGGAAGTAGAACAGCATGGTACCCAACAGCATGGCCATAGCGGCTGCCAGGAAGCCCCAGCGGAAAGCGTGGATATCGCGCATGCCACCAGCGTCTTTTACGTCGCCGAGAATAGGGCAAAGGAACTGACCCAGGAACGCGCCCAGGTTAATACCCATATAGAAAATGGTGAAAGCCGAATCGAGTTTGCTTTTTTCCTGTTTAGGATACAGGCTACCCACCATACTGGAAATGTTGGGTTTAAAGAAACCATTACCAAAGATGATAACGCCCAGGGCGGTCCACATCAGTATTTTGGCCAGTTCCAGGTTGGAGCCGAATACGGTGGCGCTGCAAAAGAGAAGGAACTGACCAATAGCCATTAAAAGGCCACCAAGCATAATACAGTTCCTGTTACCCAGAAAACGGTCGGCAATAAAACCACCCAGCATTGGGGTGAGGTAACATAAGCCGAGGAAGCCACCATAAATAAGGGAAGCATCTTCTTCTTTTAAAAGGAGGGAGTTTACCAGGAAGAGGGTCAATAACGCCCGCATTCCGTAAAAGTTAAATCGTTCCCACATTTCGGTACCAAACAGTACCCACAGGCCCTTCGGGTGGCCGGTTGTGTTTTGTTTTGTTGTCACTTCAATTGGTTGGTCCAGCGTAACGCCTGCTTCCAATTCTTGCTCCAGATGGTTTGACATAAATGGTAATACTTTGAATATAAGGGCGAAAGTTAATTAAAAATATCAAGCATCCTAAGCAGAAATTTTCCCGTTCTTTGCAGCCTGAAAGAGACGCTTCATATGAACATATTACTATTAGGCAGTGGCGGCCGCGAGCATGCACTGGCCTGGAAAATGAAACAAAGTCCCCTTTGCGAACAATTGTACATCGCCACCGGTAATGCCGGCACGGCGCAGGTAGGCACCAATGTGGCTATCGGTATCAACGATTTTGAAAAGCTGGGCCAGTTTTGCCTCGATCATAATGTAACAATGGTAGTGGTCGGTTCCGAAGAGCCGCTGGTAAATGGTGTGTACGATTATTTTGCCGCCCAGCCTGCTTTGCAGCAGATAGCGGTGATTGGTCCTACGCAGGAAGGTGCCCAGCTGGAAGGCAGTAAAGCGTTTTCCAAGAAGTTTATGGAGCGTCACAATATACCTACCGCTGCTTACCGCGAGTTTTCGCTGGAGAATGTAGAGGAAGGTGCCGCTTATGTGCAGCAGCACAGCCTGCCCGTGGTGATCAAGGCCGATGGCCTGGCTGCCGGTAAAGGCGTGGTGATCTGCGAAGACAACGACAGCGCAGTAGAAGAGTTTAATGCCATGATTAAAGATGCCAAGTTTGGTGCAGCCAGCGCCAAAGTGGTTATAGAGCAGTTTTTGAAAGGTATTGAGTGCAGCGTATTTGCCATTACCGATGGCGAAAACTACCTCACCCTGCCTGTGGCTAAAGATTATAAGCGTATTGGCGAAGGCGATACCGGCCTCAATACCGGTGGTATGGGTGCGGTAAGCCCTGTTCCTTTTGCCAACGAGGTGTTTATGAAAAAAGTAGACGAGCGTATTATTAAACCAACGGTAGCCGGACTCAAACAAGAGGGTATCCTGTACAAAGGTTTTATCTTCTTTGGCCTTATCGAAGTAGGTGGCGAGCCTTATGTCATTGAATACAACTGCCGCATGGGCGATCCGGAGACCGAAGTAGTGATGCCCCGCCTGCAAAACGACCTGGTGGCACTGTTTGAGGCTGTGCGCGATGGTAAGCTCAACGAGCATACCATTGAAGAGAACCCGCAGCATGCAGTAACCGTAATGCTGGTAAGCGGCGGCTACCCCGGCGATTATGCCAAAGGCAAAGTAATGACCGGGTTCGACCAGGTGCAGCACAGCATCCTGTTTCATGCCGGTACCGCGCAGCAGCATGGCGATGTGGTTACCAGCGGAGGCCGGGTTATAGCCATTACCTCACTGGCTGGTTCGCTCCAGGAAGCGCTGCAGCAATCGAAAAGCAACGCAGAGAAAATAGCTTTTGACGGAAAGTACTTCCGCCGCGATATTGGTTACGAATTTGAAGCATAATTTTCCGTTTTACGGGAGGACTAAAGCTGTTGGTTATCACTGGCCAACAGCTTTGTTTTTTTTACGAATTGAGGACAAAAGCCTTTTAATTGTAAAAAAAGGGCTTTAATAAAAGTTTTTTAGGCATTCAGGTATGATTTTTGGTACCTTCAATGCGCAGTGTTTACAGGCATTTCAGAAGTGCGGGCCCTGGTCCGAAAAAAAACTTTAAGATTTGAACATTTCTGCTTTATTTGTAAACTGATTATTTGCAACTTTGCATCCTTAAATTCAGCCTTATTTTTTTATGGGTTTGTTCAGCTTTTTAACGCAGGAGATTGCGATGGACCTGGGTACAGCCAATACCCTTATTGTGCACAACGACCAGGTAGTGGTAGATGAGCCGTCTATTGTAGCCATTGACAGGAATACAACCAAAATCCTGGCAGTAGGCAAACGTGCTATGATGATGCACGAAAAAACACACGAAAATATCAAAACGATCCGTCCGTTAAAGGATGGTGTAATTGCCGATTATAACGCAGCAGAGGGGATGATCCGTGAGTTAATCAAGATGATCTACCCTAAAAAACCATTGTTCCAGCCTACCTGGAGAATGGTGATCTGTATTCCGTCGAGCATTACCGAGGTAGAAAAACGTGCGGTTAGAGACAGTGCCGAGCAGGCCGGTGCCAAGGAAGTGTATATGATACACGAACCTATGGCGGCTGCGTTGGGTATTGGTATCGACGTGGAAGAACCTACCGGTAATATGATTATCGATATCGGGGGTGGTACCACCGGTATTTCGGTGATCGCGCTGAGCGGTATCGTTTGCGACCAGAGTATCCGTATTGCCGGTGATGAATTTACCGCCGATATTATGGAAGCCATGCGCCGCTACCACAGTCTCATGATTGGTGAGCGTACCGCAGAGCAAATCAAGATCCAGGTGGGTTCTGCCCTGAAGGATCTGGATAACCCTCCGGATGATATTGCTGTAAACGGACGTGACCTGGTAACCGGTATCCCCAAACAAATCATGGTAAGCTACCAGGAAGTAGCCGAAGCCCTGGATAAATCTATCTTTAAGATCGAAGAAGCGGTATTGAAAGCTCTGGAAATGACTCCTCCCGAGCTGGCTGCAGATATCTATCGCCGTGGTTTATACCTTACCGGTGGCGGAGCCCTGCTGCGCGGCCTGGATAAACGCCTGGCGCACAAGATTAAACTGCCTGTTCATGTAGCCGACGATCCGTTGCGCGCTGTAGTGCGTGGTACCGGCATGTCGCTCAAACATGTAGGTAAGTATCCGTTCCTGATGCAATAACTTTTTTACTCACCGGAAAAATCAACCTGTTCCGTGCGCAATCTGATCGCGTTAATCCAGAAATACTATCACGTCGTGATTTTCCTGGTTCTGGAGATCTATTGTTTTGTGCTTATTGCACGCAACGATAGCTTTCAGCGCACGGCATTGGTTAATTTTATGGGCGGCGTGTCCGGCAGTGTTTTACAGAAGAAAGCTGATGTAGAATATTATTTCAGGCTCAAGAACATCAACGACAGCCTGATGACCGAGAACGCCCGTCTCCGGGAAGCCATGCCTGCCAACCAGTTTGCCTACGGCCACCGCGACTCCCTGGTGCGTGATACCATTACCGGAAAACCGCATTTCAAGTACTTTGAAGCCAAGGTGGTGAACAACTCCGTTACCAATCCCAATAACTTTATCATTATCAACAGAGGCCGCAATCAGGGGCTGAAAGAGAATATGGGTGTAATTGGCGGTAACAATGGCGTAGTAGGCCGTGTGGTTAAGGTATACAACAACTATTCGGCTATCATGTCGGTGCTCCATAAAGATACCAAGATCAGCGCCAAACTGGGCGATGGTACCATTGGCCTGGTGGAGTGGACAGACCTCGACCCCGAATACGTAACGCTGCTCAATATTCCCCAGCACATTAAAGTAAAATCCGGCGACACGGTGTATACCAGCGGATTTTCTACCTATCCCGAAAACGAACTTATAGGATTTGTAGCCGGCAAAACAAAAAATGCCAGCAACAATATGAACGATATTAAAGTGAAACTGGCTACCCGCTTCCGTAATGTACAGTATGTATACGCGGTAGAAGATTTGCTGGGCGACGAACGTATACAACTGGAAAAAGCCGTAAAAGGAGATACGCTTAAAAAGTAATTATGAGCTTACCGATCAGGAATATATTGCGCTTTCTGTTGATCATTGGCATTCAGGTGCTGGTGCTCAATAATGTAACGGTGCGCAGCATGATCAATCCTGACGGGTTTCCGGCCTTTACTCCCTATATCTATCCGCTTTTTATATTGCTGCTGCCCGCCAATACGCCCAGTTGGGCTTTATTGCTGGTAGGCTTTTTTACCGGCCTTACTGTAGACGCGTTTATGCAAACCTGGGGTATGCATGCCGCCGCCGCTACATTGATCGCCTTTATCCGTCCTATTGTACTCAAAAGCCTCTTGCAGGTCAATCCCAAAGATAACCTCAGCTTTTCGCCGGGGCTTGCCAAGCTTGGCTTTCAGTCTTACCTTATTTATGCCGGTATCCTGGTATTTGTACACCACCTTTTTTACTTCGTACTTGAAACCTGGAGTTTTGGGCATCCCATATTCCTGGTTTTGAAACTGTTGCTGTCTACGGTGTGTTCGCTGGTGTTAATTCTCATTTATGAGATTTTCTCCTACCGTAAACAATAACTTACAGACACCCGGTGTAAAAGTTCTGATAACGTTTCTTATATATTGTACTGGGGTAATGTAAATTTGCCGCCATACGCATCACCAACCAGGCATGGCCCAGTTTAACAACAGCAGGCAAGGAGTAATCAGCCTGATTTTTATTGGCATCGTGTCCATCATAGCTATACGTTTGTTTATTCTGCAGAATGTAGAAAGCAAGTATAAAATGATGGCCAGCGATCAGGCCATTTTCCGCAAGGTCGTTTATCCCGCCCGGGGTATCCTCTTTGACCGGAAAGGCAAACCTGCGTTGTTTAACGAGGTGGTAAACGATTTGTGGGTTACGCCCGCCAAACTGCCCAAGAACTTCGATACCCTCCAGTTTTGCAACCTTACCAGCATCGATACCGGTTTTTTCCGCAAAACCATTCGTAAGATCGTAATTCAGAATGGGCGGGAACGCTCCGCCATTTTTGCCAAAGAGCTGCCACCGCAGATGATTGCCCGCCTGCAGGAGCGCATTTTTGAGTTTCCCGGCTTTGAGCTACAGGAGCGGGCTATCCGTAAATTTCCTTACAACGGCGCCGGCCTTATGCTGGGCTACCTGGGCGAGGTAAGCGAAGCCATGCTTAAACGGGAGCGCTACAGCTCTTACCAGCAGGGCGATTATACCGGTATTAACGGGTTGGAATATGAGTACGAAGAAATCCTGCGCGGACAGCGTGGGGTAAGCTATATTCTCCGCGATGTAAAAAACCGTCCGCAAGGCCCTTATGCCGATGGTAAGTTTGATACACCTGCCGTAGCGGGTAAGAACATACAGATGTACCTCGATGCCGAGTTACAGGCGTATGGAGAGAAGCTGATGCAGAACAAGCTGGGCAGCGTAGTGGCCATTGACCCCAGCACCGGCGGTATCCTGGCTATGGTAAGCAGCCCCGGTTACGATCCTAACGAACTGCGCGGGCCGGATAGGGGTAAAAGGTTCTATGAAATGTTCCTGGATCCTACCAAACCATTGTACAACCGCGCTATTCAGGCGCTGTACCCTCCCGGTTCTACATTTAAACCTCTAACGGCGCTTGTAGCGCTTGATGAAGGTGTTATCACGCCTTCTTTCGGATACCCTTGTAATGGCGCTTATTATGCCTGCGGAAGGCCCATTCGCTGTACCCACGCGGGCGGCGGTCACGCTGCCAACCTGCGGCTGGCACTTGCCAACTCCTGTAACGCCTATTTCTGCCACATCTACCGCCTGGCTGTAGACGCTGCCAAATGGGGTGGTGCGGAAAAAGGGCAGCAACACTGGTACGATTACATGAAAGCCTTTGGTCTGGGTCACCCGATCGGGGTAGATATACCCAATGAAAAAGGCGGGCTCATGCCGGATTCGGCATTCTACAACAACCGTTACAAAGGCGTTTGGAATACCTGCACCACTGTATTTATTGGTATGGGGCAGGGCGAGCTGCAAATGACGCCTTTGCAAATGGCCAATGCTATGGCCATGATTGCCAACAAAGGCACCTATTATATTCCACACTTTGTAAGAGCCATCGATGGCGATTCGGTACACCCGGTATTGACAAAATACCTGGAACCACACCGTGTGGCCAAAGTGTCGGATACGGCTTTTAGCGCGGTTATCCGTGGTATGCAGGATGTGGTAGAACATGGTACCGGTAAGGTAGCCCAGATCCCGGGCATAGAAGTATGCGCCAAAACCGGTACGGTAGAAAACGTGGTGTTCATCAACGGCGAAAAGATAAAACTGCAGAACCACTCTATGTTCGTAGCCTTTGCACCCCGGCAGAACCCCAAAATCGCTATTGCGGTGTGCGTGGAAAATGCGGGTTATGGTGCCACCTGGGCTGGTCCGGTAGCGAGCCTTATGATGGAGAAATACCTGAATGATACCGTGCAGGCCAAACGTAAGTTCCTGGAAGAAAAAATGTTTAAGGCCAACCTCATCACCCACATGACCTATGTGCTGGATTCGCTGCAACGGAAAAAAGACCGGGAGCGTGAACTGAGAAAAGACAGCCTGCGCCAGTTTAATGTAATCATGGATAAAGCAAAGACGGAAGAGAAATACCAACTTTTCCTGAAATATTATAACCAATTCTATAATAGGAAGAAGAAATGAACGCCGCCAATCAAAAAGGGTTAAGTAAGCGCATCGACTGGATCATGGTTGGGTTATGGGCATTGCTGTCCCTGATCGGACTCATGTGTATTTTCTCGGTAGAGTACCGGGAGACGGATGCTTCTATCTTCCTGCTCAATAAAAACTATATGCGCCAGGCTATTTTCCTGGGCATATCTGCTGTGCTGGCCATCGTTATTGTATTTACAGATAGTAAGGTCTTTACGGCTATTCCGTACCTCAGCTACCTGTTTGGTATACTGCTGCTCATACTGGTATTGTTTATAGGTAAGGGGGTAAAAGGGTCACATTCCTGGATGAACCTGGGTATATTCAGTTTTCAGCCGGGCGAGTTGGCCAAAATGTTTACGGCTTTGGCCCTGGCTAAGTTCCTGTCCTCGCAGGAAACCGATTTCCGAACGCTTAAGCACCGGCTTATCGCGGCAGCTATAGCGCTACTGCCCAGCCTTATCATCATCATGCAAAACGAAACGGGGCTGGCGCTGGTGTATTTCTCTTTCTTCCTGGTAATGTACCGAGAGGGATTGCCCAACTCGGTGCTGGTGGTTGGATTCTCGGTTATTCTGCTGGTGCTGATTACCCTGCTTATTCCTAAAAACACGCTGTTTATTGTTATTACGGCCATAGCCGCACTCAGCATATTTGTAATGCGCAAGCAGATCAAACGCAGCAAGGAGTTGCTGCTGGGCGTGATTGGTATTTGGGTTATTGCGGTTGTTTTCTCGCAATTGGTGGTGCCTATGGCTTTTAAGAAAGTGCTCAAACCCTACCAGGTAGAGCGCATCTATTCTATGATAGGCCAGGATGCGCCCGAAGAGTACCTGATTGGCGCCAGTGGTGAGGTTATGAAACGTAAAGACTCGGACTACAACGTGCGCCAGGCCAAGATCGCAATCGGTTCGGGTGGCTTGTTGGGCAAAGGGTTCCTTAAAGGAACCCAAACGCGCTATGAGTTTGTGCCGGAGCAAAGTACCGACTTTATCTTCTGTACCATTGGCGAAGAGTTTGGTTTTGTAGGCTCGCTGGTGCTGCTGTGTTTGTACCTCGCTTTTCTGCTGCGCATCATTAGTGTGGCCGAGCGGCAGCGCTCTACTTTTACCCGTGTATACGCATATTCAGTAGCCTGTATCATCTTCTTTCACCTGGCGGTAAACATCTCCATGACCATTGGTCTGGCACCGGTAATCGGTATTCCATTGCCGCTGATCAGTTACGGTGGTTCTTCGCTGGTAACTTTCACCATGATCATCTTTATTCTAGTAAGGCTGGATGCCGACAGGCAGATGGTGCTGCGGTAAAACACAGGTTTTTGGATGCGCAGGAGTTGGATTAAAGAAACACCTGGTATTAGTAATACAACCAAAAATCTGTTCTGAAAGAACCGATACGGATTTCCTTACTTCGTTTTTTCTGACCAATCAATTGTCCTGCTGTGTAGTGGTACAACCACGTGGACATTGCTACAACGAAGGTTTGAATAGAGAGGCTCACCAGACCTTTAGGAGCATCGCCGAACCACAACCATACCATGAGATTGTAGGTAATTACAAAAAACAGGGTGGCCACAACAATAAATCTGGCTTTGTTTTTAGTATAATAGTACATAAATGAGTGTTTGCTTATCGGTAACATACCGACATAGTATTGATTAAATGGTAGAAAAAAGTAAGAAACCTATAAACATGGTTGTTGTTCCAATCTGGCATTTTTATAGCTTAAATGGGTAAGGTGTCGCACTTTTATGGATAGGTTAAACCATATTATAAATTTAAAAAACGGTTTAGTAGTCCTTTCTCGTTGCCCTTGCCCATACCTGATCCATATTTACAACCACGACCTGCGCACCGGTATATTGCCTGAAATAATTGCCCCATTCCCGTAGAAAATTCTGGTATTGCCTGCCCATAAACTGCGACCACAGGATGTACACATAATATTGAACGGTATCGGAATGGTTTATGCCAGGGCGTACGATGCGGACCTGTTTGGCAAAATCGTCAGCAGAAAATTGCGTTTTAAAGCTCAGGTTACTGTCTATAGGGAAGGAATGAAGATAATACTGCCAGGTAAGATTTACCTTAACCAGACCTTTGTTGTCGGCATCGCAATTGGCCACCAGGGCGTAAAGTGCTTTTTGCCGGTTAAACCATACAGCGTTTAACGGCTGGCTCATCACCTTCATAAAGCCTTTAGAACTGGTGTGGGTAAAAGCTGTATCGGGCATCAAATAGAGCGTCTCCAGGTAAGTAGTATCCATACTGCCAATGGCTGCAGCATCTCCAAAGTATTTGGTCGATTCTGCTATTACAACCGAATCGTTATAGGGGTGTGAAAAATCATAGAACTGTATACCAAATGCTTTGTAGTACAATGTATGGCAAGATGAGAGTAATCCAAGCAAGAGTATAAATACTCCTGCTTGGGTTATTGTATTAGAAATTGAACTCCGCATAGTTGTCAGTTTGGGTTATTGCATACTGGCCTTTGGGTAGTATAAGATCATTGGTGTGTAATTGTTCATTAACCCATTCCGGGATCGCATAATCCTCATCCATTTCGAAATAACCGCCTTCGAAAATGGCCGCTTTGCAGGCCGCATTAATATCATTGTTGTAAACTCTAAATGTTCGCTGACCAGAAGGATCATGAATTATAGTGGCGTTATATTCAAAATCGTTAATGTTCTCATTGGCTTGCGTTGCGCCGCCGGCTATACCAGCCATTCCTCCGGAAATGCCTATATCTACAATGACGCAAAAAGCTCTGCCGTCACATTCTTTTTCGCTGTTCATCTTGGTGGCCTGTCTTCTGGTACCTCTTGTGAAGCGTACTTTGAACTCAAGTCTTACATCTGGGTTTTGCTGAAGCTGTTTTACGTGCGCCATGGGCGACGAAACTTTTAAGGATGAGGTGTCTTTTGTACAGGCAGCAATGCTGCTCATTAGCGCAACTGTGGGAATTACGATTTTTTTCATGGTAGATGTTGCTGTTAAGTAGCCTTACTGTTTGTTTATAGTATCACGGTTTTTAATGGTTTGATTTGTATTAAAATTATTTAGAGATAAAGCCTGTTGTGACTCCATTGCATCACTTTTTAGCTCATTTTAAACAGGGATGGTTTGCTATTTATTAAACAGGTGAGAATGATAGAAAATGGCTGCAATCCTTAATTAAAGCGGGTTCAAGCTGTTGTAGGGCTGGTAGTAATAATGTTTTTTTAAGAGGCTATTGCCCCCAAGCATCGTTTTTTCGTCCCAATAGATTGCAGCGCTACCGCATTGCTATTATCCATAATCATATTTAGAGAAAGCAGCTTGGGATAATCGTAACTTTGCCTGTTTGAACAGGTACTTACGCCTGTTTTACCAGAAACCAGCTGTTATGCAAGTCATTCCATTGTCTGAAGGCACTTTTACGATAGGCCACGATAAGATTTTTGTTCCGTTCGATGAAACGAAAGATGTATTAACCGACCGGCCTACGGGTTCGTTGCTGGTAGAGATACAGCCGTTTCTTGTGATCACTTCCCAAGATTATATACTGTGCGATCTGGGACTGGGGTATTTTCTCCAGAACGGGGAATTGCAGATTCACCAAAACCTCAGAAATATAGGTGTAGAGCCGGAGCAGATCACCAAAGTGCTTATGAGCCACCTGCACAAAGACCATGCGGGTGGGGTAAGTTATCTTGATCCGCAGAGTGGCGAGAGAAAGCTGATGTTTCCCGATGCTACTTATTATGTGCGTAAAGAAGAGTACGACTTCGCGATGAACGATCCTAAAAAATCGTACATGCCCGAAGAGCTGGAGATACTGGCTACAGCGCCTAATGTGCATTGGTTAACGGAGCCTAATGGCATTATAGATGGTTATATCCAATACTACCATAGCGGTGGTCACAGCCCGTTTCACCAGGTGTTTTTAATTGAAGAAGGCAATGATAAAGTGTTCTTTGGTGGTGATGAAGCACCTCAGAAAAAACAGATGATTGTGAAGTATGTAGCCAAGTATGATTATGATGGCAAAAGAGCGATGGAGCTGCGTGCCCAATATGCCGAAGAAGGCCGTGCCGAAGGTTGGGAGTTCCTGTTTTACCACGATGTAAAAATGCCCAACTCGAAATTGTAATACCAACCGGGGTATAAAAATATAGCCGTCCCTGCAATACGCGGGGACGGCTTTTTAGTTTTGTATCGTTACACTTTTGGGGCCAGCGCCAGCTCCCAGTTCCAGGCGCTGCGCATCATATCTTCAATGCCATATTGCGGGGTCCAGTTCAGGAGGGTAGTAGCTTTTTGGTTATTGGCATAAATGGCTACCACATCGCCGGCACGGCGGGGACCTATAGCATAGTTCAGTTTCATTCCCGATACTTTTTCAAACGCGTGAATGGCTTCCAGCACACTCACGCCGTTTCCGGTACCCAGGTTCAGAATATCGCATTCCGGCGCTTCGGGTGTTTGTAGCAGGTATTGCAGTGCTTGCGTATGTGCCCGCGCAATATCGCAAACGTGTATGTAGTCGCGTATGCAACTGCCATCTGGGGTAGGATAATCATTGCCCCAAACCTGCAATTGTGGCAATTTGCCGATAGCGGTTTGTGTAATGGCCGGCACCAGGTTGCTCGGTTTGCCCACCGGCAGCTCGCCCAGCAGGGCCGAAGGATGCGCGCCCACTGGGTTAAAATACCGCAGCAAAATATTTTTGTTGTGCAGGATGCGGGCATATTGTTCTATAATGCCCTCGCCAATCTGCTTGGTATGTGCATAAGGTGATTCTGCCTTTTGCATCGGCGTTGCTTCGGTAACCGGTAACGCGTCTGTATTGCCATAAACGGAGCAGGACGAAGAAAATACCAGGTTGGGAATCTGGTAAGTGCGCACACATTCCAGCAGGTTTACCAGCGAGTCTATATTGTTGCGGTAATACTTGCCCGGTTGCGCTACCGACTCGCCCACGGCTTTAAATGCAGCAAAGTGAATGATGCCACAGATATCCTGGTTGGCTTCAAATACTGCTGTGAGAGCGGTTTTGTCGCACAGGTCTATATCGTAGTTGTGCACGGCCTGGCCGGTTAGTTGCTGAATACCGCTCAGCATTTGTGGCGTAGCGTTGGAAAAATTGTCTATCGACACTACCTCAAATCCGTGCTCTATCAGGTCCAGGATGGTGTGGGAGCCAATGTATCCCGCCCCGCCTGTTACTAAAACTTTTTTCTTACTCATCATTCTTAGGTTGCTGGTCGTAAAAATATAAAAAAGCCTCCCGGTAAAAGGAGGCTTTTGCAAAATATTGGCGATAATTTTTAGAGCAAGGTTACAATTTTGTAAATCACCATACCCATAATACCACTGATCGGAATGGTAAGTATCCATGCCCAAAGCAGGTTTACGGTTACACCCCAGCGTACTGCAGACAGACGTTTGGTAGCGCCCACACCCACAATAGAACCGGTGATGGTATGCGTGGTACTTACTGGTATTTTAAGTGTTTCTGTAATGAAGAGGGTAATGGCACCTGCGGTTTCCGCAGCCACACCTTCAAACGGTGTTACTTTGGTGATGCGGGTTCCCATGGTTTTTACAATTTTCCAGCCACCACTCATGGTACCTAAACCAATGGCGGTATAACAGGCTAATGGAACCCATCCTGGCATTTCAAACTGCTCAAAGGTAGTGGTGCCACCATTCTGAGTGCTGTGCAGCCAAAGGGTGATCCAGATGATACCCATTACTTTCTGGGCATCGTTACCACCGTGGCCAATACTGAAAGCAGCAGAAGAAACCAGTTGCAGGCGTTTAAACCACATGGTACTCTGGTGTGTGTTGAGCGAGCTCAGGAACATGGTAAAGGCGCACATGATGGTCATGATAAACGCTACCAGTATCCATTTAAAGTTTTTACCGTCAAAGATCACATTCGCAATATGCGAATCGAATCTTTCCACCGGGTGCATGTTCAGGTTTACTGCAAGCAATACTACCATGGTAAGGAACATGAGTATGGTAACCACCTTAGGCCACGGTCTTTTCTGAGCCGAGTGGATAAACCACAGGGAAATCAGGAAGGCCATGATCATACCAATAATAGGTGCCAGTACGATAAAGCTTACAGTTTTGGTGATCATTTGCCCTTCAATGGCTTTAAAGCCTGCGTGTGCAATGGCCGAGCCAGCAAGACCTCCAATGAGGGTATGCGAAGAAGAGGACGGAATACCGTACCACCAGGTGATCAGGTTCCAGATAATAGCCGCAACAAGGCCCGAGAAGATAACGTCCATCGTAATATATTGTCCTATTACGGTTTTGGCTACGGTGTTGGCTACCCCGTGATCGCGGAAAATAAAGAAGGCCACAAAGTTGAAGAGCGCTGCCCAGAGTACCGCCTGGAAGGGCGAAAGTACTTTGGTGGATACAATAGTGGCTATAGAGTTCGCAGCATCATGAAAGCCGTTGATATAATCGAATACCAGGGCCATTATGATGATGATGATTACATATGTCATCGTGTGATAAATTTGAAAGAAAAAATCCCTACCGGATTAAGCGTATTTTACAATAATGGTTTCCATTACATTAGCTGCATCTTCACACTTATCGGTAACGATCTCCATACCTTGCATGATCTCTTTCAGCTTAATCAGCTTAATCACATCTTTTTCGGTTTCGAAAAGATTGGTCAGGTAATTTTCAAACAAATCGTCAGCACGGTTTTCGAGGCTGTTGATTTTTACACAAGCCTCAGTAATCAAACGGAGGTTTTTCATGTTACGCAGTTCCAGCAACCCACCTTTCAGATCAGATGTTGCCTGGCGGATAAACTCAGACAGCTTGCGCATCTGGTCGTCGATCTCGGTAACGTTGTATAACAGGATTTTTTTAGAGGAACTGTCGATGTAATCGGCGATATCATCCAGGGCGGTAGCCAGGTAGTGAATATCGTCGCGGTCGAATGGGGTAATGAAGTTACGGCCCAGTTCAACAAAAATTTTATGGGTGGTCAGGTCATTTTCGTGCTCATATTTTTCCAGAGAGCGGAGCAATTCGGTTCTTTCTGCCAGGTTGCTGTTGTTCAGCGCGTTGCAAAAAATCTGTCCCATCGTTTCAATACGCGTTGCCACTTCCTCAAAAAGGGAATAAAAGATCCTGTCTTTCGGAAGAAACATCTTGATGATATTGTCTAAGCCCATAAAATTAGCGGTTTTGTGTTTTCGGCCACAAAGTTAGACCGATGCATCCGTAGATATGAGGCTCCTAAGGAAAGTTAATGATTTGGTAACATAGAGGTAACAATCATTTATTAAGCATGTAAGGGTGGTCTGAAAAAGGTTATTTCTTCTTTACGTACAGGTATTCTGCAAAACCTAATATGTCCCAGAAAAGATTGCCTTGCAGCTTTTTGCCTTTCAGCCAGCCTGCAACAACCCGGAGCGGGAAGGCGAGAATGTAGTAGATATTTCTCCTGGTTCCGGCCGATAATACCTCAAACTGGTGCGACCGGAACATGTCGCCCAATGTTTTGTAATCGTAAATGCGTACATGGGTATCGTCATCATAAAAATTGAGGGTGCCTTCCATAGAGGGGAGTTTGGTGCTCCTGGCACCCGGGTATTCTACATACATCAGCCCACCTTTTTTGAGTTTGGGCATCAGTCCTTCCAGTACTTTATCGCCATTGTGAAGGTGCTCAATTACATGTACAATCCATATGCCGTCAAAAAAATTGTTGGGGATAGCGTCGAACTCCAGCTTGGTAAGGTCCATTTCATAAAAGTCCTTCATCTTCGAAAAGTCTGCTTCATCCACATTGTAATCCCTGGTAATGTCCAGCCCATAATAGGTGCAATTCGGAAAAGATTCGGTAGTGCGGCTGGCAGAGCGGTTGCCGGCGCCAACATCCAGTAACGTAAATGGATTGTTGCCGAAAGACTTTTGCATAAATAAAAACTTGGGACTAATGTTTTTGAAGCGCATAAGGACTTTTTGTGGTTTCTGGATAATGGGGCGTCAATATACAAACAAATGGTATTTCTGATGGCAAATTGATCTAAGGCCGATTTATTTAATAAGAGATTATCAGTATGTTAAAACTGGCTTAATACAGGCTGCTCATCTTTGCAGAATGCCTGTGTGCCAAAAAACAGGCTTGTAACCAAGCGTATGAAGCATTTGAGCCTTGATCCGGAAATGACCATTCAGTTGTTCCAGCAGCAAATAGAACAGGTATTGGGCATTTCTGTTTTTGTATATAAAAAATGGGAAATAGCCTCGGCCAGCGATCGCCTGGCCGAAGTGGGGTATAGCAGCGCCGGTTGCCAGATTTGTATAGATACTACCCTTACGGTACGCGATTTTGAAACCTGGATGGCCGATGAGTTTCATATTACCCTGGAATTGTGCCGCGATCAAAGCCGTCCGCTTACGAACAAATGCCACCGCCTGTACCAGATTATGACGGTGCATTAAGGGGTATAACAGCCCTGCTGTAACCGATTGATTATAAATATGCTGTTAACCCTCCGGTAACATTGGTAACATTGGCTTAACACAAACGTCACATTGGGTTAACCTTCTGTTCACATGCCGGTAATACCATCTATAGACCTTTGCCGCACAAAAAACAGCTAACGTGAACACAAAGTCAATTTTCTTGGGCGCATCCATAGTGATTTGTTCTTCCGTATCTGCTTTTGCCGGTGGTAAGATTTCCGGTAAGGTGTTAGATGCAAAAACCAACGAGCCGTTAATAGGGGTTACTGTTATGGTAGAAAATACTACCAAAGGCGGTAAAACCGATCTGGACGGCAAATTCATTCTTCCAGACCTCGCAGATGGCCAGTACACACTGGTATTCAAATATGTAGCCTACAGCACCAAACGTGTAACCGATATTAAGGTAAAAGACGGTGCGGTAGAATTTGTAAATATTTCAATGGATCAGGGCACCCGCAACATCAAAGAAGTGGTGATTACCAGTACCCTGAAAAAAGAAACCATTAACTCCCTGCTTACCCTGCAGAAAAACGCCGCTTCTATTTCGGATGGTATTTCTGCCGAAGCGATCCGTAAATCTCCTGATCGTAATACCGGTGAGGTACTCAAGCGTGTGAGTGGTACCACCATCCAGGATAACAAGTTTGTAATTGTACGTGGTTTGAACGACCGTTACAATACCGCTTTGTTAGATGGTGCCGTGCTGCCCAGTACCGAACCTAACCGCAAGGCTTTCTCTTTTGATATCATTCCTGCCGGTATGATCGATAACGTGATCATTAACAAGGCTGCTACACCCGATATGCCTGGCGATTTTGCCGGTGGTCTTATTAAGATCCAGACGAAAAGTATCCCGGAAGAAAACTTTGCCAACATTAGCATAGGTACCAGCTACAACACGGTATCTACCTTTAAGCCTTTCTACAGCGGGCCGCGCAGCTCTACCGATATTCTCGGTTTCGACAATGGCATGCGCCAGCTGCCAGAAGGTAGCGGATTTCCTGAAAATACCGCGCAGACCAATAACCTTACGCCTTCGCAAAACATCAATGCCATTGACCAGCTTAACGGTAAATGGGGTTACAATAAATCAAACGCGCTGCCAGGTCTTAACCTGAGTGCTTCTGCCGGTGGTGTAAAACACCTCAAAAGCGGTGCCAACCTGGGTATGGTAGGTGCTATCAACTACAGCCACACCGAAAACAGCAACCCATCGCTGTACCGTTCTTACAACGATTACACACAAGTAAATGATGCACTGAGTACTTACAACACCACTGTGGGTGCATTGCTCAATTTTGGTTACTCTTCCGGTAAGAACAAAATCGTTTTCAAAAATATCTACAACCGCATTTTTGATGATGTAACGTTGTATCGTAATGGCGACAACATCAGCAACTCATCGGTATTCCAATACTACGCATTTGACCTGCAGGAGAAATCACTGGCCAAAACATCGGTAGAGGGCGAACATGTACTGGGTGCCCGTAACAACAAAATAGACTGGAACCTGTCGCTCGCACACATCGGCACCGACCAGCCCGACCAGCGTAAAGTGGTATACTCTAAACCTGCCGATTACGCCAACGATCCTTCCAGGCCATACCAGGCAGAGGTGACCACCAATGGTAAGAGCAACAACCGTTTGTTCTCCAAACTGTCCGAAAACATCTATACCGTAGGTGCCAACTACCTGCATCCGTTCGAGATGTTTGGCGAAAAACAAAGCCTGAAAGTGGGTGGCTCCTTCCAATACCGCCAGCGCAATTTCGATGCCCGTTTCCTGGGTCTGGTGCTCGATGCGAATACCATTGATCCGGATGTATCGAACGCCATCAAAGCCCGTCCGCTGGAAACATTGTTTGGACAAGATCTGGTAGACCAGGGGTACTATCGCCTGTCGGAGATCACCAATAACTCCGATAGCTACAAAGCCAGTTCTAAAACCAGTGCTGCTTATGCTATGCTCGATAACAAACTGACCGACAAGCTGCGCCTGGTGTGGGGTTTGAGAACAGAGATGTTTAACATTCAGCTGAGCTCTGCCGACAATAACAATAAACCGGTTGAGATCGATACCACTTACCTCGATCTGTTGCCATCTGCCAACCTTACTTATTCGCTTACTCCTAAAATCAACGTAAGAGGTTCTTACTTCCGTTCGGTAGCAAGACCAGAGTTTCGTGAGCTGGCGCCGTTCTCTTACTACGATTACCAATTATCGGCCATCGCTTATGGTAGCCCGTTACTGGTGCGTACCAAAATCGATAACGTAGATCTGCGTTTCGAATACTATCCAAAAGGCGGCGAAATATTCTCTGCTTCGGTATTCTACAAGCACTTCAACAACCCGATCGAGCCTTCTATCTACGATGCCAACAGTGCGCTGGAACTGTCATACAGAAACGCGCCATCTGCGCAGAACTACGGTGTGGAATTTGAAGTGAGAAAATCGCTGGACTTTATTGCAGACAAGCCTGTGTTCCGCAACCTGAGTGTATACGCCAACGTAGCCCTGATCAAATCTTCGGTAAAACTCGATCCTGCTGTGCCCGTGTTCAAAGGTGGTACCGAGCGTGCCCTGGCCGGTCAGTCGCCTTATGTGATCAACTCCAGCCTTACCTATACCACCAACGATAGTAAGATGAATTTCACCGTGTTGTATAACCGTGTGGGTCAGCGCATCTTCCAGGTAGCGGGTAGCCAGCGTTTTGGTAACATTTACGAAGCGCCACGTAACCTGCTCGACTTCCAGGCCGGCTATGCTGTAACCAAAAAACTGGAATTGCGTCTCAATATCAAAGACATTCTGAACAACAACTATTTCTTCTATTTCGACCAGGATCAGAACAAAAAATTCAACGATCCTGCTAAGGTAACCGACGGCAATTTCAACTTCTCCAATAACGATATGACCCTGGCCAAATACAAATTGGGTACTACGTTTTCTGTGAGTGTGAACTATAAATTTTAATTGTTCACAATTGCTTAATGCCGCGTTAATACTGGCTTAATACACGCACAATAACTTTGCAAAAAATATATAAAACAGCTTTCGGTATGAAAAAACAATTGTTAAACCTGTCTTTCGCTGCTGCTATCCTGGTTGCTTCATGTGGTAAGGATAAAACAACCACTACGCCTCCAGTAACTAACAACACGAACATCGAAGTATTGGAGGGAGATATCTCTGCCAACAAAACCCTGAGCGCAAGCAAGCAATACATGCTGAAAGGTTTTGTGTATGTTACCAACGGTGCAACCCTGACCATTGAGCCGGGTACTGTAATCAAAGGTGATAAAGAAACCAAAGGTTCACTGGTTGTTACCCGCGGTGCTAAAATCAACGCAGTAGGTACTGCAGACAAACCAATCGTATTTACCTCTGAGTTTGACGCTGGTTCACGTCGTGAAGGCGACTGGGGTGGTGTAATCCTGTTGGGTAAAGCGCCAATTAACCCAACTGGTGGCGAAGCCAAGATCGAAGGTGGTCTGACTGCTACCGGCGGTGGTGACGAGAAAAAATACATCTACTACGGTGGTACAGATGCGGCTGATAACTCTGGTACCATGAAATATGTGCGTATCGAGTTTGCTGGTATGGCTTTCTCTCCTGATAACGAAATCAACGGTCTTACTATGGGCGGTGTTGGTAACGGAACTACATTGGACTACATCCAGGTGTACCGTTCAGGCGATGATGCTTACGAGTGGTTCGGTGGTACTGTAAACGCGAAACACCTGGTGGCTTCTTATACCTGGGATGATGACTTCGATACAGACTTCGGTTTCTCTGGTAAAGTACAGTTCTGCGTAGCACAACGTTTCAAAAACATCGCTGATATCTCCGGTTCTAACGGTTTTGAGTCAGATAACGATGCCAACGGTTCTACCAACAGTCCTCAGACTAAAGCGGTATTTACCAATATGACCATTGTAGGCCCAATCAACGGTAGCTCTGCAAGCGGTATCAACGGTAACTTCCAGCACGGAGCGCAAATCCGTCGTAACTCTTCTGAGAGCATCTTCAACTCTATCATCATGGGCTTCCCGCTGGCTGGTGTGTATGTTGATGATACAAAAGGTACCAAAACATCTGACAACGCTGTTGCAGGTAACCTGAAATTCTCTAAAAACATCATCGCTGGTTGCCCTGTTAGAATCAAAGGCACCTGGAGCGACCTGGGAACTTTCGTATACAACAACAACGATACCCTGGCTTCTACCGATGCTGTAAAACTGAAAGACGCTTACAAATTCTCTGCTGCCCTGGCTACCGGTTCTTCTGTAGGTACACCTAGCTTCCTGTTGGATGCTGCTTCTCCTGCTGCTGCTGGTGCTGCATTCAGCGACAGCAAATTGCAAGATGCATTCTTTACACCGGTTTCTTACCGTGGTGCATTCGATACTTCTAACGACTGGACTACAGGTTGGACCAACTGGTCGGCTGAAAACACTGATTATAAAGCTAAATAAGCTATAACGCTATTAAACGAGCGCCCTGTAAAATTGGTTTTTTGTGAACCTTCCACCTCCCTCACCGGGAGGTGGTTTTTTTTGCTCCAGTCCCAAACCTGCCAGCGCTTGTTCCATCATTGTGGGGTCAGGTTAGGGTACGCGCCTTTTTACCTTTCCCGTCTCACCTCTCACTTTCAGCTTCTGGTACCTAAGCCCCGCACATGTGGCACAAGCCCCTAGAAGGCCCGCCCAATCAACATTCGGCCAGGTAGGTAACAATTTGGTAACATTAACGTAACAAAACCGTAACGGTTAGGTTACATTGGGTTTGTAAAAGGAATTGCACCTTTGCCGCCACATTCACAAAGGCGCAAAATTTACAGGGAATGAAAAAATTATTATACCTCTTTATCGCGGTATGCATGGCAGTGGGCTTTGTCCAGGAGGCCAAGGCTCAGCTGGAGCCGTTTAAGCTGGAAGATACCACCGGCTTTATACGGGATCTGTACCTCATTAAAAACAAATACCGCAACCTTTCCTTTAGTGGTTATGCTCAGATCCAATACCAGGTAGCTGATACCGCTGGTGCACAAACCTACAATGGCGGCAATTTTGAACCTGCATCCAACAACCGTTTTATGTGGCGCCGCAGCCGGCTCCGTGCCGATTATGAGGTGCGCAACGGTGCCGGTTTTATGAAAAGCTATTACGTATTTCAGATCGATGCTACCGAGCGTGGCGTGGTTATCCGCGATATGTTTGGTCGCATATACGAAAACAAATGGAGCGCGCTGGTACTCACAATGGGTATGTTTAACCGTCCGGTAGGTTTTGAAGCCAACTATTCTTCCTCTTTCCGCGAAACGCCTGAGCGTGGCCGTATGTCGCAGATACTCATGCGTAATGAGCGTGACCTCGGTGCCATGATCTCTTTTGAACCGCAGGATAAAAAGCACCCGCTGTACCATCTCAAGGCCGATCTCGGTGTGTTTAACGGCCAGGGCGTGCAGGGCTTATCGGATTTTGACAGCCATAAAGACGTGATTGGCCGTGTAGCGCTTCGCCGGTATAATGTAACGCACAATGTAGCTTTATCGGGTGGTGCATCTTACCTGTATGGTGGTTTCCGCAATGGAGTGCCGCAGGTAGGACAAACGATGATAGGCAGCGATGGTGTTAAGTACATGAACATGGATTCGTCGGTTGCTGATATAGAAAAAATTGCACCGCGCCGCTATGCAGAGATTGATGCGCAGGTAGTGATTACCTCTAAATTGGGTAGAACAGAGCTGCGTGGCGAGTACCTGATGGGGCAGCAGTCGGGCTACCTTAAAAACTCTACCACACCGGTTACCAGTCCGCTGGAGCCCGTGTATTGGAGAAAGTTTAACGGCGCCTATTTCTATTTTATCCATACCATTAAAGAAAAGCACCAGATCGTAGTAAAATACGACTGGTACGATCCCAATACCGAAGTGTCGGGCAAGCAGGTATCTGCCGCCAAAGGATTCTCTACCGGAGATATCCGTTACAATACGCTTGGCGCAGGTTATGTGTACTACTGGAACCCCAACGTGAAGTTTATGTTCTATATCGAGAACCCTGTAAACGAAATAACGGATATACCCGGTTACGACCGTGATCTGAAAGACCGCACCTATACCATCCGTACCCAATTCCGTTTTTAGAAACCCAATACTTGCAATAAAGAGTCCAGACCCGCTGTCCTGGACTCCTTATGCATTTGTAAGATCTTTCCTTTCTCTGTGCGGATCACCACATTGGAATATTCCATCCACTTTAATGTGTTGATGTTATTGTCTAAATCCAATAGCAGTCTGGCTGACAGCCAATTCTTAAAAGGTAGCGCGTTGGAGACTACATAAGCGTTATGACTGGTAAGATTGCTATCGGTAATTCTTTGTTCTATACTAGATTTTACACAGTTAAAACATTGGTTATCGGGTATGAGTATGTAGGTTGCAGGTGTATCGGTTAGCGCCCTGTTAAAAGTACTGCCCAGGTACTGCGAAAAATCTCTGGTTTCCTGCCTATAGGGTTCTGGTGCAGCGCACCGCATAAAAAGGAGCAAACCCATCATTACCATTGCCGGGTACAGGCATGTTCTATAGCGCATACAAATGGTATTTTAGTTGTTGTTGCAACATTAGGCGTTTGTCCCTCACAGGTAAGGCTATTTTACCCTGGTAAATAAATGCATAAGAGAAAAAGTAGCGGTCTGGAAAGCGGTAAATTGCTATGGTCTTCATATCTGTAGAAAGTACTTGCGCCAGGTAGCATGAGTCTCCATTTTTCTTTGAGGATGGCATATATGCAAACACAATAAGGTGTTGATGCACTGAGTCGTACAATACCGTCTCATTCCGGTAATTGTTATGGTAGTATTGGTTTTTATACGTATTGTCAAAAAGCTGTGTGTAGTCAAAAAGCGCCGGTTTATTATAGTAGGGGTTATTAAGGTTATAGGCTTTTTTAAGACCGGTGTGGGGTTCGTAAATCCAAATAGTATCCGGATTGCTAAAGGCATATGCTACACAGTTACCCATTCTTGTTTTTATAGGGTTAAAAGAGAAGAAGGAGTTGGCCTCGGCAGGCCGTGGTATGCCATGTCCCAAAATTTCCATTGTATCGTTATCGGGCAGCAGGCGGCACATTAGGTCGGTACCCTCGGCAGATATGGCATTGAAATAAGGAATACCGGCTGCTGCATGTGTTATAAGGCCAATAAGGGTATCGTGTAAAAAAATAAAGGGGCTGGAGTGGGCGCTTATCATATCGAACTTGTCTTTTATAAAAGGGAGTTGGATAGGATAATGATAGATTTTTTGAACGGCAAGACTGGTATCCATGCAATAGATTTTTTTTCGGCTGCCGCAAAAAAATAAATGATTTTCGTGAATGGCGAAAGACCGGATTACATCGTCCTTAACAGGAAACGGTTTAATAGTATCGAGGGTAAACCGGTTGGGCGCTGTTTTCCTAAAGAAACGAACGACATCATTACTATAATCCTGCGATAGGAGTGTGACCTCGTTTAATGGCAATAATGAAACGCTTACTTCTATATTAGGAGTGCCTTCGATAATGAATGAGTCGATAGGGGCAGGCTCCTGTAGCTGGCTTAATGGTACTGCATTATTACAACCACCAATAATTAGCAAAAGCAGCAGAACCGGGAATAAAATAGGTTTCATAAACAGGTGAATAGTGTAAATAAGGCCCCTTCCCGCTTAAGGGAGGAGCCTTATAGTAAAGCTTATTTAAGCATTAATTGAAACGCGCAGTTCATATTACTCGAGCTGGGTATGGCACCCGAGCCATCGTTTAGCGCAACGTAATACTTTACCACGCTTTCTGACCGGTAACCAACCGCCAGGTTATATTGCCCGCTGCTCAGGCACGATACCAGTACGGGATCGAGGTTCAGTTTTACATCATTGATTTTGTCGCCGGAAAACAGGTTGCCTACCGCTTTAGCATTTATGGCAATGGCCGCGTCAATCTGAGCGATGCTGGCAGGGTTGATAACGATTTCTTTCAGGATTTTACAATCAAGGTATTGTTGGGGATCACAAGGTTGGTTTTCAACCTCCTTACCATTATAGGTTATTCCGGTAAGTACTATATACAGCCGTGCGGGTAGTGTGGGTGGTAGATTGTGGTTGCACCGGTTCGGTTTTGGAGCAGGAAGCGAACAGTGTTCCTGCAACAGTACACATCAGAAAATATTTTTTCATTTTAATTCATTTTAATTTAAGTGATTTTGCAATGCATTGCTAATCGTAAAGTTCAGTGGGTATTTCGAAATTGCCTAAACCTTATAGGTTTAATTTATTCTTATTAGGTTTATTATAATGTAGTACTATTGCTGAGCTTTGTTTTTTCTGAAAACCAATGATCTATGCCTAATCATATCATCAAACAATTAAGAGAGAGTCGGAATTTGACACAGGAATACATGGCTTTTCGCCTGTGAATTAGTCAAAATGCATATTCAAAACTGGAGAGAGGATACAGCAGTTTATCGTTTCGCCGCTTTTGGGAGATAACAGGAATATTAAATCTGGATGAAGATGAGGTGATGGATACTGTGAAAAGAATAATAATCCGGATGAATATGGATAAAAAACAATAGTTGCAAACAAGGATTGTTTGTAGTGCAAAAAGCTTGTTGTGCAAAGCCGGCGCAGGACGACCGGGACGAATGCGATAATTGCCAGTCTGATTAGATTCCCGAAAGAAATACACGCATAAAAAAAGAAGCCCGGCAGCATTACACTGCCAGGCATTCCTGGTGTTGGCGGTTTAAAAGGTTTACCCTTGAACCAGTTCGATATTACCGTTCAGTTCCACTTCGTCGCTCAGCATAGTAGTAGAAGTTTCGGTACCAATTTTAAAGTCAGAACGTTTGATAGCGCCTTTAACTTTAAAACCTGCAACGGTTTTCTTGTTGTAAGGGTGTGTAGCTGTACCATTGAATACTACGTCCAGCACAACGGTTTTGGTTACGCCATGCATAGTCAGGTCGCCGGTCAGTTTGTAGTTTTTGCCCGATACTTTTTTCAGAGACTTGCTCTTAAAGTTAAGGGTATTGTATTTAGCAGCGTCAAAGAAATCGGGAGCTTTCAGGTGCTCATCGCGTTTTTCGTTGTCGGTATTGATAGAGTTAACGTCTGCAGTCAGTTCAATTACCGCGTCAGAAAAGTCAGGTTTGCTGGAAGTTACTTTAGCATCGAAGTTCTTGAAAGAACCATCTACGTCAGAAACCATCATGTGGGTAATGGTAAAGCCCAGTTTAGCGTGAGATTTATCCAGGTTCCAGGTTTGGCTAAAGCCAGTGTAAGAAGCCAGTACAGCAGCGGTAAGAATGATCAGTTTTTTCATGTCGAAAGAAGGATTAAACTGTGAGAGTTTTTTGTTTAGGAAGCAAAGGTAATGGTTTATTTGTATCTACAACTAATTTTTAGATGTTAAAAAAATGTTATGATGGATAGGATACTAATGCGCATAAAAAAAGCCTGTGATTTAGATCACAGGCGCTATAAATCAATCAGTTGTCTTATTTATTGGAGTGCAGTCCCACCGCGTTGCCTTCGCTGTCGGTAAAGAAAGCCATGTAGCCCGACATTTCATCGATCAGTGTTTTGGGCATTGTTACCTTACCTCCTGCACCTTCTATTTTGTCCAGCACCTGTTGCAGATCGGGGTTGCCGTTCAGGTACACTTTGGCGCCATCAACAGAAGGCTTGTGCATGTCGCTTTTGATTAATGCGCCGCCCACGGTGCCGTTGCTGCCATCGGGCGGGAAAAATGCCATAGGCATATTCATCATTTCCATTTCCTGCATTTGCATATCGAAAATGGATTCGTAGAATTTTTTGGCTCTGGGCATATCCGTTACAGAAATCTCGAACCAGTTGATTGCGTTTGTGCCGGGTTTCATAATCTTGATTTTAGGTATAACAATTGATATAAAAAGGAACATCAAATTACCCCTTTTTACCCGTATCACATATTAATGTTTAGTTATGAGCGCACGAAATGTTATAAATAATACGGTAGTATCACGCTCCAAATCGTAAATTTGCCCTCTTTTTCATCCCAACCAGATATATGCGAGCCTCCAAGAATGCAGCCATTAGTTTTATTTTTATTACCCTGCTTATAGACGTAATCGGGTTAGGTATCATTATCCCTGTAATGCCCGCCCTGATTGAGCAATTGATCCACGGCGATATCTCTGCCGCCTCCAAATGGGCTGGCTGGCTTACGTTTGCCTACGCTATTATGCAGTTCCTGTTTTCGCCTGTATTGGGCAACCTGAGCGATAAATACGGCCGCCGTCCGGTATTGTTGTTCTCCATGTTCGGTTTTGGACTGGATTATATATTGCTTGCCCTGGCGCCTACCATCTGGTGGCTGTTTGTAGGCCGCATTATTGCTGGTATTACCGGAGCCAGTTTTACCACCGCATCTGCCTACATTGCCGATGTAAGCACGCCGGAAAAACGCGCGCAGAACTTTGGTATGATTGGCGCTGCTTTTGGATTGGGCTTTATCATTGGTCCGGTATTGGGCGGTGTGCTGGGGCAGTATGGCCCGCGTATTCCTTTCTGGGCCGCGGCCGGGTTAAGCCTGCTCAACTGGCTGTATGGTTATTTTATCCTGCCCGAAAGCCTCTCTGCCGAAAACCGTCGTCCGTTTAGCTGGAAACGTGCCAACCCATTGGGTTCGCTCAAGCACCTGCGTAAATATCCTGCCATTAGTGGGTTGATCGTATCGCTGATACTGGTGTACATTGCCGCACATGCGCTGCAAAGCACCTGGTCGTTCTTTACCATGGAATTATTTCAGTGGACCGAAAAGCTGGTAGGTTACTCGCTGGGCTTTATCGGTTTGCTGATCGCTATTGTGCAGGGTGGCCTTATCCGGGTTATAAACCCGAAACTGGGCAATGAGCGCAGTGTGTACATTGGCCTGGGGCTTTACGCGCTGGGCATGCTGCTGTTTGCTTTTTCTAACCATGAGTGGATGCTGTATGCCTTTATGATACCTTATGCGCTGGGTGGCATTGCCGGCCCGGCATTACAAGGCATCATCAGCGGGCAGGTACCTCCCAATGAGCAGGGCGAGCTGCAAGGTGGCTTAACCAGTTTAATGAGCGCTACATCCATTGTAGGTCCGCCGTTAATGACCAACCTGTTTGCTTACTTCACCTCTAAAGGCTCTCCGGTATATTTTCCCGGGGCGCCATTCTTGCTGGGTGCTATTCTCATGTTAGCTAGTTCTATCCTGGCCTATTACGCCTTGCACCCCAATAAGCGGAAAGTAACGCAGGAAGCGTAACTCTTTACATCGAAGCATATAAAAATGCCACCCATTGGGTGGCATTTTGTTTTAGTATCGTTTACCTGAACCATCAGGATGTGGTTGTTTTAGGAGCCACTATTTTATGGCCAATAAAGGCAGCGGGGAGAAACACCAGTATGCCCAATATCCAGAACCAAATGGGGTGGGGCAGCATCATCATATTAATAATGCCAAACAGCAGGAGTACGGTGCCCGCTACAAGCGAAGGACGCAATGCCTGCTGGCCCACGATAAGCGTGGTAATAATGCCAGCTATAAACGCTCCGGCCGCCCAGGCCAGGATAATCATAAGCAGCGCGCCCAAAGGCATGTTGTGCATAAGCATACGCAAGGCTTCGGGGTCTTTAGGGTCGATGTTGCCGGGCAAGGGATACATCTTGTGACTCAGCCATTCGATAAGACCTATGGCGGTAGCGCCGGCCATAACACCGGCCACAACTGCAAAAACTCGTTTCATACAGGTAGATTTGCTGAAATATACGAAGAGTAATATTTTCCTGAAAATCGGGAGCCGGGTATATCAGAGATTGCGCAGTACCGGGCGCTTGCCCATGGCTCTGCGCCAGGCCGCCAGTTGCCCCAGGTGCATTGACTCGTGGTTGATGCACATAAACGTAGCCAGATCGAGCAGGGTAGGCATCTGCGCAGAGAAATGCCAGGATATATGCCGGTTAAGCTGCTCTGGGTTGCAGCTTAGCAGTAGTGCTTCTACCTTTTGGTGCTGCCGCCCCAGCTCGGTAAGCAATTGTGTTTTGGTGGGGTAAATGGCCAGCACATCGGGTATGCGATCGTCGGTAGGGCCTGTGCGTTGAAACAGCTCTTGCCAGCCCTCGGGAATCACATAATCGCCACCCAGATCCTGGGCCAGCATGGCGCTGCCCGTAACCAGGTGCCCCAGTGTAAAAGCCGGGTGGTTTTCAAAGCCGGTGGCGGGTTGCAGCGTCATTTCTTCGGGTGTGCAATCGGTAACCAGTTCGTAAGCGTATTGCAGGTTAAAACGGTATTGCCGCAGAATGGATTGGAGCATAGGAAGGCAGGGTTTGTACTTGATCTGTAATGTAATAACTCCCGCCGATATAAAACAACAAGACCGCCCTTTTCAAGGCGGTCCTCACAGTTTATAAGAAACAAAGCAACGTTATTAATCTTTATCGCTCTTCTGCAATGTAAAGCCGAAAGAAGAGCCTACATCCGGTTTGCTGCGGCAGTTTACCGTTTGCCCATGCGCTTCTACAATATGTTTAACAATAGCAAGGCCCAGCCCGGTACCGCCTACTTCGCGGCTGCGGCTACGATCGGCCCGGTAAAAGCGTTCAAAAATACGCGGCAGGTGCTCTTCCGAAATACCCGGCCCGTCGTCGGATATCTCTACATAAACGGTATCGCCCATGTCATAGAACCCGGCAGAAGTATTGCCCTCGTTATTGCCGTATTTAATAGAGTTTTCGATCAGGTTAATGAGCACCTGTTTAATCTTAGGTTTATCGGCCAGTACCCAAAGTTGTTTCTCCGTTCCTTTTTTGATGGATAGGGTAATGCTCTTACGCTGGGCTTTCATAGACAGCTCTTCGTAAATATCCTGCACCAGGTCCTGTATCACAAAGTTCTCCAGGTTTACCGGCATGCGGCCGCTTTCGAGCTGGCTTATCTCGTCCAGGTCGTCTACCAGGCGTACCAGCCTGTCGATACTTTTAGCGGCATTTTGCAGAAATACACGGTTTACCTGCTCATCTTCCAGTGCGCCATCGAGCAGGGTATGTACGTAGCCTTGCACGCTAAAGATGGGGGTTTTAAGCTCATGCGCCAGGTTGGTCAAAAATTCCTTGCGAAACTGCTCGTTCTGCTGCAGGTTTTCTATTTCTTCCCTTTTCTGTATGGCCCATTTCTCTACATCCTGGCTTACCTGCTCCAGCGATTTGCGGGGCAGTATGTTTTCGTAAAAAAACTCCTGCTTGCGGGTAGCTTTGGTTTGGTAGATGAATTTGTAAATGAGTTTGATTTTGCGATAAATAAACCGCTCCATCGTATAGCTGTACAGAAAATAACCGCTGATGAGTGTAATGGCAAATACGCCAACGGTTTCTTTCCAGCTTACGTGAAAGACAAATGAAAATAAGGTAACGATCACGGCCAGCGCCAGTGAGGTGTAAAAGGCCAGTGCCCGCGGGGATAGGTTCTTGGTGGTAAACATGCTGCGCAGTCCTCTTTTAATGTAACGCGTTTTTCCCAAGATAATAAAAATTGTTGCGAATGCAGGTTAGACGAAAATATAATATAAAAGCCCGGCAAGAGGTCATAACAGGCCGTCTGCCAGGCTTTTACATACAAAAATAAGTGAGTAGAGGCGGTTTTAAGTTTAGATTTCGAACTTGTAGCCCACGCCTTTTACAGTGGTTACCAGGTCGATACCTATTTTCTGGCGGATTTTACGGATGTGTACATCAATGGTGCGGTCGCCCACAATCACATCGGTACCCCATACCCTTTGCAGGATTTCGTTGCGCAGAAACACCCTTCCAGGTTTGGATGCCAGCAGCGCCAGCAGCTCAAACTCTTTTTTGGCCAGCACAATCTCTTCGCCTTTGTAATACACCAGGAATTTCTCCTTGTCTATCTCCAGGTCGCCGAACACCATACGAGTGTGTTCGTCTTTATTAATGCGGCGAAAGATTGCATTGATGCGGCTTACCAGCAAGCGGGGCTTGATGGGCTTGGCAATGTAATCGTCTGCGCCGATGTTCAGGCCCTCGATCTCACTTTTCTCATCGCTCAGCGCGGTAAGGAAAATAATAGCGGTTTCCTTGAATTCATCCATGTTGCGCAGATCGCGGCAGGTGGTAATTCCGTCTTTGTTGGGCATCATGATGTCGAGGATAATCACATCCGGGTTAAATGCTTTCGCAACCCGTATGCCATCCAGTCCGTCTTTGGCAGTGGCGGTCGTATATCCGGCGGCCTTCAGGTTATAACTGATAATATCAAGTATATCCTGTTCGTCGTCAACAATCAAAATTTTGCCGGTTTGTTCCATATTGGGTCCGTTTTCGGATGCAATATTATTAACTGGCGCTTGTTCCGGCTGCTCTGAATCCATTATGAAATTGTTAAGGATTAATTGGTTAAAATACAAGTTAAGAAAAAGTGTCAAAACATAGATCGGTTTTTGGCTGTATTTTTGCAGCAACACAGAAAATAACAGGAAAGAGTTTATGAAGAAATGGTTGCTTCTGGGCGGTGCATTGCTGATGATGCTGGGTGCCGATGCACAGAAACGAAAGAAAGAAAAAGAGGATATTCCGGAGCCCACCTGGGATATGGATACCGTGCTCAAACAGCCGGTACCATTGATTCGTGCGGGTTTTCACGACAAGCTGGATAAAGAGCAGCGCCGTGCCGACCAGGCCGATGGTAATGTAGACGAACGCATTTCCTATGGTGATAGTGAGCCGTTCAGCAACCTGCTTACCCGCTACCTGCTGCACGAACCCGACCAATTGCAAAAAGCCATCGAAAACCTGCCTGTAGAGCACAGGATCAAGGTTTTATACTTGAACCAGCTCACCGAAAATGTTAAAAAATTCAGTACCGATAATTACAGTCACAAGGTAGACCCGCTGTATTTTAAGGATCTGATGGAAAATTATAAAGGTCTGATTGGTGCTATACAGCGCCAGGCGGTAGACTCGTTTGTGCATGCCAACCTTACCCTGGCCATGATGCAAAACCTGCCAATGGCCGAAGAAAGCCGTGCCGCTAAGGTTGAATTGTATACTTACCTGAGTAAAAGGTATCCCGATATTATGATCGGAGAGCTGGATAAGATGTACAACGACCAGCTGGCCGATACCATTATCAAGTATGTGGCGCCGGTGTACCCCAACCTTATTATGAACTACGCCACCTCTACCAGTTATAAAAAAGACCTGGTACGCCGCAGTGGCGATCCGTTCGTAAAAGCGATTGTGCGCATTGCCCGTGAGTCTTCTTCGCCGCTCAAAGCCCTGGTTTTCCTGGGCGATGTATATAAAGGCAAGAAAACCGTGGCCGATGTAGACCGCATTACGGCCTCGGAGCGCGAATACTATAAAAACCTGGTAGAGCTGCGGGTAAACAAGGAGCCGATAGCCATCGAAACCTATAACCTGGAGCTGGTGCGTATTGCCAAAAACTATACCCGCAACATTAACGACCTGCACGATGCCAAAGACGATGTGCGCTTTAGATCGATCAATGATTTTAATGCAAGGGAGTTGTACTACCTCGGCATTTTTACACAGGATGAGATCTACACCAGTAGTTTCCTGGGCGTGTTTAAAAGAATGATGGCCAAGCTGGGCACCGAGACATCCGACGCGTTTCTGGCAGGTGTGGATAATGATAAGTTCCGCACGTTTATCCGGATGTGCGCCAACTACAATACGCTTGATACCTTCCTGGGCAAAATGGACGAATCGCACAAAACCAGGCTGATCGCCGATTTCGTAGCGGGTCTGGAAAAAGGCCAGGGCGATAACCTGGAAGACGCCGTAGATGTAGCCGATTCTTACGGCAGCATCAACGATCCTAAACTGCTAGAGTTCCTGCGTACCAAAGTTATCGACAACTATGAGCGCAGCAAAAAAGAGAATTCTAAAAAAGGTATAGCCATCTACGGCCTGCTGGCCAACCTGTTTAACAGTAAGAACCGCGAAGGTGGCGAAAACGAAAGCTGGAGCGATCAGGCTTCTGCCTCCTTCCACCTGCCATCGATTAGTAAAGTGCCGTTTAAATACCTTGAAACCGATGGCGATACCGTAATTCAACGTGTGTTTGTATACGGCGATGAAGATGGTAAAACCGCTTATGCTTCTTACATGTCGGGTTTTAAAGGCAACCCGAACTGGAGATTGCAGGAGACCAAATACTGGGTTAAACTCACCGCGCTCAAAGGGCATCCGATGATGATCTTCATTAACCTGCCGCTGACCGAGCCACAGGATGATGATGCACAAAAAGCGCTATCGGCCTACCTGGAAGACAACAGTATACGTCCGGCTATTATCGTGCACCGTGGCCACAGCTATCACGTACCTACTACGTTTGATGCCTTAACAAAGGATACACGTGTGCTGGTGCTGGGCTCCTGCGGTGGTTACCACAACCTTAAAACCGTGCTCGATAAAGCGCCCGATGCGCACATCATTTCATCTAAGCAAACGGGTAGCCGTAGTGTAAACGAGCCTATCCTGCGTAAGATGAACGAATACCTGCTGGAAGGTAAAGACCTGGATTGGGTAGCGATGTGGAAAGACCTGGGTACCCAGTTCGATAAAGACCCGGCCAGCAAAGTGCTGTTCGACGATTATGTACCTCCTCATAAAAACCTGGGTGCTATTTTCCTGAAAGCTTACAAGCAATTGATGAGTTTGGATGGAGTTTAATTAGTCATAAAAATCTTTCTTGTAAGAGAGAATTGTTCCAAAAGGACAATTCTCTCTTTTTTTTGTCAAAACCGCTTTGCTATAACGAAAATAGTTCAATGAAAAAAGGGTTTTTAAACGGTTTTTTCAATGTGGCATATCACATAGATTTGCCAATAAATTAAAACACTGTTTTATACTATTAGTTTAATCATGCTAAAAGTATTTAATATGATTAGGCAGTGTTTATTTTTTGGCATAAACTAAAGAACACGATGAAGAAAAAAAGAATGCTATTGCTGGGCATGACATTGGCCACAGGAATAAGCAGCCAGGTGCAGGCACAAAGCGCGCCCCCTATTGATAAGCCAATTGAGGTTCCCCAGGCGGTGGTGGTGTACCAAACATTAATGGCTACCCGGCACAACTCTGGTGTAGAATGGGCGGTGCACCAGTACAATAGTGCCATTACCTGTAATGAAACCTTTTTGGGAAGGGCCTATATTGGGGAGCAGGTAGATTTTACGGTAAGCGGCAAAGACCGTAACACCAATGTGCCCTACAATAGTTACAATGTAACCATCAGGGATGCGATAACGGGTGTTGTGCTCCAGAGTTACGCCAATGTAACCTCTACCCAAACCATTAGCCATAGCTTTGCGGATAAGGGGTTAAAACAGATCATCGCTACCCCGGTTGGTGTTTCTGGTGTTACCCTTACAGGTTTGCTGGTGGTTATGCCAGTTACCAAAGTGTACGCTACGCCAACTGAAATGTGTATGTTCGATTATCCGGGAGGCAATGTAGGTCTTACCTTGCAGATAACACCGGCTATTAATAGCTGGGCTTATTATACGCCCACCTTTGATTATCCAGCGTTTGATGTTGTCACAGGTGCATACCAGGGCTGCCAGGAACATAACCCTATGTTGTATCTGCAATACGGCAATTATGAACTGAGGGGAGAAACTATTTCAGGACCGGTGCCCACTGTTCCGGCACCCACAGCTACCGTAGATGCCGCCAGTATGGCCGCAACCATCGGCAGTGGGGGCGGTTGGGCCGGGTCGGCCGATATGTTCCGGTTTAGGGATATGCTTTCCGGCGCACTCGTACAGCCTGGTATAAACGTTTTGGGCAGTACATTAAAGTCCGATTTTTATGATATCGATCTCAGTACGGAGTATGGCAGCAACCATAAAATTGTATGGGATAGATACCATAACCCGGCCTACGACAGGTACCTGAGCAACGATGGCAAGCTCCGGTTGGAGCGTGACCTCATTATCCCGGCGGGGTATGAACTTACCATCAGGGATATGGACATTGAGTTTACAGAAGCTGGCAGGGTATTGGTGCAGAGCGCACGCGATGGCCAAACGCCAGGTGGTATTCTGAAACTGGAAAACAGTACGCTTACCGCTTACAAAGATTGCGATGGCAATACTAACAATATGTGGCAGGGCGTAGAAGTATGGGGCGATAAAACCCGCTCGCAGCATGAGGCTTTTTCGTTGCAGGACGGCTATAACAATACCATATATGGCCCAAGCCAGGCGCAGATTGTAATGAACAACAGTACCATCTCTTATGCGCAAAACGCCATTCGTCCCTTTAATTCTGAGGATGTTTCCGGTAAGGCCAATGGTGGGATAATTGCAGTTAGCGGTAGTACTTTCATGAACAACCGCCGCGATGTGGAGTTTATGCAGTACCGTAACTATAGCCCATCTAATCAAGGTGTAGAGCGTCCGTACAGGGCTTCGTTTGTGAACACTACGTTTACCTCCAGCCTGGTTACCACCAATCCTTACCTCACCCACATTACGGGTTGGGCGGTAAAAGGGGTTACCATCAGTGGTTGTACTTTCGATAACTCGGCCATCTATTCGCCCAATTCGCAGAATAAAAAACCAGCTGTGTCGGGTATCGATTTCGGGGTGCGCATTACACCGTCTTATAACAGGCAGAGCGATTTCCGGTCGTTTGGCAATGCGGTAGAGTTATCAAATATTGGTAGCGGTACCACTTTTGAGGTATCGAATACCAATTTTGGCAATACCCATACCGGTATCCAGAGCAATGGCGCTATGGCACCTACCATCCAGTACAATACCATTGAGGCCGACCGTGTGGGTGGTTTTACGGGTATCAGCATCAACACCGGTAGTGGTTTTAACATTCGCCGCAATACCATTAAAGGACAACTGAACGGGTTTCCGTTTTTCCTGAAAGGCGCTGGTGTGGTCGTGAGCAATAGTGGTAGTGATGACAATGTTGTGAAGTATAATACATTCAATACTTTACAGACTGGAGCTCTATCAAATTATATCAATAAATACGTATCTCCTCAAGGTTTTAATAAAGGCTTAGAGTTTTATTGCAATACCAGTGTGTCTACGGGTATCGATATGGCAGCACGCGGCAACAATGCCGGCACCAATGGTGTAAAAGCTACCCAGGGCAGCAGCAACCTGCCTGCGGGCAATGTATTTGCCATTGGGCAAACCGGGCATACTTACGACATATACAACCCTTCGGCTGAGGTAGGGGGAGTATCCTATTTTTATAACCCTTCTGCTCCCAGTAATCAGATTCCAACAACTAACTTAGGTGTTGTAAATACGGTACAGGGTGCAAGTTTTAACAATTGTGATGAAATTCCTGTTCAGTATCCCGATATAAATACACCATTGGGCATGCTGCGCCGCTTGCTTATCGACTCCAATGGCATGGGCGAGCGTGACAGTATTTACTGGGCGGCAGAGCACTGGGGCAATGAGAGCCCATACGGAAGCCTGCTGCTGGCCGATTTGAAACTGGAAGATGGTGCTTACAGTGAGGCCAATGGGGTGTATAACCTTATTGTAAACCAGCATGGCCTGGTGGGCGAAGAAGCCCTGGAGTTTAGCAACTACGGCCGCAAGCTCATGGACCTGAAAATAACCATGTTGCAGGCCGATCGTCCGCTTAACCTGCTGGAGCCGGCCGAGGTAAGTACACTGGAGTATATCGCTGATAATGCCACCATGTGGGCTAGGGTAAGGGCACAGGCCTGGTTGCAATTGTTTGATGGCCGCGATATTGCGTTCAATATCCTGTGGCCTGAGGAAGAAGGCGGCAGCATGGCCCGCAAAGCTAAGCCTGCGCAGTCGTTACCGGCCTATAGTGTGTATCCCAATCCTGCGGCGCATACCCTTACGGTAAGGTACAGCAATATAGCAGCCACAGGCAAGCTGCTGGTGATTCGCGATTTGCTGGGCCGCCAGTTGTATACCCGCGCTTTAGAGGGTAGCAATGGCGAGCTGAGCGTGCCGGTAAACCAATGGGCCAATGGGTTATATTTGTACCAGGTAGAGGCCAACGGCAAGGTGCTGCACCAGGGCCGCTTTACCAAACAACAATAGCATATGCACATCAGAATTATTATACTGATTATCATATTGAGCATGGGAAAACTATCCCATGCTCAATTGTATTTTAATGAGCGGAATGCACACCATGCCTACTCTTCTGTATTGAGTAATGTAATACCCAAAGATGGTAAATATTACTGTTCTGGTTACGCTACTGACAGCATTAATCCTACTCTGGTTTTGGGTATAAAATATGCGATTTACAATAGTCTGGGGCAAAAGGAGCGGGATACGATCTTGCAACTGCCAGACCGGAATATATATACAGACCTAAACAATATGGTAGCTGCTCCAGACGGCGGTTGGGTATTAGCCGGTACGGCCTATGAAACGACAGGTTCTGGTATAATTCATTTGTTGCTTATTAAAATAGATAGTTTGGGTCGTGAGGTATGGCATAGGGAATATGATAAACCTTTTTGTACATCAGCAGGAACCTGGTTCCGATTGATGGATTACAGGCCAGTCGAAAATAACCAGCACTTGTTACTGGGGCGAATAAAATGCGCCACCAATAGTGGTTGGATACTGCTGAAGCTGGATAGTAACCTGGATATTATCTGGCAAAAGCAGTATAACCACGCCGTGTACGACAATATAGGCTGGAAAATTTTACCTGAGCAGGATGGCTATGTCATAGCAGGCGGACAAAATAATACCAATACCAACCAAAAGAACTTTGTAGCGCAGGCCAAATTATGGAAGCTGGATACCGCAGGTAATGTGTTGTGGACCTACGAAAGCACCCCTTCTAAACTCACCAATTGGGCGCGCGATGTGGTGGGCACTGCCGATGGCGGGTATGTGTATTGCGGGCAGGGCGATGGCCATGAGTACCCATACGCCAATCCGCAACAAGCAGGATTGGAATGGAATGGGTGGGTGGAGAAAATTGATGCCAACCGTAATGTGGTTTGGAATAAGAGTTTTGGAACAGTTAGAAGTAACCGGGAGTTTAATGAACAGCGAAAAATAGTTATTGAAACTTCTGGAGATTTAACGCTGGCGGGAACACTTGCTGGTGGATATGGTGTGGCTGATTCTCAGGCGAAAGCATGGGTTAGTTTGATTCGGTTTGACAAAGATGGTGGCTTGAAATGGTTCAGGAAATATTTGTGGCGTGGAGATACAGGGGCTAATTATAAGTACCGCCCTGTAATATATGATATGAAGAAAAGTGATGATGGAGGGTATGTTATGTGCGGAGAGTTTTCTGATGAAACGGCCCCTCAAATATCACCTGTGCAGCAAGGCTGGTTGCTCAAAGTAGACAGCAATGGCTGTAGTGGCCCCGGCGATCCGCAATGCTGGCCGGTAGGCATACACGAAACAGAGGCACCCCAGGTACAGTACCGGGTATACCCCAATCCTGTAGGAGATGTATTGTACATCTCGGGCACCGCCATGCAGGAAAATAAAGTAAGTGTAACGGTTTACGACGCATTGGGCCGGCAGGTCTCAGAATATGCATTGCCAGCATCGGGCAACGGAAATATAAATGTATCAAACTGGGCGCCGGGCTTGTACCTGTACCGCATTAGCTCGGGTAGCAAGTTGCTGCAACAAGGCCGGGTGGTTAAACCCTAAATGCAATGCACATCAGAATCATTATACTGATTATCATATTGAGCATGGGAAAACTATCCCATGCTCAATTGTATTTTAATGAGCGCAACGCGCACCATGCCTATGCTTCGGTATTGAGCAATGTAGCGCCTAAGGATGGTAAATATTACTGTGCCGGTTACGCGATGGATAGTATAAACCCTACGTTGATTTTGGGGATAAAATATGCGATTTACAATAGTCTGGGGCAAAAGGAGCGGGATACAATCCTTCAATTAACAGACCGTGATATTTTTACTGATCTGAATAATATGGTGGCTACCTCCGATGGTGGTTGGATATTGGGAGGCACATCTATTGAGAAAACCGGAACAGATATCCGCCACTTTTTACTGGTAAAAATGGATAGCCTGGGTCGTGAGGTATGGCATAAAGAATATGATAAGCCTTTTTGTACCGGCAGTACCTGGTTCCGGTTAACAGATTATACTCCTATTGAGAATGGCCAGCATTTATTGGCAGGTGTAGTAGGCTGCCCGGCTGTTAATGATTTGGTGTTGTTTAAAATAGACAGCGCCCTCAACATTATCTGGCAGAAGAGCTATGGCCATGCGTCATACAATACAATAGGCTGGAAAATTTTACCTGAGCAGGATGGCTATGTCATAGCAGGCGGACAAAATAATACCAATACCAACCAAAAGAACTTTGTAGCGCAGGCCAAA
>JAVBJN010000062.1:0-15439 GCA_031546985.1 Chitinophagaceae bacterium
CCCTCGACAAGCTCAGGCACCCTTCTTTTATGTCTTCTGTACTGCTTACACCTTAAGCAGCCGCTCGGCAGCTTGCTCCAGGGTTTCTTTTTTCTTGGCAAAGCAGAAACGGATCATGCGGTCGTCTTTGGGCTGCTGGTAAAAAGCACTTACCGGAATGGTGGCTACTTTGTGGGTTTCGGTAAGCCATTGCGCAAATTCGAGATCTGCAATGGCGCTTATATTTTCATAGCCCATCACCTGGAAATAACTGCCATTGCTGGGCTGGTGCAGGGTAAACCGGCTGCCTGCCATCAGGTGCAGAAAGTAATTGCGCTTTTCTTCCATAAAGGCTGCCAGCTGCAGGTAATGGTCTTTGTTTTCGAGAAAAGCCGCCATGCCTGCTTGTACCGGTGTGTTGCAACTGAAACATAAAAACTGGTGCACCTTGCGGTATTCTTTCATCAGTGGCTCTGGCGCTATGCAGTAACCCATTTTCCAACCCGTGTTGTTAAACACTTTTCCGAACGAGTAGCAGGCAAATGCCTTGCTGCGCAGGTTGGGATAAGCGAGTATGGTTTCATGCCTGCGGTTATCAAACGTAAGGTGTTCGTACACCTCATCCGATACAATGTAAATGTCTTTGCCATCCAGCAGTTTTTCCAGTTGCAGCATATCTGCCTGGCTCCAGACATAACCACAGGGGTTATGCGGGGTGTTAATGATAATGAGCCTGGTGCGGCTGGTAATGCTTTGCGCCACCAGCTGCCAGTCTACACTATATTCCGGCGTTTTAAGCGGCACGGTTACCACTTTGCCACCGTTTAGCTCAATATTGGGGATATAGCTGTCGTAAGCAGGTTCTAACACAATTACTTCATCGCCAGGGTGCACAACAGTGGTAATGGCGGTGTAAATAGCCAGTGTGCCACCTGGCGCAATGGTTATTTCGGTATCGGGATTTACCTTAACGCCGTAGAGGGTTTCGATCTTTTGCGCCAGCATTTCGCGCAGCGGCATCAGGCCGGGCATGGGCGCATACTGGTTTTGCCCGCGCAGCATGGCTTCATTTACACGATCTATCAGCTCGCGGGGCATGTCGAAATCGGGAAACCCCTGCGACAGGTTAATGGCCTGGTGCTGCTGGGCCAGACCGCTCATAACGGTAAATATGGTGGTGCCGGCGGCCGGCAGTTTGCTCTGGATCATAAAACGGTTTTAAACAGCAATGGCCACAACCGGAGTCGGGCCATTGGTTATATGAAGGTATACAACGTTACAGAAACTTATCGCCCTTGTTACGCTTGATTTCGTTTACGTAGTCTTTAATCTGTTGCTCGCGTTTCTTTTCGCAAATGAGCAGCACATCATTGGTGTCTATCACAATATAATCTTCGAGACCCTGCAACACCACCAGTTTGTTTTGGGGGGCTACTACCATGCATTGGTTGGCATCTATTACCATCACATTTTTGCCATACACCGCATTGGCCAGATAATCTTTTTCTGAGTTTTCGTAAGCCGACTGCCAGGTGCCCAGGTCGCTCCAGCCAAAATAGGAAGGAATAACGTACACGTTGTGCGCTTTTTCCATAATGGCGTAGTCGATAGAGGTATTGGTACACTGCGGGTAAATGTCCTCAATGGCTGCTTTCTCCTGGTTGGTATTGAGCGCATTGGCAAAGGCATCAAACACTTCGGCCATTTCGGGTACAAATTTCCGGAAGGCCTGGATCACCGTTTCGGCTTTCCATACAAAGATGCCGGCATTCCATAAAAAATCGCCGCTTTTGAGAAAGGTATTGGCCAGCTCCATCGAAGGTTTTTCGGTAAAGGTTTTTACACGGTATACCTTTTCAAATTGGGTCTCCTGGTCATATTGGATATAGCCATAGCCGGTATCGGGGCGGGTAGGGCGAATGCCCAGGGTGATGAGCGATTCGTTACGGGCCACAAAATCGAGCGCTTCAAAACACACTTTCTCAAAAATGCGTTCTTCCAGGATCATATGATCGCTGGGGCTCATAATGATATTGGCCTTGGGATTTTTATCATGCAGTTTCCAGGCTACATAAGCTGCACAGGCTGCTGTGTTTTTACGGGAAGGCTCTTCCAGTATGTTTTCGTGCGGCAGGTCTGGCAAATGCTCTTTTACCAGGTGGGCATAAGAGGCATGGGTAACAATATATATATTCTCGGCCGGGCAGATCTGCTTGAAGCGCTCATAAGTGCTTTGTATCAGCGACCTTCCGGTGCCCAGCAAATCGAGGAACTGCTTGGGTTTGGCATTGCGGCTTACGGGCCAGAAACGGCTTCCGATGCCACCAGCCATAATGGCTACATAGTTATTGTGAATACTCATGTTTACACTGTGATTAGGGCAAATATAGTCCCCTTTCGGGTGAATACTAAACCCGAAACGTTAAAGTTGGCAGGGTATAGCCACAAGTGTAAGTAAGCATTAGTGCATGAGTATCAGTATTTCGTGGCAGCATAAGCCACATGCGCCTTGAATGGACTGTGCCGGTAGGGAGTTGTTTTTGCCGGTTGCGGTTGTTAATAGCTCCAGCTGTTGCGCCGGATATCGTACATGTCCAGGGTAATCTTAAACTGGAATGGGTTGGGGTTGCGGTTGGCATAGGAGGTAACAAATACCACCCCTATTTTATAGCGGGCCTCCCACAGACGTATTATTTTTTCGAGGCCCACAAAACCTTCTACATACTGCAGGTTGTTTTCGGGCACATATAATAAGCCTGCTCCCGCTATTTCCATCAGTTTGAGTTGCTTTAAGAATGGAATTTTATTGAGGATGGCCCCATTGAATTTGTGCAGGTAGTGCCCTTCAAAATAAGGCTCAAAAACAGGGAAGGTACTATCGAGCGCCTGGTAGTAATTGAGTGGATTATCAAAAATATAAGGATCGCCGCGGCGCATAAATTTATAATCGACCAGCTCCAGCTTACGGGTATTGAAAAACTTGCCCGAGCTGACCTTGAATTGCGAAATACCTACCAGACCCAGTTTAAATTCTTTCTCAATGCTGAATTGCATGTAATCGAAATCGATGGTGCTATTGAAAATACCTGGAATACCCTTGCGGTAAGACAGGGTAAAAGTGGGCCATTTAGAACCCAGTATCACTTTCTCCAGCGGCTGACGAATGTATTTCTGAAATGGCGTGTAGCTGAAAGAAACCTTGCCATACAACGCGTTGTACGGTTTGAAATCGGCCGGTTGGTTGGGTTGGTTAAACAGCGAGTCGAAGGTTTTATTGAAATTGTAATTGCTGATAGATCGGCGGTTGGCAAACTCGGCTTCCAGGTTAAACCGCAGGCCATTGAGTATTTCGATGCTGTGCACCAGCTCAAAGCGGGTGTTTTCGTAATAATTGGTACGGCGCAGCATGTTAATGTAAGAGTCGCCGGCAAATACCGCTGCAAAATCGCGGCCCACTGTAGCCCTGAAAAATGCCCGGCTAAAGGTATTGTACATGCCAAATGCAGTAACGGTTCCTTTCAAATCGTTGTTTCTCAAGCCATAAGAAGGGGCAATGCTAAACGAGACCTGTTTTTTGTTAGGAAAGGTCTTTTCAATATTTATAAAAGTAGCCAGGCGTGCACCGCCAATATAAAAAGGAATAAAAGTGGTAACAAGCGGGGCAAAATTAACCCGCAATTCCTGGCTGCGCTTGTAATAGCCCTGCCCGGTTAGGCCTATTTTGAGGGGTGTAATCTTGTTAAACGCTTTGTCTATACTATCCAGGTAAGGTTTGGACTGGCGTAGCACTTTCATGCTGTCGTTAAAATGGATAAAGGCAATTTCCTTTTGGGTAAGGGGTTCCTTACGCTCTTTTTTCCAGAAGCTGCTATCGCGCTCGTAGGCTTCTTTGCTGGTTACGCTTACCTCGTTGTTAAAGAAGCGGTTAGAAAGTTCGGGTTTGAGCTTAATGTCGGAGTAATATACTGCGGTGCGGCCGCTTTGAGAGGTGCGGCCCGCTTTGGCCTGGTAAATGTATTCCTGCCTTACGGGAAACCAAAGGCTGTCTGTAATAGGTTCAAACCATTGGCGGATGGTAAATTTGTCGTACTCCGACAGGTGAAAAGCCGGCCACTCCAGGTCGATGTATTTTACCTTCCAGGTGCTGTCGTAAACTTCCACATAACCGGTGCACAATGCATTGCTTAATGCACCGGGGCTCACCTTGATCTGGTATACCTTGCGGCCGGCGGAGTCGTTGTAGATCTTTTGCATCTTGTATCGGTAGCCCATTAACCCGCTGTAGCTGAAGGGCGATAGTGCAGGCGTTTCGGAAAGCGCTGGTGCCTTAACCAAGTTGCGGTAAAAGTTAAAATCGGCATCGGTGGTGGTGAGGAAAAACAAGCCAAAGGTATTGCCCCGGGCCTGGTAGCCGGTGCGTATTTCCTTGAGCTTGTCCGGCGCCCGGAAGTAGCGTTCCATTTTAATCTCCGCCATATTCAGGTTGGGCGGTTTTACAACGGTATCGTTTTGCGGTTTTTTCTTAGGGGTAAAGATGTTTTCCTGCACAGCCTTAATGTACAGCGAGGCAGAGTAGTCGTTGGTGGCAGAGAGCCAGGCTTCTTTTTGGGCAATCACCATCCGGATGATTTCTTCTGACCGGTCTACTTTTTTAGCCTTTACCTCTACTTCTTTAATGGATTTGGAAGCATCGTCGAGCAGAAAATGCTGCTCCAGGGTATCGGCAAACAGTGCAATTTTCTGCACCATGCTTTTGTAACCCATGGCAGAGGCCACCAGGGTGTACTCGCCCTGGGCCATCAAGGCTATTTCGTAATGCCCGTCCATATCGGTACGGGTGCCCCATTTGGTATCTTTAACCACTACGGTAGCAAAAGGTATGGGCTGCAGCCGGTTGTCCGTTACCTGGCCTTTGACCACATAGTAACGGGCATATGCCGAAAAAGTACAGCATAATATTAGTAAAAGTAGCAGCAGCGCCCTCATTTTCATCTTTTCTGGGTAGTATAACGGAATAACTACGTGATTGTTACAACTTTAAATGTGGTATGAAGAAAATTACCCATCCTTTTCCGGCAAATTGACTGTCTATTCAAAGTACACCTTAAATGTTTAGGGGCAAATTTCTGTGCACATACCTGTGATTATTTTTCAATAATTTCATAAGTTCACTATCATTTTGTACTGAACGTTTTTTTAATAATTGCCGATGACTGTTTTATACAACCGTTTTTTATACCTATGGAGTTTTGTTTTTCTATTGCTGGCGCAGGGTTTACAGGCGCAGGTAACGGCCAATTTTTCGGCAACTCCGCTATCGGGGTGTGCACCCTTGCTGGTGCAATTTAGCGATCAATCTACGGGTAATCCCACCAGCTGGCAATGGAACCTGGGCAATGGTACCACGCCTGTGATAAAGAACCCCTCCACGATCTATACCACTCCCGGCACCTATGCGGTAACGCTTACGGTATCTAACGGCTCATCATCCAATACCAAAACGGTAACCAGCTATATTACGGTTTACGGGGTACCCGATGTGAATTTTACCAGCCCCGATACAGTGGGGTGTCCGCCGCTGGTAGTACAATTTACCAATACCTCGCAGCCTAATGTGCCCGGTGCAGCTACTTACCTCTGGAACTTTGGCGACGGCGGCAGTGCCAACACGGCCAACCCATCGCATACCTACCAGACCTCCGGCTATTACAATGTAACCCTATTGGTGAGCAACAGCGCCGGGTGTAACAAAACACTTACCAAGCAGCAATATATTCATGTGCTGCAAAAACCAACCGGCAATTTTACAGCTACCAATACTACGATTTGTACCGCTCCCGGCAGCACTACCTTTAACTATACGGCTACGGGCGTAGGGCCGTTTACGGTAGACTGGTCTTTTGGCGATGGCGGTACCTCTACCTCCAATAGCCCTACGCACACCTACAGCAACCCTGGTAATTATAATGTAAGACTGGTGGTTACCGATTCCAAAGGTTGTAAGGATACGGTTGTGAAAAATAACTACATCAACGTTATTAACTACACCCCTGATTTTAATATGCCTACCGGGGCCTGTGTGGGCACGCCGGTTTCCTTTACAAACATTAGTGTACCAATAGCCACCGCCAGCAGCTGGACCTTTGGCGATGGTGGTACCAGCACCGGGGTTACAGCCAGCCATACTTATACAACGCCGGGCACCTATACGGTAACGCTTAATTCCACTTCTGCTCCTTGTGCGGGTACGGCCACCAAAACCATTGTAATTTATCCTAAGCCCTCTATGGCATTTACGGCCAGCCCGTTGCCGCCATGCCCGCCGCCGGTGCCCATCCAGTTTACTACCACTACTACAGCCACCAGTTACAGCTGGTTCTTTGGCGATGGTGGTACGGGTACGGGCGCCAGTCCCAGCCATACCTACAATACACCTGGCTCATTTACGGTGTTGATGGTAGCCACCAGTCCCAACGGATGTGTGGATTCTTTGACCAAATCGGGTTATGTGCAGATCAGCAACCTGGATGTAGACATTCAGGTTTCGCCAAGCCAGGGCGACTGTGCACCGGCCACCATGTTGTTTTCGTCCATTACTGCTTTTAATGCGCCCATTAATTCCTATTCCTGGGATTTTGGCGATGGGCAATCCAGCACCACGCCTAATCCTACACACGTATTTGTAGATTCCGGTACCTATATCGTATCGCTTACCGTGCAAACCGCCAATGGTTGTACCCAAACCGATACTGCGCACATACACGTGGGTACAAAACCATTTGCCAATTTTACGGTTTCGCCTACGGTTACCTGCGTTAAACAGTTTGTAAACTTTACCAACCTTTCTACCAATGCCACCGATTACCTGTGGTATTTTGGCGATGGCTCTACCAGCACGGCTACCAGCCCGGTAAAAAACTATATGGATACCGGTTGGTATAATATCCGGTTGCTGGCGTTTAACAATGGCTGTGCCGATACCATGCATGTAGATTCTATGGTTCGGGTACTGGTGCCCAAATCACTGATGAGCCATGGTTATTCCTGCGATACGCCAACCAAGGTCTGGTTCGATAATAAATCGCTGGGCGCTACTTCGTTTGCCTGGTATTTTGGCGACGGCGCTTCATCTACCTTGCCTAAACCCGTGCATTTATACCCGGCTATAGGCGATTATAATATGATGCTGGTTTCGTTTAACAGCGCCACCGGCTGCTCCGATACCCTGCGGGAGGTCATCAACATTTTTAATCCTTCGTTTGCCTTTAGCGCCAATGATACGGCGGTATGCAGGGGCGATACCGTAAACCTTACCTCGGTAATGACCGGCTCGCATGCTAAAACGTATACCTGGATCGTAGGCGGTGTAAACCTGCCCGATACCACACCTGTGATTAAGTTTACGTTTTATACCCCTGGCCGCACCACTGTGCGGCTCATTGTAGAAGATGACCATGGTTGTATAGACACTGCGGTGCGTAACAATTATATACTTACCGCGCAACCAACTGCCGGGTTTTATGCATCGCCGCTGGTGGGTTGTGTGCCATTTACCACCACGCTTTATGATACAAGCCTTACCATACCCGGAACCAATGTGGTGCAGAGAGAATGGACCTATGGAGATGGCAGCAACAATACGGTAACAACTGCAAGCACACCGCATACTTATGCCAATACCGGCATGTACACCGTGCGTTTAAAAGTGACCGATAATGTAGGCTGTATTGATACCATAACGAAAATCAATTACCTGGAGGCGCGTAAACCTACCGCAGCATTTACCGCGCAGTATACCCTGGCTTGTGCAGGGCAGCTCATCAGCTTCTTCAATACCTCCTCTGGTAGCAACCTTACCTGTCAGTGGTATTTTGGCGATGGGGGCACTTCTACCGTTACCAGTCCGGCACATGCGTATGCCGCCTCAGGTACCTACACCATAAAACTGGTGGTAACCGATGCTTCGGGCTGTAAAGATTCTTTGACCCGTACCAATTATATCCAGATCAATAAACCCAAGGCAAGCTTTACCATGAGCGATTCTGTAAAAGTGTGCCCGCCGCTTACCGTAAACTTTACCAATGCCTCGGTAGGCGCCCTTACTTATTTCTGGGATTTCGATAATGGTAGCACCTCTACACTCGCCAACCCCAGCAATGTGCTGTTTACCACACCTGGCTTGCATAATGTAATGCTGGTGGTAACCAGTGTGCAGGGTTGTAAGGATACGATGATACGCCAGGTTAAGATTATGGGCTATGCAGGAGCGTTTAATTACACACCGGTAAGTGGCTGCTCGCCATTGACCGTTAATTTCGATGCTACGATTACGAATGTAAACACCTTTGTGTGGGATTTTAGCGATGGCAGCACTTTGAGTACCGGCGCGCCTTTGGCCACCCATGTGTACGACGTGCCGGGTTATTATGTGCCCAAACTGATTCTGAGCGATGGTGCGGGTTGTGTGGCCAGCAGCACCGGTAAAGACACCATTAAGGTAGATGGCATTTTGCCGGGCTTTACAATTACCACGCCATGTGAGTACGACTCTGCCCGCTTTACCGATACTTCTTATAGCTTTTTCTCTGCGGTAACGGCTACCGAATGGCTGTTCGATAACGGGCAAACCAGTCAGTTGCGCAATCCATCGCATTATTACGGCCCTACGGGTCAGTACCCGGTAACCCTGGTGGTGACCAATGCCAATGGTTGTAAGGATACGCTGGTGCGGAATGTAAGCATCTTGCCACCGCCGGCTATTAATGCAGGAAAAGATACCGTGATCTGCGTAGGCGATGCCGCACAATTGCAGGCTACCGGTGGGGTATCGTACACATGGTACCCGCCCAATGCATTGAGCTGCTCCAATTGCAGCGATCCCAAAGCGGCTCCGAATACAAAAATGGACTTTGTGGTGACCGGTACCGATCAGCATGGTTGTAAAAACAAGGATACCGTTAATGTAAGCCTCAAAACCAAAACAGAAGCCAGTGTAAGCGGCAATGGCGAGATCTGTCAGCAGCAAACCTTCCAGCTTCATGCCGGGGGCGCACATACTTATGAGTGGACACCTCCCGAATCGCTGAACGATCCAAAGAGTGCCAACCCTGTAGCATCGCCCGATACCAGCATCGAATACATGGTGATAGCGAGCGAAGGCAGTTGCGAGCCCGATACCGGTTATGTATCGGTAATCGTACATCCTAAACCAGAGGTAAATGCGGGCCCCGATCACAGCATTGTAGCCGGAGAAACCGTAACCATAACCCCAACCGGCACCCATCTCGAAACGCTGTTGTGGACCCCATCTGAGGGGCTGAGTTGCACCAAGTGCAATACCACACTGGCCAGCCCGGGTGTAACCACTACCTATACTGTAACGGCGGTTACGCAATACGGCTGCTCCGATACCGACGACGTAACCATTAAAGTGGTGTGTGATAATAAGCAGGTGTTTATTCCTAATACCTTCTCGCCCAATGGCGATGGGCAGAACGATATTTTCTATGCCCGGGGCAAAGGGCTCGATCGCATCATCAGCTTCCGGGTGTTTAACCGCTGGGGCGAACTGGTGTATGAGCGCAACAATATTGGTTTAAATGATGCCGCTGCCGGATGGGATGGAACCTATAAAGGCCAGGCGCTTACACCCGATGTGTTTGTATATTCGGTAGAAGCCATTTGTACCACCGGAGAAAACATTAGCTGGAAAGGAGATGTATCCCTCATTCGCTAAACCCTAAAACTGAAACCATGAAGACATTCCGATATTTAAGTCGTGTGGCCATCCTGGCAGGTAGTCTGTGGGGTTCCGCAGCGCAGGCCCAGGATATTCACTTTTCGCAGTTCTACGAAACCTCGGTGTTGCGCAATCCTGCGCTTACCGGCATTTTTGATGGCGATTATAAAGTAACCTTTCAGTACCGCAACCAATGGAGCAGCATCAGCAAGCCGTTTCAAACGGCGATGGTAACCGGCGAAACGCGTATTGCTGTAAATGATGAGGTAGACGATTATATAAGCATAGGCTTGCAGGCAGGTTACGATAAAGCAGGCAGCATTAGTTTGCAAACGGTGCAATTGCTGCCCAGCATCAACTACAATAAATCGTTGGAGAACGACCGCAATACCTACCTGTCGCTGGGCTTTACCGGTGGGTATGTAGAGCGCAGTTTTGACCGTACCAAAATGACATTTAACAACCAGTATGTTAATGGCGGTTACGATCCGCTAAACGATAATGGCGAGCAACTGGCTTCTAATAAGTTCTCTTACTTTGATTTGGGTGCAGGGGTAAGCCTCAACAGTGGGGCGGGGCTTGATAATAAGATTAAATATTACCTGGGTTTTGCCGGGTACCATTTTACCGGTGCCAAAAACAGTTTTTACAACAACAGCGAAATGAAACTGAAAATGCGCTGGAGCGGAAACGCTGGTATGCGCTGGAGCCTGAACCCCGATTATGATGTGTATTTCCATGCCAACTATGCGGTGCAAGGCGCTTATAACGAACTGTTGCTGAGTGGTATGGTGGGCTATAATATGTACGACCAAACCCAGGAAGTAATGCTATCGCTGTATGCAGGGCTGGTGTACCGGGTGCAGGATGCTATTGTGCCGGTCATCAAGATCAACTACCAGCAGGTAGCTTTTGCGGTGAGTTACGACATTAATATGTCGTCGCTTAAAAAAGCATCTAACGGGCGCGGCGGCATGGAGATTTCGGCTTTCCTCACCGGCAAAAAAAGAAATTCATACAACCGTACCAAATGCCCGCATTTGTAGACTTTATTCAAGTGCGGGTATCGCGATCTTTTGTCGGTACAATTCTTCCATTGTAGCTATCAGCTCCTTGGTTTGAGCGTTGTTCAGCAGCTTTTTAGCCTCTTCAATGTTTACAAAATTTTCGTTGTTATTGGTCTTATAGTCATTGATTTTATTAACGATTTTGGTGTTGAGTCCCAATTGGGATAATTCGCCATTGTCGTTAATAATCTGCTCCGAAAAAGCTTTGATCTGGCTACAATACTTTAGGCAATCGTCTGACCCAACAGGCGCTTTGCAGCAAGATTTAATTGAATGAACATGCTGGGCTTTTACCAAAAATGTGACCAGGCAGAACAAGGTGAGGGTAATTATTTTTTTCATACGATTGGGTTTAATCTTCTTTAAAAATCCACCAGCATAAATAGCACATAAGCCATACACCTAGAATGATGATCCGGTGAGAAATGTATTGAACTGGATGGTATAGCAATGTGAGATCTCTGTTAATATGGCGCGTAGAAAATTTTCGGAACCTGCATTAATACTTACCGACTCCTGCCATCTTTCTGTGGAATTGCCGTAATACAACGATGTAAGAAAAGCGATCCAGGCCGGCATAAAAAGCAGGTAGAACAGTTTTCCCTTTTTGAGTTTCGGTTTCAGGTAAGAATCACTTACAATCAGTAATATGCTGCCACCCATAATGGTGAGGCATGTGGTAAAAAGAGATTTGCTCAACTCATAAGCCGCCTTGATCTGGCCCACGTAAATGGAAGCCATATCATTTTTTAATGTTACGTCTGGAGCGGGGACTTGCAGGAGTATCGCAATGAAGTCTAACACATTAATGTTTTATATAAAATAAAAATAGCCTTTATATTCAAATAGGCAAAACGGTAAATGTGAATTGGCACATTCTCTTCTACTTGCGTATTTTTGGGGCATGGCCGTTAATGAACCTGTGAATGCTTTGTTTGAGCTGGCGAAAGATTTTGTAATGAACACTTCGCGCCACGTATTTCTGACCGGTAAAGCCGGAACGGGTAAAACCACCTTCCTGAAATACATCAAAAACAATATCAAAAAGAAAACCGTGGTGGTGGCGCCTACGGGTGTAGCGGCCATTAATGCGGGTGGTACCACGCTGCATTCCTTTTTTCAACTACCTTTTGGGGCGTTTATTCCTGGCGCTTTGCGGGGTTTTACCACTTATAATACACCGGTAAATGATCCGCATTCGTTGATCAAGAATATGCGCATCTTTTCCGAAAAACGTAAGATCTTCCGCGAGCTGGAGTTGCTCATTATTGACGAGATCAGTATGGTGCGCGCCGATCTGCTGGATGCGGTAGATACCATTCTGCGTCATTTCCGGCGCAAGCCTTTTGAACCTTTTGGCGGTGTGCAGGTGCTGTACATCGGCGATCTGTTTCAGTTGCCCCCGGTGGTAAACGACCAGGATTGGGAGCTGCTCAAGGATTATTACGAAACCCCTTTTTTCTTCAGCTCCATTGGGGTGCGGCAGTCCAAACCATTGTACATAGAGCTGCAGCATATTTACCGCCAGAGCGATCCGGTGTTTGTAGATTTATTGAACCAGGTGCGCAACAACAATATGCGGCAGGAATCGCTCCAATTGCTCAATGAGCGCTACGATCCGCAGTTTAAGCCTGCAAGGGAAGAAGGTTACATTACCCTCTCTACCCACAACCGCAAAGCCGATGTGATTAATGCCGAGGAGCTGGAAAAGCTCACCACGCCATCGTTCCGGTTTGAGGCCAAAGTAGACGGCGACTTTTCTGATAAATCTTATCCTACCGATAAGGTGCTGCAATTGAAAGAAGGCGCGCAGATCATGTTCCTGAAAAACGATATTGAGCAACCCCGACGTTTTTACAACGGAAAGATTGCCCAGATCGAAAGCATAGGCACCGATCAGATTACAGTGTCTTTTCCCGGTGAGCCGGATCTGCTGGTGCTGGAAAAGGAAACCTGGAAAAACATTAAATACGCTTACCATACCGAGAAGGGCGAGATTGTAGAAGAAGAAATGGGTTCGTTTACCCAATATCCCATTAGGCTGGCCTGGGCCATTACCATTCACAAAAGCCAGGGTTTAACTTTTGATAAAGCGATGATCGATGCCGGTGCTGCTTTTGCACCCGGGCAGGTATACGTGGCGCTCAGCCGCTGCCGCTCGCTGGAGGGCATTGTGCTGCGGTCGCGCATTCACCAGGAAAGTATTAAGACCGATGAGCAGGTGCTTGAATTTTCATCTTCAATCATGGGCGAAGAGTTGCTGGCCGAAACCTTAAAGGAAGCTGCCCGTTTGGAAGCCTACCGCAACATGATACAGGCGTTTGACTGGTCGGTATTGCAGGAGAGTTTCCAGGAATGGCTGGACCTCATTCGCACCAAAAACATACCCGATGTGCAGGCTGCGGCCAAACTGGCGATGGAGCTGGTAGAGGAGATAGCTGCGCAAAAAAAGATAACCGATAAGTTTCAGCTTCAGCTGCGGCAAATGCTGGAGCAGCACGACCTGCCCGAATACCTGCTGCAGGAAAGGGTTTCGAAGGCTTCTGACTATTTTACCCCATTGCTGAAAACGGCGCTGTTGCAACCGCTGCAATTGCACCGCGATTGGATGAAGGCCAAACCCCGTACAAAGGCGTACCTCAAGGAGCTGGAAGTGCTGGAGGGATTACTTACCCAAAAGATAGACGGCTTTCAGCAGGTGCTGGAACGGTTTAAGCCCACGAGCGAAACCGTAATACTACCCGGAGCCGATTAAAAACAGGTAACCGACCAGGTTCTTTGCCAGTTGCTGTGCGGCAATAGCGTTTCCATGCCTTCTTTATTGCTCAGTATTCCATTGTGCAACACACTGTCGGCAATGCCACACCAGGGCTCAATACACACAAATGGCGCGTCTTTGGCCGCCCAAATACCCAGGTATGGAAACCCTGTAAAATCGAAGGTTAGCCCATGCGGATGGGTAGTGCCTTTAAGCGTCACCTTTTGCGATTGCAAGTGCTTAAGCACAATAGCATCGTTATGAAACAGTGATGGCGTAAGCGCTAGTGTCTGTTGGTTGTTTAATAGCGGGGTAGTCTCTACATCTATCAGTCCATCTTTTAGGAGCCACCTGCCTGCCGTTTCGGGTTTTTCAAACACCAGTTCATGATCGGTATAAGTAGTGCCAGGTACCAATGGCACATTAAACGCAGGGTGCCCGCCAACGGAAAAAAGCAAGGCATTATCCGCAGGGTTTTCTACTTCGTAGGTTACATGAATCTGCCCGTCCTTAAGTTTATAATGCACCTTGAATATAAATGCGAAAGGGTAAACCGCCAGGGTCGTCTCATTGCTTGTTAACGTAAATGTGGCCGATGCTTCATCGTGTTGCGCAGCTTCAAAAACCATATCTCTGGCAAAGCCGTGCCTGCCCATCTGGTAAGATTTACTGTTGTATGAATAAGTATCGTTGCGCAGCGTGCCTACAATGGGAAACAGTACCGGTGAGTGCTTGCCCCAGTACGCCGCATTGCCCTGCCACATATATTCCAGCCCGGTGCCAATATGCTTTAAACTTTGCAGCTCGGCGCCTTTAGGATTAATCTGTGCAATAAGATGGTGATGGTGCAGGGTTATCATACCGGGTTGTTTTAAGGCCACAAAATAACACAAGCCACGAAATAGATAAAATGACTTTGCCTGTAACTTCCCGGGAGGGTATGCGTTCTACAATAAATACCCACACCATGAATATCAAAACTGTTTTTACCTTGCTGGTAGCCGTAGCCCTTACCCAAAGTTGTAAAATAGAAATTACAGGCTATACCGGTGGCTATGACAAAATTAGCAACGAAGACAAAAAATTAATCCGCTTTGGTGTACAAGACATTTGTAACCTGCCCAACGACCAAAGCATTATTCCGATTAATGGTTTACAGTTAAAAGATTGCCTGGCGCAAACAGACAGCGCGTTGGTATACAGCTGGGTACCGCATTGCTCCGGTAAAAACTGTGTGCCATTAAACGTATGCCAGGCCTATGCTGAGCGGCATAACCTCACCTTATACGTTGTAGCGCAGGAGTATGATATGGACATGATGAAGGCCCAGAACCACGGAGAGAAACCCCTTTTTATGATAGATCATAAATACTACGATGCCAATAAGCGGAGCACCTACACTAAAAAATTCAATAAGGATTTATTGGGAGACGCAGCTAAGGATAAGGATCTGCGGTACGCGCTGTTTAAAGTGTTTCATAAAGATCAATATGTGCGTACTATAACAAGTGTGCTGGAACCGCAACCAGAATAAAAATCCTGTCGAAAAGTGTCATCCTGCACCGCGACGCAGGAGCGGGAGCAGGATCTCATGATTGAGAAACACGGGCAAGAGATGTTGATCTCCATGTCTTCGACAAGCACAGACACCGGATATTTGTAGCGCAAGACAGGTACAACTATTGTCATCCTGCACCGCGTCGCAGGAGTGGGAGCAGGGTCTCATGATTGAGAAACACGGGCAAGGGATGTTGACCCCAAGTCATCGACAAGCTCAGATATCGCTTATCGGCGGAGCATGCCAACCTTGATTATTGTCATCCTGCACCACGACTTAGGAGTGGGAGCAGGGTCTCATGATTGAGAAACACGGGCAAGAGATGCTAATCCCCATGT
>JAVBJN010000092.1:0-5346 GCA_031546985.1 Chitinophagaceae bacterium
AGGTAAGCAGTCGTGTTACCATTGACATCATAGTTATAATCGGTACTGCCCGCGTTCCAGTTGTGAAAATCATGCAGGGTACAACCCAATGGGCAACCTGTAATGTCTTCCACTTTCAATAAGCGGTTGCTCAAGTCACCATCTGCATAGGTATAAGCCAATTGGTCTACATCGGCAGGTGCCAGTTGCTGCATACCCCGACGTTTCAACGCGGTGATATTACCGTTGGCATCATAACCAATACCAGACACCGTATAATCGGTCATATTCTTGGCCCAGGCACTATTGTTGTTGGGCGCGTTGGCATCGGGCAGCTCGTTAAAATTGGCTTCCGTCATTCTACCTCCAAAATCGTAAGTATACCCGTAAGCCCTACGTTTGCTGGAAGCGGTTTTCCAAACTACACCGGCGATATTACCATCATAGCGAGGCTGGCTAAATCCGTAATCATAGCGAATGGACTCACCAAAGCTGGCTTTGTTCTGTGCACCACCGCTTTCTGCATATGCACCATTGATACCGGTCAGTTGCCCCTGCAGGTTATAAGTGTATTGTTGCTCTTCGAGGTCGCCAATACTTTTCATCTTTAATTGCCCGGTAATGGCATCGTAGTTGTTAGCCGACAACAATGTCCAATCGGCGTCGTTGATACTCTGCCATACCTTTAACAGCTTAAAGGTCTTAGGCTCGTATTCCATTTTATTTACGGTCACATAGTTAACGCCGCTACTTGCTTTATGGCTCGATACGTTACGCATGACCCTGCCACCATAATCATACCAGGAGCTCACCATATCGGTGAATTGGATGGTACCGAGGCCACCGTCGTTATTGGTTTTGGTGGTATAGGCAGATTGGGTTTGCAACACCCGGCCATCGTTATCATAATAGTTTACAGAGGTGATCCAGTCGCCATAAGACGGGTTTCCTTTCTGCAATACTTTTACCATACCGCCGGTTGCTAAACCATTGGTTAATTCCGTCTTCTGCGGTGTAACACCATATGCCACCGTATAGGCATCACCATCCAAAGCCGCAATTGGGTTCGCATCATAAGCCAAACCATTAAATTGTGGGTAATTGTAATGGTCGTAGTAAGTATACGTCAGAATCTCAGCTTCAGGTATCTGGACTGGCGCCGGATAATTGTTATTCAGAATGTCGTGCCCATTAATCAGGTAACGGAAGATCTTATTTTCCGAAGTCAAATCATAGCTGGGTGGTAAGCCAGAGGGTACAGCACCTGATCCATCGAGTAGGTATTGCCAGTAGGCGCGGTCGCGGGTGCTGGTCAGTAGTCCTGTAAATCGTACCCGGTCCAGGTTATCATACACGCTGAACTGCCATTTATTCTCTAGAGCAAGTCCGGGTGTTTGTACCAGCACAGTGCGTTTTCTGCTGTCGTATACCATACGGTTGCGGCCTAATTCTCCGGGCAGGCTTTTCTCCACCGTATTACCTTGGGCATCGTAGAAAGTCTGGACACAAAGATTGTTCAGTACCGTAGAGGTCACCGACCAACCTGCCAATTGTATCTTTTCTACTGCTTTGGGGGTTAGCACAATCACTGGACGGTCATAGCTATCATACACCGTATAGGTGGTGAGTTCCACACCTGCGCCGGTTTGTTTGGTACAGATCCCCCTGCCGAAACGGTCGGTATAAGAAACCACGGTTTTGCCCTGCTCATCGGTTACGGTAGTAGCCACCAATTCATCTGCATTATATACACCAGTGGTAGAAGGAATACCTGTGGTGGCATTATAAACCCAGCGGCGAATACCAGAACCGCCGAGGCTTACCCGTTGTTCAGCAGTACGGTTGGAACCAACAAAATTAGCTCCGGGTTTCAGTACCTGATTATACCGGTCGGTGGCAGTAGAGACGTACTTACTCATGCTATAGGGGTAATTACCATCTGTTCCATATTGCTGGGTATAAAAATTGGCCTGGTCTTTAAAAGCGTTGGTCTGGAATTTAAGGCCTTTGGTGGCATGATCTATGCTGTAGCCCATGTATTGAAGCGACGCGTCGCCCATGTTCCTGGGATCTGCTATGGATACCGCATGCCGTGTACTATTAACCCCAAAGCGTTGGATCGATTGCAGCTCACCACCAAACGCATCTCGGTATGTCGTACTTTGACTCACATCATCCGCGGAGGCATTCTCATTGATTGCATTGGCATTTGTAATCGGCTTCAAAGGTACCCAGCTGCGCACAAAATTGCGTTTGGCACTTACACTGTATGGCACAGGTTTATAATAGACCGACTGGGTGGGTGTTACCGTAGCCCCCAGGTCTGGTGTATTGTTTTGTGCTGGGAGATATACTGACCCTAATGCCAATACCCCGGTTAATAACGTAGATAAAATATATTGTCGTTTCATTTTGTCAGTTTGATTGTTGCTTATTCTGTTACCTGGTTAGCGTACTGGTGTTTGATTAGGATATTGCCCTGCATGTCTTTGGTCATAATCTCACGACCCAGGTTATCATACATATAGTACACAGACTGGTTACGGCCATCGGTATTACTGGTTACGCCAATCAGCGGTTCGCTGGTAGAACTCTTCATCATAGCGTCCACCGGGTGTAATCGCAGTTCATCGATCAGGCCACCACCTGCAAATACAACTACCGATGGATAAGTTGCAATAAACTCAGTACGGTAGAACGTCCACCCCCGGAAGGAAGTCACAGCGGTAAATGTGAGCTTGGTATAACTCGTAGGGTTTAAGCCAGCGAAAGTATTGTTCGGATAAAGGGTAACGATCGTATTCCTTGCCGCAGGACTATTCATATTTTTACCCCAAAAGGATACGACATACCTTTTATTCAAAGTGAGCGGTTGGTCGTGTTTGGTCCATATAAAACTCGATAATATGGTATTAAAACTACGGCGGCCAGTGAATGCATCGGTATTGGTAATGGCTTTGTGGTCAAAACCCCAATTCCCACTGTTTTTGTAGGATGCGTCCATACAGGTACCACAGTTGGAATAACTATTGCTTTCAAAACTGTTAAAAGCAACTTCATTGTAACGTGCGTTGCTTGCCCCTGCAATTTCCACGTTCGCATCTTCATCCCAAAGCGATGCCACATTAGTACCCACATTATCGATCACCTCTGTCAACTGGCCTTTGGCACTGTAATTATGGGTGGATACCTTCTTAAAATTGGCTATTGCTTGTCCCAGGTTAGCAGCACTAAAGTCAAAAGCAGGTGCAACAGTCAACGGGTTCTGCGTTTGCAGTGTGTATTGGTGTTTGGGTAACACCTGGCCGCTAAAGCTGGCCAGTCCTGAAGCCTCCGCGGCAATCAATTGCCCATTATTGCTGGGATCAAATTTCCATGCTTCGCTATATACCACCTGATCCATCGCGCTGCTGGCGATCTGGTTCATCATGGCATTGTTGTTCCAGTTGTTGTTGCTATAGTGATAATACTGGCGGCTTTCTGTTCTTTCATTGGGGATACCGGTATTGGGACGGCTTATTGTTTTGGTCATATCGCCGGTTGCAGGATCATATTCATAATCAGTACTGCTTTCCAACGCTACCGTATTGTTGATATAGGACTTGCTGATGCTTTTTTTGATCGCAGTCTTACCGGTGATCGGATAATAGAAATCAGAAACAAAATCAGTACCGCCGGGGTCTTGCAGTGTGATATTGTTGTCCTGCACGTGTAAGAACAGAAAATTATCCTTGTTTAAGGATTTAACCTGCACATCAAAGAAATTTTCCGACTCCACTGTTTTATTGCCATTCAGATCATATTGGATAGTCTTGTAAGGCAGCCCCACCGCCCAGGACGGATAGTATTGTTTCAACGTGAAAGGCATCTGATCATAGGCCCGCGTATAGGTTGGGGTAAGACCTGGTGTAAGGGTTAAAAAACTGTTGGTATTGGGTGGTGCAGCCAGTTTGAAGCCGGTACCCGGGCAAGCGTTGTAGGCAGCTCCGGTGCTGGTGCTGGAAACGATTGTAGCATTTGTGGATTTGCTACGCACGGTGGTAAACCAGGTTTCTTCTTTACCCAGCGTCTTACGGACGGGTATAGTAATAACGCCAAGATCAATGGGATATTCTACCTGGTTAAAAGTGGTTACTTTGCCGTAGCCGTGTTGCAGCCCGTCCATTTGTCCAATGAAACGGTTGGAAACAGCCATTACATCGCCTTCGTTAACATAAGGATCAACCGCGGTACCCTTGCCAAAAATGGTTACCGAACGTTTGAACAATTCCTTGATATCCGGATAATTGTCGGTAGGCACAGTCCATTCCCCGTTTTCATACAAATAACTGGTGATGTTTTTGGTCAGGTTGTCATTGTTCAGATCATAGGTTTTCATGGAATCCAGGCGCAGCCCGTCCAGTTTCATCGTGACACCATTAACAGTGGCGGTATTCAAGCCGTAGTAAAATTGTGTACACCCCCCACTGCCAGTGGTGATCTTTTGCAGGGCAAACAGTTTGTTGGCGGCGTCAGGTACCATGTTTTTATTGCCCTGACCAGTTGGAAAGGTTGCAGGGAACACGGTAAACGGAATGCGGCTGGAACCGGGGTTGTCCGCTGTGGAGGCATTGTTCACGAAACCCCAGTAATCCAGTTGGCCGGACATCCGGTAAGGAAAATTAGTAATACCTACATTACCGGTGTTGTAATAATCGAAGCTGTAGAGCTGCTCCGCTGCTGCGGTGCCGCCTTTGAGCTTGATACCAGCCAGCCTAAGTTTAAGGCTTTTACCTTCCAGATCGTTGTAACTGGCGGTACTGGTGTATGGAATAGCACCATTGGTGATACCAGGATAGGATGAATATTCAATCACGAAATAAGACATGTCAAACAGGTATTCTTTCGTATTCACCGGACCAAGACTGGTCGACCAGGCATCGCGCCGTTCTTCTACCGTGATCTTTTCCAGCGCACGTGTTCCATAGGCATCTTTGCGTCTTAAGTTTGTTTGGCTGTCGTCATAATATTTGAACTTTACCATTAAATCCGGGTACTGGATTTGCGTCAGGATGGTATAAGTCATTTCCGTGGAAGATTCCCCGTCACGGGATTTAAACGCACCATAGGCATAACTGTAAACCTCTTCGTAATAATCGGTGGCCATTTTATACGGCGCACTGGTTAGATAGGTATAAGAAACAACCTGGCCGCTGTAAGTCTCCACTTTCTCTAACAACCAGTTGTTGGTATAGGTATAGGCAATTTCATTGGGGTTAGCATTGCGCTTTATATTGGTGCGGTCGCCGTCCTTAAAATAGTATTTATTCCCGCTTGCATCGGTGATGCGGAAGCCCAGGTTTACCGGAGTTTGCTTCGGAAAGGTAG
>JAVBJN010000023.1:0-56179 GCA_031546985.1 Chitinophagaceae bacterium
ACTCACTTATGCAGAAGATGCTTACGCAGCCCTGGATGGTGCCGATGCGATGGCTATCATGACAGAATGGTCGCTGTTCCGCACACCGGAGTTTGAAATGATTCGCGAAAAACTCAAAGCCCCTGTTATTTTTGACGGCCGTAACCTCTACGATCTGCAAACCATGATCGACAAAGGATTTTACTACAACAGTATTGGCCGCAAAATCGTTAATGCCTAATTTATAAACAAACTCATGTCTGATAAAAAAAGAATATTGATTGCCGGGGCCGCCGGATTTCTGGGGTCTCACCTTTGCGACCGCTTTATCAAGGAAGGCTACCATGTAATTGGTATGGACAACCTGCTTACCGGCAACCTCAAAAATATTGAGCACCTGTTTCCGCTCCAGGATTTTGAATACTACCACCACGATATTACCAAGTTCGTGCACATACCGGGCAAGCTGGATTATATCCTGCATTTTGCTTCTCCGGCCAGCCCGATCGATTACCTGAAAATGCCGATCCAGACCCTCAAAGTAGGATCACTGGGTACCCACAACCTGCTGGGACTGGCTAAAGAAAAAAATGCCCGCATCCTGGTAGCTTCTACTTCTGAAGTATACGGCGATCCGCTGGTGCATCCGCAACCGGAAGAATACTGGGGTAATGTAAACCCGGTAGGCCCACGTGGTGTGTATGACGAAGCCAAGCGTTTTATGGAATCGATGACCATGGCTTACCACAACTTTCATGGTGTAGAAACCCGCATCATCCGCATTTTCAATACTTATGGCCCACGCATGCGCCTCGATGACGGCCGTGCGCTGCCTGCATTCATGAGCCAGGCGCTGAATGGCGAAGACCTTACTGTATTTGGCGATGGTTCACAAACCCGCAGCTTCTGCTATGTAGACGACCTGGTAGATGGTATTTACCGCCTGCTGCTGAGCGACTACCACAAACCCGTAAATATTGGAAACCCGGTAGAGATCTCCCTGAAACAGTTTGCAGAAGAAGTATTGGCCCTGACCGGTGCGCAAAGTAAAATTATTTACCAGCCGCTGCCACAGGACGATCCCAAGCAACGCCAGCCCGATATTACCAAGGCTAAAACCCTGCTGGGTTGGGGACCTACCGTAGACCGCAGCGAAGGCCTCAGACGTACCCTGGAATATTTTAAACAAGCTTTGAATAAATAAGATATGCCGTTCATAGAAACTCCGATCAAGGACCTGTTGATTTTTGAACCGAAAGTATTTGCCGACGACCGGGGATATTTTTTTGAATGCTATAACCAGCAGGTATACGAGCAGCAAGGCTTGAGCTATAATTGGGTGCAGGACAACCAGGCGCACAATGTGCGCAAAGGCATTATCCGTGGCCTGCATTACCAGCTTAACCCGCACGCCCAGGCCAAACTGGTGCGCGTACTGGATGGCGCCATCTGGGATGTAGCGGTAGACATTCGCAAAGGCTCTCCTACTTTTGGGCAATGGTATGGCATAGAACTAAATGCGGACAATAAGCTGCAACTGCTTATTCCTCGTGGTTTTGCCCATGGCTATGCTGTGCTCAGCGATACCGCCGAAGTAATGTACAAATGCGACAACTTTTACAGCAAAGCCAGCGAAGGTGGTATTATCTACAACGATCCGGCATTGAATATTGACTGGAAAGTAGACCTGAACCATGCAATGGTATCTGAAAAAGACGAAGTATTACCCTTGTTTAAGGATTGTGTAAACAATTTTGAATTCTAAGACACAGATCTCACTGCAATAAAAGAAGTCGCCTCATGCATACATGAGGCGACTTCTTATTTCCGGCCCTGGCCGGGCACTTCTCACGCAGAAACCTATCCTTTACATTGAAATATCTGCGTTGTTGCATCCTGCACGACCATTGTTGCACATTGCACATAAATTGTTTCAATATGCATATTGCTGTTTAAGTAGAAATCATACCTTCGAATTATTCCCCCGACTATACATTCCGGCAACTGATGCTGGTACACATTTGTTGTGTACATATTTCATTGCTGAACCTCTTTCATTACAAACCTGTGCTGCAGAACGTTTAGGTTCTCTGGCATGGCGATACACTGTTTTTTATACACCAATCATAAAACGATGAAAAAAAATCAACGTTACAAAGGCATGCAATTACCTGCCGCAACATCCTCCCGGCAAGGTTTTTTCAAAACATTTACCCGCAAGAGCCTGGGCATTGCAGCCCTCTCGGCTATGCTGCTCGCCGCAACGGCACAACATGCCGATGCTTTACAAAGAATTGTAAGCTACCGCTACGATCCTTCAATGGGTGATATGACGGGTCATGTAATTGCCCCTATTAACTATTACGATCCCAGCGAAGGAGCTGCTGTAGCCTGCAATGTACAAATGCCAGGGTACTCCAATCCGGGCCAGGGTGTTCATTACGCGCTGACCGATGCGAATGGCAATACAACGGCCGGTATGTTCTACAAGTTTCCCGAATTCGAAGATGTGCGGGTGGTATCCATCGCATATGCAGGTAACGGAAGCAGCGTTATGACCATTCAGGGCCGCGAAAATGGCACGCTTGATGCCCACCTGCTGGCACTGAAAGTAGACCGCTACGGCAACGTCCAGGACCAGTACGACATCATTACCAGCGGAAATGCGGGTACCATTTCGTTTCCGCAACACTCCCTTGTACTGGGCGACCAGCTTTACATTTGCGGCTACCAGGAACAGACAACCGGCAACCCCACAGACCCCAGCTTTTATGACAGCCGCCAGTCGTTTGTAACCAAAACAAACCTGAACACTCACCAAAGCATCGTGCGTTTTTACAACACCACCATGTTTGGCGGCGGGTTTATCGATTTTGACGGTGCCATGCGGCTTAAATCTTATTACAGCGCCTTATACGTATTGGGCAGTGGCAACGGCCCTACCAATACCAGCGCAGGCGTTATGAACTCCAGTAAATCCTGGGTAGCTTCTATCGACCCTACTACACTGGCAGTGACCCAAAGCACTTATTATGGCTTTAATGCCGATCAGAATGCTTCTCCATTAGATGTTAAAGGCTCATACGCTATTGATATGGTGCAGGACATGATGATGGATGCCTATGTGATTGTGAACAACGACCTGGGGCGAAACCGCTGGTTTGTAACCCACACCGGCCTGGCGCTGGGCCTCCAAAACACATTTGCGGGCTTCAATGCCTTTACTGGCGTACCACAAGGGCACCGTATGAAGGCCAGCAATATTTTTGCATGGAGCAGCAACAACACAGCGCCTTACATTCCCCGTTATTCCATCTGCGGCACAGTAGGCAGTGATGTACCGTTAAACAACCCCAGCGCTTATGGTACCGATATTGAATATACCAGCCTGGGCGCCATTCCTTCTATCCAGGCATTTTACATGGACCCTACGGCGGGCCTCACAGCAGTTACCGGCCTTCGCGGTTCTGTACTGGGCAATTTGCCTGGTTACGGTTTAGGCCTGGGCCTTAACCAATCTTTCTGGTACAATGGCAATATGGGCGAATGGAACAACCGTTCCTTTACCATTCAGCCGGGCTCCTATGGCAGCTATCCTTACACCATCGGCCTATCTATGATGGGACATGGAAGAAACAGCTGGGGCGGTAACATCAATGGCCGTTTCATAGGCGCCACCGGAGATGGTGAAGTTAACGGCTGCCCGGCCTGGCAAGCGATGGCCTATACCGACCTCGGGTATTTTAATGTAAACAGCCAGCCCCTCAACACAGCCACCTCAGTGGGGCTCGCCGAAGAAGTGGGCCTGGTAGTAGATGCCACACCGCAGGGCACTATTGTAGAGTGGGAATGCGCACCCGGCTTTATTTACAGAGAAGCCAAACCGGGCACTTTAACCACCACTACCCAATCTCCGGGCCTGTATCCTAACCCCGCAACCGATCACGTAACCGTGGTGCTGGGCCAGGATGTGCAGGAAGGTGCAATGGCCAAAGTGATGATGACCGATGTTACCGGCAGGGTTGTATACCAGCACGAAAGTGCTTTAACCAGCCCAAGCCTGGAACTGGCGCTGCCACGCCTCACCGCGGGCATGTACCAGGTAGCAGTATCTGTGGCCGGCGGCAAAGCCGTTACACACAAACTCATCATTCAATAACGGGCGATTCTATAACAAGCAATACGTTTACAGAGGCTGTCTCCTTTTCCGAAGGCAGCCTCTTTTTATAGTGCAGCGTTCCCGCTTTGCCCGAGAAGTAATATTTTTGGCCTACCACCAGCTTATGCATTACCGCACTTATATGCCCCCTATGGTACTCCGGCCTTATATCAGGTATTTCTGGAGTTATGACGCACGCCAGCATCATATCCCGGCCTTGTACATCAAGAGTTTTGCAGACCAGTATCCCCGGCTTATTTTCCAGGATCTCGAACACTACGCCCCCATCCGCAACGTAGCCGGAGCGGCTTTGCCCTGGTGTTACCTCAGCGGCATTGACACCCGCCATACCGAAGCCGTGCTGGCTGGCGCATGGTCGCATTTCGGGGTTAGTTTTTACCCGCATGGGCTACATGCCATATTTGGTGTAAGTGCGCAGGAGCTCATCAATGAAATGCCCGATATTGGCGAGTTTTGCAGTGCCGCCCTGGCTCAGCAAATGCAACAGGCGGGCTCGCATGCGCGCAGGGTACAACTCATTAGCGAATACCTGTACCACAAACTGCAGGAACGGAAACAGCCAGAGTTCCTCATAAGCCATATCATACAATCCCACCAGGTGACCGATGCCACCCGCATCACCGCGCTTCCACGCCAGTTCAACATTTCGGAAAGGCAGCTGGAGCGTAGGTTTAAAACATCGGTAGGTATATCGCTAAAAAAATTTCAGCGCATCGTCCGGTTCCAAAAAGCATTACAATTGCTTGGCAGCGCCGATTACAGCCAGCTCACTTCCATCGCCTACCAGCTTAGCTACACCGACCAGTCGCATTTTATTAAAGATTTTCGCGCTTTTTCTGGCCTTACGCCGTATGAATTTGTAAAAAACAAACACCTCGGCTCCGAAAGTGCCTCTTTTATTTACACCCCCGATCCAATATCCTAAACCATAATTGCCGGATTTTTACAATTCTGTAGCGTAGCGAGTTTTCAATTTTACAGTAGCAAAAAATTGAAAATCCCATGTATTACAAAACCATCTTAACGACCACCGCAAGCATTTTACTCCTGGCTACTGCCTGCAAAAAAGACAACAACAATACGCCCACACCCGGCCAATCCAAAAGCAGGGCGATTAAGTTTGAGGTAACCGGCAATTACAGCGGCATTATCAATGCCACCTATATTACCGAAAGCGGCGGCGGTACCAACGAAGACATTACCGCCCTGCCCTGGGCCAAATCGATCAACTACAATGCATCAGCTTCGGGCACCACCATATCGCTGGGCGGTCATGCAGGCCAGCCAGGGCAAACCGTTACACTCAAAGTATATGCAGGCGGCACCGAGGTTTCTTCTACCTCCGGCACAGCCAAGTCAGACGGTATTGTGGTAGTAGTGGCGCCTTCGTATGTTTTCTAACTTTGCCTTATGATAACCCGTACCCTGCTGCTCCGCATTGTTGTGGCCGTTATATTGCTTACACACAGCATTCCCGGTATGTTTAACGGTGGCATCCGCGATTTTGGCGAGTTGTACCTGAACCCCGCTGGCTTTGCACCCTTTGGCCCTGCACTGGCCTGGGGCATCAAATTATCGCATATAGCTGCGGCCGCCTGCCTGCTGGCCAACCGTTGGGTAAAGCCCGCGGCGCTACTCACCATTTTTATACTGGTGGCGGGTATTGTAATGGTACATTTTAAAGAAGGCTGGTTTGTGGTAGGCGGCGGCCGCAATGGCATGGAATATAACGTGCTACTGATAGCAGTGCTAACCAGCATTATGCTGCAGCGAAAGGAGCGGTAAGCTATTGGCCTATTTACCATATGCAGCACATTCACCCACAAAATTGACTAAAGCGGTTTTGCCGCTTCTCCCAAACTGCCTCTCAGGAGGCAGTTTTTTTGTTGCACGCAATTTTTTGCCTGGGCAAAAAATATTGCACAGAACAATCCGGGTAAAGTTCCTGTATATTTCTATTGGAGCGTAAGTTCAGGGAGCCAGTGGCTAAGGATGCACATTGAGCTTTAGGAGCAGCTGCTCGCTTACCGGGCCCACATAGATCCCGTAGCCCGTTACCAGCGTGCCTTTCAGGCCGTCGTTGGTTTCTATAACATATAAAGCAGATGCATCATCGGGATCGGTATTGGCTTCAAACCTGTAATAATCCACTACCTCAAAGTTTTCGGGATGATAGTGTTTACCATTGCAATCGCATTCCAGGGCTTCGCTCATTAATTTAAAATCGTAGGTATATCCTTTGGATTCAAGGTCTTTAAGTGCGTCAACAAGGCTGGTGTACATGGTTTAGCAGTTTGATCTACTTAAATTTACCGATAAAAAGGCAAAGGCAGTTATTAATTTTAGGTCCCCGATTAATTACCGCATCAATACATTATTTTTGACGCCTCAAGTTTTAGCAATCATGAGCAAAATTGAAATTCTGCAGAATAAAATAGCCGAAGCCCACCTGGGCGGCGGTGAAAAACGCATCGTAGCCCAGCACAAAAAAGGTAAACTTACAGCCCGCGAAAGGTTGGAGTTGCTGCTGGATGAAGGTTCTTTTGAAGAACTGGGTATGTTGGTAACGCACCGTTCCCGCGACTTTGGTATGGAGAAAGAACAATACCTGGGCGATGGTGTGGTTACCGGTTACGGTACCATCAGCGGCCGTCTGGTATATGTTTTCTCGCAGGACTTTACCGTTTTTGGCGGCAGTCTTTCCGAGACCCATGCCGAAAAGATCTGTAAGATCATGGATCTTGCTATTGAAAACGGCGCTCCGGTAATTGGCCTCAACGATAGTGGCGGTGCCCGTATTCAGGAAGGTGTGGTATCGCTGGGTGGCTATGCCGATATCTTTTACCGCAATGTAAAAGCCAGTGGCGTTGTGCCTCAGCTGTCGGCCATTATGGGCCCCTGCGCCGGTGGTGCAGTATACTCGCCTGCCATTACCGATTTCATCATGATGGTAGAGCATACTTCCTACATGTTTGTAACCGGCCCCAACGTAGTAAAAACCGTTACCCACGAAGAAGTAACCAGCGAGGAGCTGGGTGGCGCCAATACCCACGCCAGCAAATCGGGTGTAACGCATTTTACCTGCGCCAACGATGTAGATTGCATTAATTACCTCAAAAAACTGATGCACTACATTCCGCAAAACTGCGAAGAGAAAGCACCGGTTTACCCTTACGAGATCAAAGACGAAGTACGCTTCAAACTCAATACCCTGATTCCTGAAAACCCCAATCAGCCTTACGATATGAAGGAAGTGATTGCGGAGCTGGTGGATGAAGAAACCTTCTTTGAAGTACACAAAGATTTTGCCGAAAACATTGTAGTAGGTTTTGCTACCCTCGCCGGCCGCAGCATTGGTATTGTAGCCAACCAACCGGCAGCGCTTGCAGGTGTGCTGGACATTAAAGCATCGCAAAAAGCAGCGCGTTTTACCCGCTTCTGCGACAGCTTTAACATCCCGTTGCTGGTGCTGGTAGATGTGCCGGGTTTCCTGCCCGGTACAGATCAGGAGTGGAACGGTATCATCACCAACGGTGCCAAACTGCTGTATGCCTTGAGCGAAGCCACTGTGCCTAAAGTAACCCTCATTACCCGCAAAGCCTACGGCGGCGCCTACGATGTAATGAACTCCAAACACATTGGCGCCGATCTGAACTTTGCATTCCCTAATGCCGAAATTGCGGTAATGGGTGCCAAAGGCGCGGTAGAGATTATCTTTAAACGCGAGATCGACGCTTCTGAAAATCCGCAGCAAAAACTGGACGAAAGAGTAGCCGAGTACACCGATAAATTTGCCAATCCATACGGTGCTGCCGCAAGAGGATTTATCGATGAGGTGATCCTGCCCGAGCAGTCCCGCATTAAACTGATCAAAGGCTTTAAAATGCTGGAGAACAAAGTGGTAAACCTGCCCCGTAAAAAACACGGCAACATTCCTTTGTAAGATAAAGTATGCTAAAACGGCTGCTGTACATATTATTTCAAGGCAATATATTCATTGCCATATGTGCAGCAGCCTACTGCATCGAAACGGCCTATATATTCGATCTGCAGATCGAGAACCTCTCTTTTTACCTCTGGATCTTTTTTGCCACCCTGCTGGCCTATAACCTGCACTCACTGGCCGCCATCCGCAACAGCAACGCGGCAGGTATGCCCCAGCTCATAGAACCATTTGCCCGTTTCATTCACCCGGTACTTACAGCCATAGCAGCGTTGGGCACCGGGTATTTTACCACCCACATAGATCTTGGCGAGCATTGGATCGTAATGCTCATTACCGCCATCCTTACCATTGGGTATTCTTACCCCCTGCTTTTCTGGCGCAGCAAGCGCAAACTACGCGAGTACGGCATTGCCAAAATCATTATCCTGGCCCTGGTATGGACCATCAGTACGGTGTTTCTGCCGTTGCAGGATACACAATGGTTCAGCAACCCCATTGTATGGCTGGTGATGGCGCGCCGTTTCCTGTTTATGCTGGCTTTGTGCCTGCCTTTCGATATCCGCGATGTAGAAAAAGATAAAATACAGGGCATCGATACCGTGCCCAATGTGATTGGTGTGCAACGCACTTACCGGCTCATTAACCAGATTTTGCTGCTCATTTTTGTGCTTACCCTGCCCGCATTTTTACTCGGCGCCTGGGGCATTACTACCGCCATCCTGTTTTCGGTACTCTTTACCGGCACCATTGTATACCTGAGCAGGCAAAACAAGCATCCGCTCATGTACCTTGGCGCTATAGATGGTATGATTCTGCTGCAGGCTTTGCTGGTTACTTTTTTTGTACATTTACAGAAATACGGTTTTTAACCATTCGTTTAACTTCTCAAACAGTTCCTTCATTATTATGGCGAAGAAAAACAAGGGCATCATTACCGATGCCACAATGGAATTTATTGAAAGGTACCTGAACAACGCTTCACCTACCGGCTTTGAAGCCAGCGGACAAAAAATCTGGCTCGAATACATCCAACCCTATATCGATACCCATTTTGTAGACAATTACGGCACGGCTGTAGGTGTAATTAATCCCGATGCTCCGTATAAAGTAGTGATCGAGGCCCATGCCGACGAAATAGGCTGGTTTGTAAAATACATTACTGCAGATGGGTTTATTCACGTATGCCGCAATGGTGGCAGCGACCACCAGATTGCCCCATCCAAAAGGGTAAATATCCATACTAAAAAAGGTATCGTAAAAGGCGTATTTGGCTGGCCGGCCATCCACACCCGTATGCGTGGTGGCGAAAAAGAAAAACAACCTACCGTAGAAACCATCTGGGTAGATGTGGGAGCCAAAGACAAAAAAGAAGTAGAAAAACTGGGCATTCACGTGGGTTGCGTATGCACCTTTAACGAAGGCTTTGAAGTGCTCAACTACGATTTCTGGATTGGCCGTGCTATGGACAACCGCATGGGTGGTGTAATCATTGCCGAAGTGGCCCGCCTGCTCAAAGAGAACAAAGAAAAACTGCCTTTTGGCCTTTATATCGTAAATGCGGTGCAGGAAGAAGTAGGCCTTAACGGTGCTACCATGATTGCCCGCCGTATTAAACCCGATGTGGCCATCGTAACCGATGTAACCCACGATAGCAACACGCCAATGGTAAGCAAAGCTGCCGAAGGTGATGTAAGCTGTGGCAAAGGTCCGGTTTTGACCTATGCGCCTGCAGTACACAATATCCTGCTCGATATTATCATTAACACTGCCGATAAAAACGAAATCCCTTACCAGCTGGAGGCCGCTTACCGCAGTACCGGCACCGATACCGACGCATTTGCATACGCCAATGATGGTACACCTTCTGCATTGATTTCTCTGCCGCTGCGCTATATGCACACCACAGTAGAAACCGTGCACAAATCAGATGTGGAAAACTGCATTCGCCTGATGTACGAAACCCTGCTGAAACTTACGCCTAAGACCAATTTTAAATACCTGTAGGGATGTCTTATTTTTCGATCACTGATCGCTGATTTGATCATTACGAGTAACACTATACAAAGAATGCCGACCCTAAGGGTCGGCATTCTTGTTAGAAAGACATCAACCGCCAATCAGCGATCAGACATCATCACATCAGCGATTCGTATTCATCATCCTCGGTGCCTTCGAGCAGGCTAATGCAATCTGCAATGTATTGCGGTTCAAAATCTGGTATTTTCAACAGTTTTTCTTCCTGCTTGCTGTATAATATTTGTAAAGCGGCTGCACGCTCGTCTTCTGTAATCTGGTGCTCATATGTAAAAATGATATCCATTGCACCCCATTGCGCTGCAATCGTCATGGTACAGATTACCTCTACAAAAAACAGGAAATAGGCCGAACAGTCCAGATCAGACAACGCGGCTACCAATGCACCGTTACGGCCAAAAGTTTGTGGGTCTTTAATTTTTGCTATGATAGCGGGCACCAGCTCATCTGCATTAAGCACTGCGAACAATTGAGCCAGTAGGTTCCAAACCAAAGGATCGGCCGTTGCCTTAAAAATGGCCAGCAGTTCCTGCTTATCGGCATCGGTAATATCCGCTGGCTTTACAGCATCCAGATAATTTTTAAAAGCATCTTCATTCTCAAAAATCTGGCCGCGGAATGTGTACATATAAAAATAAAATGGAGGGTTATACAAAGGGCGTAAAACAAGTTCAAATTCGCTCATAAAATACAATAATCGGCACAAAACCATCTGCAGTTCTCTCAAAACCGAGTAACTTGCAGTCACTACCCGTTTTAAACATGATGATCATTTATTGTATCCCCTTTATTGGCGCGCTCATTGGCTGGATCATCCAGAGCCTGATGCTGCGTTATATTATCCGCACGATATTGCCACAACAGCAACCTATTATAGCCGCCAAAGCCGGCGAAATGGTAGCGGGCATGTTTTCGATAGACGATTTGCTGGCCCAAATTAATGATCCCGAAAAAATCAAAGCCATCATGCCCTTTATTGACGAAAAAATGGATCACCTGCTCAAAACCAAGCTGCATGAGGCATTCCCATTCATCAGCATGTTTGTAGGCGATGGCACCATTGGTAAGCTCAAGGGCATGTTTATGACCGAAATAGAGCAAATGCTGCCCCAACTGCTGGAGCAATATACCGGCAAGCTCAAAGACGATTTAGACCTCAAAGCCATTGTAACCGATAAGATCAACGCACTGGATATGCACCAGCTTACAGGCCAATTGCAAACCGCAGCTGCGCCGCAACTGAACAAGATTAAACTGGCAGGCGCTGCTATTGGCTTTATTACCGGGCTTATCCAGGTTATTATTACCCTGCTCATGCCCTGCTGCGCCGCATAGAAAAACCCTGTTATTACCGTAACTTACCCGCCAGATTCGGTTTATTAAGCTCAACACATGCAGAAAGTAGTAATTATAGGTTCGGCCTACCCGCTTCGCGGAGGTGGCTTGTCTACCTTCAACGAAAGACTGGCCAGGCAGTTTCAGCAGGATGGTGACGACGTAACCATTTATACCTTTTCGTTGCAGTACCCGGGATTTCTTTTTCCGGGCACTTCCCAGTATTCTACCGAAGCCCCGCCTACCGATCTTAACATCAAGGTTCGGATCAACTCTATCAATCCTTTCAACTGGTTATCGATAGGTCGTGAGCTTAAAAACATGAAACCCGACCTGGTAGTGGTGCGCTACTGGCTTCCGTTTATGGGCCCTTGCCTGGGTACCATTCTACGGCTGATTCGCAAAAACAAGCACACCAAAATTGTATGCATTGCCGATAATGTGGTGCCGCACGAAAAAAGACCCGGCGACGTACCGTTTACCAAATACTTTCTAAAACCAGTGCAGTCGTTCGTTACCATGAGCGAGCAGGTGATGAAAGACCTCAGAACATTTACCAGCAAGCCTGCGCAACTCACGCCCCACCCATTGTACGACAACTTTGGGGAGAAGGTGAGCAAAGCCGAAGCCCGCGCGCATATTGGCGCCCCGGTTGATGAAAAGATGATCCTGTTCTTTGGTTTTATCCGCAAGTACAAGGGCCTCGATATGCTGCTCGAAGCCATGAAATGGATTAAAGACAATGGCCCCGAAGATTTAAAACAGCTCAAACTGCTGGTAGCCGGTGAGTTTTATGAAGATGCGGCGGGTTACGAGCAACTGATCGATAGCCTGGGCATCAGGGATATGCTTATGCTGCGCACCGATTTTATTACCGACAGCGAAGTTAAATATTACCTGAGCGCGCCCGATTTTGTGGTGCAGCCCTACCGCCATGCCACGCAGAGCGGCGTTACCCCCCTGGCTTACCATTTCGAAAAACCCATGCTGGTAACCAATGTGGGCGGCCTGCCCGATCTGGTGCCGCATGATAAAGCCGGGCTCGTAACCGAGCCCGATGTGGAATCGATTGCGCAAGGCATTATAGCACTGTACCAAAAAGGTGAAGCCTACTTTATGCCCGGCCTGCTCGAAGAAAAGAAAAAATTAAGCTGGAAAAACCTAACCGGAATCATCCGCAACCTGTCTAACCAGGCGTAAACACCATACCTTAAACGATACAACACAACGCAACACATGATATTCAGAAGTAAAGCCCCACTTAGGATTGGACTCGCAGGCGGTGGAACCGATGTAAGTCCCTATGCCGACCTCTATGGCGGAGCCATTCTGAACGCCACCATATCCCTGTACGCCTACGCTTCTATTGAACTGCTCGATACCCCCGAAATCATTATTGAAGCGGCAGACCGTAACGAAAGCGAAACCCTGCCCCTGTCCGACGCACTGCCCATCAACGGCACACTCGACCTGGCCAAAGGCGTGTACAACCGGGTTATTAAAGATTATCCGTTTAAACCTGTTGGGTTCCGGCTTACTACATTTGTAGATGCACCGGCAGGTTCGGGTTTGGGCACTTCCTCTACCCTTATGGTAGCCATTTTGGGCGCTTTTGTAGAATGGCAGAAACTGCCCCTCGGCGATTACGACATTGCACATTACGCTTACGAAATTGAACGCAAAGACCTGGCTATGGCCGGTGGCCGGCAAGATCAGTATGCGGCTACCTTTGGCGGGGTAAATTTCATGGAGTTTTATGCCGATGATAAAGTAATTGTAAACCCACTGCGGGTAAAACAACAGTACCTCTACGAACTCGAAAACAACCTGCTGCTGTACTTTACCTCTACCAGCCGCTTGTCAAGCGCTATTATCGAAACGCAGAGCAAAAACGTAACCAGCAAAAACGAGAAATCAATCGAAGCCATGCACCATTTAAAAGAGCAGGCGCAGATGATGAAAGAGAGTTTGCTGCGGGGCAAGATTCACGAGATTGGCGCTATTCTCGACTTTGGATTTAAGTATAAAAAACAAATGGCAGAGGGTATAACCAATCCCCTGCTCGATGATATGTACCAAACCGCTATCGCTGCCGGGGCTACCGGGGGCAAGATCAGCGGCGCGGGTGGCGGCGGATTTATGATATTCTACTGCCCCGGCACTAAAAGATACGATGTAATGAAAGCGATGGACCGCTTTGGCGGCGCCTTTAAACATTACCGCTTTGTACAGGACGGACTGGCTACCTGGACTACCCCGTAGGCCAGCGATCAGATATATAAAACACTGTTAACAGAGAGGCAGCAATAAGCGGCCTCTCTGTTTTTTATAGTATCTTGCTAACTCTTTAAGCAGAAACATGGAAAAGATTCAGGATATTTTAAAGGCTTCCATATCAGTGAAGGAGCAGCTGGCTTCAGATGCGCATTTGCTGCAAACCATTCAAACGGTAACCGACGTTATAACCCAGGCATTTAAGCAAGGGCAAAAAGTTTTGTTTTGCGGCAATGGCGGCAGCGCGGCCGATGCGCAGCACCTGGCGGCAGAGTTTTCGGGCCGTTTTTATACCGATCGCGATCCCCTGCCCAGCGAGGCCCTGCATTGCAACACCTCTTACCTTACCGCCGTGGGCAACGATTATGGCTATGACCAGATCTACAGCCGCATTGTAAAAGGCAGCGCCAAAAAAGGCGATGTGCTGGTAGGTTTATCCACCTCGGGCAATTCCGGCAACATCATTAAGGCTTTTGAAACCGCCCGCAACATGGGTGTTATCACCGTAGGCCTTACCGGCGCTACCGGCGGCAAAATGAAAGACCTTTGCGATTACCTTATTAATGTGCCCAGCAACGATACGCCGCGCATCCAGGAATCGCATATTACCGTAGGCCACATCATCTGCCAGCTGGTAGAAGAAAACCTGTTTAGCTAAGCCATGCCCAAAGATTGTATTATCCTCGCCGGAGGTTTTGGCACACGCCTGAGCTCGGTGGTAAACGATAAACCCAAATGCCTGGCGCCTATCGATGGCAGGCCTTTTTTGGCTTACCTGCTGCAATACCTACAACAGTACAATATTGGCAAAGTCATTTTATCGCTGGGTTATAAAGCCGATATGGTAATAGACTGGATAGCTCCGCTAAGGGAGCAATATCCTTTTGTAATAGAATGGGTGGTAGAAACCGAACCGCTTGGCACAGGCGGCGCTATTCAACTGGCATTGCAGCAAACCGAAACCGAGGATGTAATTATCATTAACGGTGATTCTTTTTACCAGACCAATATCGCGGAGCTACTGGCTTTTCACGAGCAAAAAACAGCCGACATCACCCTTTCGCTCAAACCCATGACGCAATACGAGCGTTACGGATCAGTAGCGGTAAATGAAGACGGACGCATTACCGCTTTCCGCGAGAAACAATACACCGATAAAGGATTGATCAACGGTGGTGTATACATATTGTACAAACCGGCGTTGCTGAGCCTGGGCTTTCCGGCCAAATTCTCTTTTGAGCAGGATTTTATGGAAAAGCAACTGGCCCATGCCGATATGTACGGATACACCAACGATGGGTATTTTATAGACATTGGCATTCCCGAAGATTTTGCCCGTGCCAACCATGAATTACCCGCACTCATTAAAATGTAATAATGCAATTACCTGCTGTAAATAAAGAATGGACGCTGTTTCTGGATCGTGATGGTGTAATCAATAACGAGAAGCACAACAGCTACATTTTCAACAAGTCGGAGTTTTCCTTTATGCTGGAGGCAGATCAGGCTGTGGCCGAGCTGTCTAAGATATTTGGTCGCACCATTATTGTAACCAACCAGCGGGGCGTGGGCCGTGGTTTTATGACGCACGAAGACCTGCAAGGCATTCACGACCATATGAGCGAAGAAGTAACCCGCCTCGGTGGCCGTATAGACAGTATTTTCTACTGTGCCGATCTCGACAGCCAATCGCCCAATCGCAAACCACAGCCGGGCATGGCGCTGCAAGCCCGCGAAGCATATCCCGAAATTGATTTCAGCAAATCCATTATGGTGGGTAACACGCTGAGCGATATGGATTTCGGAAAACGCAGTGGTATGTTTACCGTATTTATCCAAAGTACATTGCCCGATCTGGCATTGCCGCACGAATGGATTGATGTGGCTTTTCCGCTGTTAAAGGACTTTAAAGCCGCTTTGATTCAACAGGCAATGCAATAAATTTTTATATTTGAGAAAACCCCTTGAAACGATGAAGCTGATGCTGCGTATATTATGCTCTGTTTTACTGCTCACCGGAACCATGCAGGCTTTTGCACAAAAAAGTTTATCCGGCGAAGCGCTGGCTAAAATGAAATTGCAGGAAGACACGCTGGTTAAAATTGCCGACAGCCTGTATGCCGACATGATGGACGAAGACCGCATCGAAGCCTGCTACCATTTCATTAAACAACTCAAAACCGCGCTCAAGGAAGAAAACTCTTTTGCCTACGATTTTCCGCAATTGCAGAAAAAAATCAACATCATGTACCCGAAAGACAAATCTTTCAGGCTCATGAACTGGGAAGTTAAATTTGCCAACACTGTGCGCCGCTACTATGGCGTAATCCAGGCCAACAGTAAAGACATGGTACTGTTCCCGCTGGTAGACTACTCGCCCAATATTGAAAAAGGTATAGAAGACAGTGTGCTTACCGCAGGCAAATGGATGGGCTGCCAGTATTACAATATGATTGAGCAAGACATCAACGGCCGGCCTATGTATTTCCTGTTTGGCATTAACCGTACGGGCATACTGAGCAATAAAAAACTGGTAGATGTACTTTACTTCTCGCAAGGCAAACCCGTATTTGGCGCGCCACTGTTTGTCCCCAACGAAAGAGAGCCGTATAAAACCGTAACCCGTTTTGTGCTGGAATATAAAAAAGACGCTACCCCAACCCTGAACTTTGATCCGGAGATGAACATGATCATTTTCGATAAAATGGCTTCGGAGATCGGCGACAAAAACAGGAAGTATTCTTATGTACCTGTGGGCGATTATGAAGGCATGCGCTTTGAAGGTGGTCGCTGGATACACCAAAGCCAGGTGGTGCAGATTATGGAGCTGCAAAACGGCCAGGCACCTACCGAAAAGCCTTTCAACTTTAATACCGACATTAAATAGGTTAGCACCATCAAATATTCAGATCCCCTGCAATGATATTGCGGGGGATTTTTTTATACCCTTAAGGCGCGGGGCTTCGACAGGCTCAGCCACCTTTATGCGCTCTCCGACAAGCTCAGCCAACTAAGCCTAGCCTCGTCTATGCGGGGGTATAGCCACCAGGGTACAGACCTGCCAGGTGCGTAGCTCCTGTCAGGTCAGTATGAAACGTAGCAAATATTAAATAGATATAACTTGACCGGGGCTTCGACAGGCTCAGCCACCTTTATGCGCTCTCCGACAGGCTCAGCCACCTAAAAAAAACAGCCCCTGCAATATTGCAGGGGCTGTTCGTTATTTTTATCTCTAAACAAGCATCAATCATCCAGTTTCAGTACTGCCAGGAATGATTCCTGTGGCACTTCTACTTTACCGATCTGACGCATACGTTTTTTACCTTCTTTCTGTTTTTCGAGCAGTTTACGTTTACGGCTCACGTCACCACCATAACATTTGGCAGTTACATCTTTACGCATGGCAGAGATGTTTTCGCGGGCTACGATCTTAGCGCCAATGGCAGCCTGAATCGCAATAAGGAACTGCTGGCGGGGCAACAGGTCTTTCAGTTTTTCGCAAAGCTTGCGGCCAAAATCCTGCGCACGGCTGCGGTGAATCAATGCACTCAGTGCATCCACTTTCTCGGTATTCAGCAGAATATCCATTTTCACGATGTCAGACTCACGGTAACCAATCGGATGGTAATCAAACGAAGCGTAACCGCGGGTTTGCGATTTCAGTTTATCATAGAAATCGAATACGATCTCGGTCAATGGCATTTCAAAAATCAGCTCTACACGGCTGGGGGTGAGGTAACTCTGGTTAATGAGAATACCACGTTTACCCAGGCAAAGCGTCATAATATTACCGATATAATCGGGTTTACTAATGATTTGCGCTTTAATAAACGGCTCCTCGATAGAAGCCAGTTTTACCGCGTCTGGCATTTCAGACGGGTTATTGATGATTATCGTTTCCTCTTTGGTGGTATACCCGATAAAGCTTACGTTGGGTACGGTGGTAATTACCGTCTGGTTAAACTCGCGCTCCAGGCGTTCCTGGATGATCTCCATGTGCAGCATACCCAGGAATCCGCATCGGAAACCGAAGCCCAGCGCCTGCGATGTTTCCAGCTCAAAAGTGAGGGACGCATCATTCAGTTGCAGTTTTTCCATGCATTCGCGCAGCTCTTCAAACTCATCGGTCACTACCGGGTAAATACCGGCAAATACCATGGGTTTTACTTCTTCGAAGCCATGAATATGCTCCGCAGCAGGGTTTGCACTCAGGGTAATGGTATCGCCTACTTTAATTTCTTTGGCATTTTTGATACCGGTAATCACGTAACCTACATCGCCCGTTTTAACGTGCTTCAACGGCTCGAGACCCAGTTTAAGTACACCCACCTCATCGGCTTCGTACTCTGCGCCGGTAGCCATAAATTTGATCTTATCTCCTTTTCTCAGGCTACCATTAAGGATACGGTAGTATACGATAATACCTCTGAACGAGTTAAAAACGCTGTCGAAAACCAGCGCCTGCAATGGCCCGTCGGGATTACCCTTTGGTGCAGGAATGCGGTCTACAATCGCTTCCAGGATACCATCTATACCAATACCGGATTTACCGCTAGCCAGCAAAATATCTTCGCGCTTGCAGCCAATAAGGTCAATAATCTGGTCCTGTACTTCTTCGATCATGGCACCTTCCATATCGATCTTGTTGATAACCGGAATGATTTCCAGGTTATTTTCAATAGCGAGGTACAGGTTAGAGATCGTTTGCGCCTGAATACCCTGCGAGGCATCTACCAGCAGCAGCGCACCTTCGCAGGCGGCCAGCGCACGGGATACTTCGTAAGAGAAGTCTACGTGACCAGGCGTATCGATCAGGTTTAAAGTATATTCAATGTCTTTATGAATGTGTTTGATCTGAATCGCGTGACTTTTGATGGTAATACCTTTTTCACGCTCAAGGTCCATATCATCGAGCACCTGCGCTTGCATGTCCCGTTCGGAGATGGTGTTGGTGTGTTCCAGTAAACGGTCTGCCAGGGTACTTTTTCCGTGGTCAATGTGGGCGATAATACAGAAATTACGAATATTCTTCATGCACTTTATCTTGTGATTTGCAAAGGTAGTCTAAGTTGGGCGATTATTCTATTTCGTTATATAAAGATGACAGTTGGCGCCCGATTCTGTCATAGCTGTATGCGCTCACCGCAGCCGCGGCTATTTCATTGCGATCAAATTCTACGTAATGATCTGTAAACCAATGTAAACTGGCAGCAAAAGCAACTTCATCGCCAGCAGTTACCATGCGGCCATTCTCGTTGGTCAGCGCCTCGGGAATACCCCCTACCTGCGTGGCCAGCACCGGCACACCGCAACACAGCGCCTCTATAATTACACAGGGAAAATTTTCGTAGTTGCTGAACAGCACCATGACCTGCGCTTTTTTTACCGCTTCTGCCACTTTTTCGTAAGGCAGCTCCCCTTCAAACACAATTTGGTCGTAATGCCGGGGGGTAATATTGCTGTTCATCCAGCCTTGCAGTTTTTCCGGCACGGGACCAATTACCTGTAAGCGACCTTTTCCGCCCCCATCGAGGTAGCGGCAAAAAGCACGCAGCATGCCTTCGGGATTTTTGGGATGCCCCAGGCCCGATACGTGCACAAAAGTAAAATCGCCGGTAGCCCCGGCCTGTTCCGCATAATGGAAGAGATGGGTATCTACCACGTTGCGCACAATTACTGCAGCATGCGGGCCGGCAAAATCAATCATGCGGGTTTTAAGGTCGTCCGATACCGGCAATAAGGACTGGCTGCCCCGGAGAATCCGTTTCAGCAGCATTCTTTTCAGTTTGCCCCAGCGGTATACCGTATGCGGCACATCTTTTCTAAAACCCGACCAATGCTCGGTAAGGTAATAGGCAATGCCGTGCTTACGCTTGAGCCACAACGCAAACGCGCCCGCCCAGGTAGATACATGCACATGCGCGCATTGCGGCTTGCCCAGCTCCTGAAACAATTGCGTGGTGAGCTCCTGGTATTTCTTCCACTTTTTAACAAACAAGGGTACCGAAGCGCCCGGTTTGTGGTGTATATAGCAATAATGCACCCGCAGGCGCTCATTTACCGCCACACATTCATACGCATCGGCACCCGCAGTGCCAGCCATAACCAGCACTTCAATACGGGTGTGCAACGAGGCCGCGTGGGCATGCCGCTCAATAAAATCGCCGGTAAAAGCATCTTCTCTCGAAGGGTACCAACTGGGCAACCACAATACGTACGACATTAGTTTTTCGATTTTTCGAGCACCATAATGAGGCAATCGCCCAGCCAGGCATTGCCCGCCAGCAAGCTATTGGGTTGCGTGCCCTGCCCGTAATACATGCCAAAATCGGTCTGCGTTACCGTAAAGCCGCACAACGCAGCCAGCTTGCTAAAGGTAAACGGCGAATAATACCAGTAATGATCGGGATGCACCGATTCGTAATGCTGCACCGCTGCTGCAAAATTCTGCAGGGCAAATACATTGGGCACGGTAATGACCAGCTTTGCAGAAGCAGGGAGCAACATGTGCAGGTTTTTGAGCGCTATCATTGGATCGGGCAGGTGTTCCATCACCTCGCCCAGCAATACCAGATCGGGGGCAAACACATTGGCCGGTACGGCACCTTCCAGGTCCATCAGGTCAAATACCTGCACTTTTTCATCTCCTGTGAGTTGGGTATACAATGCCACCGCATCTGCATCATAATCCAGTCCATACACATCCTCGGCTACCGCCTGCATGCGCATATGCAACAGTTTTTTTTGCTGCACCCGCTCGGTCGTAAAAGGCGCATCGGCAAAGCCAAAATGCCATACTTTTTTGCCCTTTACGAGATCGAGCAGGTAATCGGCTCGGTTCAGCAACCGGGGCGTACCCTGCATTTCGCGTTTCCAGGCATCGTCTTTCATATAATACCGGGAAAACACACGCATGGCTTTCAACGCCACCCATGCCGATCCCCATTTCATAATTTTATTGATCATACTATCTGTTTATGTATCCGGCAACGGTTATCACCATCCTCCGGCACATTATTGTTCTATTTTATCCGGTGCGTATTTTCGTAGCAATATAACGGAGAGCAGGGCCGTGCCCAGGTAAGCTACCGTATTGGCAATGGCCGCACCGTTCATACCCATTTGGGGAATAAGCACCAGGTCTGTAGCTGCAATTAAAACGAGGCAAAAAGCCGACTGCAACAGGTTTAAATGCACTTTTCTAATGCCTGAAAAATACGACGCGCTTAATATTACTACGATAAACGCCGCGTACCCCGGCAGCATCAACGCCAGCGGAATCCAAAGACCGGCATAGGCCTCTCCCAAAATCCAAACACCGAGGTATTTAATCAGTAGTACCAATCCCAATGCCGCACCAATGCCCAGCAACACTCCAACAACCGACAATTGCTTTACTTTTTTGTACACTGCCGCTTTGCCCTCATTGGCTACCGCAGGCAGAATAATGGTGGCCAGCGCCGCCGGAAACACCCACAGCAACTGCGATAACCGGGTACCTACACTATATATGCCCAGCGCCGTTTTGCCATTAAAATAATCGAGTATCCAAAAATCGATGCGGTAGGCCAGTTGCTGCACCAGGTTGGCTACAAACGCGATAACGGCATACTGCATCAGCGCCCGGATAATCATTTTAGGCTTTTCGGCTATTCCTTGCGGTAAGGCTTCTTCGGGTGCAGGCTTGTATTTTACAAAAAACAAAGCCAGCAACGGGCTTACAAAGTTGGTGAGCACCAGCAGGTATATAATATAGAGCTTATGTTCTGCAAACCGGTCGGTTACCATTACCACCGCCAGCATAAGCAGTTGCACAATACCCTGGCAGGCATTGAGCAGGTTTACCTGGCGGAATTTGCCTAAACCATTGAGTACCGATACCAGCAGGTTATTGCCCAGCAACGCCAGCAGAAACAAAGCCGCCCACATGGCGGAAATAGCATTATGCTCTGCCGGAAAAAAAGCAACAGCATTATGCGCCAGCCCGTTAATACCCAGCACTGCCAATACCGCCACCAGCTGCACCACAAATACCATGCGCAGCGCTTTGATCATGCCCGAAAAGGTAAAATGACGGTTGGAGATATAGTAAACAATGGCCGACTCCAGCGAAAAACCAATTACCAGCACCGCAATGGCTACATTGGCAGTAAGCAACGCGTACACCCCGTTCACCTCGGGCAGTAAAATACGGGGCACCAGCAAGGCTACTGAAAGATTCAGCGCCAGGGATAATCCCCTGAATCCTACTTGCTCAATAATACTTTTACGGTTCAGCATACGGCTTGGCTGCAATACGGTTTTAACAGGCCAAATATAAACGTCAGATCGCTTACATTGGTATAAACTTAGGCTTTCTGGCCCTGCCTTCCTATATTTGTAATATGCTTTCAACAAATACAATATCAGCGCTGAGCGCGCAATTTTTAGAGAAAGAGGAAAAATACGGTGCCCACAACTACCACCCTTTGCCGGTTGTACTCACTAAAGGCGAAGGCGTATTTGTATGGGATGTAGATGGCAAACGTTATTACGATTTCCTGAGCGGTTACTCTGCGGTAAACCAGGGTCACTGCCATCCGGAAATTATAGCCACGCTTGTAGAGCAGGCACAGAAACTTACCCTTACCTCCCGTGCTTTCCACAGCGATCTGCTGGGCGAGTATGCGGAATATATTTGCAATTATTTCGGTTACGATAAGGTTTTGCCCATGAATACGGGTGTAGAAGCGGTGGAAACAGCGCTGAAACTGGCCCGCCGCTGGGGTTACGCGGTAAAAGGCGTAGCAGACAATATGGCTAAGATCCTTGTTTGCGAAAGCAATTTTCATGGCCGTACCCTTAATATTATCTCCTTCAGCACCGACCCTTCTGCCAAAGAGGGTTTTGGTCCTTTTATGCCGGGTTATACCGTTATTCCATACAACAATATCGAAGCGCTTAAAGTGGCCTTGCAGGATCCTAACGTAGTGGGCTTCCTGGTAGAGCCTATCCAGGGCGAAGCCGGTGTAATGGTGCCGGACGAAGGTTACCTGAGCCAGGCCTCGGCATTGTGCAAAGAACATAATGTGCTGTTTATTGCCGACGAGATCCAGACCGGCCTTGCCCGTACGGGCAAAATGCTGGCCTGCGACCACGAAAACGTGCATCCCGATATTTTGATACTGGGCAAAGCACTTTCTGGTGGTACCCTCCCGGTATCTGCAGTGCTGGCCGATGATGAGATTATGCTTACCATTAAACCGGGCGAGCATGGCTCTACCTACGGCGGCAATCCGCTGGCTTGTAAAGTAGCCATGAAAGCGCTGGAAGTATTAAGAACAGGCAAAATGGCCGAAAACGCCGAGGCTATGGGCCAATACCTGCGCGACCAGCTCGTAGCCCTCAACCACCCCAATATTGCATTGGTACGTGGCAAGGGCCTGCTCAATGCCATCATTATCAAACACAGCAATACCGATGCTGCCTGGGACCTGTGCCTGCAACTGAAAGACAATGGTCTGCTGGCCAAACCAACGCATGGCGACAAAATTCGTTTTGCACCGCCGCTCACCATTACTAAAGAACAGATTGATGAGTGCGTAGCTATCATTAAAGAAAGTCTGAAAATCTTTGCATAAAACGCAAATTATATTGTAGAAAAGACCGGGCGCATGTCCGGTCTTTTTATTTTCTATAGAATTGTCGCCTAAGCTGCCAGAAGGAATAAGACAGCCCAGCACGCTTAATGTCGTCAGCGCACGAAGCAGAAGTCACAGTAGTGGCGCAGTTGAATCAAGGAAATGACCCGAAAACGTGGGGTATTCGTTTTCGGGTGGCTTTTTTGCGTTACTTTTTTTCCGCCAAAAAAGTAACAGAAGCTGAAAAACCGGCTATGGTCAGAAGAAACCTGCAATTGCTAACCAATTTGTAAACCAGGAAACAGTGCTTAAGTACCTCCAACTTTGCTGGTTGGATTCTTTATTTTTGCACCTATACGCAATTCACTATGACCATACACTATGCCCTCGACGAAAAAGATTTCCTCACCTTCCAGTTGTTTGCCGCCTCTCCCTCTATTGTAAAACGGAGAAGGTTTACACGATTCAGCTTTGCTGCTATTTACATTATACTGGGTGGCGTACTGCTGGCGGTGGGTAAATTACCGATAGGCGTAATACTGCTTCTGCTGGGCGTGCTCTGGTTCATCGTTTACCCTATGTATGAACGCAAAAGATACCGCAACCATTACATTACCCACATTAAAGAACATTACGAAGGCAGGCTTAACCGCCCCTCTTCGATTACATTTAGCAAAGAGGGAGTGGAAACCAACAATAGTGGTGGCGAAAGCAAACTGCCCTATACCGAGCTGGATGCGATGCAGGAAATTGGCGGCTACATATACATACGGCTCAAAACTGGTGTATCGTTTATTATTCCGAAGCAGAAAACAGATAACCCTGCCGAAACCATCGCGTTTTTAAAGAACCTGGCAAGCCGCTTAAACATCCCTTACGCTACCAACCTGGACTGGACATGGAAATAGTGACCACACCACCCGATATACCGGCAGCGCTGCAAAGTATTTTTACCGACCTGGTGCTGCGCTATACCCCGCATACAGCTATGCCCCATGAATTGTGGCAGGAGCTGCTGGCGGGCTATACCCAACCCAACCGGCACTACCATAACCTGAACCATATAGCCGCGGTGCTGGCAGCGCTTATGCCGGTGCAGGCCAATGTTAAGGATTGGGACGCCCTGCTGTTCTCCGTATTTTACCACGATGTGGTGTACGATGTAGCACAAACCGACAACGAGGCCCAAAGTGCAGAGCTGGCACTATCCCGGTTATCGGAGATGGGGTTCCCGGCAGAGCGGACCGCACATTGTTACCAGCACATACTGGCCACCCAGCGCCATGAACCCAGTACAGATGCTGATACCAACCTCTTTACCGATGCCGATCTTTCTATACTGGGGCAGCCGGCCAAAGATTATGAAACCTATACCCAACAAATACGTCAGGAATACAGCATGTACCCCGATAGCCTGTATTTACCAGGGCGGGCCAAAGTGTTGATGCATTTTCTGGCGATGCCGCATATTTTCAAAACCGACTATTTTCAACACCAGTACGAAACGCAGGCCAAAACCAATCTTTCGGCAGAGCTGGCTTTGCTATCCTCAGGTTCCTGATTCCTTAAACCACCCCAATATCTCCATGAACAATATTTCGATTAAGACCTTTACCCGTTTGGCCAGCATCATTGGCATTGGCCTCATAAGCTTGCCGGCTATGAGCCAAACCATTCACCAGGCCAAGTATCCGCTGCAAGCCATGCGCCAGAAAATAACCAAAATAAGCCAGGCACCGGGCGGCACTGTGGGCATAGCGGTTATGCACCTCGAAACCGGCGATACGTTTACGCTTAACAATACCCATCATTTTCCGATGCAGAGCGTATTTAAGTTTCCGCTGGCCTTTCACATCATGCACCTGGTAGATGAAAAGAAGCTATCGCTAACCCAAAAAGTGCATATCGACAAGAAAGACCTGAAACCTACCTACAGCCCCATAAAAGACAAATATCCCGAGGGCAATATAGACCTGCCGCTCAAGGAACTGATCAGCTACAGCGTTTCGCTCAGCGACAATAATGCCTGCGATATCCTCTTCCGGCTGGCAGGTGGCACAGCCAAGACCAATGCCTACATTCAAAAAATTGCGGGCAAACAAATTGCGATTGCCGCCAACGAAGAAGAAATGAGCAAGGCCTGGGAGGTGCAGTACACCAACTGGTGCACGCCCTATACCATGCTAACACTGTTGCAAACCCTGCATGAGGGCAAGCAGCTCTCTGCCGCCAGCCACGAGTTCCTGCTGCGCACCATGGAAGAAACCAGTACCGGCCCCAAAAGACTCAAGGGCAAATTGCCCGAAGGCACCGTAGTGGCGCATAAAACGGGCACATCCAACACCAACGACAAAGGTATTACCGCGGCAACCAACGATGTGGGTATTATTACCCTGCCCAATGGCCAGCACCTCGCTATTGTGGTATTGGTATCGGACTCACCTGCCAGCCAGGACATAAGGGAAGGCACCATTGCCAACATTGCCGAAATTTTCTGGGACCATTACGCGTATGGCAGCCGGTAAGCGACTGGCTTATTACATTGCACAACAGCAAGACTATCGTTTTTTACCATGGCTAAAATTCCGTTCTCACTTATTATTGCCCGCCTGTTGATGGGAATAGTTATTCTCTTACTGGCTATCTGGCATGTGCCTGCATACCCTGTAGTAGCAGCGGTGTTGCTAACTGCAGGCTTGTTGTCGGATATTTTTGACGGTATAATAGCCCGCAGGCTCCATGTTTCGTCCCCTTTGTTAAGACGGCTCGATTCGTCGGTAGACCAGGTATTCTTTATCCTGGTTATCATTTCGATCTACCTGCAATACCCCGCGTTTTTCCAGCAGCACAAATGGCAACTTATTGTTTTAATGGGCACCGAAGCACTTACCTATGTAGTGAGTTTTCTCAAATTCAGAAAAGAAATTGCTACCCATGCCATCGCTTCTAAAATATGGACATTGCTGCTTTTTGCCAGCCTGGTAGAGATTATGCTTACCGGTAATTCCGGTCTATTGTTTCAACTGTGTTTTTATATAGGCATGCTTACCCGTCTCGAAATTATTGCCATCATTTTTGTGCTCCGGCAATGGACCAATGATGTGCCTTCGCTATACCATGCAATATTGTTAAGGCAAGGAAAACCCATTAAAAGAAGCAAATTATTTAACGGATAATAACCGTTTTAACAGATATCAAACAACCAATCGCAAATATGAAACATTTTATCATCCTGGGTATGGCCCTATCGCTGGCCGCTTGTACCACATCGCACCCAGAAACACCGCAACCCAATACCGCCAATAGCACCGACGCACCTATTGCAGACTCTGCCACTATTGTAGCAGATACAAAAGCCCCACAGGCATTAGACGCAGCGCAGTTTACCGAGATCGATACTTCGGGTGTGCTGCTTTTTCCGCTGGCGTTCCCTTCCGGAGATGAAAAAGGCGCTGCCTACCTGTCCAAAACAAGAGGCTCTGCCGGTGGGTACTGGAACTTTGTTTTTTACAACAGCAAAACCGGCATATCCCAACTGCTTACCCGCGACAAAACCATGTTTTATGATTACCGTACAACACTGGAAGAGCTAGACACGGCCATACATAATCCTTACATTTTTTATACCGGTGCTGCTGCAGATTACAATAACGATAAAAAGCTTAATGGCGACGACCCTACGTATCTTTTTGTGAGCGACAGAACCGGAAACAATTTTCACCGCATCTCACCAGAGCATTGCAGCGTGCAAAGCTGGTCGGTGATTCGCTCTTCGGGACTGTTAATGCTCACTGTGCTGCAAGACCGCAATAAGGACCGCATTTTTGATACTAAAGATGAAAAATCCATCTACCAGGTAGATCTGAGGAGCGGGCAACCGGGTACTGAGATCTTTAACCAGCCTTTTAAAAACCAGCTCAAAGTGCTGTTTAACCAGCAATGGGGTGGTAAACAAGACTAATACCGTAATCTATTTACACAACCGCTTGCAGCTTATTATTGCAGGCGGTTGTTTTATGTGTGCGAATCTGCTATTTTTAATTTATGCCATTTAATACTCCCTACCTGTTCGATTTGATGGGCACGCTTATGTTTGCCATTTCGGGCGCGCTGGCCGCATCCGAAAAACAGATCAACAAAGACCTGTTTTCTGTAACATTCATTGGGTTCATCACCGCATTGGGTGGCGGCTCCCTGCGGGATATGGTATTGGGGCGGTATCCGCTCATTTGGGTGCGCGACATCAATTACATTCTCGTTATTGCTTTGGGTGTAACACTTGCCATACTCTTTCGCGTGCTGCTGCACCGCTACCGTAAAGTGCTGTTCCTGTTCGATACCATTGGCATTGGCTTTTACACCATTGTAGGTACACAGCTGGCATTGAGCATGAACGTAAATCCACTGGCGGCCAGCCTGCTGGGCTTGTTCTCAGCGGTGTTTGGCGGGGTTATACGCGATACGCTGCTCAATGAAATACCACTCATCTTCCGCAAAGAAGTGTATGCAACCGCCTGCCTCGCAGGCGCATTCCTGTTTGTAGGCCTGCACTGGCTCAATGTGGCCGATTCGCTCAACAGTTATATCAGTGTAGGCACCATTATAGGCCTTCGGCTACTGGCGGTAAAACGCAAGTGGCAACTGCCCGAAATGATATAGCCGCCATCTTCTTACGAAAACAGCGGCTACAAATACATTATGCTAAACGATTATTGTTTTACGATACGGATGATCTGATCTATGCCCTCGCCAGACACATGCATGAGGTACATGCCCCGTGCAAGACCGCTGGCATCTACGGGGTTAAGCGCGCCATTGTTCAGGTTTTGCGTCATTATTAACCGGCCATCTGCTGCAAATACCGACATCTTAAAACCATCCTGTGTGCCACGGGGCACCCAAACCGTCCATTGGCTGGCTGCAGGATTGGGAAACACTACGATGCCCTTTAAAACCTCCAGCGAGCGGGCGCTCAGGGTAGGTATTACCGCTGTGCCGCCGCCCCAGTTTGATGTAAGCAAATGCGCCAGCATCAAAGTATCGGTATCGGAATAAGTCCAGCTATTGAGCGAGGCACTGTTACTATAGCCATACGCCTGAATATCGCTAGCCACAGCCTGCTGTTTAAGACTACCGGGATTGGGATCTACACCTTTCTTAACGGTGTACATTTTCATGTCTTTGGAGGCAAGAAAGCGAATAGGCGATCCGTTTTCCAGATCTATCATATCGCGTTTGCTGTAAGGGTAAATCACCTCTATCGGGTTTTGCACATCTTTGGTGCCCATAGCTTTCCAGTACCGGTTAAATACGGTAAGTGAGTCATTGCCCAAAGCATTGCCGGTGGGGAAAAACACCACATTGCCGCTGCCAGAGCCATAGGCAGGAGTGGTATAGGAAACAAGTGCAAAAGCACTATCGGTTACACTGCCAATGTTTTGCCCTTTTTTATTGATGAGCAGCACCAGTATGTCGTCGTTTTTGCTGGTACTGTTGTTATCGTTCCAGTAATGGGTAACGCCTTCATCATCGGTACATTCGCGGTTAGCCGCTACCGACGAGCCAGGCACCGCCAGCAGGTTGCTTGCATAATAAGGTGTAACGCAGGATGCGCTGTTAATGCGTTGGCGAATCAGGTTGCCAGGCAAAGGACCAAAACCATTGGCCATGTTAATGCCTATACCCGGCCTCAAATGACAGTAGCTCATAATGGTACCGCCATTAGTGGGCAGCGGTACATTGGCAGTATCACAAGGGCCATCTTCTATGGTGTAGCATTTATCGATAGGGCCGCCGGGCCAGGTGCAACTGTGTGTATGCGGCGAGCCAATACTATGCCCTATTTCATGCGCCAGCACCATTGCATTCCAACTATAAACAGGAAAAGGCTTGGTTACATCATTTTTCACATTACAATACGCATAGGGGCCGGCGTGGTAAGTGCCATCGTTGCGATACTCCGAACACAATACATCAAGGAAAGCAATACCACCCAGCGACCCGTAGCGGGTAGACAGCAGCACGGCCACATCTGCACCATGCAGATTGTTCTGGGTTACAGAACCAAATTTATTCAGAAAATCGAGCGAGGAACCACCTACACTTTGGTACACATCAGGCGTGGTATTGATCTGCAATGCTTTAATGCTCAGCTCAATGCCTTCGTTGCGGTAGATGGTGGCCGATACGTTATAAAATGACGTAACAAAATTTGTAAGCTGGGTTATGCTGGAATTCTGGTTAAAGTAAAAATCATAATCGGCTACCAAAAACAGCTCCAGGTCTTTGCAGGTGTTTACGGTATTGGCCGCCGGAGCATTGGTTTTGTATAGTTTCTTGCGCAGCGCTGCAAAGCTTTCAGCCCCACAGCTAAACGAAGGAGATTCGGTTAAATCGGCATCGTTGTATAAAATATATTGCAGGTTTTCCCCGGTTTTGTTTAACCCATTGGGCTCGAGTATAAAATTGCCTGTACCGGGAATGGAGAACGTGCCAAATACCTGGTTTTCGAAAAAGGAGAAGACGGCCATAGAACCGGGTATACCTTTTACCGCACCGCTGTAATAAGCGCCAGGTGTCCATTTTACTGTTTTTTCGGTATTGCCCGATTGGGTAAACACTTTAAAATCGTCGCTAAAATGATCGTAACGCACCATTTCCAGTTCGTATTGCTGCCCTCCGGCAACGGTTACCGGCAGCAGCAGGCCTTTATTACCGGCGCTCATCAAGTGGCCCAGCCTGTCTTTGTCGAGTGTAAGAAAACTGGCCTGCTTTACATCGGCAGCTACTTTTTGCAAAGGGAAATTTGCATCGGGATGCCACAAGCCGTTTACAGGTTCAAACGCAAATTGTTGTTTGGCCTGGGCTACCTGTGCCTCCATACGGGTGCGGGTACTTTGGGCATGATAAAAACCTGCGCTGGCCAAAGCCATCCAAAGCATTGCTATTTTGATCACCTTACTATTCATAATCTCATTCAATACTTTAAAATAATCTTTATACAGCAATTATGTTGAAAAAATCAGCGGCCAGGCTAATGACACAATCCCATCTTATCCCTCCGTCAGCAGCAGGCATCTCTTCCATGAGCGCCTTGAATGATGATATACTGAACCCCGGAGAGAGATCACTAAAAAAGACCTGGCAGGACCTGCGGACCCCGTAGTGACGGGACAAGCGCTGACAGGTCTGGGGAGTATAATAAACAACAAAGGCCCCTTTCGGGGCCTTTGTATAATCTAAAGTATGTTGTTTTACATTTTCTTGATGCTTACCGAGCCGCTCTTGGGCGTGGTGTTCAACCAGTCGGTGAGCACGTTTACGGTTTCAGAAATGTAAGGGTCTTTACTTATTGCTTTGAGCCAGTCTTTGTTTTTAGCTACGGTGCTACTGTCGCGGTTAATGTTGGCGGCATCAGCATCCAGGCTGTTCATGGTCAAAGGCGTTACTTTCTTCTCCAGCGCTTCGTAAGAGTCAGAAGCTTTTTTAGCATCTTCCAGGGTTTTACGGAATTTCACTTCGTTGAGCGAATACTTGTTATCGTCCTGCTGTTGTTTCAAACGCTGCGCTTCTTTAGCGGTTAAGGCAAAGAAATCGTTTTGTTTCGTTCTCTTTTCGCTCGCAGCTCTCAGAGCTTCTACATTCATACTGTTGGTAGGTGTATAGTCCGAGGGTTTTACCTGATCCCACTGCATAGCAGAAGTTTCTTTGCGCTCGCCCCAATCCAGCAGTTCATAACGGTCGGAGAGTACGATATCGGGCATTACACCTTTCAACTGGGTAGAACCGCCATTGATGCGGTAAAACTTCTGCATGGTGAGTTTAAGCGAGCCAAACAGGTTGTCTTTGCTACCACCCGCATCGAGCACTTTTTGTTTCATGGAAGGATCAATGTATTCATCCAGCGGGTAAACCCTCTGTACCGTTCCTTTACCAAAAGAGTTGGTACCTACAATAATGGCGCGTTTGTAATCCTGCATGGCTGCGGCCATAATCTCAGAAGCAGAAGCACTGTTTTCGTTGATCATAATAGCCAGCGGGCCATCCCACAGGGTGCCATCCCATTTATCGCTCATGGTTACGGCTTCGCCACCTTTGGAGCGAACCTGCACTACAGGGCCTTTATTGATGAAGAAGCCAGCCATATCTACCACATCGCCCAAAGAACCGCCACCATTGTTGCGCAGATCAAGGATGATGGCGCTTACACCTTCGCCTTTCAGTTTTTCAATTTCGATGGCTACATCTTTGGCGCAACGGCGACCGTTTACGTTATTAAAATCGGCATAAAACTCGGGCAGGTATATGTAGCCCACTTTTTTAGGCCCGTTGATGATGGCCGATTTAGCAAAGGTTTCTTCAATCTCTACCCTATCGCGTACAATCGGGATCACCTGGATGGAACCATCCATTTTTTTAACCGTCAGGCGCACTTCTGTTCCGCGTTTACCACGAATCAGGTCTACTGCATCGGGCACTTCGTAGTTCGATACATCTACCGGCTCCTGCGCGCCCTGCGCTACTTTAAGTATAATATCGCCTGCCTTAAGCTGGCCTTGTTTCCAGCTGGGACTGCCAGGCATTACTTTTTCGATCTTAATGCCACCTTCTTCCTGGCGCAGTACCGCACCAATACCATCAAACGCACCGCTCATAGCCTCGTCGAAACGCTGCTTATCTACCGGTGGCAGGTAATCGGTATGCGGATCTACCGCACCAGTAATGGAGTTTACGTAGAAAGAATAGCGCTCGGTAGGTTTCAGCTTCTGCAACCGTTTAAAGAGCTGGTCATAGCTTTTCTCTACATTCTTGCGGGCATCTGCCTCCATCTGAACCGGGGTTTTCACCTCTTTCAGCGTAGAGTCTTTTTGATCCTGCCTTTTCTGCTGCGCATCTTTCAGATCAATGTACTTGCTCAGCACACGGTACTTGAGCAGTTTGGTCCATCTTTCTTCCAACGCTTTATCGCTGGTGGCCCAGTTTACTTTTTTGCCATCCAGCTCTACCTCGTCTTCTTTATTGAAGTCCATCGGCGTAGCCAGAATCTTTTTGTAGAAACCTTCGGTTTCGGCTACACGCTGCTGAAACAAACGGTCTACCAGGTTGTAAAACTCCAGGCTGCCCTGTTTAATTTCATCATCGATATTATTCTCGTAAGACTTAAGCTGGTCTATATCTTTTTGCAGGAAAAACTTTTTATCGTAGTCGAGGTTCTCGAGGTATTTGCTGTACACTTTTTGCGAAAAAGCATCGTTGAGCACCGGCGGAGCATAGTGCCCGGCTTCGATGATGCGCATTACGGTAGTAAGCGTAGTTTCGTTCTTACCCGCAATCACATCGTCTTTGGCATAAATAAACTTGAATGAGTATAATGATAATGCGCCTACCAATAACACACCCGGTAATAACAAAGGTCGCTTCATAATGAGTTCTTTATAAAACAAATGTAAATATTTAGACATCGCGTAGGATTACCATTCATCCTAACTTAACGATTTTTTAGGAATTCTGCTGTAACATTTAACAATTCCTGCACATGTGGGGGCCATTCTGCGCCTTCATCCCAGGGATGTTTGGCTCCAAAAACGTGGTTGGCACCCGCAATAATGTGTTTGGTTACCCATTTGGGGTTGTAATTGCGCACCGTGGTAGCTGCCCCTTCGGGAATAGCTTCGTCGTTGGTACCTTGTATGACCAGCACGGGTATTTTCACGTTTTTAATGGCTTCGTGAATATCCAGCTTATCTGCATTGGCCAGCCAGTCTTCGTACAGGCTAAAATTCATGGGCAGACGCTGTTTGGTGCGGGTGTTTTCTACCCATATCACCCCATCGTGCCGCCAATGCTCCAGGGTGCTGTTTTTCCAGTTGCCAAACTGCGCTACAGAGGCCCAGCCCACCGCTTTATTAACCCGGGTATCGTGCCCGGCGGTAAGCAACGCGATGCCTCCACCCCTGCTGTGGCCAATTATAAACAACTCGCGGGAAAGGTTTTCTTTCCAAGCAAAATCCGGCGCCAGCACATAATCGATCACCTGCTGCACATCGTACAGCTCTTTGGTAAAAGTGTTTTGTGCAAATGCTTCGGGATCAGAAAAATCGAGCGCCGTTTCTGGCGTAGTACCGTTATGCGAGAAATTAAATTTCACAAAACAATAGCCCTGCGCTGCAAAATACCGGGCATAGTCATTAAAAATACCCCAGTCTTTAAACCCTTTAAAACCATGGATAAACAACAGCAAAGGCTGGTTTTTCACCGAGGGGTCAAGGGTTACATCCAGCAGCATGGGCCGGTTGTCGCTGCCTGAGATGCGGTAAGCATGTTGTTCCGTCATATCGTTGATTTGATTATATAATTTTATTGCGCCAGATGAGTAGCATTACGCCTGCTATGGCAGCCAAAAGGCTGAGCACTTGCAAGGGATACAGTCTTTTTTTACCCGAAAACCAGCCCGCGATAAAGATGCAGACCGGCACCAGCGAAAAGATGGTTTGCGCTACCGAAACCTCCAGCGTATGCACCGTGAGCATGGCCAGCGTGGCACCAATAATACTGCCAAATGTAGAACCAATCAGCATATTTTTCAGCGCTACCGGATTATTTAACACCGGGCGTATAAACCGTATGTTTTTGCGCCGGATAAGATCGGCGATAAAGATAACACTAAAAGCCACCAATAGCCGGATCCACGCCTGGTGAAAAGGCGAAATAACCGGCGCTGCATCCTGGTGGGCAATGCCCATACGGGAGAGCACCACCCCGCCACCCTGGCAAATGGTGCCGAGGGTGCAAAAGAGAATGCCCCGCTTAAAATCGCCGTAGCCTTCTGCCACCACCTCGCTGCGCTCTCTGCGGCCGCCCAGCAATACCGTAACGGCCATAATGGTAATGAGAATGCCTGCTACGCCTACCCAGTTTACGGTTTCGTTTAGCCACAGCATACCCAGCATAAGCGCTACCGCAGGTGCAAAGGTGTTAAAGAGGCTGGCCCTGGCCGTACCCAGAATGCGGAGCCCGGTAAACCCAAAGAAATCGCCCAATGCGAGCCCTACAATGCCGGAGCAACCGAGGCCCAGCCAATTGCGCAGATCGGGCTGGGTAAAGAGCTGCACCGGAGACAACCCGCCGGTAAACATAACGATCAGCGCCAGTGCCAATACCGCATAGAGCAACCTTATTTTATTGATAAGCGCCGGGGTCACTGCCCGGGATGCATTGGTGGTAAAAAAAGCGCTGATGGTCCAGGCCAGAAGGGTGCCAAAAGCTGCGAGCAGACCTTGTGTCATAAAAAAAGCGGCCTTTTTCAAGGCCGCTCAAAGAAACAAAAATATTTACTAGCGCAATAGTATCACATCCCCTTTCAGGTATTTGATCTGCTTGCTGATGAGGCAACGGTATTTCACGGTATAGAAGTAGGTACCTATTTCAGATTTTTCACCTTTATAGTTACCATCCCAACCTTTATCGTAGATCGTGGTATTGAACACACGCTCCCCATAACGGTTGTATACCGAGAGGTCAAACATGTCGATATTGCCATCGGTCAGCACCCTGAAATGATCGTTGTTCTGGTCTCCGTTTGGCGAGAACGCGTTGGGTACAAACATCGAGCAGCAACCTTTTTCATCGATCTCGAACGAAGCTGAGTCTTTACAATTGTGCGCATCGGTTACTGCAAAATAATACTTACCGGTACCGAGGCTATCGGCCCTCAGTTTTTGCAGCGATGGGTCAAAACTCCAACGGTAAGTGTATGGAGAGGTACCGCCGCTCATGCTGGCAATAGCCCAACCATCTTTGCCCAGGCCCATACAGTTTACATCTTCTTTATCGATGGCAATACGCAACGGCGCATCGGGTTGTTTCAGATCGAGCGCTTTGGTAATGGTACAGTTGTTGGCATCGGTCACCTGCACCTGGTAGTAACCCGATGGTAAAGCAGGAATGTGACCGGTAGTGCCGTAGCTGGTGCCATTTACAATGTATTTATAAGGCGCCGCGCCACCTGTAGCCACCAGATCGAGCGTACCGGTACGGTCGCCATAGCAGGCAATATCGGCTCCGGTAGCTTCCAGCAGCAATGCAGCAGGCTGGGTAATGCTCAATACCGTATCGGCATGGCAACCACGGCTATCGGTTACGGTAAGCGTCTGATTCTGCTGTGCAGATAAGTTGGTAAAGCTATAAGTAGATCCTGTAGGACCTGCTATTGCAGAGGAACCAAACTGGTAGGAATACTGCGGGTTGCCCGATAGCACGGTTACATTCACCGCGCCATTAGCATCGCCAAAACATTTGGCATTTTCTACCGTTACAGCAATCGCAAGTTTGGACGGATTGTCCAGGGTTATGGTCGTGTCTTTTATACAACCGTTGGTATCCTTCAGGTGAATGGTATAGCTACCGCCATTCAGGTTACTGAACTGGGTTGTGCTACCAAAAGCGCCACTGTTTATGGCATACTGGTAAGGCGATGTGCCACCGGCAGCTAATACGGTGATCTTGCCATCCTGCATGTTACCGGTACAGGTAATGTCGGACACCTGCAATTGCATTGCCAGCGGTTGTGGCTGGGCAATGGTTACGGTAGTGTCTTTCACACAACCATTGGCATCTTTGATATGCATAGTATAAGTACCCGCGGGCAGGTTGGTAAAATTGCTGTTGCTGATGTAACCATTACCGTTCATGGCATAGGTGTAACCCGGCGTGCCACCTGTAGCCGATAAAGCAATACCTCCGGTTGTTTCACCAAAACATTTCACTTTGGTTACCACAGCTGCTACAGCAATAGCCGAAGGCTGTGCAATGGTAAGCGTGGTATCTTTCACACAGTTGCGCGCATCTTTAATGTGCAGCGTATATGTACCTGCTGCCAGCGTACCAAATGTATTGGTGCTGCTGTAAGCTCCGGTACCCAATGCATAAGTATAGGCTGGTGTACCACCCGAACCACTCAGGGTAATTGTACCATTGTTGCCACCGCTGCAATTTACATTCGTAATACTGATACCGGTTGCTTGCAGCACCGAAGGTTGGCTAAGCGTAATAATCGTGTCTTTGGTACAGCCATTGCTGGTCTTTACCGTTAAGGTATAGGTACCTGCGGCTAATCCACCAAAAGTAGAAGCGCTGCCAAAAGCACCTGCATTGATTGCATATTGGTAAGGTATAGCACCACCTCCGGCAAATACTTTAAGACTACCATTTGTTTGCCCGTTACAGGTGATGGGCGTTACCTGCACACTGTCTATCCGTACCGGAGTTGGGGTTATAATCTGTATTACCGTATCCTTAATGCAGCCATTGGCATCTTTAGTATGCACGGTATAAGTACCTACCGCCAACCCGGTAAACAAGCCCGAAGCGCTGTAAGCACCAGTACCCAGAGCATAGGTATACGGCGAAACACCACCGGCACCCGCTGCGGTAATGGTACCGTCAGACAGGCTTCCGGCACAGGTCACCGGCACCACCGTTACATTGGCCTGCACCGCTACCGGTTGGGTAATGCTGATAATGGTATCCTTTACACAACCATTGGTATCCTTTACATGGAAGGTATAACTACCTACAGCCAGGCTAGCAAAAACAGCACTGGCACTGTATGCTCCGGTTCCCTGGGTGTAGGTATAACCCGGTGTACCACCGGTGCCGGTTAAGGTTACCGATCCATTGTTTTGTCCAAAACACAACACAGGTGTCACCACAGCGGCAACCGCTACAGGCGTAGGTTGTGTAATGTTGACTACGGTATCTTTAACGCAATTTCCCGCGTCTTTTACATGGAAAGTGTAAGCGCCCGCAGCAAGACCGTTAAAGCTGGTTGTTGCGCTATAGGCACCCGTGCCCATGGCATAGGTATAAGGTAAGGTACCGCCGGCCCCAGCCAGGGTTGCCGATCCATTGCTGCCACCATTACAAGTAACATTGGCAATTGCAGTAACATTGGCCTGTAAGGTAGAAGGTTGCAACAGCGTAATCACAGTATCCTTAATACAACCGTTGGCATCTTTTACATGGAAAGTAAAGGTGCCTGCATTGAGCCCGTTAAATACCGGCGAAGCAGTATAGGTACCCGTGCTTATAGCATAGGTATAGCCCGGCACACCACCCTGCGCCCAGATGGTTACTTTACCGTTTCCGGTACCACTGCAGCTGGGGTTTACGATGCTCGCACTGTCGATGTGAATAGCAGGCGGCTCGGTAATAACGAGAATAGTGTCTTTAATACAGTTTTTATTGTCGCGTACCGATAAGGTGTATGTACCAGCGGTAAGACTGGTAAAGTTGTTTACGGCAGAGAACGATCCGCTGTTGAGGCGGTATTGGTAAGGTGCATAGCCCCCTGTTGCCGTTACCAGTATGGTTCCGGTTGCAGCACCATTGCAGGTTACATTGGTGCGCACCACATTAGGCACAATAGCTACAGGCCCGGGAATGGTAATAGAAGTATCGCGGATACATTTTACAGAATCGCGGATGTGGAGCATATAGGTACCTGGTAATAAACCGGTAAAGGTGTTGGTTCCTGTAAAAGGACCCGTACCTAAGCTAAACTGGTATGGCGGCACACCACCTGTGGCAGATAATACTACGCTACCATTAAGGCTGGTAATACAAGATGGCGTATCTACCTGCAACGACACATTGAGTTGAGGCAATGTGGGTACAAACAGCGTTGTGTCCTTAATGCAATTCAGCGCGTCCTTAATTTTTACAGTATGGCTACCTGTAACCAAGTTGGAGAAACTATTGAGTGTACCAAAAGGGTTGTTGTCTACAGCATACTGATATGGGCCTGCTCCGCCACCTGCAAACAGGGTAATGGAGCCACTGCTATCACTATAGCAGATTACGTTTACAATCTTAAACGAATCGACAAAGATCGGCGCAGGGTTCAGGAAGGTAAATGTAGAATCCTTGGTACAACCTTTGGCATCCTTAATATGGAAACTATAGGTCCCCGCGGGCACCTTAAATGTACTGTTGGTACCAAAAGTACCCGTGTTTAGCGCGTAGGTGTGCGGGGCCGTACCACCGTTCCCGGTCAGGGTAATGGTTGCACTGTCGCCATTACACGAAACAGGTACAACCGAAGCCGCCGCATTTACTTTGGCAGGTTCGGTAATTACAAAAGCGGTATCGTGCACACAACCATTTACATCCTTAACATGAAAATTAATGGCGCCACCTGGCACACCAGTAAATACGTTAGAAGGTCCAAATGCACCAGCAGCCATCGAATAAGTAAAACCGGTACTGCCCGATGCAGATAAGGTAACTGTAGTTGCACCACCGTTACAAGCAATAGCAGGATAGCTCACCGCAATACTGTAAGGTGTAGGCTGCGCCAATGTTATGTTAGTATCCTTAATACAGTTGTGCGCATCTTTAATATGAATGGTATGCGTACCTGCTGGCACCGATAATGCACCTGTAGCCACATAGCCATTGCCATCGTAAGCATAGCTATAAGGTGCAGTACCGCCTGTACCTGCAATATTTACACTGGAGCTAACGCCGCTGCAACCGATCGGAGTAGCAGAGAAAGAAGCTATTAGTAATGGTGCAGGATTGGTTACTATGATTGTTGTGTCTTTCTGGCAACCACTGTTATCTTTTATATGAAGGGTGTAAGTACCAGGAACAACACCAGCGTAATACCATTGACTGTTGTATGCACCAGTATTAATTGCGTATTGGTAAGGGAGAGTGCCTCCTGTTACATTTATTGAAAACTCTCCTACTCCATTAAAACAAGGCACCGGATTTATTGCTATAGATACCGACATGGGTGGAGGATTGGATATCACCACGGTAGTACCTTCTTCGCAACCCTGATTGTCCTTAACGGTTACGGTATAAGTACCTGGTACCAGATTTGTAAATACATTGGAGGACTGGAAGGTTACCCCATTAATAGAATAGGTGTATACTCCGGAACCACCGGTAGCATTCGCTGTAACAGTACCATTATTACCACCCGAGCACCCCACAAAGGCACCCGATGCAGTAATACCCAATGTTGGTGACATCTTAATCTGTATCACTGTGTCTTTACGGCAACCGTTAGCATCTTTTACACTCAGCGTATAAGTACCTGCGGTAAGCCCGGTAAAAGAATTACCACTACCAAAAGCACCGTTGTTCAGTGTATAAGTATAAGGAGGTGTGCCACCAAATGGATTGGAGGTAATGCTACCTGCACCGTTGCTGCAACCAGCTGGAACGATAGTGGCATTGGCCATTATCGGTGACAATGTATTTAGCGTAACCACAGAATCTTTCTGGCAACCCCTCGAATCTATAATAGAAATCGTGTATGAACCTCCTAAAAGTCCACCGAAAGTATTGGTGGCCTGAGGTATATTCCCATTAATCGAATAGGTATAACCCGGTGTACCACCAATACCATTTACTGTAATACTACCTGTTACACCTTGGCAAGCAGGCAAAACAGTAGTCACTGTAAAGCCTACCAGTGGCGGATTACCAAGTGTAAAAGTCGTATCGTCGGTACAACCGGCGTTGTCTTTAATCGTTACCGTATGCGTACCTGCACCCAGTGTAAAAGTATTACCAGCCTGGAAGGTTCCCCCGTTGGCAGCATACTGGTAAGGTGCAAGACCACCCGACGCGTTTACGGTAACAGTGGTTGTACCTCCGTTACAGGGAATGGTAAGAAACGATACGCCAGCATGTAAAGCATTGGCCGGAGCCGCTACCGTTACCGGGGTATCTTTAATACATCCGTTAGCATCTTTAATATGCACGGTATATGTACCGGGATTTACGCCCGTAAAGGTGTTTGATGTCTGGTATGAACCTGTTCCAAGAGCATAACTATATGGTGCAGTACCGCCGGTGGCGGTAATCACTAGGGTAGATATTCCTGCGCAACTCGTAGGCGTTACCGCAGCGGTAGCCTGGATGGCTGCTGGTTGGGTAATCGTAATCACCGTATCGTGCTCACAACCGTTCGCATCTTTTGCGGTTAGGGTATGGTTGCCTGCAGCAAGACCACTAAAGTTACCCGATGGACCAAAGGTACCTACATCAATCTTATAGGTATACGGCGTTTGGCCCGATGTTGCTGTGATGGTAACACCTCCGGTCACCTGGCCATTACACAATGGCATGGTAAGGCCAGAAATAGCAATGGTTGGTTTTAGTGGTTTATTCACTACCACAGTATCATATAGCATAACCGGCGTGGGGCCGCAATCGTAAGATACCCTGGCTACATAAAAACTCGTAGCTGTAGGACATACCACTACGGAATCAACACCGGATGCGATTACAGTTCCGGCGCTGTTTAACCAGCTAATGCTGTAGGTGGGGGCTCCGGATGGTGTATACCGCTGGCCATCGCTGTTGGCAGTCCAGTTGGTACCATTGCGGCCGCTTACTGCTACTGCGGCAGAGCCGGTTTCGTTCTGGATACCCTGCACCGCATTACCAGCCAGCCAGGAGTTACAAACGTCTTTATGATCAATGTACTGATCAATGGTATTGGTGGTTTCGTACAGTACAATCTGCTGCTTGGTGGTTGATGCCGAGCAGTTATACAACGGCACGTTATTGTACGAAATCACAAACTTGCGGCAGGGGTAGCTGCCCACAGTTTGGTAAGAAATGGCACCACCCGAAAGCAGATCCAGATCATGATAAGGACCAAAAATGGCATTGAGCGGAAAAGGCACATTATTACCGGCAGTGTTACCAGAGTAAGGCAATGACATTACCTGCCAGTTACAAACCTGCCCGGCATAAGTAGTATCGAACGACACAACGCCGTTCTCCCCGATTACAACCCGGTCGTACGTTTTACCGTAAAAGCAGAATTTAAAGGGAATAGGTATCACCTGCGACCATCGGTCGCCCTGGGTAAATGATACTGCCGTACCGGCATAACTGAAGGGGGAATAGCCCGTGGAGGAGAGCGAATAAGCGGCTGTACTGTTCACTGCCTGCGCGGTCGCATGCAAAGTCGTGCAGTTCTGGACGCAGGAAAGACTAACGTCGTTACCGGCGTTAATCTGCGGACAGTTTTGGGCACGACCTAACAGAGCAATGGCTGAGACAGCCAGTGTCAACAAGAGTCGTTTCATTATGGTATGTTCTTTCTGTGGTTCGGGCGCAAAATAACGATAAATGTTTTAATATTTAATATTATTATTTTATTATGCCTTAACGAATAAGAATAACATCCCCTTTCATGAGCTTTTTCTGGTGGTCAATCTCGCACCTGTAGCGGATCATATAGTAATAAGTACCTATCTCTGCGGGCTGCCCCAGGAAGCGCCCATCCCACCCCTTTTCAGGATCAACGGATGCAAATACCTGTTGTCCGAGGCGGTTATATACCATCATTTCAAACTCATAGACCCTGCCATAATTGAGTACCCGGAACCAGTCGTTGGTTTCGTCGTTATTGGGGGTAAAAGCATTGGGCACATGCACCTGGCAGCAACCTCTGCTGCCTACCTGGGCCAGCGCTGTATCTTTGCAGCCTTTGCTGTCGGTTACGTATAAAGTGTATGCCCCTTCTGGTAAATTGCTGATTTTCAATGTTACATCGCCAGTGCTCCATATATAAGTGTAGGGAGAAGTACCGCCCTTGATTAACGCTGTTATGGCACCATCATTTCCCGGCCCGGTGCAAAAAACCGAATCAATGTCCATATCCACGCTCAAAGGCGCATCTGGCGCATTTAGCACAACCGGTATTTCGGCCCTGCAACCTTTTATGTCTTTCACATACACGATATAATGCCCTCCGGCCAGGTTATAAAACACAGCGTCGGCTTGTAAATCGTTCTGCGACAATCCATACTCAAACTGTCCGTTACCCCCTGTGGCATGTATAGCAATACTGCCGTCAATAATACCATAACAAGCCATATCGCTCACCTGGGCATTAAGCACTATTGCTGCCGGACTGGTTATAGAAACAGTAGTATCATCCACACAACCATTCTGGTCGGTTATACGCACCTGCACATTATTGGCAGCGCCGAGCCCGGTAAAAGTATAAGCAGTATTGGGCACCGGACCATATTGCTGCCCGGTAGACAGTTGGTAGGTATAAGGACTGGTACCACCGGTAATGGTAAGCGCAATCTGCCCATCATTACCACCAAAGCAGGTTACCGGTACCACCTGTGCGGTCAACGCAATATCGGCAGGGTTTAGCAACGTTACCACCGTGTCTTTTTCGCAACCATTCGCATCCTTAATGTGTATAGTGTAAGTACCAGCTGTAAGATTATTAAATTGATTTACAGAGCCATAAGCTCCCGCATCAAGTGCATACACATAAGGCGCTACACCACCGGTAGGAGCAACCGTAATACTGCCATCAGACAAACTTCCGGAGCAGGTAATGTTTTTTACCTGCACAGCAGGCGCAATAGCAGCTGGTTGCGCAATGTTCACCACGGTATCTTTTATACACCCATTCCCGTCTTTTACATGCAATGTATAAGCAGCGGCAACAAGATTAGAGAAACTATTGCCTGCCTGGTATGCATTATTGTTAATGGCATACTGCAAAACGCCAGTGCCGCCAGAAGCCAGAATCACAAGACTACCCGTAGTATCGCCATTGCACAAAACAGGCGTTACAGTTACCGCTTGAATAAAGATAGCCGGAGGAGCAACCAGTGTAATAGTGGTATCCTTAATACAATTGCGGGCATCCTTAATATGCAGGATGTACGATCCTGCCTGCAAACCGGTAAATACATTGGTACTGCTATACAACCCACTGCCCAGCGCATAAGTGTAAGCCGGTGTGCCGCCCGCCCCGGTTATAGTAATGCTGCCATTAGCGCCATTGCGGCAACTCACTGCGGTAACGGTTACCGATGCAACCACCAATGCGAGAGGTTGTGCCAATGTTATCGTTGTATCTTTTGCACAGCCGTTGCTGCCTTTTACAGAAAAGGTATAGCTGCCCGCCGCCAGGTTGGTAAATAGAGAATTAGTGGTAAATGTCCCGCCATTCACATTGTACTGGTAAGGGGGGAGCCCTGCACTGGCAAAAAGTTTAACCGATCCATTACCCTGCCCGAAACAAGTAATGCCGGTAACCTGCGCGCTGTCTATTTTTATAGCAACAGGCGGCAACAAAAGTAATGTGGTATCTTTTAAACAGTTATGCAAATCTTTGATATGCACAGTGTAGCTACCCGGCGCAAGTCCGTTAAAGATATTGGCACTGCCAAAAGCGCCTGCATTCAAAGCGTATTGGTACGGTGCAGTACCGCCGGTAGCCTGCACCGTAATTTTACCATCGGCAAGGTTGCCGGTACAGGTCACTGCATTCACAACTACGCCTACACCCAAAGGCAGGGGTTGGGCAAAAGATACCACGGTATCTTTAATGCACCCGTTTACATCTTTGGCATGCAAGGTATATGTACCCAATGGCAATCCTGCAAATACATTTGATGCACCATAGGCCCCTGTACCCATAGCGTATTGAAACCCTCCTCCACCTCCGGTAGCGGTTACGGTAATGCTACCATCAGACAATCCGGCGCAGCTCACTGCCACTACAGTTACACTTTGCCACAGTATACCACCGGGCTGCACAATAGCCACTGTAGTATCTTTCACACAACTGCTGGCATCTTTTACATGAAACACATAGCTGCCCGGCGCTAAACCGCCAAATACATTACTGCTGCCGTACACACCTGTATTTACCGCATATTGGTATGGTGCGGTACCACCGCTGCCCACCAGCGTTACGCTACCATTATTGCCCCCACTGCATGGCACATTCACCACCGATGTTACAGTTACCTGCACAGGCAATGGCTGCGCCAGATTAATGAGAGTATCTTTCGTACACCCGCCATTGTCTTTTATCGAAAACAAATGCACGCCTGCACCCAGGCTACCAAATACCGAGGTGCTAGTATACATACCACCATCTACAGCATACTGGTATGGTGGCGCACCTCCGCTGCCAAACACAGCAGCAGATGCATTACTGCCGCCATTGCACGATAACGGTATAATTTTTACACTGTCCAATCGCAGTGCAGGAGGCTGTATAAGCACCACTACCGTATCTTTAAGGCAGTTGTTATTATCCTTAATGTGCACGGTATAAGTTCCGGCATTTAATCCACCAAACACATTACCGGGCCCAAAAGCACCACTATTTAAAGCATACTGATAAGGAGGCACACCTCCTGCCGGAAACACTTGTATAGAACCGTTATTGTTGCCATTGCAACCAATATTAACCAGCTGGATGGTGGCGGTAACCGGAGCGGGTTGCACAATATGGATAAGGGTATCCTTAATACATTTGATAGAATCCCTGATGTGAAAAAGATAGGTACCGGGCGCCAGGTTGGGGTAAGTAAAGCCACTGCTGTAAGTACCGCTTCCTATTGCAGACTGGTAAGGCGCCTGCCCCCCGGAGATAATGGTAATAGCCACCGAAGCGTTGCTCTGTCCATAGCATGTTGGAGGAGATACTGCCACTCCAATGCTGATGTCGGAAATGGGAGTGAGTACAATAACAGTATCTTTTCGGCACCCATTGGCATCTTTAACCTTTACGGTATAAGAACCGAGCGGCAGGTTGGTAAAATTATTATTGCTGCTAAAAACACCATTGTTGAGCGCGTACTCAAACGGGCCCGCTCCCACCCCTGGGAAAACGGTGATGGATCCGTTACTGTTGCCATTGCACAACACCGGCACAATATTGTAAGTGGCAGAAATATTAATGCCATTTACCAGCACTAGTGTAGAATCTTTCTGGCAATTGCTGTTGTCCTTTACACTAAAGGTATAGGTCCCCGCCGGTACTTTATAAGTAGCACTGCTGCTGTAACCACCAGGAGAAAGCGCGTAGCTGTAGCCGCCATTACCTCCGGAACCCGACAAAACAATCAATGCAGAATCTCCGGTGCAATAAACAGGCGTTACCGCCATCGCCAAACGCAAAACAGGAGGTTGCACAATATTAAACGTGGAATCTCTCACACAGTTCTGCGCATCTTTTACATGCGCGGTATAGCCTCCGGCAGTTTGTGCCGGAAAAGTATTTACCGCCGAAAAAGCCCCACTATTTAATGCATAAGTATAACCACTGCTGCCGCTACCCTGCACGGTTATGGTTGTGGTATTGCCCGCACACACAATGGCAGGGTAACTCACCGCAATACCTATTGGCGGAGGTTGCGTAAGCAGAATGGTAGTATCCTTAATGCATTGCTGCGCATCTTTTACATGAATCGTTTGGCTGCCTACAGGCATGTTTAGCACATTACTACCGCTGTAAGAGCCTACTCCGAAAGCGTAGGTATAAGGCGGGGTACCGCCAGATGCTGATACCTGCACATTGGCCAGCCCTCCGTAACAAGCGATACTGGCTCCTGACAGACCGGTAATTTTAAGTGCGGCCGGTAATACTATGGTAACAATGGAATCTTTCTGGCAATTGCCCGCATCTTTTACATGAACTGTATACGTACCAGGAGTAAGCGAGGGGAATGTACCCACGGGGCCGTATTGCCCGGCATCCAACGCGTAAATATATGGCCCTGCACCGCCGGTAGCCGTTACATTAATTGTGCCGGTGCTGTTGTTGCAATTAAAACCTGCCAGGCTCACCACCGCTTTCAGTGGCGATGTGGGCCCGGGCACCTGGAGCGTAACGCCGGCTTCGCACCCCTGCTGGTCTTTTACCACTACATCATAAGCGCCGGCGGGTTTATTGGTATACACCGTAACCGCAGAGAAGGCCGCCAGGTTTACCGAAAACAGGTAAGGCGCTGTACCACCGGTAGCACTAAGCGTAAAAGCGCCATCTGTTAATCCAAAGCAGGAAACACTGGTTACATTACCGGTTACAGCCAGTGTGGGCGACATTGGAATAACCACCACCGTATCTTTCAGGCAACCGTTGGCATCCTTTACACTTAAGGTATAAGTACCCGCGCTCAACCCGGTAAAACTACCCGATGGCTGGTAAGTGCCTATTCCATTCAATTGAAAAGTATAAGGCACCTGCCCCCCAAAAGGAGTGGATAAAATACTGCCCAGGTTATTGCTGCATCCCGCCGGGGTAATGGTAGCATGCGCCATTACCGGAGATTGAGACAACAAGGTTATTAGCGTATCCTTCACGCAATTATTGGCATCCTTTACATGAAACATATAAGTCCCGGCCGGCACATTGGCAAAAATGTTGTTAAAGCCATATGCATTAGCCCCCAAAGCATACGTAAAGGGAGCGGTGCCCCCACTGCCGGTTAGCGTTACGGTACCGGTACCGGTAATACAACCGGGCTGGGCTACAGAAGCTGCAACTGTCAATATTGGAGGCTGGGTTATTAGCAATGTGGTATCATCGGTACACCCGGCTGCATCTTTTACCGAAAAAGTATGGTTGCCCGCCAATACTGCAAATACATTGTTGGTTTGGTATACACCCCCATCTACAGCAAACTGGTAGGCGGGCAATCCACCAAAGCCAGATACTATTACTTGTACAGTGCCCCCGTTACACATTGCGGGAGTAATGGTTAGCCCTGCAAACAATACACCGGTAGCGCCAGGCACTGTTACCGGCACATCCTGCACACAACCTTTGCTGTCTTTTACATGGAAGGTGTGTATACCCGGTGCTACACTGGCAAATATATTTGAGGCCTGGTATGCCCCTGTATTAAGGGCATAGGTATAACCGGGGGTACCGCCCGTGGCATTCAGCGTTACGGTAGCTGCTCCATTACAGGAGGCGGGCTGCACAGTGGCAGTGGCTTGTATGGCTGGTGGCTGGGCCAGCACCACGGTGGTATCTTTTTCGCAGCCATTGGCATCTTTTACCCAAAACACATAGCTACCTGCGGTAAGCCCGCCAAAAGAGCCGGATGCCTGGTATGCTCCGCTGCCCAATTTAAACTGGTAGGATGGCAATCCCCCTGCGCCACTGATTTGTATGCTGCCATTGTTGCCACCGTTGCAGTCGGGAGGGGTGGTACTGTTAACCACCACATGCGGAAAAGGTGGCCGGGCTACGGTAATGGTATCGCTAAAGCTAATTGCTACCGGCACACAGGCATATTGAATGGTAGCTACATAGGTAGTGGTTACGGGGCTGCACACCTGCACCGAATCGCCCGATACGGCAAGCGGTCCGCTACCCAGCGCTTGCCACTGAATAGTATACAAAGGCGCTCCGGAGGGTATAAAGCTGTACGCATCGTTGAGCACGGCCCAAACGGTTGCGTTTCTTCCGGGCACGGTATAGCTTACGGTGCCGTTGCTGTTCTGAATTCCTTCTATCGCATTCCCCCCCTGCCAGGAGCCGCAGGACGATTTATTCTGGATAAAAACATCTACCTGGTTGCTCAGCTCATGCAGCACAATCTGAAAAGTGCTGGTAAGCCCCGGGCAGTTGTAATGCGGTACATTGTTATAAGATACCACAAACCGCCTGCAGGGAAACGCACCCACCGTCTGGTAGCGGATGGTGCCGCCCGAAAGAATGTCCAGGTCGTGATAAGGGCCAAAAATGGCCATATGTGGGTAAGGCACATTATTGGGCTGGGTGTTGCCGGTAAATGGTATGGACTGCTGCTGCCAGTTACAGGTCTGGCTGGCTACGGCTACATCAAAGGATAACACGCCGTTTTCGCCAATCACCAGGCTGTTAAAAGTGCTGCCCATAAAGCAAAACGGAAAAGGGATGGCTACAGCCGCAGACCATTGGTCGGCACCCGAAAATGCTATAGTGGCGCCGGCATTAAAAGGATAAGGCGTGTAAGAGGTGGCAGATACCGTGTAAGATGTAGTGGCGTTTTGCCGGAGCGGATGGGCATTTAAGGTAGTACAGCTCTGTGCGCAGGCATAGCTGAAATCGGGACCCAGATTTATTGGAATGCAGGGTTGAGCAATGCTCTCAAGGTTGTTTAACCATACAGAAAGAACTGCCAATCCCCATATTACCATGCGGAAAGTACTGCTTTTCATACCAGTTATGGGTTTGGTTAGCCATCATAGGATAAGGTGCTATACATAAATTACGAAAAAATACCCCCGTTTATAAGTCTATTTAGAATTCGGTGATTTTACCTGTCTGTAAAATCAACTACCTTTGCCGACTCAATTTAGATATCCAGATTCATGAAATACGCCAAGGAGATCAGCAGGCGAAAGACTTTCGCCATTATTGCCCACCCCGATGCCGGTAAAACTACCCTTACGGAGAAGTTCCTCCTGTTTGGTGGCGCTATCCAGGTAGCAGGTGCGGTAAAGTCCAATAAAATCAAGAAACACACCACTTCGGATTTTATGGAAATCGAACGCCAGAGAGGAATCTCCGTGGCTACTTCCGTAATGAATTTTGAATACCGCGATACCATTGTTACCCTCCTCGATACGCCAGGTCACAAAGACTTTGCCGAAGATACCTACCGTACCCTCACCGCTGTAGATAGCGTAGTACTGGTTATTGACTGTGTAAAAGGGGTGGAGGAACAAACCGAACGCCTGATGGAAGTGTGCCGCATGCGCGATACGCCGGTAATCATTTTCGTAAACAAAATGGACCGCGACGGTAAAGACCCGTTCGATTTACTCGACGAATTGGAAGAAAAACTCAATATCAACGTTCAGCCGCTCTCCTGGCCTATCAATATGGGCAGGGAATTTAAGGGCGTGTATAATATTTTCGACGATAGCCTGCTCATGTACCAGGCCAACAGCAAGGCTACGGCAGACGATCTGCTGCCGATCGACGATCTGAGCAACCCGGTGCTGGACGAGCGCCTGGGCGAAAAAGACGCTGCCAAACTCCGCGAAGACCTGGAACTGATCAATGGCGTATATGAGCCGCTGGACAAAGAAGATTACCGCTCCGGCAAGCTGGCCCCGGTATTTTTTGGCTCTGCGGTAAACAACTTCGGTATTAAGGAAATGCTCGATACGTTTATCGAGATTGCCCCTACCCCGTTAAACCGTGCTACCGATACCCGTGTGGTAGATGTGCAGGAAGATAAATTCACCGGCTTCATCTTTAAGATCCACGCCAACCTCGACCCTCGCCACCGCGATCGTATCGCGTTTCTGCGCGTATGTTCGGGCAAGTTTGAGCGCAATAAGTTCTTCCACCACGTGCGCCTCGATAAGCAAGTGCGTTTTAGCGCGCCCTACAGCTTTATGGCCCGCGAAAAAAATGTACTCGAAGATGCTTACCCCGGCGATGTAATTGGCTTGTTCGATACCGGCAACTTCAAAATCGGCGATACCCTCACCGAAGGCGAAAACATGATATTTACCGGCATCCCCAGCTTCTCTCCGGAGTTGTTTAAGGAGCTGATCAATACCGATCCTATGAAAACCAAGCAGTTGGAAAAAGGTATTCGCCAGTTGACAGACGAAGGGGTGGCCCAGCTGTTTACCCAGCACAGTGGCAACCGTAAAATTATTGGTTGCGTAGGCGATCTGCAGTTTGAGGTTATCCAGTACCGTTTGCTGCACGAATACGGTTCATCTTGCCGCTTTCAGCCGCTGAGTTTTTACAAAGCATGCTGGATCACCGGGCCCAAACAAAAGCTCGAGGAATTTGTACGCTTTAAAACCAGTAATGTGGTAGAAGATAAAGACGGCAACCTGGTGTACCTGGCACAATCAGAGTGGTTCCTGAATACAGAAAGGACAAATAACCCCGATATTGAATTCCACTTTATATCAGAATTCAAGCCGGCGGCCAAAGTATAAGAAAAGTATTATTTACCAGCCAGGAAGCTGTAGAGAGAATAAACTACTTTAAACAAAATCCTGGATTCAGATGGTTTACCATCAGTGTCCAGGGTTTGTTCTTTATCATACCAGGCGCTTTTTACCTCATTGGTACCGGTTTTTACAGCCTGCAGGGTAACAGACCCGAAGTAAGTAGAAAACGACACCATTACGAGCGCCAGCGCTACCATATTACCAGCCATGGCAAAACGGAGCGCACGCCTGCGGTTATTGATAAACAACACCAGCGTGGCCATCAGACTGATGCCCAGCAATAAAATAGCAAGATTCTCCAGCACAAAACCTGAATACAGAAAAAACATAACGCTGCTTTGTGCGAAGTTAACAAAATATAACACATGAAAATCTTCACAAACAGTGCATAACTTCCGGCAAAAATTTGAAACCTGTGCTGTATATTAGTTATAAATCACAGCCAGGGACATGTAAATCTTTTATTTCATCCCTTTTTATAAACATCTAGTAGTTATGAGCAAAAAAGTAATGATCATTATGGGCTCCGAGTCAGACAAAGGAGTAATGCAGGAAGCCCAGAACTGGTTAAACTGGTTTGGTATTGAAAATGAAATGATTGTGGCCTCTGCCCACCGTAACCCCGATCAGGTTCGAGAGCTGATGGTAACCGCTGCCGGCAAAGGCTTTGGTGCTGTTATCGCTGCTGCCGGTATGGCTGCTGCCCTGCCTGGCGTTTGCGCGGCTTACACGTCACTCCCTGTTTTGGGTGTGCCTTTGGATGGTGGCTTGCCAGGTGGTATCGACGCCCTGTATTCAATTGTTCAGATGCCTGCTGGTCTGCCAGTTGGTACTTTGGCAGTAGGTAAGGCAGGTGCCCGCAATGCTGCGGTACTGTGCGCCCGTATTTTTGCCCTGAGCGATGAAGCTATTGCCGGTAAGGTAGAAGCTTTTAAAGCGCAGGCTTACAAAATCTAATAACGCTATATGATGCAATCTGTAAGCAGATTATCATGCATAGTTATGTTGGCTTCAGTTGCCTGGCTTGGATGCAAGCCGGGCAACCAGCCTAAAACCATAGAGGTGCACGACCCCGCCACCCAAAAACTCACCGAAACATACGAGGAGCAGAACGGCGTAAAAAACGGCGTGCGTAAACTGTACGATACTTCAGGTAAGATTATTGCTATTGAACATTACAGGCAGGGTTTATTTGACGGCCCTTATGAGTCTTATTTCGACAATGGCCGAGCAAAGGAAAAAGGAAATTATCAGAACGACCAGATGACCGGCACCTGGCAGTATTATTACAGGAACGGTCAGTTAAGGGAAGAGCTTAATTTTAAAAACGGCGCCGAGAACGGTCCTGCCAAAGAGTTTTACGAAAACGGAAAACTCTCCGCTTCCGGCGATTATAAAGATGGAATGGAAGACGGCCTCTGGAAATTCTTTTTCATGAATGGGACCTTGCAGCAGGAATCGAATATTAAGTCAGGCAATAAGGAGGGCCTGCAAACTTTCTACGATTCGGTTACCGGCAAAGTCATTAAACAGGAAGAATACATTAACGGAAGACCAGCCAGATACGAACAGACAAACAATCCTTAGAACTAAAATCTACTACCGTGACTGAAGCAATCATTAACCTCGAAAGCATTAACCCCATTGAGTTCTTTGGCGTTAATAACAATAAGTTCGACATCCTCAAAAAAAAATTCCCTCTCCTCAAAATCCTCTCAAGGGGCTCACAAATAAAACTGTCCGGTAAAACGGAAGATGTAGAGCAGGCCCGCGAAAAGATTGAACTTATTATCCAGTTCCTGGAAAGAAACGGTAACATGTCGGAAAACTACTTCTCGCAGATCCTGGGCGATGAAGACAGCCCCCCCAGCGAATTGCACGATCTGCACTCCAACGACATCCTGGTGTTTGGCCCCAACGGAAAAGTAATTCGTGCCAAAACACAAAATCAGCGAAAACTGGCGCTGGTGTCGGAAAAAAACGATATCGTATTTGCCATCGGCCCTGCCGGTACCGGTAAAACCTATACCGCGGTAGCATTGGCAGTACGGGCGTTAAAAAACAAGGCCGTAAAAAAGATTATCCTTACCCGCCCGGCTGTAGAAGCTGGTGAGAGCCTGGGTTTCCTGCCCGGCGATCTCAAAGAAAAAATTGATCCGTACCTGCGTCCGCTGTACGATGCGCTGGATGATATGATTCCGCCCGATAAGCTGAATTATTATATGACCAACCGCATTATCGAGATCGCACCATTGGCCTATATGCGCGGCCGCACGCTGGATAATGCCTACATCATTCTTGATGAAGCGCAGAATACCACCGACCTGCAGCTCAAGATGTTCCTTACCCGCATCGGCGCATCGGCCAAAGCCATTATTACCGGCGATCTTACACAAATCGATTTGCCCAAAAACCAGCGCAGCGGTCTCATCAAAGGGTTGCATATCCTTAAAAACATACGGGGTATCGCCCACATCGAACTCGATGGCGAAGATGTAGTAAGACACCGCCTGGTTAAAGAGATCATTAAAGCGTACGAATCCGATAAAGAGCGCGAAAACAAAGAAGACGAAGAACGCGAAGCGCAAAAAAAGCTTAAACAATCTGTGGTATAAGCCCTTGCCGCTTTGGACATATAACCGAAACACCGGTAACCAGCAGGTTACCGGTGTTTTTTTATGGAAGGATCGTTGCTTTAGCTTAATTTTACACTTTCCTTTTTAGACACAATGGGGCATTTTTCAAGGGCATTTACCATAGCGGGTATAGTAGGTTCTAGTTTTGGCGTTATTTGGGTATGGAGCAAAACCAGCGATTTATTCCATCCCGCCACCGGCAATCCGCCAACGGCAGTGGCGCCGGCAAGCATGGTACAGAGCGTACACAAAGGGGCTGCAGGTATGCAGCAGAAATGGCAGAAGGTAAAAGATGCTTTACCGCTGGTCAAAAACGGCGATCTGGTGGTACGCACCGGCAACGATCTTACCAGCGATATCCTGCGCCAGTTTTCGGCTACCGATAAAACCTATTCTCATTGCGGCATTGCTGCCATTGAAGAGGGCAAAGTGGTGGTTTATCATTCTATCGGCGGCGAAGACAATCCCGATGCCAGGCTGCGGCGCGAGAGTTTTGAGCAATTCTGCAATCCTAACGGCAACCTCGGTTTTGGTGTATACCGCTACGATTTAAACGATGTACAACTTAAAGCGGTAGATTCTCTGGCTAAGGTATACTACCACAAACAGGTACCTTTCGACATGGGATTTAGTCTCGAAAGCGACGATCGTTTTTATTGTGCAGAATTTGTTTACAAAACTTTTAATCGTATTGCGGGCAAAGAATACATTAAACCAACTGTGCACCAGGGATTTACATTCGTATCTACCGGAAACCTCTATCAAAACGGACACACACAGAATATTTGCAAAATCAACTTTTAGTAGTAGTTTTGCTGCAATTTAAAAGACACTCAAAATCAATAGTTCAAATGAAAAAAATCATCCTTTCGGTTGCGACCCTGTTTGTAATGGCTGTGGCTCTGGTAAGCTGCGGTGGTAACTCTCCAAAAGCTAACGCGGAGAAATTCCTGAAAGCTTATTACACCCTGGATTTCGAAAATGCAAAACCTGTTGCTACCGAAGATACCAAGAAGTTTATCGACATGATGAGCAGCTTCACCGGTATGATGCCCGATTCTCTGAAAGTGAAAGCTAAAGACATTAAAGTGGACATCAAAGATGTGAAAGAAGAAGGTGATAACGCTACTGTTAAATACACCATGAGTGAGCGTCCTGATCAGGAAATGAACCTGAAAATGGTAAAAGAAAACGGCAAATGGATGGCTAAAATGACCAAAGAAGACCTGGCCAACGAAATGGGCGGTCCTCAGGGCGAAAACCAACCAGCTGAAGAAATGCCTGCAGAAGGTGATTCTACCGGTACAGCTCCAGTAACTGTTGACAGCACTGCAACTACTGCACCTGCTCACTAAGCCAAAAACATATTTTAATAAAAAAGCCCCGCATTGCGGGGCTTTTTTATTACCTGTTCAATAAATATTAACCCTGGTGTGCGCATAAGCTTTGGTAACTGAACCTGGCAACTTCCTGATAGCTGAGTCCCTATCACCTATCTACAGCATCCAAACCTTCGGCTTATATTATTGAATAACCAGCTTCTGGGTATAAAATGCCCCTTCATGCATCAAACGAATCAGGTATACCCCATTGTTCAACCCGCTTACATCTACCCTGCCTCCGGCATACGCAAACACCTTCTGTAACAATCTGCCATCTACTCCAACAATAGAATAAGACAGCTTTTCTTTGCGCCAGGCCAAAGGCAATTGAACTGCAATGCTGCCCATATTGCAGGGATTGGGAGAAACACCAAAAGACTCATTTTTATCCACTTTAGATAACCCGCTAATCGTTGGGCAAAAACCGGTAGTAGCTGATAAAGGTACTGGAACAACATATTCAATCAATAGATTTTCATCTCCATCAAACCAGCTCCTGGGCAGCACTTGACTTGCCATGTTACTGTCTATCGCAAGAAGCCCTCTCATAGACACCTCCAGTCCGTTACTATTTATGTAAAACGGGGTGCCTATTGTAACGAAGCCAATGCCTTCTATCAAATTCACTACATAGTGAGACCCCCTTTGTTTTAACGCCAGCACCCTGTAATTAATTGGATAAACAGGTGCATTATCATAAACCGAGTCTGAAGTGATAATCCATGAGCCAGACGATGAGCCATATTGCTGCGGTACAACCATGGTATCGCCTACGGTTAACGAAAAATCAAACCACAATTCGTCTGTTTGCGTATTTACATTATACTTCCACACTTTCCTGGCAATAGTATCTTCTCTCAAAAATTTTCCATCAATCTGGTAATAAGCATTACCTGAAATATAGGTAGCAGTATCTGATATACTTCGGACTACACCACCAGATTGCGCACCTCCCCAAAAAGATTGTAGACAGGTAGCCCATGCCCGCCCTGGCACCAGCAATGGCCTGTAAGTATACTGCGCCTGAGACAGCAAGGAAGACAAGAGGCAGCAAAGCAGGTAAAATTGTTTTTTCATAGCATGTTGGTTTTAGACATTAACTAAAAGTACCCTTTATACATACGCCAAATACCAACAGCACTATCAAAAAAAGACATTTTTTTTATCCAAAAAGGCAAAGGAGCCAATCTTACAGACTGGCTCCTTTGTTATAAATACCCAGAAAGCAACTTCTATTTCTCCAGCAGCAGCTTATCTACCTGCACCTCACCCTCTACCTGAAACACGATCATGTACATGCCCTGGGCCAAGTTGGCCGGGAGAGAGCATCTAGTACCATTGGTTACATTCTGCTGCTCATACACCACCCTTCCGGTAAGGTCTGCAATAAGCATATGTGCTACCGGCACATCGGTCTGGATGGTAATAACGCCACCTGTAGGGTTAGGAAACCAGCTCACTTTGCCTGCAACCAGGTTACCGGTGTTGAATTTTACGGTTTTTACCTGGCTGTAGCTGTAAGTACCATCATTATCTACCATTTTAAGGCGGTAATATACCGTTTGGGCCTGCGGCGCGTAATCGGTAAAACGGTAGCTGTTTTCTAAAACACTGTGGGTAGCACTCACCCGGCCTATTGTATGCCAATCCTTAATGCTGGAGCTGCGTTCTATATCAAAATATTGGCCCGTAGCCTCCGAAGAGGTTGTCCAGTTCAATACCGCTGTTTTATACTGAGCCACAGCGGTAAAGCCCAGCAGGTTAACCGGCAGCACCACAACAGCACACACCGTTACAGTGGCCAGCGCGGGTGCCTGCACCATGCAACCCGTAGCCTGATCGGTTATGGTTACGGTATAGGTATAATTACCTGCATTACCAGGTACCACATAAGGTCTCATATCGGTAATAGACATAAGATTTAAAGGCGGTGCCCAACCTGCCGTATAAGCAGAACCGGCCACAGGCGCAACGCCGTTTAAGGTAGTCATAAATTGTGCGGGAGCGCCGCCCAAACAAAG
>JAVBJN010000113.1:0-37292 GCA_031546985.1 Chitinophagaceae bacterium
CCCTCACAATCAGGGCATTACTATCGCTAATTGCTACTTACAGAAATACTTCAAACTGCCAAAAGACTGCTCCTATCAGACATTTTTTTACTCAAATAGATCAGAAACAAAAGCAGCCCCGAAGGGCTGCTGTATTATTACTTATCACGTAACGCAATCGTTACAAAACGATCTGGTTATTTTTTAACAAACGGTTTGGTCTCCAATAAACCATTGCTGCCCGATACCTGGATGTAATAAAGCCCGTGGCTTAAACCACTGCAATCGATGCTGTAAAAACGGGTGGCAGGTATGTCTAACGAGCGAATTACCTGGCCAGCTTCGTTGTAGATCACCGCCTGTAATGGCATAGCGGCAGCAATGTTAAGGGCCAGCTTATCGGTTACAGGATTGGGCATGATAGATATAACAGACAGATCGGCTTTAGCAGCAACCAGCTTTACCACATTGCTGTAAGCCACCGACCCATCCGTATCTGTCATTTTAAGCCGGTAATAGTTTAGTTCGCTTACAAAACGAGTGTCGGTATAGCTATACCTGTGGTTTCCGCTCCCTGCGGCTTTTACCATGCCCACTTTCTTAAAATTCATGCCATTGGTGCTAAACTCCACATCGAAGTGATCGGTATGCAACTCATCGGCGGTATTCCAGGTCAATGACGCATGGTGATCGTTAACCTCACCGGTAAATGAAACCAGTTTAAGCGGTAATGCAACCGGCACCAGAAAAGGTACAAGATAATCCTCTATTTCACCATCCTTAAAAGCCCCTCCGGGCGCACTGGAGGGAATCACCTCTGTAGATTGCCTTACCCTTGCATAAGTATGGTTTAAGCCTCCTGCACCGCTCAAAGTAACATTGGTCCAGGTAAAAGTTACCGAGCCGCTCGTACTACCTGCAGGGCTGGTTGTGGTTAACCCTTCAGCGGCATCCATCACCCCATTATTATTCCAGTCTATCCAGGCCGCATAATTGGCCTGCAGACCAGAATTATTAGTGTAGGTAGAGGTCAGCGAATAACTGGCTATCACCTGCGATGCGCTAGATACGTTGGCAATAACAGGTACCGTTAATATACCATCATCATCCGGGTCGGTATTGGCCAGCACCGAAGGTGTGCCATCTGGTTTGGTATTGTTAAGTACCCCCAATGCCAACGTGCCCACTACACCATGCGAAGGGCCGGCAGAAGCCAGCAAAGTAGTATAGGTATCGGGCAAATCGCCAAAATCGGGACTCACCCTAACTACAATCGGACTCAGGCCCGATGTCTGGTTGGTGGGCGACAGCGGCGATTGCCACAAACCCCAGAGCACAAAAAAATCGGTAATGGCTGCCGTAGGCACAGCAGGATCAAACAGCACCTGGTTGGTTACATCGTTAGGGAGTGCGCCGCCATTTAGCGATCTCTTAACATTTAAAGGACTACTGAGGTTGGTACCCGCTGTAGCGCTGATGCTGTTCGTCACCAAAGTACGCCAGGTGGTATTGGTGGTAATGGCGCTATTGCCCAGGTTGGTACCTGCCGAGAGGGTTTGGGTATAAGGTACCACCGTATTGCCATTGAAAGCAAATGCCGATACCCACTCGGCATTGCCCGGATTGGTATTATTGCCATCTATATCAATAGCCAGGAAACTGATCTTTACCGTGGGCCGGTCAAAATAGATCCTGAAACCGATACTACGCTGGCAGTTATTTCCATTGCCCCCATCCAGTGTAGAGGAATTGGCCGTTTCAATCACTGTAAATTTGGAGGGATCTGTATTGCCTACATACCCCGACATAGCCGTTCCGGTAAAAGCACCTCCCATATTGGAGATAGAGCCTGCCGAACCCGAATTGACAGAATGTGAACCAATACCGGTAGCTACTTTCTCGGCCCTTACAATAGTACCATCGGGCAGTCTGACCCCGGCAGGCATCGCATTTAAGATGGTACTGATAGGAAAACTATAATTCGTTTGCCCTTGCGCGGAAATAGCCAGCAAAGAGGCACATCCTGCCCATAACAGATAAACATGTCTTCTCATAAAATCTTGTTTATTTGAGTAATCGCTAGAACGATGCTATGGAATGCTGCTGCATTCTCCTCCATCGTTTATTTCATCTATTTTATATTATTCCAAATGATCTGTACATCCACAACCCGCTACTGTTCCTCCAATCCATTACTGTTAACTAATATCCACAGATCATATTTCAGGTTAAAATGCTTCGGGTAAGCCCGTACCAAACAGGTCTGAACACAAGCAATTCTTACATTCTTTACTCAAATAAAGCACCGGCAGCTTCCAGGAACTGCCACTTTCAAATCAGTTATAAAACGTTGTTTTCATGAACATGATCGCTGTTTCCGCAACGCTTGCTCCGGTTATTTTTTAACAAATGGTTTGGTGTCTGACAAACCATTGCTGCCCGATACCTGTATGTAATAAAGTCCGCTGCTTAAACCACTGCAATCGATGCTGTAAAAACGGGTGGCAGGTATGTCCAATGAACGGATTACCTGGCCAGCTTCATTGTAGATCACTGCCTGTAATGGTGTAGCGGTAGAAATGTTGAGCGCCAGTTTATCAGATACGGGATTGGGCATGATCGAAATAACAGACATATCAGATTTGCCAGCTACGAGTTTTGTAACATGGCTGTAAGACAGGGTACCGTCTTTATCTATCATTTTAAGCCTGTAATAGTTTACCTCATGCACAAAACGATCGTCGGTAAATGAATAGCTATGGTCGCCTTTACCGGCTGCCTGCAATGTGCCAATACCAGAGAAATTCATACCATCGCTGCTGAACTGTACTTCAAAACGGTCGGTATTAACCTCATCGGCAGTTTTCCAATGCAATACGGCATGGTGGTCGCTTATAGCACCATTAAAAGAAACAAGGCGCAGAGGCAATGGCAATGGCACCAAGAATGGCACCAGGTAATCTTCAATCTCACCATCTCTGTAAGCGCCACCGGGCGCACTGGTAGGAATGGCTTCTGTTGAAACCCTGATACGGGCATAAGTATTGTTTAAACCTCCGGCTCCGCTAAGGGTTACATTGGTCCAGGTAAAGGTTACCGAGCCGCTGGTGCTGCCCGCTACGGTCGATGCAGTTTGTCCTTCGGCCGCATCCATAACGCCATTATTGTTCCAGTCTACCCACGCCACATAATTGGCTGCCAGGCCGGTAGTATTGTTATAAGTAGTGGTAAGTGCGTAAGTAGATATGATCTGCGATGTGGCCGCTACATTGGCAATAACAGGTACCGTTACGATACCATCATCATCGGGATCGGTGTTGGCAAGTGCCGAAGGCGTACCATCTGCTTTCGTATTATTAAGCGTACCCAACGCCAGCGTACCAACTACACCATGCGAAGGGCCGGCAGAAGCCAGCAATGTAGTGTAGGTATCGGGCAAATCGCCAAAATCAGGACTTACCCTTACTACAATAGGACTAAGGCCAGAAGTCTGGTTGGTAGCCGCAGGGGGTGTTTGCCACAGGCCCCAGAGTATGTAAAAATCGGTAATGGCATCTGCAGGGTTCGTTGGATTGTAAAGTACCTGGTTATTAATATCATTGGGTTGTGCACTACCATTAAGTGATCGCTTCACATCCAGGTTTGTACTCAGATTGGTACCTGCGGTAGCACTAATGGTATTGGTAACCAGGGTACGCCAGCTGGTATTGGTGGTGATATTGGAATTGCCCAGATTGGTTGCGGCAGAAACGGTTTGGGTATAGGGCACTACCGTGTTTCCATTATAGGCAAAAGCAGAAACCCACTCCGCATTACCGGGATTGGTATTGTTGCCATCAATATCAAGGGCCAGGAAACTGATCTTAACCGTAGGCCGGTCAAAATATATTCTGAATCCAATGCTTCCCTGGCAGTTATTAGCGTTACCGCCATCCAGGGTAGAAGAGTTGGCTGTTTCAATAACCGTAAAAGAAGCCGGGGCGGTATTGCCCACGTAGGTAGCAATGGTGGTTCCCGAAAAAACGCCGCCCATATTGGCAACTGTGCCTGCAGTACCTGAATTGACAGAGTGTGAACCCGTTGCGGTTACTACCCTCTCGGCTTTTACAATTGTACCATTAGGTAGCCGCACGCCGGTAGGCATAGAGTTTAAAACGGTGCTGATAGGAAAACTGTAATTGGTTTGCCCCTGCGCCGTAGTACCAGCGATAGAAGCGCACCCAACCAAAAACAGATAAATGTACTTTTTCATATAAACAGGTTTATTTGAATAATAATTAAACGCAAGCCAAAGCCTTCGCAAATTCTAGTACGCTGTCGGGGAGGATACCTGGGGACATCTGAAACAAAATCAGGTTTCAGCCAATCAAGGAATCAAAAGATCATTACAAATATAAAAATATATAATCAGAAAACGCTAAATGATATTATATATCTAAAGGGCGTACCCTGTTTCACAAAAGGGTACGCCCCAGAGTCAGTTCTTAGCAGTTGTTAACCAGATTAGTTGGCGTAAGAAAACACGTTGGATTTAACCACTGTGCCATCAGCCATTGTATTTTCTACCTGGAAAGTAATTTCCATACCTGCAGGAAGGTTTTCTTTGAATCCTACCTGTAATGGCTCGTGGTACATGTACATCGATCCGGTATAAGGCAATGCCTGCATGGTTGCAACCCCGCATGTGGGGTTACCATTTTGTAAATCATAGTAATTATAAAGACTACCCCCTGCTTTTACCGTCAACCTACGGCTTACCGGTATGGCCTGCACGCCCAATAGCGCAACCGGATGGTGCTGGTTGGTGCCGCTACCCGATGCAAAAGAACCGGAGAGTATATAACGGTTGCAACCGGCTTCTACCATTTTCGTTACCCCGCTGATATTGATGTCTTTATTGGCCACTTTCAGGTAAGCGGTATCATTATAATTGCCATTGTTATAAAAACTGTAGTACGACTGAAACACCATATCGTTAACGGTAAAGAAGTATTCTTTTGCTTCTGCATATGGTTGCTGCCCTACTAATTCGGCTGGCACTTTAAAGCTCAGGGTGCTGTCGTTCACCACGGTTACAACCGGGGTTACTGTATTGGCAGGATTCCCTTTCTCCATCATTTTAACCACTACAGGAGCAAGTGTAAACCCATGTCCGTAGATTGTATGACGGGCACCTTCTACAGAAAAAAGCTGCTTGTCGTTGTAATAATGGTTGTTTACAGCTAAATCATAAAAAGCCTTGTAATTGAGGCTGATAAAACTGGTAGTAAAACTAACCTGCTCGCCATAAGTGGTGGTACCTGCTACAGTAGCATATGCCTTTGCATAATAAGTAGTACCAGGCGTTAACGCAGAGAGTGTAACACTAAATGATCCGCTCTGTGTATTGGCTTTAACCACACTGCCTGCAATGGTAGGGTTAGGTGTGGTACCGTAGCATACACCCGCCTCCGCCACATTTCCCGAAGCTGTAATTGAGCCTTTAACCACCGCACTGGTATTGGTTACCAACGACACCTGCGTTGTATTTACCGTAGTGGCAATTTTATTATCATTACTGTCTTTTTTACACGAGGTAAACACAGACATAACACATGACAGTACAATAACGCAATACGCGATTTTTGTTTTCATAGTATTAATTGGAGTTAAAAAATCTGATCTTACTTTTTCACAAAAGGAATAGTGGTTACGTTGCCCTCTTTGTCAGATGCATTGAGGAAATAAACGCCTGCTGCCAGCATAGAACAGTCGATACTGCCCGCCTCTCCGACCTGCACACGGCTTACCACTTTACCTTGTATATCATAAATAGTAATGCTCTGAAGAGTGGCACCATCTGTACCAATATTAAGCTGGCTGTTAACCGGATTGGGCCATATGCGTACTGCTGCAGCAGCATTGCTTCCCTGCGCGTTCAGTACAATGGTGCGGCTATAGGTATACGTACCATTGTTGTCTATCATCTTAAGACGGTAGTAAGCATTTCTATCGGCATGTTTCGAATCCTCGAAATAATAGCTGTGGTTACCTGTGCCATATGCGGCTACGGTACCTGCCACTTCAAAATTCTTACCATTGCTGCTGTACTCAATATCAAAAGCACGGGTATTTACCTCATCACCGGTTTTCCATTGCAAGCTGTTTAAGCCCGCTTCATGCACACCGGTAAAACTGAGGAGGTTTAACGGAAGTGATGCGGTGGGCGCTTTAACCACAATAGGACCCAATGCCGAAGCCTGGGTGGTAGGGCTGCCAGGCTGCTGCCAAAGCCCCCACAGCACAAACAGATCGGTTACCTTAGCGCCATTAGTCGGATTAAAAAGCACCTGGTTGCTTACATCATCTGGCTGGGAAGTGCCACCATTGGCAGTTGTACAACGCCAGATCTCTGGCGACTGTACTGCTTGCGCGCCAGGTATCTTACCCGCAATCATCGTGTTCCATGATGCGTTAGGATTGGTAAAGGCCGTAACCTTGCCCAACTCACTGCCGGCACCCGATGTAGTGGCAGTATAGGGAACAAAAGTGGTATTGTTGTAACCGAATACCGATGTCCATTCCGAGTTGGTTGGGCTGGTATTGGCACCATCAATATCCAGCATCAGCATATCTGCAATGAGCATCGGTTTGCTGAAATGAATCCAGAAGCCGATACTGCCTTTGCAATTATCCGCTCTGCCCCCTTCTATAGTAGCATCGGGTTTCTTCTGAATAGCAGTAAGCATGTTTATACTATTATCTCCGGTGTAGGCAGGCAAGGTATTACCTGTGTACGTACCACCAATGCTTGATCCTACAGCCGAAGCATTTTGCCCGGTAATAGTACCAAAAGTACCACTGCCAGTAGCTACAATCTGCGCAGTTGCGGTTGTACCATCTGGTAGTATATACCCTCCGGCACCAGCGCTAAGAATAGTACTGATGGCGGTACTGGAATAGGTTTGTGCCTTGATTGCCGAATGCCCTGCAAGCAGAAATACACCAGCCAAAAATACGGTTGCCGTTCTCATCTTTTCCTCCTTTGTTTTTCTTTGTAGTGTTTAAATACAGCGTGGTTGCAATAATTAATTAAGCATTACACTGTATTACAAATTTCAGCTTGTTCAATGAGGCGGTTCACCCCGCCGAGACATATTTTAACCATTATCAACCATTCCATACACACCGCACTATCAGCGTGTTTTACGCATCATGCAGGTATAAATCACGCGTATACAACCGATTTATGCCCTATCCAGACATTTTTTAGGCCCAATCGTACATATTATGACCTCCCGGCATTTACCGTTTTCAAACAACGAATACAGTTACTGGATTACAACCATTGTTGCTGCAACTGATTCCTGCATATCATTTACCAGCCGGATGCTGTAAAAACCGGGCAACCAATTGTGTGTGTGCACAACCTGCAATCCTGATTGGTGCCCCTGCCAGGGCAGTTGCGCCATCATCGTTCCTGCCATATTGTATATGCAGATGGCGCTTACAGCCTGCACCGCACACCGGATGGTAAAAGAGGCACCTGCCGGGTTGGGATATACCAGCATGGCAGTTTTTTCCTTTGCTGTTACCGTAGTAGCGCCAAGACTGGGAGTATTCGTAAGATTGAGCCCCATTGCATAAGCTTTATACGAAGGGTAACCAGAGGAGATAACGGTATCGGCATATGCGCCCTGCCCGTTCAGCAATACCCTTACAGGTTCAGAACGTTTTTGCGTAGTACCATCGCCTACCTCGCCACCAGAGTTCCAGCCCCAGGCATACAAAGCCTTATTCATTTTGCCAGCCACCGTTAAACCGGCATCGCCACCCGAAACCCAGGCCCAATCTGTATCTGTGCCAATCTGCGTAGGTTGGTATACATCCATATTTCCTCCTGCTGCGCCTATGCCCAAGTCTGCATTAACATTAGACCCCCAGCCCCACAGCTCACCTTTATCGTTAATGGCATATGCCACACCTTTGCGGCCCGTTACAAACATCTTGCGCCAGTTATTTGCGGTACCGATCCTGGTAGGCACCAGTGCTTTGTACAATGTATTGCTGGTACCTTGCCCCAGGGCGCCGCGCGCATTGCTGCCCCAGGAGTAGAGCTCTCCATTCGCGTTCATAGCATAAGTGGTTTCGAGGTTGGTGGCTACATCAGTCCAGTTGGCAGCCGTGCCAATTCTAACCGGAGTTCTGTACGATCCGTTGCTGGTGCCGGTACCTGTAGTGCTGTAGGTATCGGAACCCCAAACCCAAAGTTCATTACCGGTGGTAATGGCATAGGTACAATGCTGCCCAATAACCACTTTCAGCCATTGGCGTGCAGAGTCTACCAGCGCAGGTTCTGTAATCTCATTGGGTGTACCGCCTATGCCCAGGTAATTGGTTTGATTATCGCCCCAGCCCCAGAGATGCCCATGCACATCAATAGCATAAGCCAACCCTTCTATGGAGGATACCATATTTTTTGCACCGTGTGGTAACAGTACCATGGTAGGTGTATCTACCAGGTAGGCTTGCCAGCCAGCCTGACCTATACCCAGCTTGCCTGAGCCATTGTAGCCCCAGGCCCAGAGCTGCCCCTGCAGGTCTACCGCATAAGTGCTGGACCAGTCGCCGAATACATTGGTCCAGTACCTGCCTTGCCCTATCTGTTGTGGAGTTGTGCTGCGCAGGGTGTGCACCGTGCCATTACCATGACTGCCTATACCCAGGTTGCCATTTTCATCATACCCCCAGGTCCAGAGCCCTCCGGCCTGGTTAATGGCAAAAACGCCGGCACCATGCGCTACTATTTTTTTCCAGTCGGTACTGGTTCCTATGCGGTTAGGCGTTGTAAACATTCGGGTAGCCGAATCGCCTGCGCCGGGCAATCCATTTACATTATCGCCCCAGCCCCAGAGCGTTTGCGCATGTACGGGCAATGCCCAGCATGATGAGAGCAACAACAGTTGCAACGTAAACTTTTTAATCATATATACATTATTATTAGATGAACTACACATTACAAAACCATTCCGTTTGGGAACGCTTACCCGGGCGTTATGGCTGTTATAAAAAACAGCCCTCCTTGAGGGAGGGCTGTTGAACCATTCTTCACCTTAGACAAGGCGAAAACCACAATAGAAAATATTAGTCTGAGACTATCTTACACCAACTGCTTCCTTTTCAGCAGCAGCATGAATGTTGTTTCGTTGGCAAAATTACTGTAGGTGTTTGTAAGCGATCACCCCGTTGAGACATAAAAAAGGCCCTAAAGCACATTTTTTGATGGCGGAGTAGCTGTTACAATTTCGCCGGTTTGCATTGTTTTTTTAACCGTTTGGCCGCACGCATCTACTACTTTCACTTCATAAACCACACCCGATGTGAGTTGCGGACTGGTAAAAGTTACCATTCCCGTGCTGGTGATCTGCATCAGGCAGGTCATTTCCTTGTTTTTACCTTCTTCAGAAAACGAATAGGTATAGGGTGCTATGCCGTTAAGCGCCAGTGCCGGCACATAAAAACCAGGCATATTGCCTTTAACTTTTTGTACAATGCCTGCTGTTAGGTTTAATGCGGGTGAAGCAGCATAGGATAATGTATCGTCAATGCTGTAGGTACGCCCTTTGCCATCTTTCACCCTCATGGTAAACGTATAGGTGCCGGGTACCGCCAACAAGCAGGATGGCGTTTCGAATTTCCTGTTTTTGGGTATTCTAACGCCCGCAGGCGCTTTGGTCATCACAATACTAATATCTTGCTGGGCTATCCACTTTCCGTTGAGCCGCACCACACCTGAAGGTCTCACTACCAGTCCATTACAACTTTGTTCCTTATCGGTCAGGTTCATATAAAAATGGGTGCCTTTATTTAAGGATGGAAAAGGCTCCCCTTTTTCGACTACAGAATCTTCTGTAATAAACATATTAGCAGTAGCGGCTACCTGGCCACAATAATCGGCTACATAAAAAAGGTATTCCCCGGGTGTAATGTCGCACAGTTGCTGCAGGGGACTTACCAATTGCTCCAACTTGCGGCTGCCGCAATAAGAACCGGGCGAAGAAAGCACACTCACCTCATAGGGCGACCGGCCGTTTTTAAGCCATACATCTATTTTCCGGCCCTGCTGGCCCTTTACCTGCTCACACACATCCAGGCGTATTTCCGGAGCACTATAACCCGGCCCGCCTACGGTTACATCAATGGTCTTTTTTACTTCCGTAGCCTTGCAAGTTGCCTTTACCGTAACCTTATACGACCCGCGTCTGAGGCGGGCAAACGTAGCTTCTGCCCTTGCTGGCAGCACCTCGGGCCCAGTGGCCGAATAGCGGATATTCTGAAGATTGTATTTATCGGCACCAGTGAGTTTAATATCAAAACCACCATCTGAAGGGCAATAGGCGGATTGTATATTTACCGCCGCAGGATACCAGTCGGTACACTGCGCATGGCTATTTGCACTACCGGCGATAGTGCCTATCATGCCTATGCAGCAGAAGAGTTTGGTTAAAAGGGATTGTGACAACATAACGGGCAATGGTTCTTAAATGATTCACCACAAAGGTCCCGACACCAGCGGAGAGAAAATACCCCTTTGAGACATATTTTCGTCCTTAAAACACAAAAGCAACCCGCTATGGGGTTGCCTGTATATCAAAAGGTGTCAACAATCAGTATACCTCTTCTTCGGTATCGTTGTCGTCTGTATCCGGTACATCGCCATTGTCTACATTACGGAAAGCCTTAGGCGTCATGCCGGTATGCAGTTTAAATGCTTTGGCAAAATGGCTAAGGTTAGAATACCCGATCTCATGCCCTACATTGCCCACAGGCATGCCCTGTTTCAGCAGTTCCTTGGCCCTTTGCATACGGTAATCGTAGAAGTAATCGGAATAGTTTTTACCATACATTAAGCGGAACAGTGTTGCAAATTTTGTTTTACTCATATGCGCGCTCTTGGCCGAGTCTTCGATAACCGGTACCGGCATATATATATTGTCTACAATCTTCGCTTTTATGTCTTCGAGCACCAGGGCATCTTTGGTCATTACTTTTTCTTCTTCTACCTCTTCTTCTACCAGGTTATTAAACAGGATAGCAACCAGGTTAAGCGCCACACCTTCTATATAGGAGGCTGCGACAGCCGGGAGCATCTTTATTTCAAATGCTTCCCTGATGAGGTTTTGTGAGTGCAGATCCAGGCTGGTGGTAAACTGCATAGGTTCGTAATGAACAAACTGCTGCATGCGCGACACACTTACAGGAATTGAATTTTTTAAAAGGTGGCTATTGCCCCATGACCGTTGAAAGATGATGGTAAACACCTTCATGCGTGCATTAACAGGCGGCTTGTAGCTTAATCCGGTACCGCTGGAACTGAATAATACAGCTTCGAGCAGGTTACTGCCGGTGTCTACAATACGGCCACTGTCTTTATAGGTAACCATAGGCTCGCCGCTAATATTAAACAGCACCTTAAAGTGCTCATTGCCCGGCTGGCTTCTGCGTATAAACTGCAACTCCTTTTTAAAAAGGCAATCTACCATAAGCACTGCCAATCCGTTGGGCAGTTCATAAAATTCGTACCGTCCTTCGGCAAAAGATTCGGGAAATATGATGTGGTTGCCTTCCACATAAACCCCTCCGCCTGCGGCATGGTTCAATTCGCGGGCCAGATCGATAAACCATTTTCTATCGGTGCTCAGATAATATTCTATTGTTGTCATACAACCTTGTATTGTGGGGAATGGAAACTTAAAACAATGTTATTGACGTGCTTTCTTTTTATCGCGTTTGGCGAGCTGGTAAGCCTTTGGGGTAATGTTAAAAAAGCTCTTGAATGCTTTGGCAAAATGGCCCAGGTTGCTATAGCCAATGCTGGTAGCCACTTCGGTAACGGAAAGGCCGGAAGTGAGTAATTTGGTGGCTTCCTCCATTTTCATTTCGAGCACCAGATCGTAAAAGCTCTTGTTGTAAATAAGCCGGAATATTTCAGAGAATTTGGTTTTACTCATCATGCATTCTTTAGCCAGTTCGCTGATGGGGGCGATCTCCTGCGACAGATCTACTTCGATCTGCTCTTTCATATTCATCACCTTTATAGCATCGCCCAGCCGAAGACTGTTGTCGTTTTCATCTTTGAGTTGTCTGCTGCTTTTTCCTTCTACCATATTGCGGGTAAAAAGCGAAATAATGCGTTTGATATTGCCTTCCAGGAACAGGTTGTTCGCATAATGCAAGGTTTCCGGCGCCATCATTTCTTCGCTGAGATTAAGCATCTCCAGATCCAGATCTACCGTAAACTGTATGGGAAGATCCTGCGCTACAGCACGCACAATCTCGGCGTCTACAGGCAGGTCGGAGGTATGGTAACGCTGCCTTATCCAGTTACGTGAAACAATTATTTGTACCACTTTAAGTATTTCGCCGGGCGGCACGGTGAGCGACAAGCTGGTTCCGGTAGAACTAAACAGAACCGCATCCTTCCAATCAGAGCCTATATCCAGCACGCGGCCGCTGTTTTTTACAACATAGATTTTAGAGACACTCAGGTTTACGTGCAGGCTGAAATAATCATTGCTTTTGATTTCTTTACGGATAAATTCGATACCCTGGAGAAACTGGCAGTCTATTAAGCAAATAAACAGCCCGTCTTCCAGTTCGTAATACTCGTATATTCCTTTGGCAAAAGCAGGCGGAAATAGCAACTTGTTATCCTTCATGATAACAGGCTCTCCGATTACGGCAGACATAGCATCGGCCATATCCTTTATCCATTTTTTATTTGCCGAGAAATAATATTCTACTTTTTCCATCTGATACGGTTGCTTTGAAACGGTAGATAATATTCAAATTCATATACTACACATATGTAATATAATAAAAAAACATCATCCGGCAATTAACGTTGTGATTTAATAACCTATGGTTAAAAAGCACTTTATCTATCTATTAGACCGATTGCCGTTTTGTATGTTTTTTTAACGTTTGGGGATTATTTTCTACCACATGCAAAATTATGACCAGAAGCGCACTCCAAAATACCCCTATCGCCTAAATTATCGCTCCTAAAGAATTTAATTAAAAAACAGAAATTAAGCTCTCTAATTCCTTTAAAAATAAGTTAAATATATAATCATAAGCACATTTCGAATATATTTTAATCTATATTTTTAGAAACAACACACATAACAAACTTTAAAATCAGTATAATAGAACACATTTTCGTCCCATTTGATCAGAAAATGGAATCTGGTCTATTTGAGCTAAAAAATGGCTGCCGGGGGTGATCAGGACAAGATCGCTGCTATAATTTTGCATCATATCCAAACATTGGACATACACTGTAAAATGTTGGAACAAACAGACTTCGTACAGCATAACCTGCTTAACTGGTAATTGCATGGCAAGCGGATTCTGCCCTTAACCCCGGCAGATGATTATCAACCCAAGGCACGTAAACGTATAACGCGCCCCTAACCAAAAACGCCCGGGATATAAATCCCGGGCGTTCCTATTTTAAAGTAACTGGTTATTATTTTTCGGCTTTTACCAACACATACGTCCGGTCGGTCATTTCACCGGTATTGCTCATAACCTGCTCCTGCTCATTAAATATGCCGGTTACCGTTAGCCCTGCCTGCTCTAATAGTTCCTTCACCTTATCGCTGCCATACAGGTTAAAGCCGTATTGCACAAACGGAAGGTCTTTCATAAAAGATTCGGGAGCAAAAGCCAGCACCAGCACCCCTCCGGGCTTAAGTACCCTGGCCAGCTCTGCCGCGTAAGCAGCTGGTTCTTTCCAGAAATAAAGGGTATTTACAGTAAAGATCTTATCAAAACTTCCGGCTGCCTTATCGATATGCAAGCCATCTGTGTGCTCAAAGCGGGCTCTGCCGTCGGTAGTGTATGCTTCATTAATACGATTGGCCTCAGCAATCATCGTGGGCGAAATATCTATACCGGTATACTGCAGCTCTACCGCCTGGTTGAGCAATGCGGCCAAATGGTTTCCGTTTCCGGGCCCTACTTCCAGCACCTGTTCGCCATCCTGCAATTGCAATTTTTTAATGGCCTGCGCAGTCATATTGCCATTTACCTGACTCATGATATGGCCGGTCTTAATGCCGTTATCGCCATCGGGGCAGCTGAGTTGCCTTGCCAGCTCTTCCCAATCGGGTGGTTGCTGTTCGGTATGGTCCATTATAAGATGTTTATGGTTATTATGCTGGTAAGTTAAACAGTTCTGCGCACAAAAAAGCCGGCTGCATCTGCAACCGGCTTACGCCTCCCATCCCCCAACAGTATGTATGGCTATTTCAGTCTCATAAAAACATGATCATCATTCTTCAGCGCCTGTACGTTTCGGGTTACAGGTGCTTCAGTTTTATTACTGCGGTATGATTGCCACAGTGTACCAGCACATTATATAAACCGGGAGCAAGGTTATTGATATCGAGTTTTGTCTCTAAAGCCGGTGCTACATTTTGCGTATATACTACTCTGCCTGCCAGATCGGTAATGGTTACCGCCGTTATCTTTTCTTTGGCATATACCGTAACGAATCCATTGGCCGGATTGGGGAACAAGCCTGCACGGGCTGCTTTCTCCACCTCAACAAGGCTGTTGGGCATACCTATAGTAACATTTTTGATTAACGTATCGCGGTCGTTGTTGCAAGTGCCTGCCACGAGCTTTACCTGGTAGTTGCCCTGTTGCGCATAGGTATGTACCGCGTTTTGCGTGGTAGCCGTATTACCATCGCCAAAGATCCACAGGAACTGTGTGGCATTGGTAGAGCTGTTGGTAAACGTGGTGGTATTGCCAGCGGTATTAAAATTAAAGTCTGCTACCGCAAAAGGATTATACTGGTACCAATTGTTGAGCTGGTCATAAGCTACCTGCTTGGCAGTGGTTTTAACAATACTTGCCTCCTGGGCGCTCAGCGAACCATTGAATGTGCAACCCAACGGATCTTTTTTAAAGAGCACACTGTAGAAAGTAGCGGCGGCGGCGTAGGTACCTTTGGGCGACGGGTGACTCATATCGGCATCATACAATTCGATGGCAGGATTGCTCGCGCGCAGGCTGCGCCAGACTTTGGCCACAGGGCTTATAACACCATGGTTCATATTGGCCATATTGGTGTAACGCAACTGGAGCAAACTATCCATGCCCATATAGGTGCATACCGGCGGAAAAAAACCGCAATTGTCGGCATCTCCGTTCTTACGGCCCCAGGTCATGTAAAACACGGTTTTGGCGCAACTGTTCTGGGCTTTTACCAGGCTGTCCAGTTTCCTGGCATAGGGGTAGCATTGCATTGTTACCTGCGCATCCGGGAAACTGGGCAGCTGGCTTTGCTCCTGCAATACCACATAATCCCAGTTGCCCTGCGCTATGAGCGATAGCGTGGTGGCATTAGTGGTATGCTGCTGAAAAGTATAACCACCAGGTGCGCTCGAATTAAAAATGAGTTGATCGCCATTGGAATTGGCCAGGTTTTTTATCGTTTGCGGCAGATCGTTTACATAAGTGTAGCTGTTACCAATAAACAAAACCCGCAGCGTATCGCCAGCCCGGGATACCAGGGAACAGGCCGTTATACCTATTAATAATAATGTTGTTCGCATACATTCGTTTTTTAATACAAAAATCTAAGGTTCAATCTTGAGCTTATGGTGCAGGGTTTGCCCATGCTGTGCAATGCGCAGGAAATACACTCCCCTTTGCAATGCAGGCAACGTTATACTGCCCGCTACCCCACTAAACCGGGCAACCTCCCTGCCCGACACATCAAAAATACCGATATCGGCGCCTTCGAGGGCAGGATTCAGGTATAATTTTTCGTGTGCAGGATTGGGGTACACCAAATTCTCCTTTACAGACACCCATTCTTCCAAACCGGTTGGTGCCTGCACAATATGAATATAATCTGTCTTAACCGCAGAATCCGTTTTGCCACCATGCTCCACGGTAAGTTTTACCGAGTAAACGCCTGGCGCCATAAAACGTACCGCTGTGGCCGAAGAACTATCTGAGCCCTGCGCGTACTGTATTGTAGCCGGCGAGAACGACCATTTGCGGCGGCTTGCCATTACCGAGCTCATATCGTAAAACACAATAGTAGAAGTGGTGGTGCCCGTGGTACTGGCTGCCATAAAGTCTACCAATGGTACCGAAGTAATGTTGAGATAACCGGTTTTGGTTACCGAATCTTTGCCCAACGCATTGGTTACCACCAACTGCACCGCATAAACACCCGGAACAGTACACTTTACCACAGGATTTTTAGAGGCGCTGTTGGTACCATTCTGGTAATTGACGGTATTGGGTGTAAAAGCCCATTTCCAGGCAGTGGGCAGGTTCAGGCTTTGGTCGGTAAGCGCTATGGAAGTAGCTACCGTGCCATTAACCGGGTTGGCTGTAAATGCCGCCACCGGTGCAGAAGGCCCCGCATTGACCTGTATATAATTGTTTTGGGTAAGCGAGTCGCCGCCACCGGCATTAAATACCACCAGCTTGGCCGTATAATTACCTGCCGCAGTAAACTGCACCTGCGGATTGGCCGAGGTATTGCTGGTACCATTTACAAAAGTTACCGTATTGGGCGTATACGTCCATTTCCAGGAAGTAGGCGTGCCGGTACTGTTGTCGGTAAAAGCCACTGTGCTGTTTATATTAGTGGTGGTGGGCGCAGCGGTAAAAGCCGCAGTGGGCAAAGGTATGGCAGGACCGCCACCAGTGATGTTGATATTGTAATCTTCGGTTTCGCCCCAATCAAAAGTGCCGGTAGCATCGGTGGTGCAGGGCGAGGCATTGAGGTTACCTGCTACCCAGGTGTAGTCATCATCTTCAAAAACCATTACCCGCATACGCGTGGTGCCCGTTACGGCGCTGGCAGGTATAACTACATTGGCGGTAGCCGGGTTGGTAACCGCGCCATTGATGGTTTGCTGCAGCACCCGCTCGCCCGGATCGGCAAAACTGTTATTCTTATTAAAATCTATATATACCGCAAGGAAGTGAATACTTGCACCTGCGCTGTGCGATACCGATAAGGCGTAAGTGCTACCTTTGGCCACACTTGGCGCGGTTATCGTATTGTAATAAGCGTAATGTGGCGCCGCGTACTGGTTGGTGCCTGTATTGTTGCTCAGGGTTCCAAAGCTCACATTAGAAATATAATGCGGTACCAGAAACCCATTTGCATCGTCATAACTGCCTACACAGTAAGGTGCAGGATTGGTGATTTGTGCATACGATGTAAGTCCGGTGCCCAACGCCAGTGCTAACATTGCAAGTCTTAAAGCTCTCATAGCCATGTTGTGTGTTTTAGAATATAGATTGCGCTGTTACCTTTTTGGATAACTTCTACGAAGACGGTAAAAGTAGCTGCAAGGTGGGCTTGCCCCGCCAAACCACGGGGTACAGAACAGGCGACACCGGGCGCGAAAGGCGTTTTAAAACGGTGGACAGATTGGGGGACAAACCATAAAACAATGGTTATCAATAGTAATTATTCATGTTTATTTGCAGAGACTTAAAATACCATACTCCGTTGGGCAAACACTTTACTTGTTTCATTTTACCGGCGCTGGCACTTGTGCTGCACAGTTGCTCGGCTCCGGCTACTGATCCGGCACCGGAAAAAGGTGCTCACATTACTGTAATAGCAGATACCAATAATGCCCAGGCTACATACCAAACCGCCCGCCAACTGACCGGCGCTCAGATCGACAGTTTGTATTTTCCATTAACCGCGGCGCTGAACGACCAAAACCGCATGCCATTGCTGTTGCAACACCTGAACTACCTGGGGCAACTCCGCGGCAAAGAAAAAGCCGCGCAGGCGCTTATAGCCCGATGCAAGGGCCATGCCTATAATTATGAAGCCCGGTACGATAGCGCAAAAGTGTTTTTTGACCAGGCTATTACCTTATATACCGAACTGGGTTATGAACCCGGATTAGGTGATGCCTATCTGGGCCTGGCCACCAACCATACTTACCTGGGCGATTTTGACCAATCGCTGGCCTACCGCTACAAAGCACTGGCGGTGTATGAAAAACTGCATGATCTTAATGGCATTAACCGCACCAAAACAGAAATGGCCATTGATTTTTACTACCAGAAGGATTACCCTAAAGCTGTAGATACCGCCCGTGCCACACTTGCCTATTACACCAAAGTGGGCGACTCGGCCAACATGGCCTACAGCCAATCCATGCTGTCTACCTTCTGCTACAACCTTCACCAATATGCCCAGGCCGAAACCTACGCCCTTGCCTCGCTGGCAATAAGGAGAAATGCAGGCGCCCCCCGTGAGATTGCCGAAAGCCTCAATAACCTGTCGCTGGCTTACATGGCCCAGAACAAAAAGGCTGAAGCCGTTGCAGTACTCCAGGAATCGCTGCAACTGATGCAGGAAGCGGGCGATATAAGACAAATACCTATTGTTAAACAAAACCTGGCTGCCTGCCTGAATGAAATGGGGCGCCAGACCGAGGGCGAAGCGCTGATCCGGGAAGTGATTGCCGATGCCATTAAAGCGGGGCAAAAAGATGCGGTAGCTAATGCCTACAAAAAATTGTATGTACTCTATAAAGACAACCAACAGTTCGAAAAAGCGCTGGAATACTACCGCCATTACAAAGCGTGGAGAGACTCGCTGTACAATGAAGAAAAGGCAAGAGCCATTAACGAACTGAATATTGCTTACCAAACCCAGCAGCACCAGGCCCAGATAGCCCAATTAAAGACAGAAAAGCAACTGGATGCCACACGCAAAAGCTTGTACCTGGCGGTGGCCCTGCTCATAGCCATGGGCGCTACCCTCACGGTTATTTACCTGGCGGGCAGAAACCGGAAGCATAAACAGCTTATCGAAAAAGTGCGCCAGCAGCTGGATCAGAACAAAGCGGCATTGCAGGCTTTTACCGAGAACATTATAGCCAAGAATAAGTTTATTGAGGAACTGGAAACCAAACTGCAGGAAGCACAAACGGCAACTCCGCTGGAAGCACCCGCGGCTATGCATACACAGATCAGCGATCTGTACCAGTTTAAGATACTGACCGAAGCCGACTGGATGAATTTTAAAATATTATTCGATAAGGTGCACCCGGGTTTCATTAACCGGTTGCGGCAGCAATTTCCCGACCTCGCACCGGGCGACCAACGGCAGGCGCTGCTGATTAAACTGAATATCGACAATAAGGAATGCGCGGGGATGCTGGGCATATCGGCCGACAGTGTGAAGAAAAACCGTTACCGGCTGAAGAAAAAATTCAACCTGACCGAACAGGAAAACCTGGACGACTTTGTAAGAGACTTTGCATAAGCAATACCTACAAGCTCTTTACATCGCTTACCCGGTTGCAATGGCTGCACCACCAATATTGGTTTACACCATCCTGCAGGCGCGATTCTGTTTTTTGTCCGCAATGATTGCAAATGCGCAATTGGCTTTCGTCTTCAAAAGCTATATAACCACATACATGGCAGGTCCATTGGGTTAATGGGTTTGCGGCCTCATCCAGGCTCCAGCTAAAGGTATTGGCTTTGCAGTGCGGACATATCTGTGTTGCCATAACACTACAAAGTTACAACAACCGCTTTTATGACTGTACCGGCGGTACGGGTTGTACAGGTGTTGTTACCGGCGGTAAGGCACTAAGCTCTGTGGCTATCTTCTGTTTCTCCAGCCGCAGTGCATCCAGTTCTTTTTGCGCGGCCACCTTCTGGTCTATACTTACCTGGGGCGAATCGCGTATGAGCTCATACTCCATTTCTTTAAACTTAAGCCCAATATCAATGGCATCGCTGCGGGTAGTAAGCGATTGGCGATAGTCGGTGGTTACTTCATTTACCTTAAAATCGGGCACCAGCTTGCGGCCAATATAGGTACCATGGCTTAAACCCATGAGTACAATAAAAGACATATCTACAGTGGGCAACACCTGGTCTTTGTCTTCGCCAAACACGGGGAAGAAGGGTTTTAAAACACCCAGCAATGCCGTAGGATCGGATGAGCCGGTGGCGGCGGCCGCCTTAATCATGAGTTCTATGTAATGGAAATAACTGATGGTAAAGGCCACCACGGCAATAAGCGTCCAGATAAACATTTGAAAACGGCTCAGGTCCAGGCGGCCATCGGTGCTCACCAGATCGGCCCAGTTGCGTTGCACTGTTCCACTCACCACCGGCTTTCCCGAAGTGGTCATCTGGTTTACCGCAATGCCTTTTACCGTTACATAAGTACCCAGGCTCAAACCCAGGAGCCATAACACCTGTTCTGAAAACACGAGCGTAAAAAGTTTGGCCGCCACATCGAAATTAATGTTGCACAGTGCAACCAATACCGATACCTGGTAGGCCATAATGATATAGGCCCATACAGCGGCCTGCACCCGCGATAAGCTGTAGCGACCATTATCGCCCAAAAAGAAATCGGTAAATGATTTATGCGGGGCAAAAATCCGCCTGATGATCCAAAAGAGGAAAAACACAATGACTAAACCAGATATTTTGACAACAAAGGGTCCCATAGGATGATTTTTTTACAGGTTACGTTCCAGGAAGCGCACAGCATTTTTATAGAAAAAATTATCGAGCATGTCTGCCAGGTTTATGTTTTGCAGGCAAGGCTCTACTGTAGCCCTGATCTTAAATTTCTCTAACAGCACATCTTTAAGCGTTGCAAAATCGCGCGCGTTGCAAAAAGCATCCAGCGCGTTAATGAGTCCGTCAAAGTCGGAGCCGATCGCGATCATCTCCCACACATACGATTTATCGGGCCGGTTGCTGTTAAACACCGTTTGCACGATATGAATAAAATTGGCCAGTATAGGCTCTGCCCAGATAGATTTATACAACAGTGAAACGGGCTTGAGGCTATCGGGAATATTTTTAGACTTCTGCTCCAGGTTGGCCAGCAATTTATACCCGCTTAAAATGCGCTGATCGAAATTGAGGCCTATAAGCCCGCGCGAATCGAAGATCTCCAGTATCTCATCGTCAAATACATTAATGCCCCAGTTGTTAAACCAGCCAGATGCGTTGTAGGCATTGTCCATACCGCTGTGATCGGTGCTGATGCTTGCGGTGTAAATACTTGGAATGCCGTTTACCCCCACATGGCTGGCTATAATTGGAATAATCTCGCCGGTCGTATCTTTTACACTATGCAGGTAATTGTAGTACCAGCGGCGCCCGGTTACGCTCATGTGTTTTACATCGATAAGGATGCGCCTGCCGTTTTGCCGCGAGAGTAATGCTTTTATAGCTTCTATACCCAGTTGCGTAATGCCTGCCTCCATGCCCTGGTTTTGCATAAACACGGTATGCATGATATTGGCAAAGCTCATGCTATGCCCGCAGAGCTGGTTCCAGAAATGGTGGGTAAGGGTAAGAAACAACGGGCAGTAGGCGCCATTGCTGCCAGGCCCCCATTTTTTAACCGTATCTATATTGCGCAGGATGGTTGCTTTCAACTGCTGGTAATCGGCGCTTTGCGTATCGTTTACCATTTGCTCATCGTGCTGGTCGCTTACCGTATTGCTTTGCCCGCAACCCAATGCGTGCCCGCCTTCTATGGTAAATACCACGCACAGCACCCGCCTGGTGGTTTGCGGCTTGTAATTACTATCGAGCTGCAGCACTTGTTTAAGGTGCTGAAAATCGCGTATGATCTCTACCTGCCAGGGGTTGGATGCATTGTGGTTAATATTGTCGGCTTCATTGAGAAAATAGCGGTACTCCGCCTGCAGATCATCAAAATAGCTATGGTTTTCGCTCACTACTTCGCGGTAGCGGCGCCCCTTCATGTTAAAGATAACTTTGGAGAGTATCTTATTGGGATTGGTTACCGATACTATGGGCGACAAAAACTGCCCCAGCAGCTCCCGTATCACCTTCTCGCCCAGGTTAAGCGCCGGATCCTTAAAAATATCCTGTGTAAAAATGTTGCTTAGAAAACCTCTTTCTATCGGGTACAACGAATGGAATACCAGCCGCACCTGGCCTATATCAAGCGAAGGACAATCGGCCTGCGAAAAATTGTTGGTCACCAGGGTATTGATCATGCCCGTACGTTGTGCAATGCCCGGTGGATCGGTATAGGTAATATGCTGCCCGCTGTTAAATGGGTACAACGATGGATGGCAATGAATGTCTGCAAACATAACCGGGATTTAAAAGTGGATGCAACCTTTGCGCCCTGTTGTTATGCCGTGCTGTTGTGGTTGGTCTGGTCTGTTAGTGCTTAAGCCTGTGCTTGCTGTAGGGTTGCTATAGATGCATAATAAATATAAATAATTTAATTATATTAAAATAAAAAACTTAAATCAATAATGATAGATAATACCATTATTGCAGCAACACCACTCTCCCACTCACCATTTCTCCATTCTCCTTTCTGGTTATTCTATAGCAATAGATTCCGCTGTTTACCATAAGGCGAGGTATGGTTATTTTGGTTACAGTGGCGGTGGCTGTCATTTCTTTTGTGTACACCATTGTGCCGTTTACATCCATTAGTTCAAATAAAAGCGGTTCGTTTTCCTGCACACCTTCAATGCTCAGGTTCATTGTAGTTGTGGCCGGGTTAGGTGTAATAAACGTATTGAAACGGTATTCCTTTCCTGTATTAAAAACAACGGTTTTAGAATAAGCGAAGCTACCATCTGCATCTACCTGTTTTAACCGGTAAAACCTCTTTCCGTTTAATGGCTGGCTATCGGTATAGGAGTAGCGGTGCGCAGTGCTTGTATTGCCATTACCCTTAACCATGCCAAGTATAATAAACTGCTGCCCATCGGTGGAGCGTTCTACCTCAAAATAAAGGTTGTTGCTTTCTGATGTGGTTTGCCATTTTAAACAAATATCATCTCCGCAACTATTGGCTGCAAAATCTGTTAACGCTACAGGCAGTGCAGATTGCAGATTGGTAAGAAAGGTGAAATAATCGTTATGGTTCAGGGTAATACCGGCATAGGTAAGTATGTTATTGATTAAGACAGGTGCATTATACAGCCGGTAGGTGCCGCTGGTAAAGTCATCATCTCCCTCGCTGATGAGCAGGGTAATGTATGCGGGATTGCCTGAAATCATAACACCATTAAGATCAAATGACAGATCTACCGTTCCAACATTATGGGTATGCTGCACCTGCCATTGCTCACCCAGCCGCAGCTTACCGTTAAAGACCGCATCTGGCGGCAATTGTGCGTTTTCTGGCGTAAGAGGTGTGCTGGTATTGCCAATCATTAAAAAATCGAGGTTATCCAGTGATGAGGCATTGCGGAGCACAATATTGCCCTGGCCGGGCTTTCCGGTACCATCGCCGCTGCCATGATTCATACTGTTGCTTTGCGTAACCAATAAACCGCTGCCATCATCCCTTCCTATACCAAACAGTGAGTTTTGATAGGGGCCATGCGCCTGCCAGCATATGGAACTGTCTGATGCTATATAATCTACCGGGTTGGCCGGAATGCCGAGGGTAATGCCATATTTCAACGCTAGATATGATTCTATCTTTTGCCTGTTTCCTGCTGTGGTTTGGTCATAAACAATTAACTCAGCCACTTCTCCCTGAAAATGTTTCCAGCCGGCATCGGGATTGGTGCCCAGGTTATTGGTACCTCCGATCATGGGCCGGAATGTAAATGATGTAAAATCGAGATTGGAAGTTACAGGCTTATCTGCACCATTGAGCCGGCCAGTCATATAAACCGGGGCTGCCGGGCTTTGGTCCAGGTTAAAAATGTGGTAATCGATCGAATTAGTAAAGTCTATAAATGAATAAGCGCCAAAGGAACCATTGCCGCTGTACATGCCACCATTCTCATTGGCAAAAACAGCCCTGCCGTAAATAATACCCGGATCTGCACCGCCCAGTAATGCACCACTGCTGCCACTAACGCTACAGCTAAATACAGCATATGCATCTGCATAGCCAATCATAGTGTTGCCAGACAAATAAGCGGTGGGCAGGTTTGTTACAGTATCCGTATTGGCAAAAGTAACCGTTGGGTAAAAGTTAACGGCATTTGCGTGAAAACCGGGCGGTGTTGCGCTCACGGTAAAGGTGTTTATGGCTTTGCGGTCCAGCCATCCTGTTAGCTGCGTACCCGAAACACTGGTACCCGTATTGGCATCCAACCACAAAGACAATCCTGTGGCAACGCCTCCCGGAGCCTGTGCATACGCGGGTTGCATGGCAGAAAGCGATACAAACACAATGCAGCATAGTACGCCTTGTTTCATAAAATGCATTTTGTAAGGTATGGTAATGGTTATGTTGACATGTTGCGATGCATAGCAGAAGACACATATTAAATATAAGAATTATTCACCTTACAACTATTGATGCGTACCGGGATCTTAATGCTACGGTTTAGTAAGCCAATAAACGGGATTTGACTTAGCGAACCTTAAATAATAAACCAACAATTTAGTTGTTTTATTATTTTTTCATTCTACCTTCGCTGCAGATTTATAACAACAAAAGGTCTCTATCATGCATAGCAATTGGAAAAAGAAATTCGCTTTTCTATGGACAGGTCAATTTTTCTCGCTCATAACCAGTTCTGCAGTAAATTTTGCAATCATCATATGGCTGAGCATGCAGACAGGATCGGCAGAGGTGCTGGCCTATGCTGCTATTGCGGGCCTTTTGCCCCAGGCGCTGATAGGCCCGTTTGCCGGTGTTTATATTGACCGGTGGGACCGTAAGAAGACAATGATGTTTGCAGATGGTTTTGTGGCAGTATGCACATTGGTTATGTCTGTGAGTTTCTACCTCGGCCATGAAAATCTGGCGCTCATATATGTAATGCTGGGGCTTCGCTCTGTGGGCTCGGCATTTCATATGCCCGCCATGCAAGCCACCATACCCTTGCTGGCACCCAAACAGGAGCTACTGCGCATAGCCGGCATCAATCAAATTATAAAATCGGTTTCCAATATTGCAGGGCCGGCGCTGGGTGCCTTAGCCATAGGACTCTTATCTATTGGCAATGTGCTGCTGCTCGATATTGCAGGAGCCATAATAGCCATTACCAGCTTGCTCTTTATTGCCATTCCTTCGCCCCAAAAGGAAAATAAACCGCAATCTAGTATCACACAGGTGTGGCAGGATATGAAGAGTGGCTTTGCTGAAGTAAGCAGCAATAAAGGTTTGTCGTTTCTCTTTCTCTATTGCGCTATTGCAGGCTTTTGCATTATGCCCATATCTGTGCTGTTTCCGCTTATGACCATTGAGCATTTTAAAGGAGGCAAATTCGAGATAAGCATTATTGAAACCACCTGGGGCATGGGTATGCTGCTTGGCGGCGCATTATTAGGTATCAGCAAGTCATCTGTAAGCAAGGTCATTATCGTTAACCTGTCGCACATCCTTATTGGTATAGCGTTTTGCTGGTCTGGCTGGCTATCTTCTCAAAGTTTTATATTTTTTGCGTTGCTTACAGGCATGGGAGGTATTGCAGCAGCATTCTACGGCTCTGGCTTTACAGCTATAGTGCAGCAAGAAGTACAGCCCGGTCATTTGGGGCGCGTGTTTGCCATGTATTACAGCATAGATGTACTGCCCACCATATTTGGGTTAATTGGCACTGGTTTTATGGTAGACCGCATTGGCATTAACATCGCCTTTATAATGCTGGGATTGGTTATTTTCCTGGTAGGGGTATGCTCTTTTTTAACCCCTTCTTTAATGAACCTTAAGAAATAAACGGGTTGCTCATTGTATTGCAGCAACCAGGCTGCGTTGTTTTATTACAGGGTGTTTTTTTCAATTTTATACATACAGCGCTTGTCGTTTTCAATGATATACGCTACCCTTTCTATACGGTATTCTGCCCCAATCAACTGCCTGAAAGTATTAAGCTCCGACCGGCAAAAGCCCTGGCACTCCTGTGCGGCGGCACATATCGGGCAATGGTTTTCGATAAGGAAGTAAGCGCCTTTTTCCTTTTTCCACTCTGCCATATACCCTTCTTCGGTGCGCTTGCGCGTTAGGATCTTTAATTTCTGTTCTATCGTTTTAGCATTTTCCATGGCTTTGGCGTAGTTGCTATACACACTGGCTTCCCTGTCGTTTATGAGTAGCTCCAATGCATTACCGCCCAGTAATTTTTTTACCGACTGCAGCAATTGCACCGTAACATCGGCATGGGTATCCGGAAATTTTGCCAGCCCCTTTTCTGTGAGCGAATAATAAGTAGAGGGGCGCCCCACGCCTTCGCTCCGCACATCAGCTTTTACAATGCCTTTTTCGGCCAGGTTAAGCAAGTGCTTTCTTACACCTTCTTTGGTAATACCCATTTCTTCTGCAATAAGCAGCGAGGTAGCTTCGCCCCGCATCTTGAGCAGCAGCAATATTTTATCGGTCGGGTTCTTTTCCATTTAGCAACCTTTCGTTGGTTTATTCCTACAGCAAATATAGCATAACTGCCTGCAATTTCAGGTAGGTGCTCCAGGTTTGCATCTCCCGGTATTTATGCTGCCAGGTATATCACTATGCGATTTATGTAGCCAAAACAAAAGCCCGCTGCACAGCAACGGGCTTTACGATAATGTATGTATTAAAACAATTAAGGTACCAGGGTTATGGCAGGCAGAGTTACATCTGTACCGAACGCCACATTTATGCCCTGAATAAAAGTATCGTGCAAGCCCGGCACACCAGACTGTACCCAAATGCTATACCTACCATCGGGCAGGCCGCTAAACATAAAGTACCCGGTAAGTGGGTCCGGAATAGCCGAAAACGTATCGGTAGCCTGTATGGCATACACGGTAGCCATTGCATTTAAAGGCAATACCGTACCCCTGAGGCGACCGTTTGTAAGATTACTGTAGGCACGAATAACGGGTTTGAGCTTGTAAGTACCATTGCCGGTAACCACAATAGATTTAGCCGCATCAAAATCGAGCCATATATCGTATGCCTTGCCAGGTTCCAGGGTTTCTTTCAGGTTTAGTTTAACGCCGCTCTCCTGGGCCGAAGGCGTATTGAGGGGGTAACTGGTACCATCTACCACAATAGAGTTGTTGCTGCCCAGGATAAGCCGGATCTGGCTGATGCTGCCGGCAGGTACATTTGCACGCACCAGCAGGGTATCCATGCCATTCCTGAAATCGAGCAGGTTATACAAGCCCGGCCGGATGGGTGCCAATGTTACGGCCGGAGATCCCGATAGGGTTACATCTACCCTCTGAATGTCGAGCCAGATGGCATCATATGCCGCCGGGCCATCTGTCAGGTGTACTGCCACCATAGCATTTTGCTTGCTGTTATCTGTACTGTTATCCTTCTTGCAGCCATACAGCGTGGCCAAACCCAGGGCAATGCAGCTGAGGATTAAAAACATTGTTTTTTTCATATGGGTCCCTTTATGGTACGAGTCCAATATTTATGCCATATCGCACGATTTTCTATACCCGATAGGCATTATTTATACTTAAGAATGGAGGGGTAAGCCTTTTGTCTATCGCTGATGCCATGCATCTCTTGTTATCATTACAGCATAAATGAGTTGCCTGCCTACAAATACTAAAAAATATCACTATATTCGACATTAGAAATAATTAGCAATGTCAATTTGCTGTATTTCAATACTTAAAAATTGACACACTTTACCATATTGCAATAAAAACATCAGGGTCTGTTTTTAAAACCCGCTATTTAAACAGACCTGTCACCTTGTTTAATTCCGGCACTGGCTATACTTATTAAGACTGGCTTAAGCGACGTTAGTATTACCGATTCATAAACGACCTATACCATTTTCATGAAAATAAATGGCAGCGTCAATTATCGTGTTACTGCAGCACTCCACGCCATCAAAGCGCCTGGCTAACCATTCTTTGTGGTATGCCTGCTCTATCCTTCACCTTCCTAAATGCCCATGCCCCTCATGCCTACCCGCACGCCATCCAAAGCTTCTCCTAAACCGGCTGCCCTGCCAGGTGCCGCACAGTTTATAAAACAGGTAAAAGCCCTTACATCTGATGAGGAAGCCGAAAAGCTGCGCCGCTACTTTAAAACCGGCGAGGGCCAGTACAGCGAGGGCGATGTATTTATAGGCGTTAAAATGGGACAGCTTTTCGAACTCGCCAAAGCCAGCGGCGATATGCCGATAGCAGAAATTGAAAAACTAATGGAGGATGAGGTACATGAGATACGCGCCGGGGCCATTAGCATTATGGATAAAGCCAGCCGCAGCAAAAAGACCAGTCCCGAACGGAGGGCCGAGTTTTTTAACCTGTACATGCACCGCCACGACCGGGTAAACAACTGGGACCTCGTAGACCTCGGTTGCCTGCATATGACAGGCTGCCACCTGTACGATAAACCCCGCGATATTTTATACCAGCTGGCCAGGTCCAACAACCTGTGGGAGCGCCGCACCGCCATTGTAAGCACCTGCTACTTCATTCGGCAGGGGCAAACCGACGATACTTTTAAAATTGGCGAAATACTCGTGCACGACCCCGAAGATATTGTGCACAAAGGCACCGGGTGGATGCTGCGCTTTGCCGGTGCCAAAGACCAGAAACAACTCTTTTCTTTTCTCGACCAATATGCCGCTACCATGCCCCGTACCCTGCTGCGCAGCACCATTGAGCAACTGGATAAGAAACTACGCGACTATTACATGAACCTTAAACATTAACCCATCTAAAATCTACAAACCATGAAAAAAAGATTCTTTACCAGCATGCGCTTTCTGGCGGCTCTGCTCTTACTTACAGCAGCACGTGCCGAGGCGCAGAAAAAACCCAATATAGTGGTGATAATGGCCGATGATATTGGCTGGTTTAACCCCAGTTGCTACAACATGGGTATTATGGGGTATAAAACGCCCAATATAGACCGTATAGCCAAAGAAGGCGGGCTGTTTACCGACTGGTATGCCCAGCAAAGCTGTACCGCGGGCCGGGCCGCATTTGTAACCGGGCAGTCGCCCATACGCACGGGCCTTACCAAAGTGGGCTTGCCTGGCGCCGATATTGGCCTTAGCGCCAAAGATCCTTCCATTGCGGAGGTAATGAAAGGTTACGGCTACATGACCGCGCAGTTTGGCAAAAACCACCTGGGCGATAAAGACGAGTTTCTGCCCACCATGCATGGCTTCGACGAGTTTTTTGGCAACCTCTACCACCTCAATGCAGAGGAAGAGCCCGAAAACCCCGATTATCCTAAAGACCCTGAGTTCAGGAAAAAATTCGGACCCCGTGGCGTATTGCATTGTTATGCCAATGGCGATGGTACCCAAAAGATAGAAAACACTGGAGCCCTCGATACCAAACGCATGCAAACCGTAGACCGTGAGTTTACCGATGCGGCCCTGGGCTGGGTAGACAAACAGGCCAAAGCCAACAAACCCTTTTTCCTATACATGAACACCACCCGCATGCACGTATGGACGCACCTGAGCCCTGCGGCAGATGGCAAAACCGGATTGGGCCTTTATGCCGATGGTATGGTAGAGCTGGATGGTTATGTGGGCGAAATACTTAAAAAACTAGACGACCTGGGCATTACCGACAATACCATTGTAGTGTTTACCACCGATAACGGCCCTGAGTGCATGAGCTGGCCCGATGGCGGTAACACCCCTTTCCGTGGCGAAAAAGCCACCAACTGGGAGGGGGCCTTCCGGGCGCCAACCGTTATGCGCTGGCCCGGCGTTATTAAACCAGGCACCGTTTACAACGATATATGCGCCCACGAAGATTTTATACCCACTTTTGCAGCCGCCGCTGGCGATACAGGCATTGTAAACAAAATGCTCAAAGGCTATACCATTGGCAAAAAGAACTTTAAAGTACACCTCGATGGGTACAACCTTATGCCTTTCCTGAAAGGCGAAGTAAAAGAATCGCCCCGCCACCTGATCATGTACTGGAGCGATGATGGCGACCTTATGGCTATGCGCTACAACAACTGGAAAATAGTGTTTAAAGAGCAGGAGCATACCGGGCTGGAGGTTTGGCAAAAAGAGTTTACCAACCTGCGTACCCCCAAAACGTTTAACCTACGCTCCGACCCCTTTGAGAAAGGCGACCAGAGTATATTGTACAACAAATGGATGGCCGATCGCATGTTTATACTCGTGCCCGCTCAGGCCATTGCAGGCAAATGGCTGACTAGCTTTAAAGAGTTTCCGCCACGCAGCAAGCCAGCCAGCTTTAATCTCGATGATGTGATGCGTAAAATGACAGAGCACCCTGCCGCCGCTGCAAGGTAAAAGCCAGCAGTCAGTATCATTCCAATTCCCCAAACGTTCTGCGGCCAACTACCGCAGAATGTTTCATTTTATACCTTTTGACCAAGCAGTCAGATATTTTATTTTCATAATAAACAATTGCAAAAAATATCGTTATATTCGATATTAGAATAATTCAACGATACCAATCGGCTGTTTTTCAACTCATAAAACGAAGCAAATGTTGTAAATAAGACTTAATCGTATGCGTCTTTTTACAACCCGGCCCTGTTCGCTAGCTGGTAATTTTCAATCCCGACACCCCCTGCCTCGCGCCATCCTTTTTAAGTATGGCTATCAAATACCGTGCATTTCGTACAGGTCCCGCACAGCCCGTACCCTCTTGTTTCAATATGTTTTTTACCCATTTACTAAACCCTGATACATGAGCAACAGATTACTTATCCTTGGCCTTATTACCATCACGGGCATTGGTACAACGCATTTAGCCCTGGCGCAAAAGAATAAAACGCAACCGGCCACACAAGGCACACCAGATGTGCTGCCCCGGCCCGATTTCCGCTTTAACGGCCACGTAGGCCGCACCTACGAAGACTCCGACCCACCACAGTTTCCGCAACCCGTAAAGGCACCCAAAGGCGCGCCTAATATTGTACTCATCCTGCTCGATGATAGTGGCTTTGGGCAATACGCCACTTTTGGCGGCGGCACGCCCTCGCCCACCATGGATAAACTGGCCAAAGACGGCATCCGGTACAACCGGTTTCATACCACCTCGCTGTGCAGCCCCACCCGTGCCGCGCTTATTACCGGCCGCAACCACCACTCTGCCGCCTTTGCAGGCATTACCGAGCTGGCCACCGGCTACGAAGGCTACACCTGCATACTGCCCAAAAGTTGTGGCACAGTGGGCGAGGTGCTGCGCCAAAACGGTTATGCCACAGCCTGGATAGGCAAAAACCACAATACCCCCACCTGGGAGCTGAGCGATGCAGGCCCTTTTGACCGCTGGGCCAATGGTATGGGCTTCGATTATTTCTACGGCTTTAACGGCGGCGATATGAACCACTGGAACCCCGTGCTGTACGAAAACCGCAACCTGGTGCCCGCCTCCGAAGACCCTAACTATTACATGACCACCGACCTCGCCGATCATGCCATTAACTGGGTAGAAAAAACCACCAGCATTGCACCCAATAAACCTTATTTTCTGTATGTAGCGCCCGGTGCCAACCACGCGCCCCACCACGCGCCCAAAGACTGGATAGCCAGGTTTAAAGGCAAGTTCGATATGGGCTGGGATGAGTACCGCCAGCAGGCTTTTGAGCGCCAGAAAAAACTGGGCGTTATTCCTGCCAATGCGCAACTCACACCCCGCCCTGCCACGCTGCCCTCGTGGGCCTCGCTCAATGCAGATCAGAAACGGCTTTATGCCCGCATGATGGAAGTATTTGCCGCCTATGGCGCCTTTTGCGACGATCAGATGGGCCGCGTTGTAGATGCGGTAAAACAACTGCCCGGTGCAGATAATACCATGATCATATACATAGCCGGCGATAATGGCTCCAGCGCCGAGGGCGGCCTCGAAGGCTCGCTTAATGAGATGATGTATTTTAACGGCTTTCCCGAAAAATGGCAAGACAATCTTAAAGCCATTGACGACCTGGGCGGCCCCAAATATTTTAACCACTTTCCGGCATCATGGGCCTGGGCTATGAACACCCCTTTCCAGTGGACCAAGCAGGTAGCCAGCCACTTTGGCGGCACCCGCAACCCTATGATTATAGACTGGCCTGCGGGTATTAAAGACAAAGGCGGTTTAAGAAGCCAGTTTACACATGTGATAGACGTTACCCCTACCATTTACGAAGTATGCGGCATTACCGCCCCATCGGAGCTAAACGGCATACACCAGAAACCGATCGAGGGCATCAGCTTTGCCTACACTTTTGACAGTGCCAAAGCTAAAACCCGCCACAACACACAGTATTTTGAGCTGGGTGTAAACCGGGGCATTTTCGACAATGGCTGGATGGCCTCTGCCCTCTCTTTCCCGCCCTGGGAGCCTAACCGTGGCAGCTTCGACCCCGATAAGCAAAAATGGGAACTGTACAATATCGACGAAGACTTTACCCAGGCCAACGACCTGGCGGCTAAAAACCCCGCCAAGCTTAGGCAGCTGCAAGACCTCTGGTGGGTAGAAGCCGCCAAGTACAATGTGCTGCCGCTCGACTGGCGCGGATCTATACGCATGAATGCCGAACTTATGGGCCGCCCCAGCATGGTAGCAGGGCGCAAATCCATCACCTACCACGAGGGGGTTAATGGCCTGCCCGATGCTGCTGCACCGCCTATGCTTAATAAATCGTGGACCATTACCGCCGAGGTAGACTTAACCGGCCAGCGCGATAGCGGCATTATTGTAACCCACGGTGGTATGCAAGCCGGTTATGGCCTGTACCTGCGCGATGGCAAACCCGTATTTGTATACAACTTTCTCGAAATGAGCCGCACCCGGTTTGAAGGCAACGACGCGCTGCCCAAAGGCAAAACCAAAATTGTGGTAGACTTTGTTTACGATGGCGGCGGTATGGGCAAAGGCGGCAAAATTGTAATAACCGCCAATGGCAAAAAAGTAGCTGAGGGCCGACTGGAAAAAACCATGCCCGTGCAGATCTCGATTGTAGAAGGGCTCGATATTGGCAAAGACGTAGGCTCTCCGGTAGACTGGACCTACAAAATGCCATTTAAGTTTACCGGCAAAATAGATAAGGTAACCTACGACCTTAAATAAAGCCCCCGAGCAATCTTGTATTTACCAACCCATCCAATTCCGCAATATGAAACCCATTTTAAAAACCCTGGTTACCTGCGCGCTGCTCAGCAGTGCGGTATGCGCGCAGGCGCAAGAAGAGGCGCCCAAAGTAGCCAAAAGCGATATCGATGCCGAAACGCTCAAGAAGGCCAATAACCCTATGGCCAGCACCAAAGCGTTTAACGTGCACAATTACATTATCTCCTCCATGCACGGTGTGCCCGATGCCAGCGGCAACCAGCTCATACTACGCTATGCGCAGCCGTTTGGCAAGTGGCTGGTGCGGGCTAGTATGCCGTTTGTAACATCGTCGCTGCCCGGCAAGTCGCCCAATACAGGCTTTGGCGATTTCAACATATTTGGCATCTACTCCGTATCAAAAAACGGCAACCAGTATGGCATAGGCCCGCAGCTTATAGCCCCTACCGGCACACAGGGTTTGGGGCAGGGCAAGTGGCAGGCAGGCATATCTGCCATTACTTTTCTGGCCAAGAGCCACGTACTGCAAATGGGTACCTTGCTGCAATGGCAGGCCTCCTTTGCCGGCGATGAAACCCGGCCCGATGTAAACCTGCTTACGCCACAGGTATTTTTTATGTGGCAGATAGGCGGCGGCGTATACCTGCGCAGCACGGGCATATGGAGTTTCGACCTTACCAATGGCAACTACAATGTGCCCATAGGCCTGGGTCTGGGCAAGGTGGTTAAAGTAGATAAAATGGTGTTCAACATATTTGCCGAGCCCCAGTTTTCTGTGCTGGCAGATGGTATTGGGCAACCCAAATTTCAAACATTTGTAGGCTTCAATACCCAGTTCTGATCTATCGCCATTACCCTTAACCAACTCGTTGTTTATAACACCCCAAAAGAGCACAAATGAAAAAACTAATCATCCCCTTGCTACCCGTTTGCTGGCCCGTTTCTATGGCCCCGAAAAAGACTTCTTCGAGAAAAAATGGAAGATGGGCGATGTGGAGGAAGTGAAGTAGGTGAATGGTCAATCGCGAATGGTCAATTGGCGTGAGAGGTCAAAAGTCAAAGGTGAAAAGGCGCGGATAAAACCAGACCTGCCAGGCGCAAGTCCCGCCACTGCGGGGTGCAGTTCCTGTCAGGTCTCAGCGAAAGGGATCACACAGATGTTCTTCTCGCGAAGTAGATCTGCGTGATCTGCGGGGCTTTCGATCTGCGCCATCTGCGGGAAAAAGTCGCGCGCTATTCCTTTCCCGCAGATTTACGCAGATTACATCGCAGATACCGCAGATTACCACAGCGAAATAAAAAATCTGGAGGAAATATACAACACAAGCATTTTGATGTGCGATGAACAAACCAAAGCAGCAGGTGCGTAGGATACACCTGCTGCTTACTTACTTGTTTCTGTAAGACTGGTGGCAACCAGCAAGCACACCTGGCCACCTAAATAAACAGCGGCGGTAACACTTCATTAAAATCCCCCCTTAACCCGATAAAAAAGATGTTATGAAAAAGATGTTTCTCCCCATAGTTACCCTGCTCGCCTTTACCGCCTGCACCCCACGTTCCGAAACCGGGCAGCAAACCGGCATTAAAGATTCTGTAGCCGCGGCCACCAACACCAGCAATAAGCCCGATAGCATAAGCGGCCCAGACCGCAACGTAAAAATAACACCCGAATATGCTGCATTGGTAGCCCGCGATGCTTATTTCTGGACCTGGCCTATGGTTAATATCTATAACCGCCGGCTGGCCTTTAATGATATACCCGAGCCCGGCCTCAATGGTGGCCTGCTACCGGCCGCCCCACACAACAGGTTAGCTATGCTGAGCCATTATGTAGAACCTATGGAACGCATGGTGGCCTGCCCCAACCAGGATGTAGTGTATGGTGCCTCCATACTCGCGCTCGACAAAAGCCCGGCGGTAATACAGGTGCCCGATTTTGGCAAGCGCTTTTGGGTTTACCAAATGGTAGATCTCCGCACCGATGCATTTGCCCAACTGGGCGCCATGTACAATACGCCACCCGGTTTTTATCTTGTGGTAGGCCCAGATTGGGAAGGCAATGTACCCAATGGCATTACCAAAGTGCTGCGTTGCAAGAGCCACACTGCTTTTGTAGTGCCACGTGTATTCCTCAACGACTCACCAGAGGATCTTGCAGAGGTACAAAAAAGGATTCAAGGCATTAATGTGTACCCACTGGCCGAATTTGACGGAAAAATGAAAACCAAAGACTGGACCACCATTCCCAACTTCCCCACTCCTTCGGGTGGCGATGAAGAAGTTAAATGGGTGCTGCCCGAAAAAATATTTGACGAACTGCCCAAAGTACTGGCCGATGCGCCTCCGCTGCCTGGCGAGGAAGCCCGCTACGCGCAGCTGCTCGCTGTAATAGAAGCCGCGCAAAAAGACCCTGCCATTAAAGCCGCCATGATTAAAGCTGCTACAGAAACAGAGACCAATGTAATAAAACCTGTATTCGAGTTTCGCAACTGGGGTGTGCAGCTGCCTTACCATTGGAGCACCATTACCAATGGCGCAGCATTTGGCACCGACTACTTTACCCGCACCGCGGTAGCCAAGTCGAATATATTGGTCAATACTTCTAAAGAAACCCGCTATTACTACCAGGATCTTGACTCGGCAGGCAAGCGCCTTAATGGGGGTAACCGCTACACCGTAACCTTTGCCAATGGGCAAACCCCACCTGTAAATGGCTTTTGGTCGCTTACGCTCTATAACCGTTTCCATTTCTTCGAACCCAATGGTATAAAAAGGTATTCGCTGGGTACCAAAAACCAATCGATGAAACGCAATACCGATGGCTCGCTCACCATTTACGTGCAGGCCACGCCACCACCGGATGAATGGAAAAACAACTGGCTGCCATCGCCCAAACAAGACGATTTTTCGCTCTACGTGCGCGCTTACGGCCCTAAAGATGAAATTACCAACTGGACACCTCCAGCGGTAGCTAAAAGTAAATAGAATAGCGATTAACAATAAACTTTAACCAGCGTGAGCGTTTTTACATAACGCCCTTTTGCCCCATTAACGGCTCACTTTTTATACAGAAAAACGATTTGAATTTTTGATGTGATACATAAAAAAGCAAGCAAGTGCTTAAGATACACTTGCTTGCTTACCTTTTGGGGGCCGGACGCTTACATTGCAGCGTTTAGCTCATTCCTCGCATACGGAAACTTATTCCTCACACACGGAAACTCGTTCCCCGCATACGGAAACTCATTCCTCACACACCGAAGCTCATTCCTCACATACGGAAGCTCGTTCCCCGCATACGGAAGCTCGTTCCCCGCACGCGGAAACTCATTCCTCGCACACGGAAACTCGTTCCTCACACACGGAAGCTCGTTCCTCACACACGGAAGCTCATTCCTCGCACACGAAAACTCGTTCCTCACAGGCGGAAACTCGCTCTACCGACATAAAACATTAAAACATAAGTATCTGTATTTTGCAGCGCAGTGCACAAACAAAACAGCAAGTGCGGTGCGGCACTTGCTGTTTTTAGTTTTTTAAGGTTGGCAGGCGCGGAGGGTATCGCGCAGGGTATACAGGCACCAGATAAACTCTGTAGTGCGCCCATGCATACCCGTTTTGTTCAGTAACGGCTGCTGTTGCAACGCTATAACGGTGCGGGCATAATCGAAAGCCAGTTCATCGAGCAGGTTGGCTAATTCATGAGGCGAGGCTGCATTGCTTAGCAACTCGCTCAGGGGCGAAAGGTTGATTTGGGGAAACATAACAGATGACATTTAAGAGTAAAACAAAACCCTGCCTTAGGTGCTCTATGCTTGTCATCAAGCATTGGGGCGTTTCCGCTACCCACACCATAGCAGGGCTTTAAGTTTAGATTCTTTATCATAGTTGACGACATTTTAGAGGAGGTAAAAATACCCAACCCTCTAAACACCACCAATCAAGAGCCGAAGATAAGCGTTTATAAACGACTATAGTCGACTATCTGGTGATAACCAAGCATTTAAGCGCAAGCACAAGGGGTAAATAAAGTTAATTGTCGCCAATTCGCACCCAATAGCTTCAAACTTGCCGCTTTTAGCTCCGAATCCACCGCTTTGAGCACCTTTTATATATTTAACCCCGGCTATTTCTCACAAATCCTGGCACTCGCGATCCGCGCCATCTGCGGGAAAACGTATCGCGCTGTATATCTCCCGCAGATTTACGCAGATCGAAAACCACGCAGATCACGCAGATACTGACACTCGCAATCTGCGACATCTGCGGAATTATCTGCGACAGATCGGTAGAGAGTG
>JAVBJN010000102.1:0-23243 GCA_031546985.1 Chitinophagaceae bacterium
CTTAGGAGTGGGAGCAGGGTCTCATGATTGAGAAACACGGGCAAGAGATGCTAATCCCCATGTCTTCGACAAGCACAGACACCGGGTATTGGTAGCGCAAGACAGGTACAACGATTGTCATCCTGCACCACGACTTAGGAGTGGGAGCAGGGTCTCATGATTGAGAAACACGGGCAAGAGATGCTAATCCCCATGTCTTCGACAAGCACAGACACCGGGTATTGGTAGCGCAAGACAGGTATAACGATTGTCATCCTGCACCGCGACGCAGGAGTGGAAGCAGGATCTCATTGCAAGAGATCCTGCTTCCTGGGCCTCACGACATTTTTCATTTATAGTATAACCAGTCTCTGTGTATACGGCACCGATGCCTGTGTTAGTTGAATAAGGTAAACGCCTTTGGGCAGCGCACTCACATCCAGCGGAGTATTGTTTTGGGCTTCGCCTTGTTGCAACAACCGCCCGTCGATGGCGGTAATGCGGTAAGGTAGTTTATCGCCCAGCTTTGTTGCGAATTGCAGGTTTATTTTCCCGGTATTACAAGGGTTGGGAGAGAGTATGAATTTGGGCTGTTCTGGTGTATGGTCTATCCCAAGGCTTATGGCGCAAAAACCAGAAGTGTCGTATTTATCAGTGAATAAAGGGATATCCGCCATCACATTAAATAGGGCATGAGCCACACTATCTGGCACCACCATTTCGGTTATACCATAATCGGTTCCCAAGATCTGTTGTGGAAAGCTGGGTGATATGAGTCCCACACCTTCTACCAACCATGAATTGGTGATGGGTGTTTGGAGCAGCAAGGCACGCATTTTATGGCTGCTATCGCTAAAAGATCTTAGCAGGGTATCTGCAAGCACTGCAAATTTTTCGTTGCCTGGAAATAGCATGCTGTCTCCTGTAGTAAGGGAGAAATCATATAGTAACTCTTCGGGGGCTGAACCTATTTTGAGCCAAACTTTCTTCGCGGCAGAATCTTCCCGGATAAAACGAGAAAAATTATAGTGGTATTCGGTGCATTTAAGCGTGTAATAGGGCGTGCCGTTTACGAGGGTTGTAGTATCCGAAAGCTGGTAGTAATTGAGGTAGCGCATTTGCCAGCTCCAGTTGCAGGAGAACCATTCCCTGCTGGGTTTCAACATGGGTTTGTACGTCTGCGCCTGCGATAGGACCGCGCACAACAAAAAGCACAGGAGTGTAAATAGTTTTTTCATAAAGTTTAGGTTTTTTAGTAATAGCAAGTTACTACCCGTTGCTGCGATATATGTCAAAAAATAGTCATTTAGTTTAAATTTTACAGTACTGTGAGAAAGGAAGATTAGCAATAAAGAACCCTCCTTTGCAACCTGTCATCCTGCGCCTGAGAAGACTGAGCAGGAGGCAGGATTCCTCCATTAAAATGCTACATCAGGACAATCTCTTTACCGAATTGATAGCTTCTCTATAAAGACGGTGACTTCAACTGTTGCGGCCTTCTAAAGCCTGAAACATGCTGTAATAAAAAGCCCCCGCAGTTTTGCGGGGGCTTCATGTATACATCGCATTTATTTTTTCTTTTTCGGTGCCGGTTTTTTAGCGGCGGGTTTCTTTGCAGGTGCTTTCTTTTTTGCGGCTGGCTGCACTGCTGTTTTGCCTTTGGGTGTGGCTGGCTTGGTTTGCGTGCTGCTGCCTTTTACCGCTTCATATGCCAGTTGCTGTAGTCGGGTGCGAATGCTCAGTTTGTTGATAAGCCCATTATCTGCAGACGGGTTTACCCTATTGCTGAGGAATACAAAAACCAGTTCGTTGGTAGGATCGGCCCATACACAAGTGCCGGTAAAACCCTGGTGTCCAAAAGTTGCGGGAGCGCATTCGTCAGCGCAGGGACTATCTTTGCTTTTATCCTTTTCTGGTTTGTCAAAACCATAGCCACGGCGGCTAATGGTGCTGCGGTACCCGGTAAAGAGTTCTACCGTTTGCTTGCTGAAATAGGTTTTGCCATCCAGCGTACCGCCATTGTTTAACATCTGCATCAACCGGTTAAGGTCAGATGCGGTGCTGAACACCCCTGCATGTCCGGCTACACCGCCCAGCATAGCAGCGCCCATATCATGCACATCGCCCTGGATCAGTTGCTTGCGAAAAATGGCTTCTTTCTCGGTAGGTACAATATCGTTCAGGTTAAACTTATTACGCGGCAGAAAACCAGTGTGGTTCATGCCCAATGGCTTGTAAAAATCATTGCTCACCAATACATCGAGCTGCTGGCCGCTTATCTTCTCTACCACTTTTTGCAGAAAATAAAAATCCAGATCGCTGTATACATAGCGGCCTTTGTTCTCGAGCGGACTCTCCAGTATGTTTTTCCAAACGGTGTCAATGTAATCTTTACGCATGTACAGATCCTGCGCTACACGCACAGTAAACTTGCCATCTGGCTTGCTGCGGTAAATAGCAGGATCGGGGTTGCCCGCGGCGTCGAGGGTAGCTTTGTAAAACGGAATCCAGCTTTTAAGCCCGGCCTGGTGCAGCAGCAGGTCTTTAATAACCAGGTTGGCTTTATTGGTGCCCAAAGTCCAGGGCAGGTAGTCGGACAGCTTTTTGTTCAGGTCCAAACGGCCCTGCTCGTACAAGCGCATTACTTCCAGTGTGGTAGCCGCAATTTTAGATACCGAAGCAATATCGTAGATGCTCTGGTTGTTTACCGTTTGCTTTTTATCGTAAGTAAAGTAGCCGTATGATTTGTTGTACACCACACGGCCTTTGCTGGCAATAAGCAACTGGCAGCCTGGAAAAGCGTTTTGCGCCATAGCATCATTGATAAGCTGGTCTATTTCCGAATAGGCGTTTATGCTGCCTTTAACCGATCCGGTAGCAGGGCTGGCACTACCGCCTTTAAGCGCCGGATTGGGGCTTACCAGGTTAATGGGGGCTACACCGGTAACGCCGGTATTGTATTGGAACGAACCGCAACTGGTAACCGGCAGTTTTCCTTTAAACGGAATTTTGCCCATAATTAAATCTGCGGCAGAGGAAGATGTTTCCGGGGTTTCCTCATAGGTCACCATAATACTTTTGGTTTCGCAGAAGTATTTAAGCGCGTAAGCATTGCCCATTACCACTACCAGCGCATTGCTGGCCGCAGCCAGTTTTTGCACGGCCTGGGTTTGTGTGGTGCTCAGGCCAAAATTGCGGGCGGCATACATGTTCATGCCATGCACACCAATGATTACTGCGTCGTATTGTTTTAAGCGCTCTGGTAAGGTTTGTAACTGGCTGCTGAGGTTGGCATCGGTAAGCCAGAAAGCATCGAGATCGCGCATAGCCTTAATGTTGGTATACAGGTCGGTGGCAGAAGAAGTGCCCACACCTACATAAGCTACTTTGGCCGCTCTTTGCGGAATCATAGACAGTACTCTTTGTTCGTCTCTCAGCAAAGTAATGGCTGCATCGGCAATCTGGCGGTTAATGGCCGGGGTATAGCGGTTAAGATCGGTAGTAGCGTTGAGCGGGTCAAGGTTTTTGGGTACATTAAGTCCTACGCGGTATTTGGCACGCAGAATTTTTTTCACACTTTCTTCTACCCGCTTCCACGAAATACTGTCGGCATCAATCGCCATTTTCATTCTTCGTACCGCCTCGGGTACGTTTTGCGAAAACAGCAATACATCATTACCTGCCATAAACGCTTTTACATCTACCTCACCCGGCTGGTAATATTTGGCAATACCCTGCATGTTAAGCGCATCGGTAAAAATCAATCCCTTGTAACCCATTTTTTCTTTCATGAGTTTGGTAATGATGTTGTACGAAAGCGTAGCGGGCAGGCTGGTTTGCGGCTCCAGTGCCGGCACCTGTAAGTGGGCCACCATGGCAGAAGCCACGCCTGCATTAAATAACACCTGGAAAGGGTACAGCTCCGTTTGCTGCAATTGCTCCAGCGTTTTGTTAATCACCGGCATATCGTTGTGTGAGTCTACATCGGTATCGCCATGCCCGGGAAAGTGCTTGGCGCAGGCCAGCACGCCATTGTCCTGCAAGCCTTTCATATACTGTATGGCATTGCGGCTTACATTGTATTTGTTTTCGCCAAAAGACCGCATGTTGATCACCGGGTTGGCGGGGTTGTTATTCACGTCCACATCCGGGGCAAAATCGATATGCACGCCCAGGCGTTTGGCCTGGTAGGCCACTGCCATACCCATGCGGTACACCAGGCTGCTATCGGTCATGGCGCCCATCGTCATTTGCTTGGGGAAATTCTGTACGCCGGTGAGCCGCATGCCCAGTCCCCATTCGGCATCCATACCTATCCAAAGCGGCACTTTGGAGATAGACTGGTAATAGTTGGTGAGCTCGGCCTGTTTTTCGGCAGTGCCCTGCATAAAGATCAGTCCGCCGATATAATTATTGCGGATGAGCGAATCAATTTGCGATTTATTGTAATTTGGCCCGCCGCTGTAGGTATTTACCATAAACAGCTGTCCCAGCCGCTGGTCGTCGTTCAGTGATTTATATACACTATCGGCCCATTCTGCCGCAGGATTACGGGAGGTTTCATCTTTTTTATGACGACGGTACCACTGTGCTTCTGCCGGTAAGGTTTGCAGGCCCAAACCCACAACCGCAGCGGCTATCATTAGATTTTTTTTGGATATAAAACGCATAAAACAAAAATAGCTTTTTAGCAGGTTAATGCGGAAGTAAATATATTTGCGACCCCGGTTTAGAGTAACTTTGTAACCAAAGGAAAAAGGAGATTTTGCGTGTCTGATATCATTAACCTGTTACCCGATAATATTGCCAACCAGATTGCCGCCGGAGAAGTAATCCAGCGGCCCGCCTCAGCTATTAAAGAGCTGATGGAAAATGCAATTGATGCCGGTGCTATCGAAGTGAAGCTGATTTTGAAGGATGCGGGTAAAGCCCTCATCCAGGTGATAGACAATGGTTGCGGTATGAGCCCCACTGATGCGCGCATGAGTTTTGAACGCCATGCTACATCCAAGATCCGCAATATCGACGACCTGTTTGCCATTCGTACCATGGGTTTTCGTGGTGAGGCGCTGGCCTCGATAGCGGCGGTAGCCCAGGTAGAGCTTAAAACCAGGCGTCACGAGGATGAGCTGGGCACCCATATCATTATCGAAGGCACCGAAATAAAATCGCAGGAGCCTTGCGCCGCAGCACCGGGCACCAGCTTTGCAATCAAGAATCTTTTCTACAATGTGCCGGCCAGGCGCAATTTTCTGAAAAGCCATTCTACCGAACTGAAACACATTATGGACGAGTTTACCCGTGTGGCACTCTCGTTTCCGCATATTTTCTTTTCGCTTAACCACAACGGCCAGGAGGTTTTTCACCTGGAGCGGGGCAATCTCAAACAACGGGTGATGGGCCTGCTGGGCAATAATCTGAATGCCAAACTGGTGCCGGTAAAAGAAGAAACCGATTACCTCACCATCAACGGTTTTGTGGGCAAGCCCGACGCGGCCAATAAAACACGGGGCAACCAGTTCTTTTTTGTGAACAACCGTTTTATCAAAAGTACTTATCTCAACCATGCGGTAACCCGTGCTTTTGAAGGGCTTATCGAGAAAGAAACTTTTCCGCTGTACGCGCTGTTTATAGAGCTCGATCCCAAACACATCGATATTAACGTGCATCCTACCAAGCAGGAGATTAAGTTCGATGATGAGAAGATCGTGTACGCTTTTGTGCATGCGGCCATCAAACACGCGCTGGCCCAGTTCAGTATTGCACCTTCGCTGGATTTTGACCTCGATCCCTCCATCCAGTCGCTGGATGCGATTAACCGTCCGTTTACCAGCGATAAGCAGGAAGAGACACGGGGCAACTATCTGTATAAAACATTTTCCAGCCAGGGGCAGGCCCATATGATCGAAAAAAGTGGCTCGCTCGACAACTGGAAAGAAATGTATAAAGGGGCGGAGCAAATGAGCCGTCCTGCTTCGGGTTCTTCCTTCTCCGGAAAAACAGCCACTACACAGGGCGAAACCGTAGGTTCCTTTAACCGGGAGCAAACCAGTTTTCCTGCGTTTCCGGCTATGCCTGCTGCCGCGCCGGAGGCCAGACCGGTAGCACAACCCGTGCAAAAAGTATTGATCCCGGAGCAGCAGGAGGAGATCAAAGGCCTGTTGCAACTGCACCAGCAATATATTCTGAGCTCTATCCGCTCTGGTTTTATTCTTATAGATCAGTCGCTGGCACACCAGCGGATATTGTATGAGCGCTATGCATCTGCTTTGATGAACAAGCCTATTGCTACACAGCAGAACCTGTTTCCGCTTACCCTGCAACTCACCCCGGCCGATTATACCCTGCTGGATAGTATGCTGGATGAGTTGCAAACATTGGGCTACCTGCTGGAGCCTTTTGGGCAAAACACCTTTGTGATACAGGGCACGCCAGCCGATGTGGAGCAGGGTAATGCACAGAAAGCCATTGAGCAGGTGCTGGAGCAGTTTAAACACTACAGCAGCGAGCTACGGCTGGAAAAAAGAGAATCACTGTTGCGTAGCCTGGCCAGAAGCAATGCCATTGCTTACGGAAAAATATTGTCGCAGAAAGAAATGCAGGCGCTCATTGATGAGCTGTTTGCCTGCGCCCAACCCAATTTTGCACCCACGGGCAAGCCTACTTTTATAACTATTACCCTCGAAGAAGTGCGCAAGATGTTTGGCGGGTAACCCTGCTCATGATCTTTATGATAGAAACCCTCCAGATGCGATGCGTCTGGAGGGTTTGGTTATTCCAGCCCAGTCAGGTGCGCAGCTCCTGCCTGGGCCCGGTGCTAAAAATTTCCGGTTTCGTGGTATATTATTTGTTCTGAAATATATTCCTTCGCCCGTTCCAAAGCAGAGGTATTGCAGGTAGGAATGGTCTGGCGCAGGTCTATATTAAAATTTTGTTGTTTGCTCAACCATTGAGCCGGATATGACGTAGGTACATTAACTTTATAGTGCATCCGTTTTTTCCCCACCAGAGGGTTGGGAGCAGGATGCTAACCCCAGCCTTATCGCATATGAACAGGAGATTGACCACACTCATTGCTGTTCTGGCAATATCCTTATCGGTAAACGCCCAGCGCTTTACCATAAGTGGTTATGTAAGCGATGCCGGATCTGGCGAAAAACTGATTGGCGCTACTATTCACCTCCAGTCATTATCTACCGGAACGGTTACCAATTCCTACGGTTTTTACTCCCTTACCCTTACCAATGGCCAGCCGTACGAGCTGGTGGTATCCTATATCGGTTACCAGAGCACCCGGGTTACCATTGCAGGATCGGGGCAGGAAGATCAGTTGTTTAATATTCGGCTGCAACCCAGCAAAGAGCTTAAAGAAGTACAGGTATCATCTAAAAAAGCAGAGGCCATTCACGAGCAAACGCAGATGAGCGCTGTAGAAATTCCTATGGCACAGGTAAAATCGCTGCCTGCCCTGATGGGAGAGGCCGATGTAATGAAGGTGATTCAACTGCTGCCCGGTGTGCAGGCAGGTAGTGAGGGCAGCGGCAACCTGGTGGTGCGGGGTGGCACGCCCGACCAGAATTTGGTATTGCTGGATGGGGTGCCGGTGTACAATGCCTATCACCTGTTTGGGTTGTTTTCGGTTTTTAATACCGATGCGTTAAACGGACTGGAAGTGATCAAAGGTGGTTTTCCGGCCCGGTATGGCGGCAGGTTATCATCGGTAATCGACATCCGTATGAAGGAGGGTAATAAGTCGGAGTTTCATGGCGAGGGGGGGATTGGGCTTATTGCCAGCAGGCTGCTGCTGGAGGGGCCTATTGTAAAAGACAAAGCTTCGTTCATGATCAGTGCGCGGCGCACCTATTACGATATTGTGGTGAGCCCTTTTTTGAAAGAGGCCGATCCTACCATGAACTTTGTACTCAATTTTTATGACCTCAATGGTAAGCTCAATTACAAGATTTCGGAGAAAGACCATATTTACCTCAGCGCCTATATGGGCAACGATAAATTCGGGCTCAACACCAGCGAAGACGGTACCACATTTAAAGCCGGGCTGCGATGGGGCAATATTACCGCGGTAGGCCGCTGGAACCACGTGTTTAACCCCAAGCTGTTTGGCAACCTTACCACGCACTATACCCGGTATAAACTAACGGTGTACTCAGAGGTAGATGCCAAGCAATCAGCGCAGGGCAATTTCCGGCTCGATTATTTTTCCAGTGTGCGCGATATGGCTTTTAAATACGATGTAGACTACATTCCGGCAGCCAATCATTACATTAAAATAGGAGCGGGGGTTACCTACCATACCTTCAAACCAGGTGCCCAGCAATTTAAGATCAACACCAGCCTTACCACCGAAGACAAGGGCATTATGCTCAATAATTTTGTTGACGCCTGGGAGGGCGATGCCTATGCCGAAGATGATTTTAAGGTGAGCGACCGGCTTAAAACCAACCTGGGTGTGCACTACAGTTTCTTCAATGTAAAATCGCAAACCTACCACAGCATTCAGCCCAGGGCATCGGCCCGTTTTTTAATGGGCGAGGATTGGTCTATCAAAGCTTCTTATGCCTATATGACCCAGTATGTGCACCTGCTTAGCAACAGTGGTGTGGGCTTGCCTACCGACCTGTGGGTGCCCTCTACCGATAAGGTAAAACCGCAAACTGCGCACCAAATAGCATTAGGGCTGGCCCGTACCTATAAAGAAGTGGCAGAGATAAGCATAGAAGGGTATTACAAACCCATGCAAAACGTAATTGAGTATAAAAACGGCGCCAGTTTTAGCCTGGCGGGCAGCGATTGGGAGAGCCAGGTAATACAGGGCGATGGACTGGCATACGGCGCAGAGTTTTTTGTGCAGAAAAAAACCGGGAAGACTACCGGTATGCTGGGGTATACCTTATCGTGGAGCACCCGTTATTTTGACGACCTCAATTATGGCAAGCCTTTTCCTTACAAATACGATAGGCGGCACGATCTTAAAATGGCGGTAACACATAAGCTCAGCGATCGCATTGAGATTTCGGGCGAGTGGATATTTGGCACCGGCAATGCCATAAGCGTGCCCACTGCCAAGTACTATGGCGGTTATGTAACGGCGGGCAGTGCCAACCAGCCCTTTACAGGTATCGATTACCTGTATCCCAGCCGCAACAATTACCGTATGCGGGCTTACCACCGGTTAGACCTGGGCATCAAGTTCAGCAAACCTACGCGCTGGGGCAGCCGCGATTGGGTGATTAGTGTGTACAATGTGTACAACCGCCGCAACCCGTTCTTTATTTACTCGCAGGAAAAAGACAACCGGACCATTTACAAACAAGTGAGCCTGTTTGGCATTATTCCTTCCATTTCTTACCAGTTTAAATTCTGATCTATGAGCAGCAGGATTGCAATATATGTGTTGGGTTTGGCGCTGCTGCTGGGCAGTTGCCGCAAAGACATGATAGTGCCGGTAAATGTGAGCGACAGTCGTGCCTTGCCGGTGATGAACGGGTATATGGCCAATGTCCGGGGCGCTAACGATACAATGGTAGAAATTCAGGTGTCGCGCTCGGCAGGGGTATCGCAAAACGAATCGCCTTTCCTGATCAACGATGCGTATGTGCAACTCACCAATGAAAATGGTTTTGGGCAACAGTTGATCTTTGACCCGGTAAGGGGTTCATACACGTTTAACCATGGCATTGCCACGCCGCAGCGCATTACGTACACAACACATGTAAAATTGAATACAGGCGAAGAAATTGACGCCTCTGACGTAATGCCGGGAGAAGTGGCTTTTACCGAGCTCAAATTTACAGGGGTGTACAAGGAGTTTCAATATAATTTTCAGCAGACATCGGGGGGCATTACCACCATAGGGTGTGTAGAGGTAAAGGTATCGTTCAGCGATCCGTCGCAGGAGCGTAATTACTACCATTTGTATCTCTCTACCAGTTTGGGCGCGGTGAAGAACGCGTTTAAGTATGGGCCGTATGGCGATGGCGATCCGTTTAGCTGGGCTTTTGAGATTCCTTATTTTACCAACGAGCCTGCCGTGCTTAAAGAACAGCCTGGCGGATTTGATATTTTAGGTAGTGAAAACAGCGCCAATAATATTTCGCCCCGCAACATTATGCTTACCGACGAAACTTTTAACGGGCAGCCCAAAAGCCTGTTGTTGTATGTGCCGGTGTACCTGCTTACCGCAGCCGACAGCAATGGCGGCATCAGGCCGCTTACCTTGTATGGCTCACTGCACAATATCTCCAAAGGCTCTTACGACTATTACAAAACCTACCAGATATACCGGCACAACCGCGATAATCCTTTTGCAGAACCTACCATCGTGTATTCCAATGTGCGCAATGGGTTGGGCTTTGTGGGCTGCAGGAGTATTACCATCGATTCGGTGAAGCATTAAAAACCAAAGGCTCCGTCTTGCAACGGAGCCTTTGGCCTAACTAACGGCTATGGAAAAAAGTTATTCCCGACAGAATAACTAGCATTGGTTGATGCTTAAAATAATGGGGCAACAATTATGCCATTTTTAAGAAAGTAAAACAAGGAGGGTGTATTGTTTAACAACCCTTTTGGCTTTTTCCTAGTATATTTGACCTCACTTATAATTACCTACGCATGAAAAGATTGCTTACCGGCATAATGGCAATTTCGGCCCTGGTTTATTTTTCTGCCTGTAACAATGGTGGAAAAACGGGCAACAACTTCACCCTGAGCGGTACTGTAACCGGCATGGATGAAGGTAAATTGTACCTGGTGCACCAGGACTCATCCCAACAGAATATTTTTGATACCCTTCAGGTAAAAGGTGGCAAGTTTACCTTTACCAGCAATATCAACGAGCCTACGCCTTATTATATGATCAGCGATCCGCAGGCACCAGGCACACCGCTGGTTTTCTTTGCCGAAAAAGGTAAAGTAGATATTGAAGCCAATGTAGCAGACCTGCAACACGCTAAAGTAACCGGTGCCAAAAACCAGGAGATGTACAACGAGTACCGCAGCTCGGTAGCTCCGCTGGCTGCCAAGGCCGATTCTATCATGAAACTGAGCATGAATGTGACCGACCAGAGCCAGACTGTGCAGCTGCAGGAAGCCTATATGCGCCTCGATGAAGAAGAGAGCCGCCTGATTCGCGATTTTGTAAAGCAACACCCCGAAGCGCATGTGAGTGCCTTCCTTATTGCTTCTAAATTCCTGGCGCAACCGCAAGCCGAAGAAATTGAGCCTTTGTACAATAGCCTTACGCCCGAAGTAAAAAACAGTACCTGGGGCAAACAAATTGCTGCCATCTTCAATAAAGTAAAAGCGACCAGCATTGGTGCTGTAGCGCCGGACTTTACCCTGGAAGATGTAACCGGCAAACCCGTATCGCTGTCTTCATTGCGTGGCCAGTATGTGCTGGTAGATTTCTGGGCCAGCTGGTGCGGTCCCTGCCGTGCAGAAAACCCTAATGTAGTAAAAGCATACAACCAGTTTAAAGGCAAAAACTTTACTGTACTGGGCGTATCGCTCGATAAAGAAAAAGACAAATGGCTGGCTGCTATCGAAAAAGACAAACTGACCTGGCCACATGTAAGCGACCTCAAAGGTTGGGAAAGCTCTGCTGCTGCCATGTATGGTGTCCAGTCCATTCCGGCCAACTTCCTGCTCGATAAAGAAGGTAAAATCGTAGCCCGCAACCTGCGTGGCGAAGACCTGGAAAAGAAACTGGCAGAACTAATGCCGTAACCCGTTTCCGGAAATATATTGGAAAGAGCCATCCCGTTTGGGGTGGCTTTTTTTGTGGACATCGACGAGAGGTGTTAAAATATGGCAAACGTAAGCTGTCATCCTGCACCCGCGCCGTAGGAGCGGGATCTCATTTGGGAATAAACCCTTTTAATGATTTGAGGTAATGTGTTAAGGATAGAAGAGGTATTGGTCTTTTAATAATATAAGAAGTCCTACTTTAAGTAATATTTGTACATATTCTGTATTGTTATGTTTGGCAATATTGAATTTTAAGTTAAAATTGCATGCAAATGAATTTATTTATTCGTTTTCATTTGAATAAGTTTAAGTGACTAAACCAAATTAAACATGAAAAAAATTGCATTATTGGTATGCGCGGCTATTTCGTTAGCTAGTTGTTCGAAAGAAAGTAGAACCAGGAATCAGGTTCAGAACGCTGGAGTTGTTACCGCACATTCGGAATCAGGATGTCGGTTATTGACAGACCAACAAATTGAAGAAATAGGTGTAAGACATAACGAAGCGTTGCACCAGGCATTTCTTAACTTCGATTTCGACGCAATAAATGTTAAGAATGAGTTGTATGATAGGTTTAAGACGCAAAGCCTTCCAGCAGAAATCTCTTCCTCCGCGAAAGAAGAGATTTTGAATAATCCTCCTATGCTCGAAAAACAGTTAGCATTATATGGCGCATCGAAACTTGTGTCAATTTATATTCATGAGGGTGAAAATGCAATTGGCCAAAGTTCCAATCTCATAGAATTGCAAAAGAAGTTAAATCTTTTGGAATCAAAAGCGCGCCAGGAGTTGCAGTGCGGAGCGTTAGAAATAGTGTTGGTGAACTATAGCGTTCTTAGAAACTCTGCTTATTTTTGGTTGCCGGTAGAAGAAGGAGGTTCTGGTGAAGGAGCCGCAATTCTCTCAAAAATTGAGCGCAGGCTGGGGTTGGATAAAACCACACTTTCCAAAGCTCAGGTCACTAAGGTACTAGCCGGAGATGGAGCTGCTGCTGCGGGGGTGTTCACTTCATATGGCCTTCTTGCAGGTCTTACAGGTCCTATGGGAGGAACTGCACTGCTGGCATCTGTGGCTTTTGGGGCTGCTTGGGGATCAGGTTGTACTGCATTAGGTATATAGTATATGAGATCGGATATGAGAAAAAAAATAATTCAGCTTGTTGTCTTCTACCCCATACTGGCCTTTTCTTTTTTGGGGTTATGGGTCTTTATGGGTAAAGATAATACCATCCTGGACCAGGTAGTATTATGCAGGTACCTTAAATACTCCTTTCTGGCAGCTATAGGTCCAGTATTTGCGCCATTAGTAGTAATACTTATTAAGAGGAGAAGAGAAAAAAAATTATAACCAAAATCAAAGGCAGGTTAACATAAATAGCAAAGGGTCATCCAGTTTTCGGATGACCCTTTGCTATTAAAAAAAGTGTTTACGCCATACGCTCCAACGCCCTTAACCAGCGGTCGGGAATATCGTTATTGCTTGCAATCACATAATCTTCGTAGGTGCAGGGGGCAAATTCGGTTTCGGTCAGTTGCATCCACCAGCGGCCGGTACGCTTGCTTTTCATAAACAGCACATTATCGCCATTCATGTGCACATAAAACTCCAGGAACTCCTCCCGGTCGGCCAGGTTGGCTTCTTTGCTGCGGGCATATAAGCCATCAATATAGTACCAGATCATTTGCGAAACCAGCTGCGCGGTTTTGCCATGTTCATCGTAGTCGGAATCGTAACCGTAAATACCCAGCGAGTTCAATTTATCACTCATGCCCGCAAAGCGGGTAAGGGTGCATATCTCTTCGCCGGTAAAGCCATTGGGCGACCCCTGGCGGTTTACCGGAGCATAGGCGTAGCTCACCGCGTTGAGGTCAATGCTCAGCATATGGCTGTTGCGCAAAGCAGGCTCTACCACATGCAGATCGTTGCGCACCACGCCCAGGCGGTAACAGTCAAACCGCAGTTTGTCCAGCGTTTGCAGCAGCTCGGGGTTTACGTAATAACTCTGAAAACCAATATGGTTAAAATGTTTGAGGTAGTTGGGCTGGCCGGTGAGCATAGGCATCAGGTAGTTGCGGTGGTTTATTTCCTCGCCTTCTTCCAGGTCTATGAGCATATCAATTACCGAAGCTTCGATCAGGTAATTGTTTACCTTATACGCTTCGTATTGGGTATAGGTCCAGTCGTGCGAGCCACCAATGATTACCACATTTTTATTGGCTTTGTAAAGCTCCTGCAGTACAGCGCGCATAGCAGCCCGGGTATCGCCAATATTGCGGCCGGTTTTGATATTGCCCAGGTCGGCAATGGTAATGCCATCGTGCCAGTAGTGCATACTGTATAAGGTTTGGCGCACCACATCCGGCCCATTGGACGTTTCTTTTTCCTCGTCTTCGCCACGAATATCTTTTACCCCCAGTATAACGATATCGGCCCGGCGAATGGATTCTTCGCTCAGATTGGTGGTAACATGCGCCCCCAGCTGTGTAGGCGCGTAGTGCGCCATCTCCAGCATTTCGTCGCTAAAGTATGGATCTATATAAAGATTGATTTCATTGAAGTCTGGCATGGAAATAGGTTTGTACCCGGCAAAAATAAGTTTAGATTCTGCAATAAAGAACGCCTGTTGCAGATATTCGGGAATTGTTTTGGCCTCAACGGTTCCGGTAAATATATTAAATAGTGTTTATGCTTGTTTATAAAGGTATAAGCATAGGTACCTGCGAAGCAACAGCAATAGTTAATGCGGCGGGAGTACCAACGAAAACGGCCCCCGCAATACTGCGGGGGCCGTTTTCGTTGCATTTTTAATGCGCTTATTGACGGATAATGGTCTGCAATACGTTTTGATTAACGGTTACAGGGTATTCTGCTTTCAGAGAGTCATTCCAGGTTTTATCCAGGTACTCCTGGTAGTCTGCAATAACAAATCCTCTGGCTTCTGCCAATGTTTTAAACGTAGGTTCTTTATACAGTTTGTCTGCTTTCAGAACGGTAAAGCTGCCATCGTCGTTTGGTGATGCTTTGGTAACACCGCCAGATGTGATCTGTGTTTTAAAAGCATCGCTGAAACGATCCAGCATAAAGCGGCCCAATTCTAACGTTACCAGATCCGGCTCTTTTTCGGTATTTACAGCCTTTAGCACTTCTTCTGAAGTAATGTTTTTCTTTTTCAGTGCTTTGGTCAGCGCATCGGCAGCTTTCTGGTTTTTAGCCTTGTACAGATCGCCGGTTACGCTTGGACCCCACATGTATTTGTCCTTATTCGTTTCGTAGAATTTTTCCAGTCCTGCAGAGTCTTTAGACGCTTTGCTCCATACATTGCGGTCCATCAGTTCAAACAGCATAATACCATCGCGGTATTCCTTCATCAGGGCTTTGAACTCAGGGTATTTAGTGTCCAGTTGTTTCTCTTCCAGGCCGTACAGTTCTTTTTCTGTAAACATTTTATACAGGTTGTCCATTACGCTCAACTTAGGCCCGCTGATGCGGTTGCCGGTCATGCTGGCGGCAAAGTTGCCATAGTCTGCAGCGGTAAAGGTCTTGCCTTGCAGGATGAACAAAGGAGATTTGTCTTTTTTGATATTGTCGAAGGCCGCGGTTTGCAGTGCCGACTCCGGAATCATGATAGACAGTTTCTTATAGTTCTCTGGAAACTCTTTGAAACCGTAGGTCTTCTTCAGGTTATTGGTATACGTTTCGCGGGCCAGTACAGAGCGGTAGTCGCGTTCTACAGCACGGGTAAGGGTAGATCGTACACTATCCAGTGGTTTCAACGGTTCTTTGGCAATCAGTTTAATGATGTGGAAACCGTATTCTGTTTTGAGCGGACCCGACAGTTCGCCTGGCTTGGTAAGCGCAAAAGCTGCATCTTCAAAAGCCGGGGTCATTTTACCTACACCAAAAGGAGGTATTACACCACCTTCGTCTTTGGTAAAGCGGTCGTCAGAGTATTTTTTGGCCAATTCGCCAAAGTCGGCGCCTGCTTTCAGCTGGGCCATAACACTATCGGCACGCAGTTTACCCGCCTGCACCGCTGCCTCGCCATCAGCTGCAGGAGTAGAGATAAGGATCTGCGCTACTTTAACCTCGCCACGGCTTGGGCGCTCGTCAATTACCTTAATGATATGGTAACCAAACTGGGTTCTGAAAGGTTTAGACATTTTGCCTTTAGGCGTAGCATATGCTACATTCTCAAAAGGATAAATGGTTTGCAGTGCAGTGATGTAACCAATTTCTCCGCCATTGGCAGAGGAGCCTTTGTCGTCGCTGCTGTCTTTGGCCAGCTGCTCAAAGCTTTGTTTTTTCTTGGTTATAAGATCGTACACATTGTTGATCTTGGTCCAGGCGCGCAGGCTATCTTCCGGCGAAGCATACTGGGCCGTTTTTACCAGGATATGTGCTACACGGATTTCTTTTCCCAGACGGGTGTAAGCTTCATTAACCAGTGTTTCAATGCCCTTTTTATCGGTCATATAATTCTGGGCCAGTTGCTTACGGTATCCCTGGAGTTCTGTAGCAATAGCATTTACAGTATCGAGGTGCAGCTTTTCGGCTTCGCTTACCTTCATACGGAAACGGGCATACAGATCCAGGTATTCTTTTACAGCTTTATCGCTGTAATCTGGTTTTTTATTGAGGCTGTTCTTTTCATATACTTGTAAGAATTCTTCTTTACTTACAGGATAGCCTCCATAGGTGAACAATGTTTGTGCAAATGCGGAACTACAACCAAATGCTAACAGTCCGGATAATATCCAGCCTTTTTTCATAACGCAGTCTGTTTTTTAGGAAGTTGAAATTAGCTATTAATTATTTTTAACGCCTTCTTTTTTCTTTTTCTCCAGGAACTCTACGAGGCCTGTGATATTGTCGTCGCCCAGTTTTTTACCCCGAATCACTTTGTTGCCATCGAGCAGGTAAATGGTAGGGGTAGCAATTACATCATAATAATACCTGTAATTCGAAACCCTGTCCGGATCGTAGGCATGAATCCAGTCTTTGCTTATATTTTTCTCTTCAATGAATTTTTTCCATTCTTCGATGGTACCATCGGCAGTTTTAACCGCGAGCACTTTTACACCCATGTCTTTAAGGCTTGCACGGTATACAGAGTCGATACGGGGCAGCTCGGTACGGCAATGGCCACAATCGGGCGCCCAGAAAATAAGCAGGGTATAAGGCGATTTTACATCATATAATTTAAGCGGCTTATCTGCAATGGTTTTAAGCTCAAGGTCCTGCCCTTTGCGGCCTACCAGGTTGGGCGCAATTTTGTAAGCACGGTCTACGATCTTGGTCATCAGCGCAGAATCGATCCAGGGCGCTTCGCCACGCATGTGGTATTTCTCTACCATGTGCACAAACACTTCGTCCATACCCATAATCTTGCTCGACTCGGCATTGTAGGTAAGGAAAGTGAGGGTGTATTTGAACAGCTCAGACGAACCATGTGTTTTGGTCATGATTTTATCGGCCTCGGGAATAATACTATCCGGCACCTGGGGCAGCACCCGGTTAAAGTACTCATCGAGCTTGCGGTGGTAGATAGGCGTGTTTACCAGGCGGTCGTCGTTAAACTTGAACCAGTCCCAGTAATGCGATTTGTAGAAACGGTAACCGTAGGCAGAATCTACTTTGCCATTGGCCAGTTTAGGAAACTCTTTAGGGATTTCGGGTTCTTTAATAGCGCCAAAAACGTTGGCCAGCAAAGTGTTGGGATACTTGGTCATGTAATCGTCGCGGTACTGGTTCAGTTGCTTGGCCAGCACCTGCGATTCGTCTCTTACCTTTTGGGTATCGGCTTTGGTTTTGGCAGCGTCCAGTTTTGCTTTGAGTCCTGTTTGATCTTTGTCGTAGTTAACCAGGTATTTCTGGTACTCGTAAAAACGGGTGTTTTCGTCAGAGCCTTTGAAAGTAATGGTGTTGGCCACATCTTTCAGGTTCAGGTTCATCGAAAAATCGTCGCCGTTGTTCAGCAGAAACTCGAAGTAGTTGTTTTTGCTTTCGGGGAGCAGCAGGTATATACCGCCCAGCAGTTTTTGAGAGCCTTTAAAATTGGCCTCGCCCTTGCCGTTTAGCTTTACGGAATCGGTTTTATACACGACCTGCGACTTGCCATAATAGTGCACCAGGTACACCATAGAGTCTTTCAGGTCGTTGATCTTCACCTTAATATTATATCCGTCTTTAGCCTTTCCGGCCAGGCTTAGCAGGCCGAATGCTAAACAGAGTGAAATTTTCTTCATGTTTAATGGTTTAGGTTAAAGCCAGGTAAACCATTGCAATGCCTTTATTGAGGGGTTGCAACAGGTGTAAGTTTCAAACAAAATAAGCAGGCAAAAGCCTGTTACAGGGTTTGAAGGTTACCAAATTTATTATTTGGTTTGGATAGCAGGTAGGCTAAATGCCAAATTTGCATATCCTTAACAAAACCCTGCCTGTTACCCGGGGGTATCGCAAAACCATTATTTACCCCAATCGTTAGTTATTTGCAGCGGCTTCTTTTTTCTTTTTTTCGAGAAAGTCTACCAGGCCCGTAATGTTATCGGCCCCCAATTTTTTGCCCCTTATGATTTTGTGCTCGTCCAGCAGGTAAATGGCAGGCGTGGTAATTACATCGTAGAAATAGCCGTAGTTGGAGGTTCTGGCAGTATCGTGGGCATAGATCCAGTCGCGGCTCATGTTTTTTTCTTCAATAAATTTTTTGCAGCCCTCAATGGTGCCATCGGCCGATTTAACGGCCAGTACTTTTACGCCCAAGCCTTTGAGGTGCGTACGGTATACAGAATCGAGCAGGGGCAGCTCGGTACGGCAATGACCACAATCGGGTGCCCAGAAAATGAGCAGGGTGTAGGGCGCGTTTATATCATAGAGGTTAATGGGGCGACCATCGATGGTTTGTAGTGCAAGGTCGTGCCCTTTGTGGCCTACCATGTTAGGGGTTATTTTATAAGCACGGTCTATGAGCCTGGCCATTAGCGCAGAATCTGTCCAGGGCGCATCGCCACGCATATAATATTGGTCTACCAGGTGTACAAACACTTCGTCCATACCCATAATTTTGCTGCCACTGGCATTGTAAGTAAGGAAGTTGAGCGTGTATTTAAACAGGTCCTCTGCTCCCCGGGTTTTGGCCAATATCTTATCGGCCTCGGGAATAATGCTGTCTGGCACCTGGGGCAATATTTTATTAAAGTACTCGTCGAGTTTGCGGTGGTAGATGGGTGTATTTACGAGGCGCTCGTCTGTAAAGGCAAACCAGTCCCAGTAATGGGTTTTGTAAAACCTGTAGCCGTAGGCAGAGTCTGTTTGCCCATTGGCCAGTTTGGGAAACGCCTGGGGAATTTCCGGCTCTTTAATGGCGCCAAAGATGTGAGCCAGCAGGGTATTGGGGTACCCGGCCCTATAATCGTCGCGGTATTGGTTCAGTGCTTTGGTTATGGCTGCAGATTCGTTGCGCAGTTGCTGCGTATCGGTTTGGGTTTTGGCCGTGCCCAGTTTGGTTTTCAGGGTAGTTTGCTGCTTGTCGTACCGCACCAGTTGCTGCTGGTATGCGTAAAATCGGGTGTTCTCGTCCGAGCCCTTAAAGCGGATGGTGTTTACCACATCTTTGAGGTCGAGGCTCATCGAAAAATCGTCGCCATTGCTGAGCAGGAATTCAAAATAGTTGCCCTGGCTGGCAGGTAGCAGCATGTAAATGCCGCCGGTTAGCTTTTGTGCGCTGTTAAAGCTCACCTCACCTTTACCGCTTACCCTGGCCGAATCGGTTTTGTACACCACCTGTGTCTTGCCGGAGTAATGCGCCAGGTATACCAGTGAGTCCTGGATATGGCCCATTTTGGCCCTTATACTGTAACCGTCGCGGGCATGGGCGGCCAGGCAAAGTATGGTTAATGTAAAACAGAGTGTAACCGTTTTCATATCTAAAGTTTTGGTTAAGCAGTAGAAAAGGCTGTTCCAGCGCTGGTTGGGCTGTTGTTGAGTATGGTTAAGGCCCGTGTGGTGGTACCCGCCCGACGTGATTGTTTACTAAATTTATTATTTGGTTTGGATAGCAGGTAAGCTTAGGGTTAAATTTGCATATCCTTAACAAAACCCAATTGTAGTGGCCAGAAAGAAAAAATTTGTATTGGAGCAGGTAGAAGTGAGTGACTATGCAGCGCAGGGGAAGTCGATAGCCAGAGTAGACGGCAAAGTGCTGTTTGTAGAAAATACCGTTCCGGGAGATGTAGTTGATGTATTTGTGTATAAAAACAAAAAAGACTGGGCACAGGGTTATGTTACCCGTTTTCATAAAAAGTCGGAAGAGCGCGTAGAGCCGTTTTGTTCGCATTTTGGTACTTGCGGCGGTTGCCAGTGGCAAAACCTGCCTTACGAAAAGCAGGCGTTTTACAAGCAGCGGGAGACCGAAGAGAACCTGCGCCGCATTGGCCATATTGCATTGCCGCCATTCCGCACCATTATTGGCGCAGATGAGGATAAGTACTACCGTAATAAGCTGGAGTTTACCTTCAGCAGCAAAAGATACCTGACCAATGCGCAGTTGAAAGACGAAAACTGCAGCAACGAGCAGGATGTGCTGGGCTTTCATGCCAAAGGCCTGTTTGATAAAATTGTAGATATAGACCATTGCTACCTGCAGGCCGACCCATCTAACGCGCTACGCCTGGCGGTAAAAGCCTTTGCGGTAAGCAACGGCTACACTTTTTACGATATTAAGCAGCACACGGGCTGGCTGCGCAATATGCAAATACGGCTGTGTACCACCGGCGAATGGATGGTAAATATCATTATAGCGTATGAAGATGAAGCCAACCGTAAAAAGCTGCTCGATTATGTGTTGCAGCAGTTTCCGCAAATAACTTCGCTCCTGTATACCATTAACCCTAAGGTAAACGACAGCATTTTTGACCTTAACCCCATTGCCTACTACGGTAAAGGGTATGTGATAGAGCAGCTCGAAGACCTGAAATACAAGATCGGGCCTAAATCGTTTTTCCAGACCAATACCAAGCAGGGCGAAAAACTGTACCAGGTAACCCGCGAGCTGGCCCAGCTTACCGGAAAGGAAAATGTGTATGACCTGTACTGCGGTACCGGTAGCATAGGCATTTTTGTATCTAAACTGGCTGCCAAAGTAGTGGGTATTGAACTGATTCCCGAGGCGATTGCCGATGCCAACGAAAACGCCGCGCTCAACAATATCGACAACTGCACGTTTTACGCCGGAGATGTGATTAACGTGTGCGACGATGCTTTTTTTGCCCGTCATGGCCGCCCCGATGTGGTGATCACCGATCCGCCACGTGCAGGTATGCACGAGAAATTAGTTAAAAAACTGTTAGAGATTGCGGCCCCACGTATTGTTTACGTAAGTTGCAACCCCGCAACACAGGCCCGCGATCTGCAATTGCTGGACGAAAAGTATGTGGTAGAAACCGTGCAACCGGTAGACATGTTTCCGCATACCCACCATATTGAGAACGTTGTGAGCCTGGTATTGCGCCAGCCGTAAGATTGTTGTACATTAAGTTTCAGAAGCGTATTAATATAGAATGACTGATTTCAGACCGAGCCGTTTTGAAGTGCTGCCCCTGGTAGTTAAAAACCTGCTCATCGTTAATGGCCTTATGTTCCTGGCCATGGTAACCTTTGCCAAAATGGGAATAGACCTGAACGATGCACTTGCCCTGCATTACTGGAAGTCTGACCTGTTCCGGCCCTGGCAGCTGGTGACACACCTGTTTATGCATGGTTCCATAGACCCGCAGAATATTGACATTGGCGGTGGTCTGATGCACCTTATCAGTAATATGTTTGCCCTGTGGATGTTTGGTAGCATTCTCGAAAACGTATGGGGCCCTAAGCGTTTCCTTATTTTTTATATGGTGTGCGGTATAGGCGCAGCGCTTATACACCTGGGTGTGCTGGGTTATGAGAACCACCAGCTGGAGTCGGTAATAAGGGCTTATGCAGCAAGTCCCACCATTGATCAGTATTCGCTCTTCCTGAAACAGCATGTAAGCGCTGTGGGCGCCCCCGGCCTGTACCAGTTCCAGGATGCCTGGGCCAATGATCCGTTCAATGGCGCATACGCCCAGCAAAGTGTACATATCATGAATGCTTACCTCAAAGTGTTTCAGAATACGGCCACGGTAGGTGCTTCGGGAGCGGTATTTGGTATTTTGTTCGCCTTCGGGTACCTGTTTCCCAATACCCTGTTGTATATCTATTTTGCTTTTCCGGTAAAAGCCAAATACTTTGTGGCAGTATACGCATTGTTTGAGCTGTTTTCGGGCGTGCGCAACAGCGCCGGCGATAATGTGGCGCATTTTGCGCACCTGGGCGGTATGCTGGTGGCCTATATTTTATTAAAAATATGGAACCGGAACCAACGGAATTCGTTCTTTTAGGCCGGGTTGAAAAACACCTTGCGAAAATCATGAAATTTTAAATCTGGATCATTCATCTTTGTATCCTACAATATGAGAACGGTGCACAGTTATAGCAACAGTACAGGCAACAGGAAAGAATATTATAAGAGTGACGTAATCTGGCTGCTCATTATTTTGGGCATGAGCTTCATTTTACTCAATTTCATTAAGGTGGTGTACCTGCTTTCCGACAAACCGGAAACCATGTTCTACAGCGCGTTTATGCGCAACCTGAGCCTTACAGACATGTTTGCAGTCTACATCCAGACACCCTGGACCCTGCTTACCTACTTTATCCTGCACATGAGTTTCTGGCACCTTATCAGCAATGCCATCTGGATCTGGTGCTTTGGTACCATTGTTCAGGACCTGCTGGGCAGGCACCGAGCGCTACCTGTATTTATAGTAGGCGGCATTGCCGGTGGCATCTTATACCTGGTTTCCGGCACTGTAATGGGGCCAGATAATAACGCTTATGTTGGAGCCAATCCTGGTGTTATGGCGCTGGCGGCAGCAGCTACGGTGCTGGCTCCCCGTTATAAATTCTTTTCGATGATCGGCGGTGGCATTTCCCTCTGGATTATCGCGCTTATTTATTTTATACTCAGCTTTACCGCCATTAATTTTTCACATCCTACCGCACTTTTCCTCGAGTTGGGTGGCGCTGCTATGGGCTGGGCTTACATCGCTCTATTGCGCAGGGGCACCGATCTTAGTTCGTGGTTTTTTAATGGCTATGCCCGTGTAGAAGATTATTTTACACCCAAAGAAGGCAATAGTAAACATGGTAAACGCAAAGCTACGCTAGAACATGGTGGGGTAGTGCGCAGGCACAACGTAACCCAAAAGCGGATAGACGATATCCTGGATAAGATTAACCAAACGGGTTTTGAATCGCTTACCGAAGAAGAAAAAGAGCTGTTGTACAAAGCAAGTAACTCCAACGAAGAATAAAAACAAAAAGGCGCCATTGGCGCCTTTTTTATGTCTTTTTCGAACATAAGTCTGTCTTTTTCAATTAATTATATCATAAAATATATTTTAAGTGTTGATGGGTTGTGCATCTGG
>JAVBJN010000010.1:0-40548 GCA_031546985.1 Chitinophagaceae bacterium
ATGTTCAGTACATACATGCCTTTGGCCAGGTTATCGAGGTTGTTTACCGTTACCACATTGCTGCCTGCGTTCAGTTGCTCCATTTGAGTAGCTACCAGGCGGCCGTCCAGGCTGTACAGCATAATGGCGGTAGCTTCTGACTCGGTAGCCATGATACTGATGCTCAGCTGCGACTGGAATGGATTAGGATATGCGCTCATTTCGATAATGCTGCCGTTGCTACGGTTCAGTTTCACTACAGAGGAATATTTAAAAGTACCATCTGCGTCTACGGCTTTAAGGCGGTAGTATACGGCTTTGCCGCTCAGGCTTTTTACATTGTCGGTGTAGCTGTAGTTGCTGTATGCGCCTTTCGCTGCTACTTCGCCAATGGCATTGTATTGTTTGCCATCTTCGCTGCGCTCTACTACATAGTGGCTAAAGTTTTTCTCTTCGCTCGTTTCCCAGGTCAGGGAAGTAGTGTTGTCTTGCAGGTTACCTTTAAAGTAAGTAAGGGTTACTGGCAGCGCACCGCTGGTCAATGGTACTACATTGCCGATAAAGCGGGTGTAGCTGATGGTGGCTGACTGGTGCAGCAGTTTTTTGCCGCTCAGGATCTGACCGTTAAAATTACCGCCATTCAGTTGCAGCACACTGTTCATTGCTACTACAGAGCCGTTGATATCGAGGTTGCTGATCTTTACCGTATCGGCGTTTACAAAGTTCCAGATGGTGCGCGCTGCGTCGGTTACGTTGGTGTTACCACCAGAGATGTTCACTTTGCTGTTCAGCACGTTGATGATAACGGTAGAACCGGAAGGAACAGAAAGGGCAAGACCAAATGAAGTGTTGGGCAAGGTAACGTTAAACACGTTGAGCGCTGTGCTGGTACCGGTGAGGGTTACGTTAGACCAACTGCCCCAGTTTTGAACATTTACGGTACCGTTGGCGGTCTGGTTTTTCAACTCAGTGGCTTTGTTGGTAAAGTAGGTTTGTAAAGTATTGTTGAAAGTGATCGGGTTATTAGAAGGGGTGATCTGCGTTGCGCTACCGCCGGTTACAGTGGGCATATTGCCGGTGCGGGCACCGTAGTATACATTACCCTTAATGCTGCCGCCGGTGGTTTGGAGCGTACCGGTTACGATCACGTTATCTTGCTGGGCAGAAGCGTTTTGAGCCAGGCTTATACCGCCGCTAAAGCTAAGGTTACCATTTACCGCGATACGGCCTTTTATGTCGCCGCCGCCAGAGATCATATCATCGAAAGATACTACGTTGAAGTTACCATCGCCTGAGAAACCAGCGTTGCGGCTGGTGGCCGGTACCGCAAAATAACCTGCGGCTTGTTGGGCAAATGTGTTTACGGATGCGGCTACAAGGGTCAGAGCAAAAAGTATTCTTTTCATTTTTTTGTGGTTTTTATGTTTTTCCGGAGAGGTTCATTCCCCGTTTCTGATACAAAGATGTTGCGACATCAGTTGCGGCAACAACCACATTGAGTGTTCTTACGTTCCCGTTGAGTATTGTGCAGTTTAAATGAGAATTGAGCACTTCTATTTACCGTCTTTTAACGGTATATAAATTGGCCTAAAAGCTTACAATAACAATACAAATAATTAACTATCAACCATTTATCATTTACATTGCGGCTTAATAGTTCATGATTACGCCGGCAAACCCTATTTTTGGGCATGCAAGATCCTGCCCGCCTCAAGGTTTTTCTGGACCGGAAAGTAGAAGAATACAACACCCCGGCTTTTATAGATAAGGACCCCATTGTGATTCCCCACCGCTTTGCCAGCCCCCGCGATAAAGAGATCAGCGGCTTTTTTGCGGCCATCCTGGCCTGGGGCAACCGCACGAGTATTATCAACTCCTGCAACCGGCTTATGAAGGCGATGGACGAGGCGCCTTATGATTTTGTACGCAACCACAAGCCAACCGATCTTAAACCGTTGCTGGGCTTTGTACACCGCACCTTTAATGCTACCGACCTGTTTTACCTGCTGGAGTTTCTGCAATTCCATTATAGCCAGCACGATAGCCTGGAAGAAGCCTTCTCCCGGAGCCTTTCGCCCAAAGACCTGACTATTGAAAACGCTTTGCGGGGATTTTACCAATACTGTTTTAGCCTGGAGCATCCGGAAAGGACGCACAAGCACATTGCTACGCCAGCTAAAAAATCGGCCTGCAAGCGCTTGAATATGTACCTGCGCTGGATGGTGCGCCAGGACAATAAAGGGGTGGACTTTGGTATCTGGAAAAACATACGCCCGGCCCAACTGGTATGCCCGATGGATGTGCACGTGAGCCGGGTAGCGGCAAGGTATGGCCTGATGGAAAGCGACAAAACCGACTGGAACGCGGCCCTGGAGCTCACCGCCCACTTGCGGCAACTGGACCCGCAAGACCCGGTGAAATACGATTTTGCACTGTTTGCCCTGGGTGTGATTGAAAAATTCAAGTAAGAACAGCGTAATGCCAATTGTGCAATTGCTCTTTTTATTATTATAATGGTATAACTTAATGGTATGGAACCTGCTTTAAACCAAGCTATTGCAACCCTTTTCGACGTAGCGGTGCCGCCCCATATCAGCGAGGCGGAACTGCTGGGCTTTATGGCCGGCAAGCTGGATTCGTTAATGAAAAACGACAACCACGGCTACTGGCTGCTGCTGTACCAGCTGGATATTGACGAAAAACTGGTAAAACAGATTCTCCATAATGATGAACAGCCCAATTTGCCCATTGCTAAACTGGTGCTGGACAGGCAGTTGCAAAAAATAGAATCGCGCAGGAAATTCAAAATGCCGCCGCCTGATGCAGATGATGAGGAACGTTGGTAATAACTTAACCGCATATTCTATCATTTAAAACCCCATTAACGTGGGGTTTGTTATTTTTGCCGGACTTTAATCTTAACAAAGCTCAAAACTTAGAATATGAAACTGGTTACTTACTGGAAAGACGAGTTTGACCAACTGGCCTTTTACGTGGATGGCAAATTATATGATACCAATGTGGCGCACGAAGAGCTGCCCGATAACATGGAGCAAATGCTGTGGGGTTGGGAAGACTACGCCGACCTGGCGCAGGAAATTTACCAACAGCTGAAAACCGGCGTATTGGAAATAGCGAGTGTAGACTTTAGCTCGGCCCTCATTATGGCACCGGTACCCAGCCCTACCAGCTGCCGCGATGGTTACGCTTTTCGCCAGCACGTAGCTGCTGCGCGCCGCAACCGTAAAGTGGATATGATTGCTGAGTTTGACCAGTATCCTATTTTCTACTTTACCAACCACAACGCTATCCAGGGCCCTGGCGATATTCCTTGCATGCCCGATCATTTCCAGAAACTCGATTTTGAACTGGAAGTAGCGGTAGTACTGGGTAAATCTGGCCGCAACGTAACTGCCGAAGAAGCAGACGACCATATTGCGGGTTATATGATCATGAACGACATGAGCGCCCGTACCCTGCAAATGGAAGAAATGCTGCTGAACCTCGGCCCTGCTAAAGGAAAAGATTTCAGCACCGTTATTGGCCCCATGCTGGTAACACCAGACGAACTGGAAGCTTATAAAGTGCCTGCCAAAGAAGGACATGTGGGCAACAACTACAACCTGAAAATGGTATGCCGTGTAAATGGTGTGCAGGTGAGCGAAGGCAGCATGGGCGATATGGACTGGACTTTTGCCGAAATCATTGAGCGTTGCGCCTATGGTGCAGACATTCTGCCTGGTGATGTAATTGGCAGCGGTACCGTGGGTACAGGTTGTTTCCTGGAACTGAACGGCACCGGTAAACTGAACGACCCTAACTACCAGGAGCAATGGCTGAAGGCCGGTGATGTGGTAGAAATGGAAGTAGAGGGTCTGGGCCTGCTGGTAAATACCATCGTAGAAGAAGATTCCAGCTTCAGCATCCTGGCTAAGAAGAAGAAATAAGATTACGGATTGGTGGATTGCGAATTAGCGGATTGTAATCCGACATATATCCCATCCAACTAATCCTGCAATTACTAAGGGTTTAACCAACCTGCAAAAGTTCCCATTTGATGCTTACCTCATCGAATGGGAACATTTTAGTCTTATCAACCAACCTATCGAAATATGCCCCCTATTAAAACAATCAGGGATCTGGAATTATGGCATGATGCTGTTAATTATGCTGCAACGATTTTTAAGATATGTGAACGAAAAATTATTGCAGACGACAGAGATTCCAGGAGCCAGCTCAAAAGATCTGTATTGTCAATCTCATGTAATATTGCAGAAGGATTTGAATACAACAACAAAAAAGATTTTATACGGTTCTTACGTTATTCTAAAGGATCAAGTAGCGAAGTGTTTAACCTATTAACTGTTTTTTCTAAAGTGGGATACATCACACCATCTGAGTATACTGCTTTATCAGAAGAGGCTTTACAACTTGGTAAGAAATTGGGAGGTTTTATGCGATACCTTAAAAACGCAGAAGTCGGATAACCAATCTTCCAACCCGCAGCCACAACAAGCAGCTCTTCGCCATTTAAATTCGTTAATCCGTAATTCGCCAATTCATTAATTCGTAATTCGCAATCCGTTAATTCAAAATATGAAAATTGTTCCCGGAGATATAAAAACCGCCCAGCTACACCAATACCTAATGGGTAGTGTAGGGCCACGCCCCATTTGCTTTGCCAGTACGATGGACGAAAACGGTGTACCTAACCTGTCGCCGTTTAGTTTCTTTAACGTATTTGGAAGTAAGCCGCCCATATTGGTGTTCTCTCCTGCCCGCAGGGTGCGCGACAACACCATTAAGCACACGTTGGAAAACGTAATGGCTACCAAAGAGGTGGTGATTAATGTGGTGAACTACGCTATGGTGCAGCAAGCAAGCCTGGCCAGTTGCGAGTACCCTAAAGGCACCAACGAGTTTGAGAAATCGGGCTTTACCCCGGTAGCTTCCGAAATGGTAAAACCTTTTCGTGTAAAAGAATCGCCGGTACAACTGGAGTGTAAAGTATTGCAGGTGATCGAAACCGGCCATGAAGGTGGTGCGGGCAACCTCGTGATCTGCGAAATGGTATGCATGCACATCAACGAAGCTATTCTGAACGAGCAGGGCGTAATTGACCCGCATAAGATAGACCTCGTGTCCAGAATGGGTGGCGATTATTATTGCCGTGCCAGTGGCGATGCGGTGTTTGTGGTACCCAAACCCAACCTTGAGCTGGGCGTTGGGGTAGATATACTCCCAGAAAGGATACGTACATCAGCCATCCTTACCGGTAACAACCTGGGTATGCTGGCCAATAGTACTTCTATTCCGCTGGTAAGCGACGCATTTGAAGACGACCGTCTGAAACAGATTCTGAAAGATTATAACGATGACGACAACAACCGCCTGCTGCAACAACACTTGTATGCCAAGGAACTGTTAGACCATCATAAAGTACAGGAAGCCTGGCAGGTATTGCTGGCAGGTGAATAACCGGAAGTCATAAAACAACAAGAGCGGGTACAAAAGTGCCCGCTCTTGTTTATTAGTATTTACCCAGTACTATTGGTTTTCTACGAGGTGGTTGTTGATCATGAGCTGACCGAGGCTGTTTTTTGATATGATCCTTTTATTTACGGGACGCACCTGCAGCTCATCCACCACACTACAGCTACCCGGCCCGCCCTGGTTGGCAATTATACGTAAGTGTGTTACGCCCTGAGGAAATTTCAGATAATTGCCTTTTCTAAACCACAACCCTTTATTATCTGTACTTTCTTTAAACAGTATATCCTGCTGCAATATTACCTGCCCGGCACTGTCCATAGCAAAAATGGTAAAGTAAGGTGCGCGGAAGGTTTTATCCTGCACAAGCCCCCATCCGGATATTTCGTATTGCTGGGCAGTATCTTTTACTGTAAATGCTCTATCCACTAATACAAGCGTATCTCCCGTAAATTTAAGTGCGCCGGAACCCGCCAGCACATTGCTACTTTTATGTCCATCAAAATGCTCGGTAAACCAATCCTCTCCAACGTTGCCCGTACCTGCTCCTGCTGCTTCCAGTTTGGCCTTAGCCCCGGCAATTAGCTCCTTGTCATGCTGCAGTAAAGTTGCCGGATCAAGATCGTAAAAATCAAACCCTTCAATACTGCCCTGGAACTGGCCACTTTGTACCAGACTCTGGGTATCCGGGTCTTTGTTATTTTCGCCCAGGTTAATCAGTAATATTTTTTTCGCGTTGAAACGTTTCAAAATAGACTTATCAGTATAAGGACCGCCTATCAATCTTACGTTCTCAAAAGTTTGCGACCAGGATGTTCTCGACATCATTACATTAGTCATGGGCAAGCCCGACAGGTAAGCCGTACGGAAAGCAAATCCGATGGCAGTATGGCTGTTTTCGATCCAGATCTTTTCTGAACCATTATGAAAATACGGCAGCACTATTATGCATTGGTATTGGTTGCTGTCAATTTTATGATCCCGAAGGTAAGCACCCAGGCTGCCCGCTTCGCGGTTAAAGAAATCGCGGTAATACTGCTGCCCCGGGGCCATTCTGTCGCGAAACACCTCTGCATAGCAAAACACCTCTGTAGACCACAGGAAAAGTCCAATTGTTGCAATTCCAATAGTCATTGTCCGCAACTGACGGCCCCACAGCATGACCAAGAACTGGTATAACAGCTTACAAGCTGCTATAGAAAACAAGAAATAGAAAATATAAACAAACCGCCCCATGGCCCGGAACTGCCGGAATACAGAAATATGGTCTATCATGCTTTCGCCTCCCCAAACAAAAGGAATACCAAACGCCAGTGCCAGGGCGCAACAGCCCCAAAGCAGATATACCAAGGTAGATCGATCTACAAACTGCTGGGTTTTCAATGATTTTTTAAACCAGCCGCCGATCCATAAGATGGAGGCAAAAACCAAAGCAAAAACCACCATCAGTCCAATAAAACCAATATACCCGTAACCTTCGGTAAAATCGCTGCCTTCGGGCTTATTAAATACAAACCTGAGCACATTGCCCAACACCGTAAACCTGCTGGTCAATACAGAATGAGGAGTTGCATTGGCCGATAACATGCCCCATGGATAATTTGTACGGTCGGTTATAGCATCCGTTTGCGAAAGCAACAATTTGAAAACCACAAAGGCTCCCAATACCGTACTAACCGGAGGTACCAGCCATTTTATTTTTTGGCGGAGCGGTACCGCTCCGTTCAATACCCATTGTATAAAGGCAAAACTGCCTACGGTAACCAACGCCTGCACCAGGTAATACACATGCAACAGGCTAAAAAATGTAACGGTAATAAATAGAGCAATACACCCCTTAACATTCCAGCCATCCTGTTTCCAACGTTGCAACAAGAGAATAAGCAAGGGTACAAAACAGGTATAACTCAGGCTAAAGTGACCAAATACCCGGAACAATTGAGGGCACAAGCCAGTAATGAGTAATGACAAAATGCAGGACAGTACGTTATTAATACCTTCACGGCGAAGAATAAAGAACAGCAGGATTCCTGTAATAAAACAGCTAACCGGTATTGCCAGGTGCATAATACCCAGTGCCGTATCCGCGCTTATAGGTATCCAATGGTTAAGCTTCACCAACGTCCAGCTCAGCAAAGGAATATTATCTGTAAATACAATATGCTCCCCAAAAGGATAGTTCATTCCGGTAAAATGCAGCCCTTTGCCATAAGCTACATGGTATAAGTAAGTAAAGTAATTCTTACCTCCATCGCCACCGGTGGTTAGCAGTATGTCTCCCGGAAACCTGAATATGATGCCAAACATGTATTGCAACAACAATACAGAACCAAGACAATGCAATAAAAACCACAATAAATTGTTTTCTACTGACCAAAAGCGCCTTTTATGCATAAACTGAACATGTTAGGTAAAGCAGTACTGGCCTACCAGTAAGTGCATCAAAGAAATAATAAATCCGCGACTGATTCAAAGAATAAGACCCCAAACTATGATATATTAGTATCGGGAGAATAATATTTTTACTTTTGCCTCTCGCGAACAAACGTATAACGCAGTATCCTCATTTAGTTAAAATGAAATTATCCATAATTATCCCGGCATATAACGAAGGTCCTACCATTCATCGTATTCTCGATAAAGTTAAAGCCGTGCAACTAACTCAGCATATTGAAAAAGAAGTTATTATAGTTAACGATTGTTCGCGCGACAATACAGAAGAAGCCATTCTGGAGTATAAAAACAACAATCCCGACTTAGCTATTACCCATTACAAACATGAGATAAACCAGGGTAAAGGCGCTGCATTGCATACGGGAATAAAAATGGCCACCGGTGACTGGGTAATAATCCAGGATGCTGATCTGGAGTATGATCCTAACGAATTCAATGTATTATTACAACCCTTACTGGATGGCTTTGCAGATGTAGTTTACGGCTCCCGCTTTATAGGTGGCAACCCACACCGCATTTTGTTTTTCTGGCATTCGATAGGCAATAAATGGCTTACCACATTGTCAAACATGCTCACCAACCTGAATCTTACAGATATGGAAACCTGCTATAAAATGTTCCGCAGGGATATTATTCAGGGGCTCAAACTCAACGAAAAACGCTTTGGTTTTGAACCCGAAGTAACTGCCAAAATAGCCCGTGTAAAAGGTGTACGTATATACGAAGTAGGCATTTCCTACTATGGCCGCACCTATGAAGAGGGTAAAAAAATTGGCTGGAAAGATGGCTTCAGGGCCATTTACTGTATTCTGAAGTACAATTTATTTGCATAGCTTTTTTCTATTCATAAGAAAATCATACAAACAATAAAGGCACCTGATTGCAGGTGCCTTTATTGTTTGTTTTCTCTCTAATCTATTTTATTAAGGAAATTTTTCGTGTTGATACATTCGTCCCGTCAAATATGGTAATAAAATAAGTACCACTTGGCAATTCCGATAATTGAATCTCTTCTCTTTGTAATGATCCTACTTCTTTATTTATATATTGTTTTCCTTCTATTCCGGTAATTCTAATGTTTTTAATATTACCATTTTTTATTGATACTGAAATCTTATCTACTGCAGGGTTAGGATAAACAATGATATCATCTTTTGAATCGGCAATAAGGATTGATAAAGTCTGGAGCGTAACCACCTAGCGAAATGCCCTTGAATTAAATCGACTGTTTGTTGAAAGATTGGCACCCCCAAAACATTTGAAACCCAACTTAGCGGATACGTTTTTTCTCTGTTCCCTAACAACAAGCATTACATAGTGAAATATTATCATGCATACTTATTCCATTCCTATTGCTTAATTTTGCAGACATTTTCGGATTAGAAAATGTGTTGAAAAAAATATTTAAGATGTCTGTATTACAACTTTCAGAACAGGAAATTGTACGTCGCGAGAAACTGGACGAACTCAGGAAAATGGGCATAGATGCCTATCCTGCACCATTATATGAAGTGAACACGAGCAGTGTTGAGATAAAGTCGAACTATACAGAAGAGAAGAAGCCGGAGTTTGCCAATGTATCGCTGGCGGGCCGTATTATGAGCGTGCGCGACATGGGTAAAGCCTGTTTTGCTGTGCTGCAGGATGGCGCCGGTCGTGTGCAGATCTATGTGCGCCGCGATGACATCTGCCCTGGCGAAGACAAAAGCCTGTACGATACCGTTTTCAAAAAATTGCTGGATATCGGTGATATCATTGGCGTAAAGGGATATGTTTTTACCACCAAAACCGGTGAGATCTCTGTACACGCTTCTGAAGTAACCCTGCTCACCAAAGCGCTGCGTCCGCTGCCTGTGGTAAAGCGCGATGATGAAGGTAATGTGTTTGATGAAGTAACCGACCCCGAGTTCCGTTACCGCCAGCGGTATGCCGACCTCATCATTAACCCGCAGGTGAAAGAGGTGTTTACCAAGCGCACCCGTATGATGAACACCATCCGTGATTTTTACAACACCAAAGGATACCTGGAGGTAGATACCCCGGTATTGCAGAATATTCCTGGTGGTGCTGCGGCCCGTCCATTCCTCACCCACCACAATGCGCTGGACATTCCGATGTACCTGCGTATTGCCAACGAGCTGTACCTGAAACGCCTTATTGTAGGTGGTTTTGAGGGTGTGTATGAGTTTAGCCGCAACTTCCGCAACGAAGGGGTAGACCGTACGCACAACCCGGAGTTTACCGTAATGGAACTGTACGTAGCGTACAAAGATTACGAGTGGATGATGGATGTGACCGAAGAACTGTTTGAAAAAATTGCGATGGACCTGCATGGTACTACCAAAGTACAGGTGGGCGAAAATGTGATAGACTTTAAACGTCCTTTCAAACGCATTACCATGTTTGATGCCATTAAGGAGCACACGGGTTTCGACATTAGCGAGATGAACGAAGACCAGATCCGCGAGGTATGCAAACAACTGCATATTGAAACGGCTCCTTCTATGGGTAAAGGCAAACTGATTGATGAAATCTTTGGTGAAAAATGCGAAGGCACTTATATACAGCCTACCTTCATTACCGATTACCCGGTAGAGATGAGCCCGCTGACCAAAAAACACCGCTCCAAAGCTGGGTTGGTAGAGCGTTTTGAGCTGATGGTAAACGGTAAAGAACTGGCTAATGCCTACACCGAGCTGAACGATCCTATTGACCAGCGTGAGCGTTTTGAAGAGCAAATGTCGCTGATGGAGCGTGGCGATGATGAAGCCATGTTCATCGACCAGGACTTCCTGCGTGCACTGGAATACGGTATGCCGCCTACAGCAGGTATTGGTATTGGTATCGACCGTCTGGCTATGATCATGACCAACCAGCCTTCTATACAGGATGTACTGTTCTTCCCGCAACTGCGCCCCGAAAAGGTAAATGTTGCAGCAGAAACAACAGAACAACAATAATCTGTTATACTATTTATACCAACGGCCGGTAATCCTTACGATTACCGGCCGTTCTTTTTGATCTCTGTTAAATTAACCTGGCAGGTTCGGAATATTTTTTATCGCGTTGTTCAGATCAGACATCATCAAATCAGACATCCGTTATGGCGTCCATTCATACAAGGCATATTCTGCCGTTTCTTTAACCAATGGTAATCCTTTAACAAAATCAGGGCCAGCCAGCACTACAGATTTGGCCGGTTCTTTATCGGGCATTCTGCGGTCTTTAAGGTTAGCATAATAGGTTTTCCAGAATATCACCAGCACTGGCTTGCCTGGCTGCATACGGGCTTTGAGATAATCGGCTTCGCCAATACCAGGTACAAAAAGACTACATAACGCTTTGGCTTCTATCACTGCAGACCTCGACATTTTAGAACTCATCTGAGGCAAATGGCTCAGCAGGCTCATTTGGGTATTGAGCTTAAAAAAGGGCTCCTCCGGATCAATAGATACGGTATAATCTTCGGCGCCAATATGATAGTAAGGCACAGGCAGAATAGCCTGGTAGCGACTGGTTTCCACATTTTGCAATAAATCTTTAGCCAGCTCCATATTCGCGGTATTGGTCACATCGTTTTCATGCCGTTCTCCATTCGAGGTCTTTACCAACGAGTACGTATCGGCCATTACAATACCAATTACCGGAACCAGTAACCAGCGCAATACTTTTACCGTTTTCCCGGTTCGGTACATCCGGTCTATCATTAACACTCCGGAGATATTGACCCACCAAAAAAAGACCCAGGCAAAGCGCCCCAGACAACGGAACTGTTCTACCATGCGGGTTACTTTATGCAGGTAATATAACGGGTTAAGGATGTTTATGAACTTGTACTCATAATTAAAAAAATAATACTCTTCGCCCAGCGCCATCATTAGCCCTACTACAGCAGTACAGGTAAAGAAAAGATAGAAATCTGAAAGACCGTTTTTGCGGAGATCGTGTGTTACATGCGCTGCCAGGTTGCGTTTAAATATAAGTCTGATGGCTATTACCAAAAGCAATAAAAACAGCACCCCGCCCCCCATGTAGATATAAGATTCGTGCATTATCTCCCTGGCATAGGCAAAAGGAAACTTCACCTTCATGTAACCAGGTGTGGTAAACATACCGGAGAAATTAAGCTTCCAATGCTCCCAGTCATACCCCTCGGCATGCGTAAGACGTAAATGCCGCTTAGCATCTAACAAGCGAATGGTAAAAAAGGTAGCCACTCCCGCTATAGCAGATGATATAAGCAGCCCAATAGCTCCTGCAGATAATTGTCTCGTTCTCCAGAAATGAATGGCCAACCAGCTTGCGCCAATCCCTACCGGAACCATAACCAACAAAGGCAGGTAGTAAATATGTAAGAAAGGCGCGAGGTACAATAAAACGGTAAGGCCAAGCAATCCTTTTATGTCTAAACTATTGCCAGCTATTACTTTTCGGTAATAATTGAGGCATAACAACAACACCAATGGTATCAGGAAACTAAAACTGAGATTAAAATGTCCGAGAGATAACCGGTTGAACTGCGGGGACAGCCAAGGTAGTGTAATGGCAAATAGCATGCTCAAAGCCGGACTCACATTTAACTTGCGGAACAACCTATGCAGCACCAGCGAAGCTACCAATATACCCACAAGACACCAGCCATTGAACCATTGCAGGTCGTAGTTGGCCAACTGTGGAAACAGCTTAACGCAAAACCGGGTAAAAACCGCAAGCAATGGTGTATTATCTGTAAAAAAAATAAAGTCGCCAAACGGGTAGTTCATTTGTGTATACATCAATCCATCCTGGGGCTGGATAACGTAGGCATGAAAAGTCAGATAGTTTTTATACCCGTCGTATTCGTTTTGAAAGAGATAATTGCTGAAGTTGGAAAAAAACTGATTGAATCCAACCAGCATGAGCAAGCTCTGCACCAGCAGGACGATCAACGCACCTTTTTTTTTCATGACTGTGATTTACGTTGAAAGAAAATCCGGAAAAAATTCTTAACCTCTGGCCATAGAATGGATACCGGCATTTTTGAAAATATGATACCAGGCCTGAGCTGTACCTCTGCCGATTGTAACCGGATGGTTTTGTTTTTACTGGCCTGGTAAATAAACTCCAGATCGAACAGGTACCGGTCTATAGTAGTATGCAAAAACAAAGTCCTGCCATTGTCATTCATACCTTTCATACCACATTGGGTATCTACATGCTTTAACCCCAGAAAAGTCTTTACCAGGAATTTCAAAAACCGGGAAATCACTTTTCGCAACCAGGGCGTTTGCGCATAATAGCTTTCGTCGCGCATACCTGCAAGCACATCCATTTCTCCTGTGAGCAATTTTTGCATAAACAACGCGGTACTTTGCCGTGTAAAAGGGAAATCAATATCGGTATACATGCAGCATGGCGCAGAAGAGTGTTTTACACCCTGGCGTAGGGCATACCCTTTGCCCCTGTTGGTTTCATACGATACATAATCGAACCGCTGCAATGATTGCCGCAGATGATCAAGCTCCGTTGCGGTTATACCCTTTGAAGATCCGTCGTTAACCAATACCAGGTTAATGGCAACACCAGGAAACACTGTTTCGAGGTAACGAATGTTGTCCACGATATTTTCGCTCCAGCCGGCAGGTGGATTATAGCAGGGTAAAACAATATCCACAAATTGGCTGTACATCTGTGTTAATAGGGATTGACTAACAAATAAACGAAAAAAAGCAGCGTTTATTTACTGCTAATTTACTATACCCAAAAAAGAAGCCTCCCGTTTCCGGAAGGCTTCGTCTATTTCAGAAAAGAACTATTTATTTTTTCTTTTTCTTCTTGGCAGGCGCTTCTTCTACAGGAGGAGCAGGAGCAACCTCTGCTTGTACAGGAGCTTGTTTTACTACTACAGGCGTGCCGTCAGTAGCCAGTTCTACGATTTCATAACCCGATTTCTGCAAGCCCGGAGTTACCAGGTCTTTATCGCCTACGATCAGGATATTGAATTTTTCGGTAGTCAGGTACTTCTTGGCCAGGGCATCAATTTCTTCCTTACTAATGTTGTTCAGGATTTTGTTTTGCTGGTCTGTAAAGTCTGCAGGCAGGTTGTAAGTGAGGATGCGGCCAATGAAACCTGCTTTCTGGAAACCGGTTTCGTATTTCAGCGCTTCGCTCTGGCCCATTGAGTTTTTCATAAACGACAACTCTTCGGGGGTAATACCATCTGCACGGTATTCGTTGATCTCTTTCATCACTTCGGAGAGTGCGCTATCGGTAACATTGGCTTTAATACCTGCACTAAATGCAAAGGTACCAGTGTACTGATCGGCGCTAAAACCGCTGCGTGCACCGTAAGTCCAACCTTTGTCTTCACGCAGGTTCAGGTTCAAACGGCTGTTGAAAGCACCACCCAGGGTGTAGTTCATCAAACCTGCACGGTAGTATTCGCCGGTAGCATCATAAGTGAGGTTGGTAGGATAGCCTACGCGGAATTCGCTTTGTGCTGCACGTGGAATATTTACAATGTAGATCTTCGTTTTCTCTGGCTGAATACCTTCTACTTTAGCAGGCAGGCTCACATTGTTGCGGCTCAGCTTATCGAGGAAGGTCAGTTTAGACATTACGTCGTTTTCTTTTACTTCACCTACAATCACCAGCTCAGCGCCAGTGCTGTTCATAAAGTTTTTGTAATACTCCTGGATGTCTTGCAGAGAAATCTGCTGCACGGTAGTTTCGGTACCAGACATTGAAATACCCAGGATGTTATCGCCAAAGGTCAGCTTGCTGTTAACCTCACTGGCAATATTAGCCGGACGGGTTTTGCTGTTGCGGATGCCTTCCAGGGTTTGTTTCTGGTTGCGCTCAAAAGCATCTTCGGTGAAGTTAGGACGCAGGATACGCTCTTCCAGCAGGGCCAGGGTTTTATCCAGGTTTTTGCTCAGGGAGCGAACCTGTACACCTACGGCATCTTTACCGGCATAAAATTCGATAGAGCTACCCAATTTTTCCAGCTCGTTGCTCATCGCTTCGGCGCTGAAATTTTTAGTATCCTCGTTCATCATATCGGAGAACAGGTTGGCCAAACCGGCTTTGTCCTTGCTCTCTGTCAGGTGACCACCTTTGAAACTCAGGGTGAGTACCACGGTAGGGATCTCGTTGGCATAAGAACCAATTGCTTTTACACCATTGGCCAGATCTTTGCGCCAGAATGCAGGCACTTTAATTACGGGGTTAGGTCCGGCTGCAGGCATTTTGCTGCGGTCGAAATTATCTTTCGCTTTGTTGTATTTCAAACCAGTGTAACCGTAGTCAGGCGCTTTGTAACCTACGCTGTCTACTTTAAAATTGTCGGCACCGGCGATCAGGCTTTCCTGTCCTTTAGGCAATACGCTGAGGATAACGGCATGCTTGCCTTTGATATACTGGTTGTAAGCTGCTACCACTTCTGTTTTGTTTACAGAAGTATATTTTTTGAGCTCTTCGCCAATACGGTTGGCATTGCCGGTAAAGGTCTGGAACGCAGCCAGCTGAGATACTTTACCATTTACACTTTCCAGGCCATTGATGGTTTGCGCCTCGGCAGAAGCACGGAAACGGATCAGATCATCTTCGGTTACACCACGGGTTTCAAACTCCGCAAATGCAGCACGCACTTCTTTTTCCAGATCGGCCAGGTTACCTTTGCCAGGGTAAGGCAGGGCTGTAATGGTAAACTCACCAGACAGTTCGGTAGAGGAGTTGTACACATTTACCTGCAGCGCTTTCTGGGTTTTTACCAAGCGCTGGTACAGGATACTGTTTTTACCACCACCCAGAATTTCGGCCAGGCAGTCGAGGGCAGCCTCGTCTTTGCTGAAACTTGCTGAAGTGGGGAATACCATACGCAGCATGGGGATTTTTGCGTAATTGTCGGTATAGGATACATAACGGTCTTTGTCCAGAACAGGCACCATTTTAGGCATGTTCTTTACTTCGGGACCTTTAGGAATAGAACCAAAATATTTGTCTACCCACTGCAGGGCTTGTTTAGGGTTCACATCACCACCAATGGTAAGGGTAGCATTGTTAGGACCGTACCAGCGCAGGAAGAAGTTTTTAAGATCGTTTACGTTTACACGGTTCAGGTCTTCTACATAACCAATGGTGAGCCAGCTGTAAGGGTGGCCATAAGGGTACAATGCAGTAGAAGCATACTCTGAAGCCAGACCGTAAGGTACGTTGTCGTAACGCTGACCTCTTTCGTTTTTAACAGTAGCGCGCTGTACTTCAAATTTCTTTTGGGTAACGGCATCTACCAGGAAGCCCATACGATCGGCTTCCATCCACAGCATTTTTTCGAGCTGGTTGCTGGGCACTGTTTCGAAATAGTTGGTACGATCGCGGTTGGTTGTACCATTAAGCGTACCACCTGCTTCGGTAATAATTTTAAAGTGTTGCTCATCGGCCACGTTATCAGAACCCTGGAACATCATGTGCTCGAAGAAGTGCGCAAAACCGGATTTTCCGATCTCTTCACGGGCAGAACCTACGTGGTAGGTAACATCGGTATGTACAATCGGATCGGAGTGATCTTCATGAATAATAACAGTAAGGCCGTTAGGCATCACATATTTTTCGTAGGGGATAACTACTTCGTTGCCTTTCTTGGTTACTTTTTCTACCAGTTTAGGCTGGGTAAAGCCGGTAAATCCAATACAGGATAAAGCCAGCAGCAGGGGTAGTTGCTTTTTGATCATTATTTAATTTTTGCGTTTACAAATTACAAAGTGTACGGCATACTATTACCATACGTTTCCATAGAACTATTACAGTATTTCCAGAACCTTCTCAGGAGGCCTTGCTATAACTGCCTTACGGCCGTTTACCACAATAGGACGCTCAATAAGCACGGGGTATTGTACCATGGCAGCTATCCATTCCTCATCGGTCAGTTCCTTTCCTTTATACTGCTCCTTATACAAGTCTTCTGACTTACGCACAAGTTCTTCTGGTTTTAGCTTCAGTTTCTTAAGCAGCCTGGTGAGCGCTCCTGCATCCGGCGTTTCTACCAGGTATGGTATTACATCAAAAGCGATTCCTTTCTCTTCCAGTATGCTCAATGCATCGCGGCTTTTGCTGCAACGATTGTTGTGGTATATAATAACAGGCATAAGACTATATAAAAATGCGGACACCGACCTATGTCAATGCCCGCACAAATGTAAGGATACCATTACAAAAATCAGTACTGAGGTACAGACGGTTTGGTACCCATTATTTCGTCTATTTTTTGCAGGGTTTCGGGGGTGAGCAGCGGCAACACATCCAATGCCTTCAGGTTTTCCTGGAGCTGCTGCTTTTTGGTAGCGCCGAGGATAGCCGTAGTTACATTCGGGTTCTTCACACACCAGGCTACAGACAGGGTAGCCAGCGATGTATCTAACTGATCTGCAACCTTTTGCAGTTTTTTAATGCGCTTAATACGGTCGTCGCTCAAGGTACTGTCTTTGAGCCATTCAAACCCTTCGAGGTCCAAACGGCTGCCTTTGGGCACGCCATCGTTGTACTTACCGGTAAGCAACCCACTGGCCAGCGGGCTCCAGATGGTGGTGCCCATACCTATATTGCTGAAAATAGTATGGTAATCGGCTTCCATCTTTTGCCGGTTAAAGAGATTATACTGCGGCTGCTCCATAGCCGGGCCTATGAGCCGGTTTTCGCGGGCTACCATATGTGCTTCCATAATTTCGGCAGCGCTCCACTCCGAAGTGCCCCAATACAGGATTTTGCCCTGCTGAATCAGGAAATTCATCGTCCACACCACTTCTTCGATAGGCGTGTTTTTATCGGGCCGGTGGCAGAAATACAGATCCAGGTAGTCTGCCTGCAGGCGTTGCAATGCTTCGTTGCAGGCCTCTACGATGTGCTTGCGGCTCAGCCCCGTCTGGTTAGGCTTGTTATCGGGTCCGCGCCAGCCAAAGAAAACCTTGCTGGATACGACATAAGAAGTACGGTCCCATTTTTTCTTTTTCAGTACCCTGCCCATCATTTTCTCTGATTCGCCACGGGCATATACTTCGGCATTATCAAAAAAATTGATGCCGTTGTCATACGCCAGGCCCATCAACTGGTCAGAGGCCTTATCGTCTATCTGTTTATTAAAAGTAACCCACGACCCAAAGGAGAGCGCGCTTAACTGCAGGCCGGTTTTACCCATGCGTCTGTATTCCATAATATCCTATGTTTTAAGGTGTTAAGAATATGAACAACTAATTTCCTAAATAATATTAACAAACCTGCATTCCTTAACCATTCATTCTGGCACACTGTTTGATCTGTATTAAGTACAGGATTTAGGTTAAAAAATAGGTTAAAGACAAACCCCCGCTTGTATCTACAAGCGGGGGTTTGCATTATATCTGTTCCGGGAACATTTATTGGATATTTTGTTCCTGTCCTTTCTGATCAATATAAATGGTAACAGTGCTGCTGCATGCTTCTGCTGCATAATGCATTTCGCGGGCCACCCTGTTTTTAGGATAAACGGTAGTTACCCCCTGGTAATTCCAGTTGCAGTTAAAGTTACGTTTCAGTTTTTCGATCACTTTATCGGTGTATTCGGTGCCATCATCGGCTACGCCGGCAGCTTTACCGCTCAGCAGGTACACATCATCGGTAGGATCGGGGGTGGTATAACCCGCAATCACTTCCTTAACGCGCTGTGCATTCCAGGTATAGCTTTTGCCATTGGCAGCTTTACGAACCTGGCCATTAATAACCAGGTTGTATACCGTTTGGCTAAAGTTGTTAGGCCCAACGTTCGTAGAAGTAATGGTACCGCTGGCTTCATTATTATCTACCGCGTAATCTACAAAGGAGATGGAGTGGTTCTGGTTAAGTGTATAGTAATCGCCATAGTATTCAATAACGATTTTTCCTCTTCTGGAGCGGCCGTCCTTGCAAGGGGCAGATACTTTACCAAAATCGATGGTCAGTTTTACCGGCTGGAAAATGGTATCTCGGGTGATTTTAAGACCAGCGGGAGATACCGGGTCAAAACGGTACAAGGTATTGCCCGCCACAGCCAGATCGGCCATGGTAGCTACATCGTTGTATATCAGTTCGGCGTTGGCCTGGTCTTTAGCCAGGGTTACATCGTTATCTGAGTCATCGTCCTTTTTGCAGGCAACCAATGAGGTTCCCAGACCCACACACAGTAAAGCAGCGTAAAGAAATTGCTTCATGCCCTTGAGAAATTTATTGAAGCGTTAATATACATATTATTCTGATTAATTTGCCGGGATTTCTTCTTTTCTAACCTGTATGATCCCTTTTACGTTTTTGATGCGGTAGTTGCTAAAGTCCTCGTTCGACTCCATGCCGTAGCCATAAATGATCTGCGTAGGGGTGTTGATCTTTACAAACTTATCGGTAAGAAACTTGCGTTGCTTATCGTTCCATACCAGCTCTTCGGTCATGAGTGATTCGCCTTTTTTACTGTGTATCACCACACTGTCTTTGAGCAGTACGTTGTTTTCGGTTTCGAAATAGCGGCCATACCGTGCGCTTACACTGCTTTCGGGCTTTAGGCTATCGTCGTAGAACTGCACAAAAACGCCTTTGGCCATTTCTATATAAGGAGGTTTGGCAGCATTGTTCTGCACCATAAGGGGCGCCCTAAGTTCGGCCCGGGTTTTTCCCTCCGAGCTCCAGATAAGCCTTACCCCATCTACCTTATTGCTTTTCATAGCCTCGAACCGGTCTGCAACCGCTTTAATGTCTTTAGGATCATTGCTGCATGCTGCAAAAAAAGGGATGGCCCACAGGACCATCCTCCAATTATATATTGTGGGTTTACAATGCATAAACATTACTTTAAACCACCCGGGTTAGTTGTACTTAGGTCTTCTGAACCACATATCGGTGAGTGATAAGCCCATAGAGAATTTCACAAACGACTCTTTGGGCAGGCCCGCAACATTGCCGGCACGCTGGCCTACTTCGATAGCCAGGTTTACAGCAGCGGCGTTTTTACGGAAAGGTAAGCCGGCACCTGCGGTAACGGCCCAGGTATTCATAGGCGCATTGTGCAGGTACACATACTCTTTACCCGTATAGAAACCCAACCGGTAAGATACCTTTTTGAGGTACCCGCTTACTGCCTGGTAATCGGGCGTGTACTCCAACCCTGCATTTATCTTCCAGGTAGAGGAGGCTACACTATCGGTTAAACCATAGTTGGTGTAATTGCTCCAGTCGGCCATTTGAAAGTCTACGCCAGCCTGAAACTTGCGGTAGTTTTCATACATCAGACCAAAAGCAATTTTCTGCGGCAGTACTATCGTGCCTTTTAACCCTTTGGTAGCATAAGCCGTATCCTTAGGGTATGAAGTAGGACTGTTGTAACGGAAGGTGTGCACAATTTCGTCTTTCTTGCCATTCAGCGTTTGAGATGAAGCAAAGGTTGCACCCACCCGAATAAAGTGGTTATGCTTTACCTGGTATTCGTACATCAAACCTGCGTTCCAGAATATATTGCCCAGGGTAGTGCTGGTGTTGTAATTGCTGTTCATATACATGAGCGAATCGGGAAACAACAAACGTTGCTGCACATCGCTGGTACCAAACATGTAACCAAAGTTTACACCCAGCGACAGTCCTTTCCATTTACCGGCACCACCAATGTAGGCCTGGTTAAGGCTGCCCTTGCCCAGAAACTGGTTATTAACCCTGGCCAGGTTAGGCACAGAATCTATGTTCTGGAAATTGTAATAAGTACGGCTGTATGGCACCAGCCCAAAGCTCAAACCAAAGTTCTTGCCTATCGGAAAACCTATATTAACATAAGCCGGAGATCCTGTACCCGAACGGAAACTCTCACTACCGGAATTAATGGTTTTGGTAGATACTTCGGCGCCTACCTCAAAAGTAGTGGCACCTAAAAAAGCATAAGATGCAGGATTGAGGTAGTTAACCCCATTGGTCTTATTGAAAGCGATACCGATACCGCCCATGCCCCTGTTTACTACGTTGGCCTGGTTTCTCAGGTCTCCGATACCAAAACGGGAATACGGTGAGTTTTCTCCGGTAAAGGTATTGTTATTGACTTGTGCAGAAGCTTGCTGTATGCCTACAGTAGCCAATAACACACCACAAAAAAGCTTAGATTTTAAACCCTGCATTATGTTCCAGTATTGCGAATAATCCCTTAAATAATAAATAACGATCGGCAAATATCTTACTTTTCAACTGGCTTTCAAATATACCCATATCGCCGCCTGTTAAAAGCACGTTAATGTTGGGATACTGAGCGCGATACGCATTAATGATTCCATCTACTTCTGCCACTGCACCATTCAAAACCCCGCTACGGATGGCACTTTCGGTGTCGTAACCAATAAGCAGCGTTTCGCCTTTGGCCGATACCAATGGCAGTTTAGCCGTATGCTCGTTAAGCGATTTAAAACGCATTTCGATACCCGGAGAAATAGCGCCTCCGCGAAAAGCCATGTTCTGCTGAATAAAATTGTAGGTAATGCAGGTGCCTGCAGAAATGACAAGGCTATGCTGGTTGGGGTACATATAGTTAGCGGCTGCGGCCAGTGCAATCCTGTCGGGACCGAGTGTGGCAGACGTTACATATGCATTCAGAAAAGGAAGCGGCGTTTGGTCGTCCAGTTTAAAAAACCGGGTTTGCTGCTTCATTATTCCTTCAAAAACTTCTTCATGATTGATTACCGAACTCAGGATGGTATAATCCGGAGCATACGTTTCGATCAGCTTTTCAGCTGTGGCTGCCGAAGTATCGGGAAGGTCAAACACTTCACCCTGGCGGTTATCATTAAACAACACTCCTTTACATGAAGTATTCCCAAAATCCAGACATAAAATTTTCTTCATTACAAGCCCAATTAATAGTTTAAACGATAATAACCTGAGAAAGTTACAGAAGAAATTGGCAAAACCCAATGAAACGGGCTAAAATCCTTCAATAGAGAGGTTACGGAAGTGACCATTAAGCTGTATGCGCTCCTTTAATTTTTCGGCTTCGGCCACCATAGGTATGAGTTGCTGCAGGTGCCTGTTGAGGTATTCCTGGCGGTGCGATTCGGTAAAGAGCGAAAGCAATTCGTACTCCTGCTCCAGCGATAAACCAGCGTGATGCGCTATATCATAAGAGCGGAGTTCATGCTCGGGTTTGTGGTATTCTTTTTCTACCTGCAGCAGCTGGTGCAGGGTTTGGAGCGCGTTCATCAGCCGGTGCATAATATTGGGCGCCGGCTCTGTTATGTTATCGGGGTAGGTTACAATAGCGCCCGAATACAATTTATCGGGCACATCCTTTACCACTTCCAGCACTCTAAAAACGTTTATACCACGGGTACGGATGTCAAATTCGCCATTGTCGTATTCCTTCTCCACCTTTTCGATGGCCATGTAGGTACCCAGCTCCTTAATTTCTTTGTTGAGCACCACTGGTATACCAAAACCTTTCTGCTCTTTGATGCACTCTGCCACCAGTTGTTTATACCTGGGTTCAAAAATATGCAGGTTAAGCTGCTCTCCGGGATACACCACTACATCGAGCGGAAATATGGGAACGAAATGGGTCATTTGGCGGTATTATAGGTACGCAGCAGGCTGTATTTGAGATAAGCCTCATAGCTCTTGGCCAGCGCCAGACGCAAACCATAGAGCCCGTCGAGGAAGCCTAATTTCAATATAAAATTTACGAAAAATTTCCAAACCGGTCCTATGTAGGTGTTAAATATATTGGCCTTTCTACCTTTCTGGTGGTATTTGCGGGCACTAAGCTCGGCATACTTGCGCGTCTTGTGCATAAGGTCGTTCATATCAGTTACGGTGTAATGCTGCAGAATGCCCGATGCTACATGTTTTTCTACATTTCCCGGCGTTACCAATGCTTCGTGTACCGGCGCATCATTCCAATGCACATACTTGCGGTTAAATACCCGTATTGTATAATCCTTACCCCAGCAACCAAACCTTACCGGGTGGCTGCCAATGTGATTGAGCCGCCGCAGGCTGTATACGCTTCTGTCGTTTTTGGGGGTAAATGTTTTAAGCCACACTTCCAGCTCGGCATTAATCACCTCATCTGCATCGAGCGATAATATCCAATCGTGCCGGGCCGCTGCATTACCTTCATTTTTAGTAGCGCCGTATCCTTTCCAGTCGGTGCTTATAACCCTGGCTCCCGCTTTGGTAGCCAGCAATACCGTACCATCTGTGCTGCCGGAGTCTACCACAATCACATCATCGGAGACGTGCCGGGCTGCCATTACACAACGGTCTATATATGCAGCAGCATTCAAAGCAATAATTACAACGGAAAGGGAGGTCATGACGGTATTTTTTTTGAGAACCCGATGTGGTGCATCCACAGGAGCAAAAAGAAAAGATAGATACAAATACCGTACTGAATTTCGAGCATGGGTTCTACCAACATGCCTAAACCGCAAATGGCGATAAAGGCCAGGAGGTAAAAATGTTTCCGGTAACGGCTATCGAACAAAGGCGATATAAAAGTAACCAATAAATATAATAATCCCGGAATGCCGGTTGCAACCCCCATAAGCAGAAATTCGTTGTGCGGTACCAGCCGGTTCTCCGGCGGTATGCCAGGGTAATACTGTGCATACATCTGGTTCATCACATCCATAATATTGCCGGCGCCTACACCCAGCAGCGGATGTGCCTTCATCACCAAAAGGCCCAGCTTCCACGATACCCAGCGGCCCGAATCGCTCAGGTGCTGTACCTCGCTGCTGTTGCGCTGGCTGAAGTCGTAAAAGAAGTAATCTACCTTATTGTGAAAGCTGTCGATATAGTGGTACGCGCCAAAGGGCATTACCGCCAGTAACAACAACAACAAAAGCCCCAGCCCCCATTTCTTTTGTACTACAATAATGCGTACAATGCCCATGAGCAATACAATATACAGCGCCAGCAATCCTGTTCTTACCGATAGGATATGAAGGTATGCGGCGAGCAATACAAAACATACAGCGGCCAAGTATTTGAGCTTGCTGGCCGACTGCCGGTAGGCGTAAAAAAGGTACATGCAAAAAAGCGATGCTATGGCTACAGAAAGGCTAAAACGGATATGATCTTCGAAAGGGGTGGGCAATACCCAGGCCTTGCTGTAACCTTGCACAATCTGGTCATAATCGGTTACCAGGTGTGCCATGCTCCAGATGGCGCCAGCCATTATCATAGCTACAAAAAGCCACAGCAATAAGCGGAAACGGCGCTCCGAAAAAGAAGGCAATGAAAAGAAGGCAAAAGGCAATACCAGAAACGGGAGCTTGACCCGCACCCGCTCCAGCCAGTACGGAATATTATCTGCCGACCACAATCCCGAAAGCACTACCACCAGCCATAAACCGGTAAGTAAAACCAGTACCGGGGATTTGAAAAAACGGGAAAAGTTTTGGGCAACATTTCTGTTCAGAATTGCAACAGAAATTAAGGAAATCATAGACAAAGACATAAGCGCGCGCGAGAAGAATAAGCCTACCATCAGCACAACACACAACCACCAGCCCAACTCCCGGTGAAGCTTATCATCCCATTGAATCTTCATCATCGGTGAAACTACAGGTTTAGTGCCAAAAATCAAACTGCCATAATAATCAGGTACTTACTTTAACACTAAATAGTGTGTAATATTGCACATGCTTCAAAATATAACCGAATTACTCACACAGCTCGAACAGGGGAATGTAAAAACCCTTGCGCGCAGCATCAGTTTAGTAGAAAACGAAGCAACAGGATATGAGCAGATCCTGTTTAACCTTAAAAACAATACACCTACCAAAGTGATTGGCATTACCGGCCCTCCGGGTGCCGGAAAAAGCACACTGGTAAATGCCCTTATTGGCAAGGTGCTGGAAAGAGGACAGAAAATAGCGGTGCTGGCAGTAGACCCTTCTTCGCCATTTAACTATGGTGCGTTGCTGGGCGATCGCATTCGCATGAGCGCCTATTACAACCACCCCGATGTGTACATCCGCTCGCTGGCAAGCCGCGGTGCGCTGGGCGGCCTCAATCCAAAAATTATCGAGATTACCGATGTTATACGCAATGCCGGGTACGACTACCTGGTGGTAGAAACCGTAGGTGTGGGCCAGTCGGAAGTTGAAATTGCCGGTATAGCCGATACAACAATTGTAGTAGTCGTGCCCGAAGCCGGCGACGAGATACAGACCATGAAAGCGGGTGTAATGGAGATCGCCAATATATTTGTGGTAAACAAGGCCGACCGCGCCAATGCAGATGAGTTTGTGCGCAACCTGCGCGTGCTGGCACACTATAAAGCCACCCATGAGTGGGAGATACCCGTGATCAAAGCGGTAGCTACGCAAGGCACTGGTGCAGAAGAGTTGTTAGAAAAGATCGATGCCTATCATAAAGTGCCCTTGCAGGAAAGCCTGCACAAGCAAGTGCTGCTTACCGACAAAGCTTTTCAGCTGATACAGGCGCAAAGAATGAAGAGCATTAATAAAATGGAACTCCGAGACGCGTTGTTCGAAGCGGTGCAAGATGCCGACTTTAATATTTACCGTTTCGCTTCGGCATACTTTAACCGATAACTGTATGAACCAACTTACCGGAAACCGACTATTGTGGATGGCCTTGCTACTGCTTATTACAATGTGCAGTTCGCTGGTGCTGAGCCACGGTATGTTTATGGATGGGGTGATCTATGCGGTAATAGGCAAGCATATTGCCATTGATCCCCAGGCCGGTTGGTGGAACCTTACGTTATCGCCGCAGTGGGATGCTGAATTCCGCGAGCATCCGCCGCTCGCTATGTGGGCGCTGGCGGTGCTCTATAAAATCTTTGGCGATCATGATTATGTAGAAAAGCTATACAGCCTGGGTACCGGCATTGTTACCGCCCTGTTGCTTGTGCGCTGCTGGAAATTGACTGTTGCATACAAAGCTCCTTATACATCGGGGTGGCCCTTACTCTTTTGGGTTAGCATTCCCACTATTTCGTGGGCCTACAACAACAATATACTGGAAAACACAATGGGTATTTTTACCCTGCTTTCGGTTATAGCGCAAATCCGTTTTGCGCAAACCTATAAATGGCAGCATATGCTTTGGTCATCGGTGTGGCTGTTGCTCGCTTTTATGTGCAAAGGGCCATTTGCATTGTTTCCGCTGGCTACGCTTTTCATCTATTGGTTGTGTGTTACGGATATAACTTTTGGCAAAGCATTTCTGGCCAGTCTGGTGCAACTATTGCTGGTTTCCGGACTGTTTATACTGCTGCTGCAATACCCGCCGGCACATGATTTTTTCCTGGGCTACTGGAACAAGCAGGTAGTAGAGAGTTTCGAAAAAGAGGTAACGGTAACCAACCGGTTCCAGATTATGATTAACCTGGCTATAGAACTCTTGCCTGCTATTGGCGCATGCCTCATTATAGCCGCTATACGCCGTTTTAAGCCTACAGAAAACAATATCCGCAACTATACTTACAAATACGCTTTCTTCTTTTTACTGGTGGCATTAAGCGCTTCTTTGCCCATTATGATCAGTAAGAAGCAATCTACCTTTTACGCCATGGGCAGCATGCCATTTTTTGCCATGAGCCTTGCGTGTTTCTCTCTTCCGTTATTACAGGATTTTGCCAAACGCTTTGGTAATGGGATGGCTAAAGTACTGCTGGTAATAAATGTATTGCTGCTGGTTACTTCTGGCGTATTAATGGCCACCGGAGCGGGTAAAACAAGAAGGGATAATGCGATTGTAAATGATGTGCTGGCAGTCTGCCGCCAAGTGCCACAAGGCAGCATTATTGCGGTATGCAGCCATGTTAATAACGAATACAATATCAGAGCGTACCTGCTGCGCTATGGCAGCATTCACATCACCAACCTGCAACCGGAATTAAGAGCTTACTATTTCAGCGATGGTTGTGGCGAGCTGGATAGCCTGTTTACAAAAAAGGTTCCGTTGCCGGAACCTGCTTATCAGTTAAGCGCCCGTTAGCGCATGCTTCTATTGCTTTTGTACCATCTGTAACCCAGGAAACCGATAATGGTAAGCGGCATAAATGCCAGGTACAGAATACCGGCGTTAAGGCCTCGTGCGCTCTTGCTGTCCAGGTTACTGGCGGTAGCCGTACATACAGAACAGCCTTGCGCAAACATATCTGTTGCGATACCGGTGCTGATGGTAAATACCAGAAGAAAGATCCACTTTTTCATACTGCAAAGTTACCGAATTAGTGCTTACGAATAGTAAGGCGAAATCATGATATATACCAGCACGCCTGTTACCGCTACATAAAACCACATAGGCCAGGTAATGCGCGCTATTTTCTTGTGCTGTGGAAATTTATGCTGAAAAGCGCGGGTAAAAGTAAACAACACAAAGGGTACAATTACCGCCGCCAGCAAGATGTGCGTGAGCAGAATAAAGTAGTAAATGTACTTGATGGTGCCTTCGCCGCCGAATTTGGTACTGGGTGTAGTAGCGTGGTAGGTTACGTATGACACCAGGAACAGGGCCGATAAAATACCCGCCGCCAGGTTGGCATTGCGGTGTGCCTTTTGGGCGCCGTTTTTAATAAAATACAATGAGGCCAGCAGCAATACGGCAGTAGAACCATTAAATACGGCATGCAGCAGCGGCAGACTTTTTGTATTGAACCCCACATCTACTTTCGTTTTCACACCGTAAAAAAGGATAGCTACCAACGCCGGAATAGCGATGGAAACCACCCAGATTACACTATTGAGATTCTTCTCTTTCATGAGATACCTATTTTTTCTTTCGTTTATCTTTTGAAATCATGAGCAGCGCCATATCATCTGCACAGCGCTTTACCTCAAACGAATCGAGACCGTTGTAGTAGCCACGGATAAAGCGGTCTCTGTCGATGAGTACAATTTTATCGGAGTGGATAAAATCATCGGCACCACCATCACCGGGTTCTGCCGTAAGGTGCAGCTCATTACGGGCTATCTGGTATATTTCGCGCTTATCACCTGTGAGGAACCACCAACGGTCCCAATTGGCACCGTAACGGTCGGCATAGTGCTTTAAAGCATTTACCGTATCCCTTACCGGATCTACCGAAATAGACAGAAACTGGAATGTGCTATCATTTTTACGGTAAGCCTTTTGCAATACCGCTACACTGTTGCTCAAACGTGGGCAAATGGTAGGGCAGGTGGTAAAGAAGAAATTCACTACCAGGATCTTGCCTTTAAGATCTGCATTGATCGAAACCGAATCGCCAGCCTGGTTTACCAGCCGGTGATCGTTAAGCCGCAAAGCAGTCTCATTAGGCAGGCTGTCCACACGCAGCGAATCGCCAGCTTCTGCTACTACATAATAACCAGGGATTTTTACTTTACCTTTTGATGCATACCTGGTTACCAAATAAAAGCATAGCGGCACCAAAAAGGTTACCGCTATGCCGCCTATAAAAGTCTTATTCTTAAATGTGCTCATTATCTGCTCCAACTTTTGACAGGAAAAAGAATCAATTCAAACCTTGCGAAATACAATTATTTCAGCAGGCTGTTGATCTTTAACCAGAAGCTACCATCTGATAAGAATGCAATGATAAACCAGATGAAGAAAGACAGCGGAAGCAGGATGGTCATCATGAACCCTTTGAATTCATCACCCAGGTGCATGAATACAGATACGATCATACCGGCCTTAACCATGGTTAAAGCCAGGAAGATGGCAGCCACCAGGCCCTTAGGCATGTGGTGAGAAAACATCAGACCAATAATTACTTCTACAATCGTGATAACAGAAAGCCATAAAGTAATCATCCAGATACGCTTAACCTGCGCTTTACTTTCAGCCGAGTTTTTATCCAGGTGGTGAGAACCGGAGTACAGCTTTGACTGATCGCCTTCGTAATAACTGAAATGTGACATGACGTATAATTAGTTTAAGAAGATTATAACAAATAGAAGCAAGTGAATACGAATACCCATACCAGATCTACAAAGTGCCAGTACAGACCAACTTTTTCAACCATTTCGTAGTGACCACGACGCTCGTACACACCATTGATGGCGTTTACCAGGATCAGGATGTTCATCACCACACCGGAGAATACGTGGAAACCGTGGAAACCGGTGATGGTAAAGAAGAAGTTATAGAACGATTGTGTTGCAGAAGTTCCATGCTCAGCCAGCAAAGCCGGGTCTACATTGTGCGCATACAGGTGTTTCCAGTCTGTAGGAATGGTACCCCACCAAGCACCAGTGTGGTGTAAGTGTGTCCACTCCCAGGCCTGGCAACCTAAGAACGCCAAACCACCAATTACAGTAAAGAACATCCATTTAATTACACCCTGCCTGTCCATACAATGGCCAGCGTGTACCGCAAGTACCATGGTAACCGAACTCAGAATCAGGATAAACGTCATCAAGCTCACGAATACCAGCGGCAGGTTAGCCTCGCCCATTAACGGGAAGGAGTGAAACACCATGTTGGGATCGGGCCATACATGACTGAAGAAACGGGTGGTACCGTAAGAGATCAGAAATGCTCCAAAAGTAAAGGCGTCAGACATCAGGAAATACCAGATCATGATTTTCCCGTAGCTCACGTTAAACGGCGAGCGACCACCGCCCCAGGCTTTACCTTTTGCTTCTTGCGCTGTAATTGCAGAACTCATAGTTGTTGCTATTCTCGGATTTTACAAACTAAACATAAAAAAGATAAACAGATACACCCAAAGTACATCTACAAAGTGCCAGTAAGTTACTACCAGTTCTGTAGGTACGCTGTTGTAATTTTTGACACGTTTACGGTAAGCGCTGAACAATAAAGTAAAGATAGCCAGCACACCGCCTAAAACGTGCACACCGTGCAGCCCGGCAATAATAAAGAGAAACGATCCGGACGGGTTGCCCTGCAACCGGATGCCCACCTCGTAAAGCTGTTTAAAGCCTTCGTACTGCGTTAAAACAAAGATCACACCTAATGCAGCCGTAATCCAGATCATGGCCTTGTAGGCGCCTGATTTGTGCTGTTTAAAGAAACGCAGACCAAGGTGCATGGTTACACTGCTTAAAACAATAACGAGGGTAGAGATCCAAAATATCTGCGGCAGTTTATAATGCACCCAGTTGCCCTGGGCCTGACGCACCACAAAAGCACTTGTTAAACCGGCAAACATCATGATGATGCTTCCAATACCGATCCACAAGCTAAACTTATGCGGGTGTATTTTATTTCTCTGTCCTCCGGCTGTCATAACGTTTTCCATACTACACTATTTTATCAAACAGCATTGCCAGCAATGCTACCGGAAGGTAAATAAATGATGCGAACATCAGTTTCCTTGCACTAGCATCATCGGCATGCTTATAAAACTCTACTGAGCGCCAGGTGTAAAAGAACCCTGCCAAAGCCACAATGATAACCGATACCATGCCGGTCATACCTGCCATGTGTGTTGCATAACTCAATGGTATCAATACCAAAGCGTACATCACTGTCTGCCAGGCGGTAGCTCTTGTTTTGCCTGTAGCAGGCAGCAACTTGAGTCCGGCTTTCTGGTAATCATCGTGCCCCAGCCATCCGATAGACCACAGGTGTGGAAACTGCCAGATAAACTGGATGGTAAACAAAATCCAGCCACCCATACCCAGGTCGTTAGCGCCGGCTGCCCATCCGATCAACGGAGGTAATGCACCCGGAATAGCGCCCACCAATACGGCGATGGAATGAATTTTCTTTAACGGAGTATAGGCAAAAGCATAAATCAGCAAAGACGCCAGGCTTACAATAGCACTCAGCAAATTAAAGCCAAGCAACATAATAGCCAAACCTGCAATACCGCTGATCAAAGCAATTGACCACGCACCGGCAACGCTCATACGACCATCAGGCAAGGGCCTGGTAGCAGTACGTTTCATCACCTTATCTACATCACGCTCTAAAATCTCATTGATGGCACTGGCAGAACCAGTTACCAGCATACCCCCCAGGAACAAAAGAATAACCTTGCTCCAGTTAAAAGTAACACCGGGTACCAACAAATAACCCACCACACTGGAAAACACCACCAGAAAGCTTAACCTTACTTTTAACAGTTGGGACAGATCCCTGGTGCGTGCTGCCAGTAACAATGGTAATGAGAGTTTTAGACTTTCTTCTTTATACATGTCTTCGGTTCTATAAAAGAACTACAATACTATTTTGAAATACTAGTGCGCTTCTTCACCCTCTTTCAAAGGCACGGTCTGAGGTACGAAGTCGCCACCCATTCCATTGTCTTTGTAGTCGTAAGCCCAACGGTGTACTTCAGGAATATCGCCTTCCCAGTTGCCGTGGAGCGGCTCAATGCCGGTAGTCCACTCCAGTGAGGTAGCACCCCAAGGGTTCTGGGTAGTCATTTTCTTACCTTTAAAGATACTCATGAAGAAGTTGAATACGAACAACAACTGAGCGAAGAATACGATGATTACCGCTACAGAGATCATTTGGTTCAGTTCACCGAACTGTTTGAATGACTCCCAGTTAGAGTAATCGTAGTAACGGCGTGGCATACCGGCAATACCTTCGTAGTGCATAGGCCAGAAGATAACATAGGCGCCGATAAACGTAAGCCAGAAGTGGATGTAACCGAGCGTGTTGCTCATGAAACGGCCAAACATTTTAGGATACCAGTGGTATACACCGGCAAACATTCCGAAGAAGGCAGATACACCCATTACTAAGTGGAAGTGCGCAATTACGAAATAAGTATCGTGCAGGTGAATATCCAGTGCAGAGTTACCCAGGAAGATACCGGTTAAACCACCGGAGATAAACATGGATACAAAGCCCAGGGCAAACATCATTGGAACGGTGAAACGGATGTTACCTTTCCAGATGGTAGTTAACCAGTTAAATACTTTTACTGCAGAAGGTACAGCGATAAGCAGGGTTAACAGTACGAATACAGAACCCAGGAACGGACTCATACCGGTTACGAACATGTGGTGAGCCCACACGAGGAACGCCAGTACGGTGATACCGATCATAGAGATGATCATCGCAAAGTAACCAAAGATTGGTTTGCGGCTGTGGGTACTCAGTACCTCAGAAGCAATACCCATACCTGGCAGCATAATGATGTATACCTCTGGGTGACCCAGGAACCAGAACAAGTGTTGGTACAGGATCGCAGAACCACCTACGTGCGGCAGAGCTTTACCAGCAATGAATATTTCAGACAGGTAGAAGCTGGTACCGGCAACGCGGTCAAAAATCAGCAGTACAAAACCTGAAACCAGTACAGGGAAAGACAGTACACCCAGGATAGCAGTGAACAGCAGCGCCCAGATGGTGAGCGGCAAGCGGGTCATGCTCATACCTTTGGTACGCATGTTCAGGATGGTAGAAATATAGTTCAGGCTACCCAGCAGTGACGACGCTACGAACAAAGTCATCGCGATAAGCCACAGGTCCATACCTATTCCAGATCCTTTGGACGCTTCTTTTAAAGCACTCAATGGAGGATAGGTGGTCCAGCCGCCGGCGGCAGGGCCTGTTTGTACAAATAATGATGTAAACATGATTACACTGGCTACCAGGAAGAACCAGTAAGACAACATGTTCATAAAAGGAGATGCCATGTCGCGTGCACCAATCTGCAGGGGGATAAGCAGGTTCGAGAATGTACCACTCAGCCCCGCTGTTAACACGAAGAATACGAGAATGGTACCGTGCATGGTAATGAGCGCGTAATACGCTTCATCGGTAATTTTACCACCGGTTGCCCAATGGCCCATCATTTTTTCCATGATAGGAAAAGAACTTTCAGGGAAACCCAATTGGAGACGGAAGAATACAGAGAACAAACCACCGATGATAGCCCAGAAAATACCTGTAATCAGGAATTGTTTGGCAATCATTTTGTGATCCTGGCTAAACACGTACTTGGTTAAGAAGTGCTCTTTATGCTCATGGTGATCATGACCATGCCCACCATTGCCATGATGATCATCATGACCGATATGGCCATGTACCATGTCTTCGTGGTGTCCGTGCAAGGTTGCGTCGTTGCTCATTTTGCTACTTTTATGGAGATAAACCTCTATTAAAACTTAAATAACTTAATCGGTGATTATTTCATGCTGATTTGCTTCGCCTCAGCTTTGGCAGAATCTACTGGTGCAGCGGTTGGTGCAGCAGTTTCAGCTGCAGGAGCAGCGGCAGCTTGCTGGGCGCCAGGGCCGGTTTGCACATAGTAAGGTTTCATACCATGCATCCACTTATCGAACTCAGCCTTGTTTTCGTGTACGATAACCAGACCTCTCATAGAGTAGTGGCCACGGCCGCACATCTGATCGCAGGAGATTTCGTATACAAAGTTAGGGTTACCGGTAATGGTTTTCATTTCTTCGGTAGAAACGGTTGGTGTAAACCACATGGTGGTCATGATACCCGGTACCGCATCCATTTTCATACGGAAGTGTGCCAGACCCACATCGTGAATCACATCGCGCGAACCGATGATCAGTTTCACGGGTGTGCCTTTAATGAGGTGCAATTCATTCGCATGAACGTCATCCAGACCATTTTTATCGTCCCAGATCTGACCCAATTGGTTGTTCTGGTCGTTGGTCAGTTTATAGTCACGTTTACCAAAAGTGTTATCAGCACCTGGGTAACGCATGATCCAGTTAAATTGTTTACCCCAAACTTCTACCTGCATAGCGTTTTTAGGCGCTTCAGAAGTCATGTGCATCCAGTTTCTCAAACCAATGGCTACCAGAACGGTCATTGCCAGGGCAGGTACTACTGTCCACACCAGCTCCAGTTTGTTACTGTGCGGGAAATAGAAGGATTTACGGTTTTCCGTAGACTGGTAGCGGAACGCGAAGTATACCAGCAGGAATTGGGTGATCAGGAATACGATACCGGTAATGATTACAGTAACCTTCAACATGGAGTCGAACTGCACACCGTGATCAGATGCAGATACCGGCAGCATTTTTGGCAACATGTATTGGTGGCAGTAGTATACACCGGCCATAAACAATACCCAGAATATGATGAAACTCCAGGCGTGCAATTTGTTATAGCGCGCCTTCGCTGCATCTTCACCGTTCAGTACGGTAACATACTCACTGGTCTTTGAAATCTGGTATAATACCACAAAAACCAGCAGCACCAGAAACAGTAACAAGAAACCTGACATCTTATATATCTCTTAAAGTGTTGTAATCTAAATTTCTTTCTTAGGACTAATCCCGTGATTAGCTCTGATGGATAATGGTTTCCTTCAGGAAAGGGTGGTTCTGAGGAACCAACGGTGCTTTCGCCAAAGTTCTGCCTACCAATATCATTATCAAGCCAATAAAGCCACAAGGAATACCCAGCTCAAACCAACTAAAGTGCCAGTTGTCTCCCATAGGTGAAGGCATCACCATCTGGTAAAAATCGATCCAGTGACCAAACAGGATAACTATAGCCATCAGGGTGATGGTAAAGTAGTTACGTTTAGCAGGTCTGGACATCAGAATGAGCAACGGCAGCACAAAATTAATAATTAAGTCAGACCAGAAAAATATCTGATAAGGACCGTGCAAACGCGGTTTGAAATAAACGGTTTCTTCAGGGATATTCGCATACCAGATCAGCATAAACTGGCTGAACCAAAGGTAAGTCCAGAAAATACTGAATGCAAACATCAGTTTACCCAGATCGTGAATGTGCTCAGAACTTACGTGTTTGAGGTAGCCCTGGTTTTTCAGGAACAGTACAAACAGTGTAATCATTGCCATACCACTTACAAAAGAACTTGCAAATACATACCAGCTATACATGGTAGAATACCAGTGTGCATCAATGCTCATCAACCACAACCAGGGCGTTACAGAAGCCAGGGTAAGTGCAAAGCAGAAGATGAAACCTGCTGCCCAACGGTTGGTTAACCAATAAACTTTGGTTGACCCGTGTGGCATAGTATCTTGTTTCAGAGACAGTTGGCGCATTTTCCATCCGATGAAACCCCAGAAGAAAATGGTGATCACTGTCCACATGGTAAATACCTTAGGATTCAGGAAAGCAGATTTACCCAGCAGGATAGGATCATGTTTTACATGCTCTGTATCTACCCAATGGTAAATTTCGTGTTGGTTACCAAACACCAGGCACATCATTACAACAAAGGCAATGATACCTAGTATCCATACGTTGGTAGCGATAGCCTCGGGCACACGGCGCCAGGCCACGATCCAACCACCCTGACCCAGGGTACTGGCGGCAAGGATAAAAATGGAGGCAACGGAGATCAGCAGAAAGAATACACTGTTCTGGAGCAATACAGCCCAGAAACGGGTAACACTTTCATGATTGGTTGCTAGAGCGAAAATGCCCACAACTAAGGTCAGAAGACCTATCAACAGCAACACCAAACTGGTATTTCTAAATTTAGCCGGCATTACAAATTGTTCTCTCATCAGCAGGGAGATTATATATCAGTTATTCAATCAATTATTTCTTAACAGCAGAGTCAGTTTTTTCAGCCATAGCCATTGGCTTGGCAACAATAGCGATGGAATCTTTTCCACCGGCATTATTTTCACAACGGATAGCATAGGCTGCACCACCGTTTTCGGACTGAAACTTTTTAATATAAGCAACTACTTTCCAACGCTGTGCTTCATCCAGCTGGCTGGCGTAAGAGCCCATTACGTTTTTACCGTACATAATAGCATGGTATATCATACCAGCCGACATGTTAAGGTATTTGCTGTCTTTAAAGTTAGCCGGTGCAGCAGGGTATTTACCACTGGCATACAACGGGCCGTTACCATCCAGCGCAGTACCATGACAGATACCACAGTAGATGTTAAATAAACGCTTTCCTTCTGCCACATCATCTTCGCAGATCGACATAGTAGGCATCAGCGTTTTTGCCGTAGTTGTATCGCCTTCCACCAGGTGGTTAGACAATTCCTGACCACGGGCCACCGTACCAGCTACAGGCTTACGTGAAGTAAGGCCATCAGCAAAGTTAGGGTTTGAAGTATAGGCATCGTAAGCTCTTGAATAGTTCATATCCGGAGCATACGTTCTGCCGGGATTTCTATGTTTACCTCCACCGCAGGATACAACCGTACCCGCAGCAGCCAAGAAAAACAGACCGTATATGAATTTGCGTTTCATCAACCAATTAAATTAAGCAGTTTGAAATTTTGCGTCCTGATAATTCTCTTCCTCATCCCAGCGGCCAAACCACCAGCCATCTTCAGCAACCTGTACAGAGGTCTCCACGGTGCCTGTCGCTTTCAGAAAAGCTTCAACTTCTGCTTCGTTGTCGGTTACTTCAATCGTCATAACAAACAGATCGTCTGTCTGACGGGGGTGAAAAAGGTGTTTTTTTACACCAGGCATAATCTGGTTCAGGTAACAAAAGGTAAGTACCATACCTACTGCCGCAAATAAAACGGTCAGCTCAAACACAATAGGAATAAAAGCAGGTAATGCAAAGTGCGGTTTACCACCGAAGTTAATAGGCCAGTCTTGTGTAAAGATCCAGCTCATAAAACCCAGAGCGGTACAGGTACCAGTGATACCGTAAATAAAACCGGCAACGTGCAGGTCGGTTTCCTTTTCGCCCAGCGCCTGGTCTAAACCATGCACGGGGAAAGGCGTATAAACGTCGTGTATCTTATGGCCGGATGAACGAACCTTCTTGATAGCAGGAAACAATACTGCCTCATCATCATAACATCCGACAACAAATTTTTTAACTGCCATAATAAGCGTTTATATCGAGTTAGTTGATAGTATCTTTTAAAATTAGCCTTCGATTAGTGGTGCGCGTGAGATAATTGTTCGTGCATGAACTCTTCATTGCTCTGCTCTTCAATCTTAAGCATTTCCTGTTTGTAGTTTTCACCGGAAGTTTTCAGGATAAACTTGATCTCCGCAATAGCGATTACAGGGAAGTATTTCGCAAACAGGAAGAAGCAGGTAAAGAACAATCCGAAAGTACCCAGGTAGAAACCTAACTCCGGCCAGCTTGGGCTATAGTAACTCCAGCTTGATGGCAGGTAATCGCGGTGCAGGGTCATGATGATTACGAAACGCTCGAACCACATACCAATGTTTACGATAATACTCATGATAAAGGTAAACGGTACGTTACGACGCAGTTTCTTGAACCAGAAGAACTGAGGCGATACTACGTTACAGGTCATCATTGCCCAGTATGCCCACCAGTAAGGACCAACTACACGCAGGCTGAATGCCGCTTGCTCATACAATACGCCACTGTACCATGCCATGAACAGCTCGGTAAGGTAAGCCACACCTACGATAGAACCGGTTAATACGATAACCTTGTTCATCGCTTCGAGGTGACCCAGGGTAATGTACTCTTCCAGGTTCAGTACACGACGGGTAATGATCAGCAGGGTTTGCACCATGGCAAAACCAGAGAAGATCGCACCCGCAACGAAGTATGGAGGGAAGATGGTAGTATGCCATCCCGGAATAACAGAAGTAGCGAAGTCAAATGATACAATGGTGTGTACAGAAAGTACCAGTGGGGTACTCAAACCTGCCAGTACCAGTGACAATGCCTCGTGACGTTGCCAGTTTTTAGCAGAACCGGTCCAACCGAAAGAAGCTACACCATATGCCAGTTTACGGAATTTGGTTTTGGCACGGTCGCGCACTGTGGCGAAATCCGGAACCAGACCCGAATACCAGAACAATAATGATACGGTGAAATAAGTAGAGATCGCAAATACGTCCCACAGCAGTGGTGAGTCGAAGTTAGGCCATAACGGACCACGGGTGTTCGGGTAAGGCATTACGAATATCGCATCCCATACACGACCCATGTGCCAGATCGGGAACTGACCCGCGCACATTACCGCAAAGATGGTCATCGCTTCTGCCGCACGGTTTACCCCGGTACGCCATCCCTGACGGAACAGCAACAGGATTGCCGAGATCAGTGTACCAGCGTGACCGATACCTACCCACCATACGAAGTTGGTAATATCCCAACCCCAACCGATGGTTTTATTCAGATTCCAAACACCGGTACCCCAGTATACTTCCCAGATAACGGAAAATGCGCCAAAGCCCAGCAGGGAAACGGAAAGGAAGAACGCAAAGTACCACAGCTTGGTGGGTTTTGCCTCAATGGGACTAACAATATCTTCAGTTATCTGATGATAACTCTTATTGCCGTCAACCAATGGTTCCCTTACGGAGGATTCATATTTCAAATGCATATCTCTGAATTGTCTGAATTATTCAATTATAGTTACAAATGCGATCAACAATTATGCATGAGCTTTTTCTTCGTGCTTGGCTTCCGCTCCATGCTCTGCACCGTGTCCTTGGTTGGAACGGTCGTTGGCAATATGATCGGTGTTGCGCACTTTTGCCAGATAGTTGATGTTGGGCAGTACGTGGATTTGCTCCAGTACATAGAACACACGCTCTTTCTGCTCTTCGTTTCTTACTTTATACAGCTCACTATTTTTATCGTTGATGTTACCGAACACGATAGCATCCGTACCGCAAGCCTGCTGACAAGCAACTTTTACATCGCTATCCTGCAGCGGACGGTTTTCTTTCTTCGCATTCAGTTTACCTTCTTGCAGGCGTTGTACGCAGAAAGAACATTTTTCCATTACACCACGGCTACGAACCACTACATCGGGGTTCAGTACCATGCGGGTAAGGTTATCGTTGATATCGTCGCGGCGACCGTCTTCGTATGAGTTATCTGCGAAAGAATCTGCACCGTTCCAGTCACGCCAGTTGAAACGACGTACTTTGAAAGGACAGTTGTTCGCACAATAACGGGTACCGATACAACGGTTATATGCCATTTGGTTAATGCCTTCGTTGCTGTGGTTGGTCGCGTTTACCGGACAAACGTTTTCGCAAGGAGCGTTATCGCAGTGCTGGCACAGCATAGGCTGGAACACTGTTTCGATGCTGTCTGCATCTTCAGGGTTACCACTGAAGTAACGGTCGATACGCAACCAGTGCATTTCGTGCGCCTTCATTACCTGCTCTTTACCAACAACAGATACGTTGTTTTCTGCCTGGCAAGCGATAGCACAAGCACCGCAACCATGACAAAGGTTCAGGTCAATGCTCATTCCCCATTTGGCTCCTACAGCCTCATAGTTAGGGTACAGTGTACCGTGCTTACGGTAATCTTCTTCCCAGTTTTTGCCGTTGGCCAGTGCCGCCGCTGCAGCTGCAGCATGTGCGTCTTCGCCGCCGTGAGCAGCCTCAGCGCCATGTGCGCCACCATGTTCTGCTTCAGAACCGGCAGCTGCCCAATCGCGGGTATAAGGCTCAAATTCTTCCATACGCTCGTTAACCAGCGCGTTAGGATCTTTCTGGAAGCTGGCGAGGGTAAATTCACGCATGATATGGTGACGACCTTCGTAGCTGCTGTGCGTCTGGGTTTGAGCCAGCGCATATGTTTTATCTGTAGCTTTTACTTCTGCCTTAGCGTCGTAACGGAAAGAGTTGGTATTGGCATCAAAAGAAACGAAAGGATAAACATTCACACCCAAATCGGCTGCTGCACGACCTGCGGCTTTACCACGGCCATAACCTACGGCCACAGCTACCACATCGTTGTGCATACCTGGCACTACCATTACAGGCAGTTCCATCGTCACACCGTTTACAGTGATGGCGAATATTTTCTTATTAGGATCTACTTCGTTCAGATCGGTCAGCTCTGCACCCATGCTCTTAGCGGTTACAGGCGACATCATCACGTAGTTGTCCCAGGTAGTGCGGGTAATAGGGTCAGGCATTTCCTGCAACCAGGGGTTGTTACTCCATACACCACCCTGACCAATAGCTACTTTCTGGTAGATAACGATTTCCATACCGTTACCGCCTTTGGCAGCGGTAGCAGCAATAGCACCAGCTACGTTACCGGCAAAGGATGCACCGGCCATAGCAGGAGCAGCAGGCTCGATAACACCATCCTGAAGCGCCTTATCAAAGTTGCTCAGGCTACCCAGTTTAGCAGTCCAGTATTGTTTGAAATAGTCACCGTAAGTGGTGGTGCTTCCGCTCCAGCCCAGCAGTGAATCCTGGAAGGCACGGGTTTTGAACAGCGGAGCGATGGTAGGCTGAATGAAACTGATATAACCTGCTTTAGGTTCAGCATCACCCCAGCTTTCCAGCCAATGGTTATCTGGCGCTACGAATTTGCACTTTTCAGTGGTTTCGTCTGTACGGTCAGCGAAAGAAACAGTTACTTTCACTTTACCCAGCGCATCGGCAAATGCTTTGCCGTTATAGTAATCGTAAACAGGGTTCACACCGTGCATCAGCAGGGCGCCGATACGGCCAGCCTGCATATCTGCAACCAGTTGTTGCATCTCAGCATCTACACCCGTTTTATAGTTGAGGGTAGCAGCCCAGTTGATGGTAGAGCCGTTAGCGCCGATAACAGTGTTAATAGCATTTACGATAACCTGTACGTTAGGATCGTTGGAACCGGAAACTACCAGACCTGCGCCTTGGTTGGCTTTCAGATCAGCGGCAGCTTTGGTGATAGCCTCGTTCAGCTTTTTGCTGGCGAAGGCTGGAGCAGTACCGTTCAGCGCGTTATACAACGCAGCGGCAACAGCACCGTATTCAGAAGGCTTGCAGGTA
>JAVBJN010000060.1:0-6018 GCA_031546985.1 Chitinophagaceae bacterium
TCGTTGATAATTCCCCTTGCTCGATTTCCTGGACTACCTGAACTTTAAACGACACGCTGTAATCCTTTTGCGTGCGCTTTACATAATTTGTTATTTCCATAACGATGGTTTTTTCTGTATCGCTATTTCAGGACGGGACAATTTGTAATTATATACAGCCCTCGCAGCAATGCGGGGGCTGTTTTTTAAAACCTTATGACAATTGTCAGTTCGTTTAAACTTGGAGTGGCTTAACTTCGCCATCAATAAATAATACCACCATATGCAAGATGGGCTGATGAAAACTCCGCTGGGCCGTTTCAGGCTGGTGGGCATCCTGGAGGGGATTTCCTTTTTATTTCTGCTGGGCATAGCCATGCCTGTAAAATATATGCTCAAGATGCCGGAGCTGGTTAAGTATACCGGCTGGGCGCATGGCGTACTTTTTGTGGCTTATATGCTGCTGCTGTTGCAGGTGGCTACCCAATACAGCTGGTCTTTCAAAAAATCATTGGTTGGTTTTATTGTGGCCCTGTTGCCGTTTGGAACCTTCTGGTTCGATAAAAAACTGAAACAGGAAACCGTTCCTGCCTAAATATTACGTGTCTTTTCTTTGTTTGTTCAGGCAAGCCTTGTCCCTAAGGCTTGCCTGTTTTATGCAAGTAAACCTGCCAGAGCTTGTCCCGCCATTGCGGGGCGCGAAGCTCCTGTCGGGTTTGGCATGACAGCTTTCTTGCCTCCTGAATGAGCCCGTGTTACATAATCTCTCTGAATTTTAACGAATTATTCACCAAAAGCAGGCTTGCCGGAGCAGGGCAGGCTTTGAAGGTAACGGCTTAATTCAGTTATCTTTGCACTCTTTAAAAGCTAATCATGAAAGTAAATATACTGGCGATAGGTGCCCATCCCGACGATGTGGAGCTATCGTGTGCAGGCACTATCATAAAACACATCAAACTGGGGCAAACCGTTGCTATTGTGGATCTTACAGAAGGTGAGCTGGGTACCCGGGGCACAGTAGAGAGCCGCAGGGCCGAGGCCAAAGCCGCTTCTGAAATTATGGGCGTAGCCGCCCGCGAAAACCTCGGTATGGCCGATGGGTTCTTTAAAAACGACCACGAGCACCAATTAAGGCTTATAGCCGCCATTCGGCACTACCAGCCCGATATAGTACTGGCCAATGCTGTTAGCGACCGCCATCCCGATCATGGCCGTGCTGCCCAGCTTATTTCCGATAGCTGTTTCCTGGCGGGGCTCAAAAAGATCGAAACCTCCCGCGATGGGGTAGCGCAGGAAGTGTGGCGGCCCAAGAAAGTGCTCCATTACATCCAGGACCGCATGCTTACGCCCAGCCTGGTGGTAGATATCTCCGATACCTTTGAGCAAAAGATAGAATCGATCAAAGCCTATGGCAGTCAATTCTTTGACCCCAACTCCAACGAACCGGTGACTTATATAGCCACACCCGAGTTTATGGACAGCATACGGGTAAAAGCCAGAATGTATGGCCGTATGATTGGTGCAGCGTACGGTGAGCCTTACCAAATGGTTACTCCTGTAGGGCTGCAATCCTTTACAGATCTTGTATTGGGCGAAATAGTTTAATTTTTTTCAGAAAAAACTAAGATTTCATTTGGTGTTTCGTTAAAAAAGTCGCACCTTTGCAGTCCTAAAATTGGATATCATGGCAAGAGTATGTCAGGTTACAGGAAAGACCCCAATGACAGGTCACCACGTAAGTCACTCGAATATTAAGACTAAAAGAAGATTTTTACCAAACCTTCAAACTAAGCGCTTTTTCTTAGCTGAAGAAGATCGTTGGGTGACCCTGAAAGTTAGTGGTGACGCTATTCGTACCATTAATAAAAGAGGCCTGTATACCGTAGTTAAAGAACTGAGAGCTAAAGGCGAAAAAATCTAATAAACCCTATAAACAGCATTTGATATGGCAAAGAAAGGCAACAGGGTTCAGGTTATTCTGGAATGCACTGAGCATAAAGCTACAGGTTTGGCTGGTACCAGCCGGTATATTTCTACTAAAAACAAGAAAAATACCCCTGAGCGTCTGGAACTGAAAAAGTACAACCCGATCATGAAGAAAGTAACTGTGCACAAAGAGATTAAATAAGCTCTTCGTACCCAGTATTCTATAAACTTATTAATTTGTTTTAAGCCATGGCTAAACAAGCAAAAACCGCGATCAAGAAAGACGCGAAAGCCGCAGCCGAATCAAAAAACTATACTAAAGTGATTCGCGCAGTACGTAGCCCAAAAACAGGAGCATATAGCTTTAAAGAAGCTATCGTACACAAAGATAACGTTAAGGATTTCCTGGCCACCAAATAGGTTGGTCTGTCATGATATTTTCCTTGTGCAGAAGCTGTTCGTCATTAACGGACGGCTTTTTGTATTTATCCGGCAGCAAGAAGTGTAATGTGTAGTTTGAAAGCATATTGCTAACTTTGCCGATCTGTCAACATCAAAACCGAATTGATAAATGGGTTTTTTCGATAAGTTGTTCAAACGTAACAAGGAACAGGAAGTTCAAAAGGAAGTGCTGGACCAGGGTTTGCAAAAAACCAAGGAAAGCTTTCTGAGTAAGATTGGTAAAGCCATTGCCGGTAAAAGTACCGTAGATGAAGAAGTACTCGATAACCTGGAAGAAGCGCTGGTAAGCGCCGATGTGGGTATCGATACTACAGTAACCATCATCAAAAGGATCGAAGAACGTGTAGCTAAGGATAAATACCTGGGTACTTCGGAACTCAATCGCTTGCTCCAGGAAGAAATTATGGGCATCCTTACCGATGCGCCTTCTTCGGAGTTTACTTCTTTTGAAGTGCCTGCCGGTCACAAACCACATGTAATTATGGTGGTGGGTGTAAATGGTGTGGGTAAAACCACCACCATTGGTAAACTGGCGCACAATTTTAAAAGAAATGGCAAAGAAGTAGTGCTGGGCGCTGCAGATACCTTTAGGGCTGCGGCAGTAGACCAGCTTACCATCTGGAGCGAACGTGCAGGTGTGCCTATCGTGAAAAAAGAGATGGGCAGCGACCCCAGTTCGGTAGCTTTTGACGCGGTGCAGAGCGGGGTAGCCCGTGGTGCCGATGTAGTAATTATAGATACAGCCGGCCGTTTGCACAACAAGATCCATTTGATGGAAGAGCTGAGCAAGATTAAAAGGGTAATGAGCAAAGTATTGCCAGGTGCCCCGCACGAAGTATTGCTGGTACTGGACGGCTCTACCGGGCAGAATGCCCTGGAACAGGCCAAACAGTTTACCGCTGCTACCGAGGTTACCTCTATTGCAGTAACCAAACTCGACGGAACTGCCAAAGGCGGCGTAGTGCTGGCCATTGCCAACCAGTTTAAGATTCCGGTGAAATACATTGGAGTAGGTGAGAAAATGGAAGATCTCCAGATCTTCAACAAATTTGAGTTTGTGGACAGTATTTTCAGTCTGAATAAAGCGGAGCATGAAAACTAAAACGATAAAGAAAGACAAGGTTAATATCATTACACTGGGTTGCTCTAAAAACCTGGTGGACTCTGAAGTGCTCAGCGGCCAGTTAATGGCCAACGACATTGATGTGGTGCATGAAAGTGAAAAACGCGACCATAATATTGTGGTTATCAATACCTGCGGGTTTATAGACAAGGCTAAAGAAGAGTCGGTAAACACCATCCTGGAACATGTGGAGCTGAAAGCGAAGGGCAAACTGGACAAAGTATATGTAACCGGTTGCCTGAGCGAACGTTACCGCAATGACCTGGAGCAGGAAATTCCAGAGGTAGATGCCTGGTTTGGAACCATGGAACTGCCCCTGATTCTCAAGAAATTTGACGCCGATTATAAAGCCGAGCTGATAGGCGAACGTTTGCTGAGCACGCCTTCGCATTACGCCTACCTTAAAATTTCGGAAGGTTGCAACCGTACCTGTTCTTTCTGCGCTATTCCGCTTATGCGGGGCAAGCACGTATCCAAAACCATTGAGCAGGTAAAAGCAGAGGCTGAAATCCTGGTATCGAAAGGGGTAAAGGAAATCATGCTGATTGCACAGGAACTCACCTATTACGGTCTGGATATTTATAAAGAACGTAAGCTGGATGAGCTGATGAATGTGCTGGCCGATATTCCAGGTCTGGAATGGATTCGCCTGCATTATGCCTATCCTTCCAAGTTCCCGATGGAGATACTGGATGTGATGCGCGACCGTCCCAATATTTGCAACTACCTCGATATTCCGTTGCAGCATGCGTCTGATCGTATGCTGAGTGCCATGAAGCGCCAGATTACCCGTAAGGAGATGCTGGAGCTGATTGCTGCCATTCGTGAGCGTGTGCCCGGTATTGCTATCCGCTCTACCTTCATCACCGGTTTCCCCGGCGAAACGCAGGAAGATGTGGAAGAACTGAAAGCCTTCCTCGAAGAAGTACGCTTTGACAGGGTGGGTATTTTTACCTACTCTCACGAAGAAAACACATCTGCCTACGACCTGGAAGAAACCCTTACCAGCGAAGAGAAAGAAGAACGTGCCCGTGAAATCATGGAAGTGCAGCAAGAGATCTCTCTGGAAAAAAACCAGGCCTATGTAGGCAAGGTAATGCGGGTGATGGTAGATAAGAAAGAAGCTGGCAAATACCTGGCCCGTACAGAGTTTGACAGTGTGGAAGTAGATAATGAAGTGATCATTAGCACCACCAAACGCCTCAAACTCGGTGAATTTTACGAAGTGAAAATTGTAAAGGCTTACGACTACGATCTGGAAGCAGAACTGGTATAACGCTATCGCCAATAGATATTGAAAACAGCCTCCGCAATACTGCGGGGGCTGTTTTTTGTAACCGGATTGACGTAATTTTACGGAAACCTCTTATTAAGTATGAAAAAAATACTATCTCTTCTCGTAATCATGTGCATTGCTATTGGTGCAATGGCCCAACCGCCTAAGGGAAACGCTAAAAAAGGAATGACCTTTGGACAGAAAATAACCGCCGATAATGCCGAAGATGTAAATGCCCTGCCTGCAAAGTTTGACGGCCAGGCATCCGGCGAAGCCAACAATGTAAAAGTAAAAGGCACCGTAAGTGAAGTATGTACCAAAGAAGGTTGCTGGATAAGGCTTAATACCAACAGTGGTAAAATGCTGGTTAAAATGCGCGACCATAATTTCAAAGTTCCTTTGAGCCTTAATGGTAAAGATGTAGTGGTAGAAGGTACCGCGGTAAAGAAAATGACCAGTGTAGAAGAACTGAAACACTATGCCGAAGATGCTGGCAAAAGCCAGGCAGAGATCGATGCCATTACAGAGCCTAAAACCGATGTGTTTATGAAGGCCGATGGTATTTTAGTGCTGTAAACCATTGGATTTTAACCGGGAATTTAATATTTTGAGAAGAAGGATTTAAAGCCGTTTTATGGATAACAAAGATCAACACTCAGGTTTCGACGAAATCCGGTCTGGCGCCGAAGATTTTAAAAATGAGATCAGCCACCAGTTTACCAAAGAAGAACTGGAGCACGATCTCAAACATGCCTTTTCTGCATCGGGGCCTACCAATCCGCGGCCATTGGTGATTTCGATCATCTGTGTTATTGGTTTTATAGCCGGGCTTTTTGTGCTGCTGGCGTTGGCCAATGATTTTCCGGTATCGATAAAAGAAGATCCTACCTGGACGCTCTTTGCGCTGTTTGTACCATTGATAGGCTTGCTGGGCATATTCCTGGTATGGAAGATGAAAAAACTAGGGGTGTACATTTATGTGGCTATGGCTGTGGTAAACCTGGCTGTAAACCTCATTTGGGGGCATGTGGCGCTGTTGCCCATTGTGATACAACTAAGCATCGCGTTAACGTATCTCTATTATTTCAGAAAGATGGACTAGTAGCCTGTAATGACTAGTCCTAAAAAAACGATACAGGATTAGAGATAAATAAAAATAGCATTTAAGCAGTAACAAGGCTAGCCTTGTTACTGCTTTTTTTATAAGTTCTCATTTTGATGCGGCACTGCTCATGCATTTGTGCAGGGGTAA
>JAVBJN010000057.1:0-124318 GCA_031546985.1 Chitinophagaceae bacterium
ATGACATATGTTACGGTTTTGCGGCTACGCTGTCTTTAGGCAAGGCCGCTTGCGCAGTTGCGGTGCTCGAATCCGCAGCAGCAGGTGCCGCGTCTTCTTTAAACAGATCGCCTTGCGGGGCTTTCGGGTTAGCCGGATTAGTACCTTTTAACGTTTTTATATAACTGGATAACGATTGTATATCCGTTGGTTTTATCGAAGCCTGCCAGGTAGGCATTCCCTTTTCGGGCACACCGTACTTGATGGTTTTAAACAGATCCTTCATCGATCCGCCATGCAGCCAGTAATCATCGGTGAGGTTGGGGCCTACGCCACCTTCGCCTGCACCACCGTGGCAACTCGCACAACTCGTTTTAAAGATCGACTCGCCTTTGGCAATAGCTGCCGCATCAGAAACCAGCACTACTGTATTCTCATCTACCGCATTACCGGCTTTTTTCAGGTACTCCTGTTTGTCAATCTCTGCCGAAGCCATTTCTTTCTCATATTCACCAAGCTGGGTAAGGCCGTAACCACCTATCTGGTAGTAGAAGTAATACACCGCGGCAAAAGCGATAGTGCCTATAAAGATGTATTGCAGGATGGGAGGCATACCGTTATCCAGCTCTTTAATGCCATCGTAATCGTGGTCGAGCATAATCTCGGCTTCTTCCTGCTCCACCGGCTTAGTGGTACCCATAAGGCTTTTATACTGCAACCAGCGGGGCATAATGCTTTCCATTGGTTTAATGTACTCCAGCATGCGCAGCATGCGGTACACCTGGGCCAGCAGGCTCATTACCACCAGGAACTCAATAATGACCACACTCATCAGGGTATAGAACAAGGTTTTGTCGATACCGAATACAGCAGTGGAAACGGCTTGAGCAGCAGCCTCTGCGGCCGGTGCCGCGTCTTGCGCAAAAACAGTAGAAGACACCGCTACCAACACCAGCACTGCTGCTGCTTTCGTTTTATTTCTGCTGATCAATTTAGACAGATTGCTTTTGGCAATAGATTTCAACAACTCTGCCAGTACCAGGATAACGAGAAACAACAGGATAATGGTAATCATGAGCAACCAGAATACGCCGTTCAACGCAATATGCGATTCTCCTCCTGTTGGTGCTGCATCCTGTGCCCACAAGGGGTTTCCGGTAAGCAGCAACCCGGACATTGGCAGTATTATTCCCAGCAAACGCTTATACATAGTGTTTTGTTTTTCTTTTAAAGAATAGAGGTATTGTTGTCCTCTTCAATGGGCAGTTGCCCCAGGTGATCCATCTTCTTCTTATCGGCTTTAAATACAAGCCAAAGCAGCACCATAAAGAATACAAAGAAGATGAGCAGCGAGACGAGTGGAAACACGCTCACGCCTGATATTCCGGATAAATAATTGATGAATTTCATAACAGTTATTTTTCGGCGGTTACACCTGATTCTTTTGCTTTAATATCGGTTCCCATCCTTTGCAGGTAGGCGATGAGCGCAATAATCTCTTTATCGCTTTTGGTTTTTACACCAGACTGGGCCAGGTCGGCAGCAATGGCATTGGCCTGTTTCTGCAGATCGCTTACCGCAATCTTTTCATAACCTGCCGGATAAGGCACACCCAGCGTACGCATGGCGCTAATCTTATCGGCGGTTTTGCTTATGTCCAGTTTATCGTCCAGCAACCAGGGGTAGCGTGGCATAATAGAACCTGGCGACATAGAGGTAGGATCGTCCATGTGATTGTAATGCCAGCTATTCGGATACTTGCCTCCTATGCGGTGCAGATCGGGACCGGTACGTTTAGAGCCCCACTGGAATGGGTGATCGTATACAAACTCACCGGCTTTGGAGTACTCACCATAACGCTCGGTTTCGTAACGGAACGGACGAATCATTTGCGTATGGCACACATAACAGCCTTCGCGGAGGTAAATATCGCGGCCTTCCAGCTCCAGCGGTGTGTACGGACGTACAGAACTGATGGTTGGAATATTGGATTTAACCAGGAACGTAGGTACCATTTCAGCAATACCGCCAATCAGGATCACTACCAGCGCTACCAGCATCATCTGTATAGGACGGCGCTCCAACCAGCGGTGCCAGTGCTCGCCCTTGTGCGCAGGGTTTTCTTTTTCCAGCGCAGGTGCCTGTGCTTTTTCTTCCGGTACCAGCTTACCGGTTACCATGGTTTTGTACAGGTTATAGAACATTACGATCCAACCAATGAGGTATAATGCCCCACCCAGTGCACGGGTCATATAAAGCGGAACGATCTTGGTTACGGTTTCCAGGAAGTTGGGGTACTTGAGCATACCATCGGCGGTAAACTCTTTCCACATCAAGCTCTGGGTAAAACCTGCCCAGTATAATGGAATAGCGTAAAACAGGATACCTAACGTACCAATCCAGAAGTGGAAATTGGCCAGTTTTTTAGAATACAGGTCGCGGCCATACAACCTTGGGATAAGCCAGTACAGCATACCAAAGGTGAGGAAACCATTCCAGCCCAGTGCACCAACGTGTACGTGTGCTACTATCCAGTCGGTAAAGTGACCAATGGCGTTTACGTTTTTCAGCGACAGCAGCGGACCTTCGAAAGTAGCCATACCATAAGCGGTAACTGCTACCACCATAAATTTGAGCACGGGCTCTTCGCGTACTTTGTCCCAGGCGCCACGCAAGGTGAGCAACCCGTTAAACATACCACCCCATGATGGTGCTACCAGCATAATTGAGAATACAGTACCCAGTGTTTGTGCCCAATCTGGCAGCGAGGTATACAACAAGTGGTGCGGACCAGCCCAGATATACAGGAAGATGAGCGACCAGAAGTGTACAATAGAAAGACGGTAAGAATAAATAGGACGGTTAGCAGCCTTAGGCAGGAAATAATACATCAAACCCAGGTAAGGCGTAGTAAGGAAGAAGGCTACCGCATTGTGGCCATACCACCATTGCACCAGCGCATCCTGCACACCTGCATACCAGGAGTAACTTTTAAACATGCCTACCGGCAGCTCTACAGAGTTTACAATGTGCAGTACGGCAATCGTAACCCAGGTACCTATATAAAACCAGATGGCTACATAAATATGGCGTTCGCGGCGCTTCATCAAGGTACCAAACATGTTGAAACCAAAGATGAGCCACACAATAGTAATCAGAATATCGATGGGCCATTCCAGCTCGGCATACTCCTTGGCGGTGGTATACCCAAGCAACAGCGTTACCGCGCCCAGCACAATAATGAGCTGCCACAACCAGAAGTGCAGCTTACTCAGCACATCGCTGAACATGCGGGCTTTACAAAGCCTTTGCAGCGAGTAATAAACCGCGGTAAAAATACCGTTGCCCACAAAAGCGAAAATAACGGCATTGGTGTGCACCGGCCTTACGCGGCCAAAAGTTGTGTACGGCAACTCAAAGTTTAATGCCGGGAATACCAGCTGCAATGCCGCCAGCAAACCTGCCAGCATTCCGACACCTCCCCAGACAATTGTTGCGACGGCAAAGTTCTTGACCGTCCGGTTGTCGTAACTAAACTGTTCCATCTCCATAGTGTATGTTTTGTTTATTCTTGATTGGATACTGTTGAATCTTTGTCTGTATCGTCTTTTAATTCATCGTCAAATAGCATTCTTACCGATGGGGTATACGTATCATCAAACTGGCCTTTGCGGGCCGAAAACAGGAAAGCCGCCAGGAAGCCGAGGGCTACGAGGAGACTAAATCCGATTAAAATGATGATAGCAGACATATTTAAGACTTTTTAGTCCTTTATTTAACAAAAGTATAGCACTTCCACCCCTATGCCCATGACCTGCATCAAAGCATAACATGATATTGGTCAGTTGTTACAAAGCCTTCGTCCGGGCTGCAATGTGTGTAGCGGCCCAGGTAAATAAAATGATTGAAAGAGAACTGGCAGGCATCAGTATAGCGGCTATCACCGGTTTTAACTGGCCCTGTAAAGCGAAATACAGCCCTATTACATTGTAGACCAGCGACAGCGCAAAGCTGCCTCCTACAAACCATTTGTGTAATGCGGCATATTGCAGTAGCCGGGGTAACTGCTCAAACTGCCCGCTGCTCATAATCACATCGCAGGCAGGAGAAAAATTATTTACATCTTCGGTAATGGCTATACCGGCATCGCTTTGGCGTAAGGCACCGGCATCATTCAGCCCATCGCCAATCATCACTACCGTGTGTTTTTGCTGCTGCAAATGGCGTATGAAATGGAGTTTGTCTTCGGGCGATTGGTTAAAGCGCAGGTCACTGCCTGTGGGGAATTGCTGTGCCAGAAACGTTTGCTGGTTTTCATTATCGCCACTCACCAGGTGCAAGCCAAAGCGGGCAGAGAGGCGGCCGATGAGTTTCTGCAACCCGTTGCGGTACGTATTTTCGAAGGTAAAATATCCTTTCACTTCGCCATTGAGCGATACATACACCCGGGTATCGGTATGTGCTTTTACCGGTAGCGCCTCTACAAAAACAGGTGATCCCATTTTTACTTTTATACCAGCAACTACCGCGCTTATGCCCATGGCCGCGGTTTCTTCAAAATGCTTAACCTCATTGGCCGGGCTGGTATGCAGCGCGTAATCGATGCTTCTGCTAAGTGGGTGCATGCTGTGCGTAGCTACCGATCGTATAGCGGTAAGCTCTGCGCCCGATAAGTCGGCACCTATAAAAGTAGTCGTGAGCTTGCCCGATCGGGTAAGCGTACCCGTTTTGTCAAACACAATGGTATCTGCCGCACCCAATGTTTCAATCACCGATGCATTGCGCAGGTAAAACCCATTGGCAGAAAATACGCTGAGCATATTGCCGCTGGTAAATGTAGCGCCAAGCAGCAATGCGCAGGGGCATGCTACAATGAGTACAGTAGTAATAGAGTTCCAGGCGGTGGCATGCTGCCCACGAATCATCCAGAAGGCAAAAGCGGCTATACTGATAACCAGTACCGCAGCACTAAAATATTTGTTGATAAAGGCAGCATAATCGAAACGGGTTTGCTGCGGTTGCTGAAAAGCTTCGTTGTTCCAAAGCGAGGTAAGGTAGCTCTGCGCTACAGGTTTACTCAGTTTAAGCCGGATGGCTGCCCCCTTCTGCCTGCCGCCGGCATACAACATATCGCCCGGATGTTTTTCTACCCATTCCGACTCTCCGGTTACAAAACTGTAATCGATCTCGGCCTCGCCCTCGAGCAGCACCGCATCGGAAGGTATGAGTTCGTTGTTGCGGATAAGCACATCATCGCCCACCTGCAACTCGTGCACAGGTATATACGCTTCGGTACCCTTGCGGATAACACAGGCCGATACCGGGAAATAAGATTTATAGTCGCGGGTAAAAGAGAGGTAACCCAGGGTGCGGCTTTGCGCCCAGCGCCCCAGCAGCATAAAAAACACAATGCCGGTCATGCTGTCGAGGTAGCCCGATCCGGTGCCCGAAATAATTTCGTACAGGCTGCGGCCAAAAGTAATGATGAGCGCCAGCGCTATCGGAAAATCGATGTTGAGGCGTTTTTGTTTCAAATAGGTTACCGAGCCGGTAAAAAACTCGGCTGCACAATAAGTAATAACCGGAATAGACAATAAAAGGCTCAGGTACCGGAAAATAGTAGCAAGCTGCGGCGTATCTAACAAATCGCCCCCGGCAAAATAGTCCGGAAAGCTCAGCATCATAATGTTACCGAAGCAAAAACCGGCTATACCTATCTTATAAGTAGCGCTGCGCGATGCTTTTTGCTGTACGCCGGTATCGGCATCCTGTAAAGATATATAAGGTTCGTACCCGATGCGGGCCAGCAGCACCACTACCTCCTGCAGGTTAATGGCCGATTCGTTGTAGGCCAGCCGTATTTCCTTTTTCAGAAAATCGACCGAGCTTTTTACAATACCATTGTGCAGGCGGTACAAATGCTCCAGCAGCCATATGCAGGAACTGCAGTGCATGGAGGGTATAAAAAAGGTAATATAGGCAGTGGTTTCGTCCTTGTATTGGATCAGTTTTTCCTGCACATCGGGTTGCAGCAGGTAGGCATAGCGGGGAGCGTAAACGGGCTGGCTAAACGTTTTGCCAGGCTTTTCGGTAAGATCGTAGTAGGTGCAGAGATTTTTCTGGGCTAGAATTTCGTAGACAGTTTTGCACCCCTGGCAGCAGAACGGATGTGCTTCAAACACAACAGGCTCGTCAGGACAGTCTTCTCCGCAGTGAAAGCATTGTAGTGTACCAGGCGCAATAACGGACATACGTGTCTTGTTTTATACAAAATTCGACATTCCATTTCCGAACAGGAATGACCCACCCCAGCTTTTAGACTGATACTGGTCATGTTTCCGGCCTGTCCCTTACTCCAATAATCCCGGTTTTTATTTTTCCCGGCATTCTCTACAAACCATCGGGGCTAATTAGCCGTCTATATATAACCAGGGCCATTTGTGCTTTTATCATTTATAATTAGTTTTATACATTTTTAGACCCTGTTATATCAAATATAATATTTTTTATAATGCGGGCTTTACATTGAATTAAAATATGAAGCATCCTATACTCTGGCTTAAAAAAAGGTTTTTATCATCTTACGGAACGGTGGCATTAGGCCTGGCAATGGCCGTTGCAGGGGTTGAGCAAACCCAGGCGCAATGCTTGCCTATTACGCTGGTGGATCGGATCGATACCTGCCCCCTGGTTCAGCTTAACCTGAACCCACAGGTAGATACCACCAACTTTTCCATTAAGAATATTACCTGGAGCCCTGCTGTAGGACTATCTTCTACCAATACACTCAATACCGTTGCCACTACCGGCATCACCGATATTACTTATTACCTTACTATTTCGGGCCTGTTCCGCACCAATTCGGTGGCCAACGGCAACTTCAGCAGTGGCAATACCGGCTTTTCGTCGGGCTACGTGCTGGGCACAGGTGGCGCTTTTGGCCAGCTTACCAACGAAGGCACTTATGCCGTAAGCACCAATCCCCAGCTTACCCATACCAACTTTGCCAGCTTTGGCGACCACACTTCGGGCACCGGCAATATGCTGGTGGTAAATGGTTCGGGCACCCCCAATACCTCTGTTTGGTGCCAGACTATTGCCGTAACGCCTAATACCGTTTACGATTTTTCTACCTGGGGTGCTTCGTGCGTAGCGTCGAGCCCGGGTATTTTACAGTTCTCTATTAATGGAGTAACGCTGGGAGCTCCCTTTACCCTGCCTGCTACAACGGGCCAATGGGCGCAGTTCTTTGCCACCTGGAACAGTGGTGCCAACACCTCTGCTACCATTTGTATTGTAAACCAGAATACAGCTACCAGTGGAAACGATTTTGCGCTGGATGATATTGAATACCGTGCGCATTGCACCCAAACCGACTCGGTGGTGATTAAACTGCACCCGGTAGATGTAGGGTTTACCTACAAGATTTACCCCGGCTGCCTGCAGGATTCGGTAACCTTCCAGGCGCTTAATAATGTACCTGGCCCGGCTCCGCAATACCAATGGTCGTTTGGCGATGGCACTTTTGCCGCCGGCCCCTTTGTGACCCACGTGTATCCTACACAGGCTTCGTACAACGTAATTCTGCAAGGCAGCAACGGCCGCTGCTCCGATATAGACCAGCAAACGGTAAATACCAATCACCCGCTTACAGCCCTGTTTGAGCCCGATGATGACTCGGTATGCCTGGGCCAGCTTATTACTTTTAACTCCAACTCTGTAGGTACCATTACCAATTACGAATGGGATTTTGGCGATGGCGCCACCGCCACCGGGCAAATTGTACAGCACACCTATACCCAGGTTGGCACCTATACCACCAGGCTTAAAATAACCAGCGATCTCGGTTGTACCGATAGTACCACCCACAATATACTGGTGCAGGAAGCCGCAGACGTTTGGGCCACGGTTACCGACAGCAATTTTTGTGTAAACCAGCCCATCCGCCTCAGAGGGTATATTGATGGCAGCGGTGTAGACAGCTCTTACTGGAACATGGGAGATGGCCGCATTGTGCGCGGAGAAATGGACCCTACCCATACTTTTGACAAGCCGGGCAATTATCTGGTTACCTTCAATGTGTACTTTGACCTTTGCCCCGATACCATTATTAAATTTCCGATCATTGTAAATGCTTATCCCAATGTAAACCTGGGAGCCGATACTGCATTATGCCCGGGAGAACCAGCGCTTTTCCTGTCAGACCAAAATAACCATGGCCCATTGGTGCAATACCGTTGGTCTACCGGAAGTACAGATCAGATAATTAAAGTGAATCAACCCGCTTATTACTGGCTGCAGGTGACCGACGAAAACCAGTGTGTAAATACCGATACCATGTGGGTGCGCAAAGCCTGCTACCTCGATATTCCCAACAGCTTTACACCAAACGGAGATGGCCTTAACGACTATTTCCTGCCCCGGGACCTGCTTTCTTACCGCCTGAGCAAGTTTGAAATGAGCATTTTTAACCGTTGGGGACAAAAGGTTTTCGAAACAAAATCTGTAAATGGCCGGGGATGGGATGGTAAACTGAACGGAACCGACCAGGTTATGGGATCATATATCTACATTATAGAAGCTGGTTTCTCTAACGGAACCGAGCAGAGCTTTAAAGGAAATGTGACGTTATTACGTTGATTATTAACGGAATAACATAGGTAAAGCAAGCAACACTGCTTGTTTCAAATCAGGCGCCGGATGCCTGAGAATGTGGCCTGGAAACAAAAGGCAACCGAAACATATACTATATTTTTTAAGTAATGTTTTTTCATCCGGGTATTTGAGATTTTACGCTTTATAGTTAGTTTTATGAATATTTCAAATCGTATGAGCAATTTTACCCGCTGTCGTAACCACATAAAAAGACAGTTAACACATCTGACAACCGGTGTTGCAGGTGTGCTGACATTTTTTGCGGCCACAGGCATTCAGTCTGCCGATGCTCAGTGCGTTCCCGTTACGCTGGTTAACCAGGTCGATACCTGTCCGTATACCCAGGTAACATTGGATCCTGTACTGGACACGACCCTGGCATCGCCCAGAGTATATGAATGGACGCCTGCCAGCGGACTTTCGAGTACGAACACACTAAATACCGTTGCTACAACGGCAATCAGTGATATTACGTACTACCTTAAAGTAAAAGCATTGCTTCGGCAAAACCTGGCGCTAAACTCCTCGTTTGGTAACGGCAACATGCAGTTTACCAGCGACTACGTTTATGCAACCGCCGGTATTACCCAGGGGCAATACAGCATTAATACCAACCCCCAAAACGTAACGCCTACTTTTGCGGCTTACGGCGACCACACTACGGGTACAGGTAATATGCTCATTGCCAAAGGTTCTACCACTGCCGGCAAACACGTATGGTGCCAAACTATAGCTGTAAGTGCCAATACCGATTACAACTTCGCTTTCTGGGGTGCCAGCGCCGATGCCACCAACCCGGCTTCGCTGCAGGTAAACATCAATGGTGTGGATGTAGGAAGTGCCTTTGCACTGTCTGCCACGCCCGGCACCTGGAACCAGTACAATGTAGACTGGCCTAACACGCTGGCTACCAGTGCGGATGTATGTATCATCAACAACAATGTAAGCTTTAACGGTAACGTGTTTTCTATCGACGATATCGAATTCCGTAAATACTGTATCCAGGAAGATTCTGTTAAGATCAAACTGTATCCGGTAGACGTTTCGTTTACCTTTACCAAAGCTGCTGGCTGCGATGAGGATACCGTTTATTTTGCTGCTACCAACAACGTACCCGGCTCTTCGGTTACCTACTCATGGGTATATGGCGATGGTAATTTTGGCAATGGCCAGAACGTATCGCACATTTACGGCACACAGGGATCTTACAATGTAATCCTGAGCGCTACCAACGGTAAATGTTCTGAAAACGAAACCCAGACCGTAAATACCAATAACCCGCTTACTGCAAGTTTTGATGTAGATGAAGATTCGGTTTGCGCCGGTGCTCCTGTTACCTTTAACTCCAACTCTATTGGTACCATTACCAACTATGCCTGGACTTATGGCGATGGTGATGCCGGAACAGGACAAATTACACAGCACATTTATGATTCAATAGGTACGTTTACGGCTACACTGGTTATTACCAGTAACCTGGGCTGTACCGATACGGCCAAGCTCAACATCCTTGTAGAAGGTTCTGCAGCGGTTACCGCAGCGGTATCTGACAGCAACTTCTGTATAGGCGATCCGCTCAAGCTCGATGCTATGATCTCGTCTAACTACGATAGTGCTTACTGGGATATTGGCGGCCAGCGCAAGGTTTATAATAACCTGAACCCTTACCACACTTTTGACCAGCCCGGAACGTACGATGTAAGCTTCAATGCTTTCTTCAGATCGTGCCCCGACTCTATCTTCCACTTCCCGATCAATGTATATGCATTGCCTAAAGTGAATATTGGCCAGGATACTTCGCTGTGTCCCGGAGAGCGCCCGCTGTATGTATCAGATGCCTTTGCACATGGCGATGGTACCAAATACAAATGGTCTACCGGCGATACCACCAGGGTACTCCGCATTGCCAATCCCGATAACTACTGGCTCAGGGTTACAGAACCTACCGGCTGCTCCAATACCGACTCTATGTGGGTGCGCAAAGCTTGCTATGTAGATGTGCCCAACAGCTTTACGCCTAATAATGATGGCCTTAACGACTACTTCCTGCCACGCCAGCTGCTGTCTTACAAACTTACCCGTTTTGAGATGAGCGTTTACGACAGATGGGGTGTACGCGTATTCGAAACCAAGGCGGTTGACGGTCGCGGATGGGATGGTAAAGTAAATGGTGTAGACCAGCCTCAGGGTGTATTTGTTTACGTAATTGAAGTAACCTACGCCAACGGCAGAGAAGAAATGCTGAAGGGTAATGTTACCTTGCTGAGATAGAAATACTCATCTAACCATAAAAAGAAAAGCCCTGGCAATATTGCCGGGGCTTTTCTTTTTATCCCACAACGGAGAATTCCCATGATCCTTACTTTACATCATTGGCCAACAACTGTAGGGACACCCCAGGCTTACACTCAATTTTCTTCGTTTGTTACTTTTTTGCGGAAAAAAAGTAACGCAAAAAACCGCCCGAAAACGGTTACACCTCGTTTTCGGGATAGCACCTTGATAGCACTACTGTGCTACTGTAACTTCGGCCTGAGTACGCTGATGACAATCAAGGTCAATAAACTGGCAGAGCCTTCGCACATCACCACTGCGCCAGACGCTGGTTTTATGCCAGGCATAATAAAAAAAACCTCCTTGCGGAGGTCTCTGTATGGGATTAATAATCGTAGCTAAATTCTTCTTCGGGTTCCATCTGGTAAAAGAATAGTTCTTCGTCAAAGGCCGGTACCAGGTCGTCGAGCCAAATGGCATTTTCATCGTACTTCGCAAAAAACGGACGGTGTACCCAGTTGGGGTTACGCCCCTGTATAAACCGCAGCACAAATACTTTTTCGCCTTTTACCTCGCTAATGCCCAGTATCTGTACTTTGCCCGGCTCTGCCGACATACTGGGCCCACGTACCGTACGGCATACGCCACTTACCTGCTGGTAGGCCTGCCGAAAAATGCGCCACGCCTTAACCAGCGATACGGCAAAGAAATCCTGCGCACCGGTATCGCGTGCCATAAACATGTAATAAGGTATACAGCCCAGCCGCACCTGCTCGCGCCACATATCGCGCCACACCGCAGGATCATCATTAATGTTGCGCATAATTGGGCTTTGCGTGCGTATCTCTACGCCGGTATTGCGTATAAGCCGTATGGCTTCTTTTACTGCATCGGTCTCCATCTCCCGCATGTGGTTAAAATGGGCCATCAGCGTAAGGTGTTTGCCTTTGGCGCTCACCTGCTCAAACAGGCTTAGTAATTCGGCAGAATCTTTATCGTTAATAAACCGGTATGGCCAGTATCCCAACGCTTTGGTACCCAACCGGATCGTGTGTATGTTGGGCAGATCGGCTTCCAGCAGGGGTTCTATATACATTTTAAGCCGGTCGGCATTCATAATGAGCGGATCGCCTCCTGTAAAGAGCACATTCGTTACTTCGGGATGTTGTTTCAGGTATTCGACCAGCAGCTCGGTTTCGCGCATGGCAAACTTAAGCTCGTCCATGCCCACAAATTGCGGCCAGCGAAAACAAAAGGTGCAATAAGCGTGGCAGGTTTGGCCATGCTGCGGAAAGAACAAAACCGTTTGCCGGTATTTATGCTGTATGCCGGTGAGTTTTACCCCATTCAGTTCGGGTACATTGTGCTCCATTTGCCCGGCTGGGTGTGGGTTAAGCTGGTACCGGATGCTGTTGGCGGCCAGTTTCAGCTCGGCTTTGGATAATCCCTGCGCCATGGCTTCTTCCATGTGTTTGAAGTGCGCGGGCTGCAGCATTTCCTGCTGCGGAAAAGTGAGGTTATAGATAGGATCGTTGGGAATATTGCTCCAATCGATAAGCTCATCTACTACGTAATTATTTACCTTAAACGGCAGCACATTGCCTACTACTTCAATAGCGTGTTGCTGCTGAGGAGTGAGAAACTGTTTAACCTGAGGTATGTCTTTGAAATTATGGTGTCCATATGCTTTATACGTTTTGTTTTCAATCATCTTTTAAGTTTAGGTAAAAGAATAGCTACTCCCCCATTAAGGAGGCAGCACATTTAAAAAGCAGCAATTGCGTATCACCTGATCTGTATACAAAGCGCAAAAGGAGCACTACAACAGCATAAAAAAACGGTACCGGATAAACTGAAATTTCAGCAGATAAAAAAGATCAGGCGTTTGATATCTATCCAAAACTAACAAAAAATGTGACCTTTCCCAAACGGAAATACAAAAAAAGGCCGGCAGAATCTGCTTCTGCCGGCCTTTACCCTAAATCTGTAACTATGCTAAAAATTATTGCTTAACCATTTCTATGTTGGCCAGGATCTTTACCTCATCGCTCACTACTACACCTCCTGCCTCGGTGGTTGCATGCCATTTTAAACCAAAATCTTTACGTTTGATTTTGCCCGACAATTCAAAACCGGCAATGGTACGGCCATAAGCATCGTTGGTAACGCCACCATACTCTACATCGAGTACTACCGGCAGGGTTACATCGCGAATGGTAAGGTTGCCATGCAGTTTGTAATCGCTGTCGCTTACTTTCTCCAGGTTATTGGAGTTGAAGATCATTTTAGGGTACTGCTCTGCATTAAAGAAATCATCAGATTTCAGGTGCTGGTCGCGTTGTTCGTTTTTGGTGTTAATGCTGTTAATGTCTGCTTCGAACTGGATGGTAGCATCGGTAAAGTCTTCTTTATCGGCTTCCATTGAGGCATTAAATTGTTCGAAATGACCGGTTACAGTAGAAACCATCAGGTGTTTTACTTTAAACTGCGCTTCGCTGTGCATTGCATCGCTGATCCATGTTGCCATAATAGTATTGTTTTAAGTGTTTTACAATGTTATCGTAAATGGGTAGTAATCCGTTTCATTTACCATACAAATGTCAGCACAATACATGATAAAAAACTTGAACTAGATTAAGAAATCAAAAAATTACCGGTGCGCAATTTTGTTGCGGATCTTACTCAAAAACTCGGGCGTGATATTAAGGTAGGAGGCAATGTGCTTTTGCGAAACCAGCTGCTGCAGATCGGGGTACCGCTCGGTAAAACGCAGGTAACGCTCTTCAGCAGTGAGTTCCATACTCTCCCGGGTGCGCCGGAAATGTGAAACGATAGCGTTTTGGTATAGTATGCGGAAGAATCTTTCGAACTTGGGTACCTCGGCATACAACCACTCCATTTTTTCGAAAGGCAGTATCATTACAGAGCTGTGCACCAATGCATCAATGCTGTGCTCGGCGGGGGTTTGGGTAAGGCCGCTGTACAGATCCGATGTCCACCAGTTGGCCTGCGAAAACTGGATAATATGCTCCAGCCCATGCTCATCTACCGTGTAGGTTCTCAGGCAACCTTCAATCACAAAGTATTGCAAGCGGCATATCTCGCCCTGCTGCAACAAGTGCGTTCCTTTTTTTACCTCCTGGTTCTCGAGCAGGCCGGTAAAGAAATGCTGCTCTTTTTTATCGAGTTTAATGTAGCGGGAGAGGTATTGCACTATACGTTCGTCAGGTGTCATAGCCTAAGGTTGGTGGTTTTAAATTACAATATTAAAGTGAAAGGTGAGATGTCAGAGGTCAATGCACTATGGCAATAAAAGAATTGCTACCAAACAAAAAGCCGTCCCCACAATATTGCGGGGACGGCTCGGGAAATTCATATAACGAAACTTATACGTCGATCTTGGCGTATTTAGCGTGTTTTTCGATAAACTCACGGCGTGGAGGTACTTCATCGCCCATCAGCATTGCAAAAATGCGGTCGGCTTCGGCAGCACTGTCGATGGTTACCCTTTTCATGAGCCTGGTTTCAGGGTTCATGGTGGTTTCCCAAAGCTGCTCGGCGTTCATCTCACCCAAACCTTTGTATCGCTGGATGTTTACACTGTCTTCTTTACCGTTACCCAGTTTATCTACCGCAGCACGGCGGTCAGCCTCAGTCCAGGCGTAGATCTGCTCTTTACCCTTCTTAACCAGGTATAAAGGCGGCTGGGCAATGTAAATATAACCTTGCTCGATCAGCTCCTTCATATAACGGAAGATGAACGTAAGGATAAGCGTAGAGATGTGCGAACCATCCACGTCGGCATCCGTCATGATCACCAGCTTGTGGTAACGGAGCTTGGCGATGTTCAGCGCCTTAGGATCATCGGGGGTACCAATGCTCACACCCAGCGCGGTAAACATATTTTTGATCTCTTCGTTTTCGTAGATTTTGTGCTCCATAGCTTTCTCTACGTTCAGGATTTTACCCCTGAGCGGCAGAATAGCCTGGAAACGACGGTTACGGCCCTGCTTGGCAGTACCACCTGCCGAGTCCCCTTCGACCAGGAACAGTTCGCAGTTTTCGGCTTTGTTATCGGAGCAATCGGCCAGTTTACCCGGCAATCCGCCTCCGGTAAGTACGCTCTTGCGTTGCACCAGTTCACGGGCTTTACGGGCCGCGTGGCGGGCTTGTGCAGCCAATATTACTTTCTCGATAATGGTTTTGGCCTCTTTAGGGTTTTCTTCGAGGTAGGCTTCCAGTGTGCGGCTCACCGTTACGTCTACCACACCCATCACCTCACTGTTACCCAGTTTGGTTTTGGTCTGGCCTTCGAACTGTGGCTCGGGCACTTTTACAGAAACTACAGCGCTCAATCCCTCACGGAAGTCATCGCCGGTAATTTCCACCTTAGCCTTCTCAAACAGTTTTTCCCTGTCGCCGTATGATTTGAACACCCGGGTAATAGCCCTGCGGAAACCCGCTACGTGCGTACCACCTTCAATGGTGTTAATGTTGTTTACATAAGAGAAGATATGCTCGTTGTAAGAGTTGTTGTACAACATGGCTACTTCTACCACTACATTACTTTCGGGATCATGGCCTTCCATGTATACCGGGCGTTGAATAAGTGAGCTGCGGTTACCGTTTCTGTCCAGCATTTCCACAAACTCTACAATACCACCTTCGCTGAAGTATACTTCTGTTAAGAAACCACCATCTTCTTCCTGCTCACGCTCATCTACCAATGTAATGATGATACCCCTGTTGAGGTACGACAACTCGCGTAAACGGCCTGCCAGAATATCTTTTATATATTGTCCGTCTTTAAAGATAGACACATCCGGCTCAAAATAAACCGTAGTACCGGTAACATCGCTTTCGCCAATTACACGAACTGCGTATTGCGGTACGCCACAGGAATACTCCTGCTCAAATACTTTACCTTCCCGGCGCACGGTTACAATCAGTTTGGAGCTCAGTGCGTTTACGCAACTTACGCCCACACCGTGCAAACCGCCCGATACCTTGTAGGTGTTTTTATCGAACTTACCACCCGCGTGCAATACCGTCATTACCACTTCGAGGGCGCTGCGGCCTTCTTTGGGGTGCATACCGGTAGGGATACCACGGCCATCATCCTGAACGGAAACAGCGTTGTTGGGGTGAATCGTTACAGTAATGTTTTTACAATATCCTGCGAGTGCTTCATCTATGGAGTTATCTACCACCTCGTAAACCAGGTGGTGCAAACCTTTAATGCCAATATCACCAATGTACATGGCCGGACGCTTACGCACCGCTTCCAGACCTTCCAATACCTGAATACTTCCGGCATCGTACCCATTGGTATTGCCGGCCAGCACTTGTTCTTCAGTACTCATAAATGCAGATAGAAATTTTTCAGTGAATGAACTTTTTACCCTTCCCGCGGTTATACACCAGACCAGGATAATGCTTCGGGTAAATCCTTACAAAATTAGCCAAAAATTCCCGCTTGAACAAGGATTTATGGCAATTTTGGTTAATACAAAATCATTGAGAATCATGAGTTTACGAACCGCATGAGGTTTGTGTTGTAAATCCCCGTAAATTTGCACCATCCTAAACGGTCTTTTATTGATGCAACCGTTAAATCAGATATTACAAAATGCCTTCCCGCCAGAGGTAGTAAGCAATGAATTGAATTGCATGCTGCACTTTAAGGAAGAGCTCACTCCCGGCTTTAACTGGGAGGCGGCGCAGTTCAGTATGCCCGCCAACCTCGTGATGGAGGATACGGCTATTGTGCAATATATAACCACCGACCAGCACACCAGGCTGGTGCTCCAATACTGTATCAGCGGGCAGCATTACTGCAATAAACCCCGCTGTAAGGGCCAGTTGTGCAACAACGAAACAGCAGATTGCGACACCATAGACCGCAATAAGTCCCGGCTTTCTGTTTTCCAGTTTGAGATGACCGCTACTTATTTCGAATTCTTATCGGGCGCCAGCATTAATACGCTGTTTGCCGAAGCTTCGGAAGGCGATTTTATGAAAGTGCTGCCTTTGTGCGCCAAAACCAAACTGTCGCTGGAGCAGGTGATCCACAACAATTACGAGAACGGACTCAAGCATATTTTCCTGAAAAGCAGGCTGGGCGACCTGATCCTGTACATCAACGACCTGTACCAGGAAGAGCGCGCGCCTATTGCGGCCTGTAAGTTCCTCACCAACAATGATGACCGCGATAAGATATTGATGGCCAAGGAGATCCTTACAGAGCGCCTGGACAGCCCTATTACCATTAAGGAACTGAGCCGTAAGGTAGCTATGAACGAATGTTACCTTAAACGGGGTTTCAAAGCAGTTTATGGCAAAACCATTTACGATTACTTCCAGCAGGAGCGTATTGCCAAAGCACGTCAGTTGCTGTACGAAAATGGACTGAGTGTGTCGGAAGTAGCTAACCACCTGGGTTTCAGCAGCATATCTCACTTCAGCACCGCATTTAAGAAACACACCGGTATGAAGCCCTGCGAATTGCTTTTACGCTAACCATCCTTCTTTAAGATAAAAATATTGATACCCTGGCGCTTTGCCCGGGTATTTTCATGTTGGGCCCAACCCGCATCCAATTTTCATTCTGCATAACACAATTAACCTGGCTTCAAAACGCCTTTCTGCTACCGTCACTTCGACCTAAGTACCTGATAACCAAACTGGCACACCTTCACACCTCGCCGCCGCCCTAGGCGCTGGTTTTATTGAGGTTAATATAAAAAAGCAAACCCCACCTTTCGGCGGGGTTTGCTTTTTATTGCTGAAAATTCTGAAAACACACACTAAAACATTACCAACGGGTGTCTTCCCATGCAAATGAGAAAGGCATCAGTACCAGTCCGATGGTCAAAGGCGTATTGCCGTATAAACGTTGTGTTACTTTATTGCCACCATACGTTCTTTCATTTTTGAAGTAGGTGATATTAGGCAAGTAGGTCGTTACCCTAAGCTTTACCGCTATACCCAGGAAAGTTCCAAACTCTCCCATCGCATAGGGCGTTACGTTTACGGTAGTAAAATCGTCGGTCATAACATACTGAGGAGCCAGACCCGCGCCAAAGGAAGCGCAGATATTGGTGCCTTTGTCCTGGGCCGCATCACAACCATATTTATAAACTACACCGATAGGCGCGCCAATAATGGTAATGGGAAAATTGGTAGCCGGTGCAGGCTGCTTGCCAAAGTAGTTTTTGGGATAATCTACCATATAAGATTGGTAGTGCACGCCAGCCTGAATGGCCAGTATCGATTTAGGACCCAAACCTACCACCGGAAAATAGGAGGAGGCAGAGAAGGATAAACCGGCCGAATTCATTTTATAGGTATACCCGGAGTCGAAACTATAGGCACCACGCTCGTTGGTCTGGTACATTTCTACCTTGTTTTTAAGGTAAAAACTGGAATATGCACCCTGCAACTCAATGCGGGTAAGAAAGTTCAGGAAAGGGCTACGGTCGTTATACATTTCATGCAGCTTAACCCGGCCTACGCTCGAATATTGCGCCATGAGCTGCGCTGCTGTTCCAACCAATAAAGTTATCAGGAGTATCGCTTTCTTCATGCTTATTATTGTTTATCGTAAACCCTTACGTAAGTGGCATCCTTACCATTGTAAATACCGCCATATTCCAGCGAAAGATTAGGCAGGATCTTACTTTCGTACCGGCCTTCCAGTTCTGCAAAGCCCATGATGGAAGCTGGCGTGTTATACAGGCGAATGTATTTTTGCCCATGTGTAAACTGCCAGTTCATATCATAAAACGGGTCTAACGTAGCATCGCAGCCAGATCCGGGCATAGCCAGCGCTTTACCATCTGCACGCAGCTTGAAAGCCGTGTTCCTGGCACATGGGTTCAGGGTACTGATTATATCTGTGGTATCGAGGTAACCATCGTTGTTTTCCACCACGAAATATTTGCTCAGGCGGTAAGTGCCACTGTCGGTTAATACTTTCGCGTAAGGCTCAGCTTCAGGTACCGATAGGGTCTTGAAATTGTCCTCCTCTTCTGTACAGGCCGCAAAACCCGCACCTATCAGTAACAATAAAAAGCCTGCAAGCTTCTTCATTTAAGAAAAGTTTTATCGGTAAATCTATATAAATAAAGTTTTTTATCAAAATATGCAGGACTTTCTTTTTGAGGTCATTTTGAATATCATTTGGCAGGGCTGACTTACCTTTACCCCCCGTTATGACATCCAATGCCCAAGAACCAGTTGTAATCTGGCAGGACGAGCACCTGCTGGTTGTATCCAAACCCGCCGGAGTTCCTACACAACCAGGCCCGGAAAATACCGTTTCCCTGGCCGAGATGATGCAGGCCAGCTGGCCCGGCCTGCAAATCACCCACCGGCTGGATACGCCTACGAGCGGCATTGTGCTCATGGCCCGCACCCCGGCTATGGCGGCTGCGCTCAACCAGGCTTTTGCCGATGGTCTTGTTCAAAAAACCTACCTGGCCATTGTGCCCCAATCGCTGCAACCGGAGAAAGGCACCTTGACTCATTACCTGCGCCGCAACGGGCAAACCATGAAATCTGCCGTGGCGGATGCCCCCAAAGCAGATTTTAAAAAGGCAGTAACCCAATACGAAATGCTGGCCCACAGCAACCAATACCATCTGGTAGCGCTGCATCCCGAAACCGGCCGCTTTCACCAACTGCGGGCCCAACTGGGTTTTATAAAAAACCCAATCAAAGGCGATGTAAAATACGGGGCCCGGAGGGGCAATCCCGATCGGTCTATAGGGCTGCATGCCTGGCAGATCCGTTTTAAACATCCTGCAACGGGGGCAGACCTTCACCTGACCGCTCCGCTGCCGCAACAGGATGCGTTATGGCAGTTTTTTGCTACCCAGTTACCGGTCGAATAACCCTTTAATGGCTGTGCCCACCTTCTGATTTGCTATTTTTTAACGCAGCCAGCAGGTTAAACGCGCCTTTTATGGCAATCGTTTTGCCCAGAAGCGAATCGGCATGCTGCACTTCGGTATAGCCATGCGCGCTTTTGCCGGTTACTACCTGCTGCATTATAAAATGCTTGCGGCCGTCTTTATCCGTTTCTTCTTCTACAAAAACAAAGTGCTTGCCATCGTAACTCACAACGGCTTCGTCCGGCACGGCATTGTGCGTAGCAGCATCGGTTTCAATCACAGCTTTTAAATACATACCCGGCACCAGGGTTACATCTTCTTTGTCAAAATGGCCGTGAATGCGTACGGTTTTATCGGCAGATACTTCTCGCCCTACCAGGTGCACATGCGCCATACGCTCTGCCGTATCGGAATTAAGTTTTACCCTTATAGCCTGGCCAATTTTAATACCTGCCAGGTCTTTTTCATACACCGTAATCTCGGCGTGCAGGTGCTCCGGATCTACTACCTTTAATAATGGCTGCGTGGCATTTACAAAATTGCCCACCGCTACGCTTACATCGGTTACATACCCGTTAATAGGACTCGTTAATGTAATGGTAGAAGATAAAGTTGCCGGGCTTACCGCAGCCGGTTTAATGCCTATCATTTTGAGCCGGGCCGCTATGGCAGCCACTTTAGCATCCATGGCCTGGTATTCGGCTCTTGCTTTTTCAAATACCTTACGGGCGTTTACATCCTGCTCCTGCAAGGTGCGCTGGCGCTCAAACTCCAGTTTAAGGTATTGCAGCTGCGCCCTGTTTTCCAGGTAGTCTTGCTGCAACTGTATAAATTCCTGGTTTTCGATCACCACCAGCATTTGCCCCTTGTTTACTTTAGAGCCCTGCAGCATATCCATTCGTTTTACCATACCGCCATAGGGCGAGGTTATCATAAACATGTTCTGTGGTGGCACATCGGTAACGCCATTGGCTACAATGCCATTGCTCAGGTTGCGCTGGCCTGCCTCGCCGGTTACAATACCATTCAGTTTCATTTGGTCGGGTGTAAGTATAACTGCTTCTTCGTGGGTAGTATCGTTGGTATGTGTGGCATTGCTTTCGTTAGCATGATCATGGTTGCTGTGACAACCAACTGTCATCAAAGCAAGCAAAGGCAGTATAAAGAGATTATTGTATCGCATGTTGCTATTCGTTTAGAGAGATCCGTTTAAGTACTGTAATGAAAGCTGTTTAAGCCTTACTTCGCGCAGTGCGGAAAGATACTTTTGGTAAATGCCGTAAGCAGTATCGAGGCTTTGCAGCAATTCGAGGTAGCCAATATCACCTGCCTTAAACGCCATATGCGCCTTAGTGGAAATAAGATCGGCATTGGGCAAAGCCTGCTCGTGGTAGTAACGCAGCGCCGTTAAAGCGCTCTCTGTTTCCTGGAGGGTTTTGTCGTAGGCCGATTCGAACTGCCGCTGCCAGGCCTCTGCCTTAGCGGTAGAAGAAACCACTTGCTGGCGCGCCGCCTTAACCCTTGCCGTTTGCGGGCCCCAAACCAACGGAACCGCTACACCTACCTGCACTGCCGTAAACCGCTCCGACCGGCTGTAATACTGCTCGGTACCATCTATATTCTGATAACCAATTAAAGTCTGGTTGGTCAAACCCAATGTAAGATCGGGCCAGAGTGCCTGCCCTGCCTTCTTTTGCTCCAGTTTGGCTGTTTGCGTTTTTTGCTCATACAACTTAACCGACGGGTGCTCTGCGATTGTTTTTTCAGTACTTAAAGCACCTTCTTCAGATGGCAGCGCCGGGCTAATGTCTGGCAGGGTAGCATCGCCCAGCAACCATTGCAAGGTTTTGCGCAACCCAAGAATTTCCTGGTTCGATTGTGTAAGCTGCAATACCATATCCTGCTTGCGGGTAAGCAGGTTTACCTGCTCCAACCGGGTAGACTCACCACTTTTGTACCGCCAATCTGCGGCATGCTGTAATACGCCGTATACACTATCCAGCTCCTGTATCCGCTGCCGGAAAGCATATTGGTACTGCAACGATACAAAGCATTGGCGCAGCTGCAACAACAGTTCCTGGCGCGTAAGCTGCTGCTGCAACACACGCTCCTGCGCTACAGAATTAAACACCTTGCGCTGCGCAATCATATGCGTGGGAAAAGGTATAGCCTGGCTCACCGAAAGGCCATTATCGGTGGCTTTGGAATTGTACTGCCCAATCTGTAAACCCAGCGAGGTTTTTCCCACATCCCAGGCCGATGCTTTTAATGCCTCTGCTTCTTTAATATCGGCCTCTGCGGCTTTCATTTGCGGATGGGCTTTCAGCATTTTATCGGCAGCCTGCTCAATAGTATAAACTTGTTGCGCCTGGGCAGGTAATGCAAAACCCAGCAGCAGCAATAGCGGAACCAGCATGGCTTTGCGGTTGCTCCTTCGTTCTATCAGCAGGTACAAAGCAGGCAAAACCACCAGTGTAAGAATGGTAGATGTAATTAACCCGCCTATTACTACGGTGGCCAATGGCCGCTGCACTTCGGCGCCGCCCGACTGCGAAAGCGCCATAGGCAAAAAGCCCAGCGATGCCACCGCGGCAGTCATGAGCACAGGGCGCAAACGCACCATTACCCCGGTTTCGATCCGCTCCATAATATCGTTCATACCTTCTTTTTTAAGTTTATTGAATTCGGCGATCAGCACAATGCCATTCAATACCGCTACGCCAAAAAGTGCGATAAAACCAACACCAGCAGATATACTGAATGGCATACCCCGCATGAGCAGAAATAATACGCCACCAATAGCCGCCAGCGGTATAGCGGTAAAAATGAGCAAGGTTTGTTTTACAGAACGGAAGGTGAAATAAAGCAGCATCATAATGAGCAGCAATGCAGCCGGCACCGCAATAGCCAGGCGGTCTTTGGCCTCTTCCAGGTTTTTAAACTGGCCCTCGTACGTAAGCTCATAGCCCGGTGGCAGCTTAATTTTTGCGGCTGTTTTTTGCTTCAGCTCCTGCACAATGCTTTCCACATCGCGGCCACGCACGTTAAAACCTACCATAATTCTGCGGCGGGCACCTTCGCGCTGTACCTGCGCCGGACCGTTTATGAAACGCACATCGGCCACTTCGCTCAGCGGAATCTGACGGTTGCCAGCGGCTATATTGAGTGTACTTACATCGCTGATCTGTTTGCGGTAACTGCTATCTAGCCGCACCACCAGGTCAAACTGTTTTTCGCCTTCGTATACCACACCAGCCTTTTGCCCGGCAAAAGCTGTATTTACCGCATGGTTAATCTCCTGAACGGTAAGGCCATAACGGGCTATATTATCGCGGCGCAGCTTAACCACAATCTGCGGTAAGCCGGTCACCTGCTCTACATAAATATCTTTTGCACCCTGCACTGTGTTTACAATAGCGCCCAGTTTATCGGCGTATTCGGTAAGCACATCCAGGTCGTCGCCATAGATCTTAACCACCACATCCTGCCGGGCGCCCGTCATTAGTTCGTTAAAACGCATTTGTATGGGCTGTTGAAAACCAAAGTTCACACCAATAATGGCCGATAAGGCCTTAGCCATTGTATCGGCCAGCTCTTCGCGCGTATCTGCCTTTTTCCAGTATTTCCGGTCTTTGAGTATCACCATCATATCGTTGGCCTCTACCGGCATAGGATCGGTGGGGATTTCGGGTGCACCTATTTTTCCTACTACCTGCTCTACCTCGTCGGGAAACTGTTGCAGCAGCAACTTTTCTGCCTTACCAGCAATTTGTACCGAGTAAGGCAATGAACCCCCTTGCATGGCGCGGGTCTCTACTGCAAAATCGCCTTCATCCAACTGGGGAATAAACTCGCCGCCCATGTTCAGAAACAGGACTACGCACACCCCAAAAGCAGCAAATGCACTACCGGTAATCTTTACCGGGTGCCGGAGCGCCCAACGGATTATGGGGCGGTACCAACTCTGGAATTTCGCGATCATACGATCGGAGAACGTTACTTTATGCTGTATGTTGCGGTTCAGCACCAGCGCACTCATCATGGGCACATAAGTGAGCGACAGCAGGAATGCGCCTAAGATCGCAAACACCACCGTCTCTGCCATGGGGCGGAACATCTTACCTTCAATACCGGTAAGCGCCAGTATGGGCAGGTACACAATAAGAATGATGATTTCGCCAAAAGCCGCGGCATTCCTGATTTTGGAGGCAGAAGTATATACCTCTTCATTCATTTCGGCTTTGCTCAGCTGCCCTTTGCGGTGGGTACCCAGGTGGTGCAGGGTAGCTTCTACAATAATTACCGCACCGTCTACAATCAATCCAAAATCGATAGCGCCCAGGCTCATGAGGTTGCCGCTTACGCCAAACAAACGCATCATACACACGGCAAACAGCATAGCCAGGGGAATAACACTGGCCACAACCAATCCTGCACGCAGGTTACCCAGCAGCAGTACCAGCACAAAAATGACGATCAGCGCACCTTCGATAAGGTTTTTGGCTACCGTATTAATGGAGGCATCTACCAGTTTGGTACGGTCGAGAAACGCGGTAATGGTAACCCCTTCGGGCAAGGTCTTCTTAATTTCTTCTAACCGCTCTTTTACCCGGTCGGCCACTTCGCTGGAGTTGGCGCCTTTGAGCATCAGCACAATACCGCCCACAGCCTCGCCTTCGCCATTGCGGGTAAGCGCACCATACCGCACGGCATGCCCAAACCGCACATCGGCCACATCGCCCAGGAACATGGGTGTGCCGTTGGCATTTTGTTTTACCGGAATCTTACGGATATCGTCCAGCGAATTAACCATACCCTCGCTGCGTATAAAATAAGCGGTCTCGTTGCGTTCAATATAAGCGCCGCCTGCATTCTGGTTGTTTTGCTCCAACGCACTAAACAGTTCATCGATGGTTACATTCATCGATACCAGCCTTTGCGGGGTAATGCTTACTTCATATTGTTTGAGAAACCCTCCCAAGCTGCTTACATCGGCAATGCCTTTGGTGCCCAGCAACTGGCGGCGCACATACCAGTCCTGTATGGTGCGGAGCTCCATAGGATCGTATTTTTCTTCAAAACCCGGTTCGGGATGCACCGTGTATTGGTAAATTTCGCTTAACCCGGTAGATACCGGCCCCAATTCGGGCTTACCAATGCCATTGGGAATCTGCTCTTCGGCCATTTTGAGCCGTTCAGAAACCTGCTGCCGGGCCCAGTACACATCTATATCTTCTTCAAACACCACCGTTACCACCGACAGCCCAAACCTGGATATGGAACGGATTTCGGTGCGGCCGGGAATAGATACGAGCTGCTGCTCAATGGGGATGGTTAACAAACGCTCCACCTCGGGTGCGGATAAGGATGGCGACAGGGTAAATACCTGCACCTGATTGTTGGTAATGTCTGGAATGGCATCGATAGGCAGGCTGCGCAGGGCAAAAACACCCGTCACCAGCAATACCAATACACCAATACCCACCACCAACTTGTGTTGTATGGAGAAACGGATAATTCTGTTCAGCATAATAGTCATACGCTGCCAGCCGCAAAATAATGGCACCCGGAATTATACCAAACGCCGGACAGACGTGCATAAAACCAAGCCCGTATCGGGGACTGGCGGTTTAATAAAATAAGGATTCGTAGATGCGAAACGCACCATCCGGTTGTAGCAACCGGAAAAAGAGAGGCCTATGCCCGCGGAGGCTGGAAAATATTACGCTCCCATAAGAAAGCCAGCAGATCGCTGTTTACCAAAGGTTGTTTTTCTTTATCGGGCAGCAGGAACTGCGCAGTGGGCAATACTGGTGCATGGTGCTTTTCAAAAAAAGCAATGCCCAGGTTTATGCTGCAACCGTGAAAAGGAATTTTATCGTGGTGAGAAGGATCGGCATGCTCATGCTGCTGATCCTGGTAGTGCAATTTCAGAAACTGGAACAGCGTAATGCTACTATTCTGCTGCTGGTGCTCGCCATAATGCTTGGCCAGCAAAACTGTTTTAGACACCTCACCTATCAGCATATTGCCGGAAAGGAAGTGCAGGGTAAACAGTATGAGCACAAAGCGTATCATCCAGGCGAAGTTAACGAGAAATCCCAAAATTCATCTGCGATGTTTAAATATCATCTATGATTGCAGCGCGATCGCTATTTTTGAGAAACGCTTTTTATGAACCCTGTCATCCTTTTTCACACACAACCCTACCAATACCTGGCCAAGCGGGTACTGGCAGCGGCCCATAACCAGGTTATCGCCGGCACTACCGAAATCAAAGATTTTCCCGATGGTGAGCATTATCACCGTATTACCTCCGATATTCACGATCGTGACATCTTATTACTAGGTGGCACCACCGACGACCGCAGCACGCTTGAGCTGCTGGATCTGGCGCTGGGCTGCGTGCAGTACGGCGCCAGATCGATCCGAATAGTAATTCCTTATTTTGGTTATGCTACCATGGAAAGGGCCGTGAAGAAAGGAGAAATTGTAAAAGCGAAAAACCGGGCCATCCTGTTTTCGGCCATTCCGCAAACGCCGGGTGGCAACTCGGTGGTGATGATAGACCTGCACGCGGATGGACTGCCTTATTACTTTGAGGGTGGCATTAAACCCATTCACCTGTATGCCAAAGAAGTGATTAAAGCGGCAGCGCTGGAATTTGGCGGCAACCATTTTGTATTGGCTGCTACCGATGCAGGCCGGGCCAAATGGGTAGAATCGCTGGCCAATGATATGCAGGTAGATGCTGCTTTTATCATCAAACGCAGGGAAAGCGGTTCTGAAATCACCGTTACCGCCATCAACGCCGATGTAAAAGGCAGAACGGTGGTGATCTACGACGATATGATACGCACGGGTTCATCGCTTGTGGAAGCGGCCAAAGCTTATCATAATGCGGGAGCTAAGGAAATATTTGTAATTACGACCCACGGCTTGTTTACCAACAACGCACTGGATAAAATAGCAGCATTGCCTTTTGTACAAAAAGTGATCTGCACCGATACCCACCCCAATACCAACACCCTGCAACATCCGTTATTAGAAGTAAAAAGTATTGCAGGATTAATCACCTCAATTTTATCGTAATGGAATTTATCGAAATCGAATACAACTCGCCCCGCTACAAAGAAATGCTGGAGCTACGGCAACAAGTATTGCGGGCTCCGCTGGGGTTAGATATTTATACCGAACACCTGACCGATGAGGCCGACCAGTGGCTATTTGGCCTGGTAGCTGATGACCAGCTGATGGCTTGCCTCATTGCCAAACCGGTAGATGCTGATACGGCCAAGCTGCGGCAAATGGCGGTAAACCCTTTTGCCCAGGGCAACGGATATGGCGCTGCGTTGCTGAAGTTTGTGGAGCAGAAACTGGTAGAAAAAGGCATCAGAAATTTCACCCTTCATGCCCGCTGCACGGCATCGGACTTTTATAGTAAAGCAGGGTACAGTGTGCAGAGCGAGGTGTTTGCCGAGGTTGGTATTCCGCATGTGGCTATGGTCAAGAGTCTGTAGGGGATTGACGGATTGCGGATTTACGGATTCCGTGAACCTGATCTGCCAGAGCCTGTCCCGCTACTGCGGGGTGCGAAGCTCCTGCCAGGTTTCAAAGGCGAAAAACCTACCATATACCTACTACATAAAGATGCAAGAACAAAGGAGGATATTTTTTGTTCTTGGTATCCGCTTACTCAGACCTGTCAGGACCTGCGGACCTGACAGGTCGTTACACAACAAAACCGCAGGCCTGTCTTTATAAAGACGGACCAGCGGTTTATCGTTTCTTTTCTTTAGATCTTAGTAGGGCAGATCGAACTGCAGCAGTTTCTGGAATGCCTTTCCTTTTTCATCTTTTCCGCTAACACGGTATTGTATCTGGGTAAGAATAATCTTGCAGGGAGCCTGGGTAGCGGAGCGTACATCGCGCAACTCATTGTTCCATTTATTGACCACCGCACGGCTGTTACGGTCGCGGCGCAATTGTTTCTGGGCTGCATTTTTAATAGCAGCCGCGGTTACGCTTTTAAAACCGGGATTGCCAGGCGCTATACCATTAAAAGTATTGGCATTGCCCATCAGGCCTTTCCAGTCGCTTACGTAAGAGCCCAGATCCTGCAGGTATAATTTACCCAGGTCGGTTTGTATCATCAGCTTGCTGCTGTAACGCTGTTCTACTTTTACATCACTTACTTTGCCGCTTACCTGCACTTTTGCACCATTAAAGCCCGCGGCATCTTTGGCCGTAACCGATGCGCCTGAATTACGGCCGTAGTCGTTCTTAGGCTGGGTGCGCACATCTACATTACTTACAGCCACCACACACTGGTCAAAATTGAATTTAAGACCGTTAAGTGCGGCCCCTTGTGCCGGTGCGGCTACAGGTTGCTGCGCCGGAGTCGCTTGCGTGGCCGATGTGGTATCTTTTGGTGTTTCTGCCGGGGCAGAGCTGGTATCTGTAGGTACAGGATCGGGAACCGGTGTTACCGTAATATCGTTAAAGTAATCTTTCAGAAACTGAGGATCCGTTTCGGTTACAATAGTACTGGAGTCGCCGAGCACAATGGCGCCGTGGCTTTTGCCACCTGGTTTACCTCCTTCGCAGGAAGCCAGTAACAGAACACTTACCAGAAAACAATAGGTATACTTTCGCATAGTTTGCTATGTTGTTGTGTAAAAATAAAGCGCAGGAGTTAAAATGTCTCCGAAAAATTCGTCTAACCGTGTAAAGTACCCATATTCGACAGAATACCTGGTCTCCGATGTGTAAGGTTGGTTGCCAGATGCAAACGTATTGGATGCATATATTAATGATGTCTCCAACAAGAAGACCTCCTGGCACAGCAGGAGGTCTTCTATAGTAATGATATACCAGAGTATTATTGCACAGCAGGAATGCGCAGCACCTGACCCGGATAAATCTCATCCGCATCTTTAATCATGGGCTGGTTGGCTTCAAAAATGGTAGGGTATTTAGAGCCGTTGCCATAATATTTCTCTGCTATTTTCCAGAGGCTATCGCCTTTTTCTACGGTGTGCAATTGCGCATCCGGCTCAGGCGCAGCTTCTGCCGCGGCACCTGCCACGGTCATATTATTATGTACGGTGGCTATGCCATGTATGTTACCGGCGGTGAGCGCTACTTTTTCATAATCGGCCTTGGTGGCACACTCGCCACTCAGGGTAAGCTCGCCATCGCCCGAAAGCTGCACATCGAAATTAGAGATTTGCATGCCCAGACCAGATACATAATTACGGATGGCCTGCATCTGCGTTTGTGAAATGACCTGCTCATCGGCCACAGGATTTTCTTTTTTAATTTCTTCTTTGGAGCCAAAGATTTTTTTGCCTGCGTCTTTCAGAAAGGAAAATAAGCCCATAATGCTTGTTTTTGAGGTTGACCAAATAAAATAACATACGGAAATTAACTAATTTCTTTGACAGGGCTGTTACCTTTATGCTATGAATAAAGCCTTTGTGAACTGGAGCAGTGGCAAAGATGCGGCGTATGCCTGCTGGCAGGTGTTGCAGCAAAACAAGTTGCCGGTGCATACCTTGCTTACCACTTTATCGGAACAATACAACCGCATTAGTATGCATGGGGTGAGAGAAGAGATGCTGAACCGCCAGGCCGAGAGCATGGGGTTACCCCTCAAAAAAATATACCTGCCCGAAAATGCCGATATGCAGACCTACGAAACCATTATGGGCAGCGCGGTAAAAGCTTTTAAAAACCAGGGCTATACCCACGCTGTTTTTGGCGACATCTTTCTCGAAGACCTGCGCAAATACCGGGAAGAGAAACTGGGCGAGCACGATATTCAATGCGTGTTTCCGTTATGGCACCGCCCCACGCCGGAATTGCTGAAGGATATGCTGGATGCTGGTTTTAAAATGGTTATTGCCTGTGTAAGCGGCAAGCATTTTGATGGTTCGGTTTGCGGCAGGGTTATCAATTACGAATTTCTGAACCACATTCCCAAAGGGGTAGATACCTGTGGCGAAAACGGTGAGTTTCATACGTTTGTATTTGACGGACCCATTTTCCGCAAACCGGTAACCTACCAGCTTGGCGAGATCGTAGAACGCTCTTACCCGGCTACCGAACAAATGGAATCGCACGCCTTCTGGTACGCCGATTTGCTGCCTGTCTAAAATCATAGCCACGCTTTATCGAAAAATGTACCTTTGCAAATCTTTTAACCTGCTTTGTCAAATAATATAGTAATGGAATATCGTATAGAGAAAGACACCATGGGCGAAGTAAAAGTGCCTGCCCAGGCGTATTTTGGCGCACAAACCCAGCGCTCTATTGAGAACTTCAAAATTGCCCAGGACATCAATAAAATGCCTAAAGAAATTATAAGGGCATTCGCGTTCCTGAAAAAAGCGGCAGCAATCACCAACTTTGAAGCAGGTGTATTGCCCGAAGAAAAAAAGAACCTGATTGGTCAGGTGTGCGATGAGATACTGGAAGGTAAACTGAACAACGAGTTTCCGCTGGTAGTATGGCAAACCGGCTCGGGTACCCAGAGCAACATGAACGTAAATGAAGTAGTAGCTTACCGTGCGCACGTTATCAACGGTGGCCAGCTTACCGATAAAGATAAATTTGTGCACCCTAATGATGATGTGAACAAATCACAGTCGTCTAACGATACTTTCCCTACCGCTATGCACATTGCTGCATACCAGATGCTGGTAGAGACCACCATTCCCGGTATTGAAAAACTGCGCGATACCCTGGCCGCCAAAGCCAGGGAATTTATGCATGTGGTAAAAATTGGCCGTACCCACTTTATGGATGCTACGCCACTTACCCTGGGCCAGGAAATAAGCGGTTATGTATCACAACTCAACCACGGCCTCAAAGCCATCCGCAACACGATGGATCACCTGAGCGAGCTCGCGCTGGGTGGTACTGCCGTAGGTACAGGCATCAACACACCGGAAGGTTATTCCGAAAACGTGGCCAAAAACATCGCGGCATTAACCGGCCTGCCTTTCCGCACGGCCGAAAACAAATTTGAAGCCCTGGCCGCACACGATGCTATCGTAGAAGCACATGGCGCCCTCAAAACTGTTGCCGTTAGCCTTATGAAGATCGCCAACGACATCCGCATGCTCAGCTCCGGCCCACGCAGCGGTATCGGCGAGCTCTTTATTCCCGATAACGAACCAGGTTCTTCCATCATGCCGGGTAAAGTAAACCCTACCCAGTGCGAAGCGCTTACCATGATCGCCGCCCAGGTTTTGGGCAACGATGTGGCCATAAATATAGGTGGTGCCAATGGTCATTTTGAACTGAACGTGTTCAAACCCATGATGATCTACAACTTCCTGCACAGCGCCCGCCTCATTGGTGATGGTTGCGTAAGCTTTAATGATAAGTGCGCAGAAGGTATTGAGCCTATCAAAGCCAATATCGATCAGCACCTGAACAATTCGCTCATGCTGGTAACCGCCCTCAATACCAAGATCGGTTACTACAAAGCTGCCGAAATTGCCCAAACCGCGCACAAAGAGGGTACCACCCTTAAAGCGATGGCGGTAAAACTGGGTTATGTTACCCCCGAGCAGTTCGACGAATGGGTAGTTCCTTCCCAAATGGTAGGTAAACTCGACTAATTCCCATTATCATCATATCTACAAACCCCTTTGCTTACCAGCAGAGGGGTTTATTCTTCCCGCGGCAGCACCTCCTTTACACCCGCAAAAGGCTATTTAAATTCTTTAAATAAAAATGTTTTAACCCCTTGTTTTATTTTCAAAAAAAGATTTATAACTTTAAATCGTAATTTGGAAAAATCGTAATATTTATCAATTAAAAAACCCTTAATTCCTACGGAAAAGCGCCGATCATAGAAAACATTTGTTTTATTTTGTATTAAATCCCGACTCATGAAACGAACACAAGACAAAAAGGACCACATCCTGGCTTCCGCTGAAGAATTATTTGCGGAAAAAGGATATGAAGGTACCTCCATCCGCGACCTGGCCACCAAAGCCGTGATTAACGTTGCAATGGTTTCTTACTATTTTGGATCAAAGGAGAAACTGTTTGAAGCGCTGATCGACGACCGTGTGGGGTACAAGAAAGAAGAAATTGAGAATGTGACCAAGGACAAGGAATTGTCACCGTCTGACAAACTCGACCAGGTTATTGACCTGTATGTAGACCGTGTGTTTCACAACATCCGTTTCAACATCATCACTCAGCGCGAAGTATCTCTGCTGCAGCGCACGAACCTCACCAACAAAATTGGCGACACGTTCATGTCTAATGTGAACAACATCCGCAAAATTATCGCCGAAGGACAAAAGAAAGGTGTGTTTAAAGAAAACATCGATACCGACATGATCATTCTGAGCATTGTAGGTACCGTGATGCAAGCATCTGCTTCTAAGTTCCTGAACGAAAAAATGCTGAAAACCGACCTCAGCAACGATAAGAAAAAAGCAGCCCTGATTGAGCGTATTAAAAATCACTTAAAACAGCTCACACTGGATCACATAACTAAGTAATGAATTAACTTTGCGGCGGCGGATAAAACCGCCGCTTATTTTTTCCAAACCATTTAATATGAAGTCAGGAATGAGGGCCATCACCAGGCAGGTGTATCTGGCCGTTTTTTTTACACTAGCAACTAATCAAACGTTTGCCCGCAATCCATTTCAAACATCTCTGGATAGTGTTGTAAACAGGGCAATGCAGGTTTCCGATCATGTGGCCATCAACAAACTCAAGCTTGAAGAATCGGCCGAAAAAATTAAACAAATTGGCACAGAACGTTTGCCCAGCGCCAAGATCAGCGGGGGTTTCAGCGAGGCGTTCATCTTTACCGGCAAGTTTGCAGTGCCTGGTATGCCACAGCTTTTTACACTACCCAACCAAACCAGTTTGTACATGGGTACCCTGAGCATAACCCAGCCCATTTACGCCGGTGGCAAATTTAACTACGCTACAAAATCGGCCAAACTGATGCAGCAAATGGCCAGCAACCAGGTGCAGCTGACTAAGGAGGATGTGACCCAGCAGGTTATAACCATGTACCTGAATTTGTACAAAACCATGAATGCCATTCAGATAGCGGATAAAAACCTGCACGAGATTGGCTTAAGGCTGGAGGAGCAGAAGAAATTTGAAGCGCAAGGCCTTGCTACCCGCAACGATGTGCTGCGCTGGGAACTGCAAAAAGCCAATACCGATCTTTCCAGAATGCAGTTCGAAACCGATCGTAAAGTGCTCAATTACAGCCTTTGCGTATTGCTGGAACTCCCAGAAGAAACCGATATTGTGCCTGCCTTGCCAGACCAACCGGCTACCGCAGTTGCAGAAGCGCCCACACAACAGGCCATGCAAAACAGGCTGGAACTGGAGAATGCCGAAAAACAGATTCAACTGGCTGGCGTGCAGGTAAAAAATGCCAAAGCAGATCGCATGCCCCAATTGGGCGCTGCGGTAAATGGTTACTATATTAACCCTACCGCCAAGCTTATCCCTGGCCCGCACGATTACCTGCTGCCCCTTACCATTGGTTTAAACCTGAGCTGGTCACCATCCAGCTTATACCAGTCTACCCACAAGATCAACGAAGCCAAGCTGCAAACCAAAGAAGCAGAAAAGGCCCGCGATTTAACCACCGATCAGATTCAGACACAGGTATACCAGCAATACGAAGCCTACAAACAATCGCTTCAAAAAATTGAAGTACTCAAAATGGCCGTAACACAATCGGAAGAGAACGACCGCATTATGCAGGCCAAATACCAAAACCAGGTAGCTACCACCACCGACCGCATTGATGCCGAAACCATGTTGTTTCAATCAAAACTGAACCTGGTAGTGGCCCAAACCGATGCCCTGCAAGCCTACTACAACCTGGCACAGGCCACCGGTACCTTAACCCAAATGTTTAATCTTAAATAACATATACGACGATGACTCAAAAGAAAGTGAATGCAAAACGCCTGGCTCCCATAATTCTTGGAATAGTGGTGCTTGTGGCCCTTGTCTTTTCTGTGAGAGAGTACCTCTATTTCATGCACCACGAAGATACCGACGATGCCCAGGTAGATGGCGATATAAGCCCTGTTATTGCCCGTGCCGGTGGATTCCTGTCTGAGATTCGTTTTAAAGATAACCAGCAGGTAAAAAAGGGAGATACCCTGTTTATTCTCGATGATAAAGACTACCGTATTAAACTGGAGCAGGCTATGGCCGCCCAGGAATCGGCCCAGCGCAATGTAAATGTGGCCGAAGCGGGCGTTTCATCTACCGCGGCCAACCTGGCTACCATTAAGGCCAATATTGTAGCAGCAGAAGCCCGCGCCTGGAAAGCACAGCAGGATTATACCCGCTACAAAAACCTGTATAACGACCACGCCATTACCAAAGCCCAACTGGATGCGGTAAGTGCAGAGAAAGACGCTGCCGATGCATCGCTCACCGCGGCCAAAGCGCAAACCAATATTGTAGACAAGCAGATCGGAACCGGCCGTGAGCAGGTATTTGCCAGCAACAGCAGCATTGCCCAGCGCAAAGCCGATGTAGATTTCGCGTCCCTGCAACTGTCTTATACCGTAGTGGTAGCCCCGGCTTCGGGCACTGTTTCTAAAAGAAGCGTGCAGGTAGGACAAATGATACAACCCGGCCAATCGATGGTAGCTGTGGTGCAAAACCAGAACCTCTACATCACCGCCAACTTTAAAGAAACACAGATGGAACACCTGAAAATTGGTGAGCCGGTAGATATTAAAGTAGATGCGTTTGAAAAACAACCGATGAAGGGCGAAGTAGAATCTTTCTCTGGCGCTACAGGTGCCAAGTTTTCGCTGCTGCCTCCCGACAATGCTTCGGGTAACTATGTAAAAGTGGTGCAACGGGTGCCGGTGCGCATTCGCATTACCGACGACAAAGGGCTGCTGAGCAAAATCAGACCCGGCATGAGCGTTAAAGTATCTGTTCACATTTAAGCAGCGCTGGCCACAGCAATTAAAAAATAATTTATGGCTGAAAAAGGATTAAGAAAGTGGATCGTGACCCTCACGGTTATTTCGGCATCCCTGCTCGAGCTTATCGATACCACCATCGTAAACGTGTCGCTGCCCGATATTATGGGCAACCTGGGGGCAACCCTCGAAGATGCGGGATGGATCGTAACCGGGTACGGCGTAGCCAACGTTATCGTGCTGCCCATGTCGGGCTGGCTGGGTAACCGGTTTGGGCGCAAGAACTACTTTCTGGCATCTATTATCATATTTACCATTACCTCATTCTTCTGCGGGCATGCTACCACACTGGCCGAGCTGGTGATCTTCCGGATCATTCAGGGGCTGGCGGGCGGTGGCTTGCTCTCTACCGCGCAGGCCATCCTGCTGGAAACCTGGCCTAAAGAAGAGATTGGTATGGCTACCGCTTTGTTTGGTCTGGGCGCCATTATTGGCCCGGCCGTAGGCCCTACCTTGGGCGGTTATATCAACGACCATTTTTCATGGCCCTGGATCTTCTACGTAAACATTCCAGTAGGTGCCATTGCCTCTTTCTGTGTACTCACGTTTGTAAAATCTTCGCCCAGGGAGGACGGCAAGATGCCGGTCGACTGGTTGGGTATAGGCCTGCTCGCATTGGCAGTGGGCAGCCTGCAAACGGTACTTGAAAAAGGCGAGAGTGAAGACTGGTTTGCTACCACTTACATCAGCGTGCTCATGTTTACCGCTGTTACCGCCGGTATCGGTTTCCTGTGGCGAGAGCTGTCTACAGAGCACCCGGTGGTAAACCTGCGCATCATCAAAAAACGGAGCTTCGCCATTGGTATGATCACCTCGTTTGTATTGGGGCTGGGGTTGTACGGCTCCATGTTTGCCTTCCCGGTATTGTGCCAGAACATACTGGGCTTTACCGCCGAGCAAACGGGTCTTATACTCTTGCCCAGTAGTATTGCCACCGCGTTTATGATGCCGTGGATTGGCTCGCTGCTTAAGCGGGGCATACACGCGCAGTTTATTTCTACGGCGGGTATGCTGCTTTTCTTCGTATTCTGTTTAATGATGAATGGCGCTACTACAGCTTCGGGCACCGAAAACTTCTTCTGGCCACTTATCATTCGTGGGGTGGGTATGAGTATGTTGTTTGTACCGCTTACTACCCTTGCCATCCGCGACCTCAATGGTAAAGAAATAGGCCAGGGTACGGGGCTCAATAATATGATGCGGCAATTGGGCGGGTCGTTTGGTATTGCCATCATTACCACCGTTCTGCACATTCGCAGCAACTACCACAGGGGTGTAATGATTGAGCACATCAACAATTACAACCCGGTATTTACCGAGCGCTACCAGGCCATGATGCGCAATTTCCAGGGGCAGGGCTTTACCTTCGATAAGGCACAGCAAATGGCTTTGGCCGCTATGGAAGGCACCATTGGCAAGCAAGCCGCACTCATGTCCTACACCGACATTTTCTGGATGGTAGGCGTATTCTTCCTCATGGTTATTCCATTGCTGTACCTGCAAAAGTTCCAGCGCAATGGTGTAGTACCGGTGGATGCACACTAGTTACAGATTTCAACAGCATAGCACAAATCAAAAAAGCCCCTGCAATATTGCAGGGGCTTTGATTGTAAACACATTAACGCTACTTAGTGCGTTACAGTTATTTTATGTGTAACCACACCTTGTGCCGTAGCCACACGAATCATATACTGACCCGCTGCAAAATTAGAAACAGGCACACTCGTTTTGGTATCATTAATCGATTTAGCCTCATAGACTAATATACCTCTTACATCATACACACCAACCGACTGAATAGCATTAACCGTTGCAGAAACAACCTGTATGTGAGCAGAAGCAGGATTGGGGAAAATCTGAACCGCGTTGGCCGTTTTATCCTGAGTGCTGATCCCTAAAGCAGCAACATTCACCGTTACAGATGCAGATCCTATATTAAAACACTTCTTACCTCTTATTGAAACGGTTACGGTGTATGTACCCGGATTGGCATACTTAAATGAAACGCTACTATCTGTAGTAACGATGGTATTACCATCGCCAAAACTCCAAGTGTAACCAGAGGAATCCACATCCTGAGCACCAATGGCTGTAAAGATGTATTCTCCATTTGATTCAGACACATCAATATGATCTATCGCAGCAATTGGGTTTACCCAAACGGTTATGGTATCGGAATACTTACGTCCGCTTCCATTAATACAACTATCTACAATACGGTACTCGGTGCTTTGCAGAACCGTGGTATTGGGCATCGTTGTAAATGGCGCATTGCTGCCAGCAGGCCTACTCTGCCACTCGTACCATGTACCGTTCAATATTTGCGGAGACACGTGTAATTCGGCGTTCCAACCAACGCAAACACTATCGGCATATGCAATAACATGAACCTTATCTGTATCATTGCATTTGATCACAAACTCATCGGCGCCACGGTAGGGCCGTACTCTGGTATCGCCTTCAATATCGGTGGTTACGGAAGCTATAGGAGTTCCTGCCAGCTGTGACAGATTGTACATAGAAATATCCAACAACCTGTTAGTCCATTTTACTTTAAAATCGTTACTATTCAGTTCCTTTCCACTACCCAAAGCACCACGATAACCGGTCATAGTATTGTAGGCATTTCCGTTTACACTGGCCACCATATTGGATTGCGCATAGTAAGTATTGTAATCAATATCCAAAACTCCTGCAGGCGTTACAGGAAAAGAGATGGCCACATGGTTTCCTGCTCCTGAGGTTGTCAATCCTTCATTGTAGCAAATATTATTCATTACTCTATAATGGTTGCCCGTGTTTACCGCTTTTATCTCCATTGCAGCGCTATTGGCTACTGCAGAATCCAGATGATATCCACGGAGGGTATTATAAAACAAATCCACATCCATACGCTCTGTACCATCTATCGCCAACGCTCGCATCTTTTGCGCGGTAAATGGACCTAAAATACCGGTATTCAAATAAACATCATTATTAGCGCACAGCAGGTAAGCTGGTGTTGCCGATCCGGAGGCTTTTATACCATAGAGCAACGAATCGCCGGGAGCATAAGCGATAATAAAGTTGTCAGTTACAAATGTAGAATCGCTTAAAGATTGCAGATCAATTGCCACAGCATTTTTTCCCAGCATCGATCCAGCACCAAGACTAATCCGGTTTTGCAAAATAGAGGTTTTGCCGATACCTCCTATTATAGAAACAGCGTTGAGCGTACCCAACATATCGTTATTAACGATACTCAACTCCTTATTGGGGTGCACTGGTGTACCATTCGAGATCAAACCACCATCAATATAACTGTTTTTAATAGAGATGTAAGAATTACCGCCGGCCTGCGTAGGCGCGCCATCAATAGAAATCGCCATCTTCGCTCCACTTCCTGAATAAAAAGAGCAACTATCGATCGAAATATGCGAAGCACCATTCTGCAACCGCAGCAGGCTATTAGAAGCGCCCATATAGCGGGCATGAAAATCTAATCCCTGAATTTTAACCCAATCGGCACCATCGAGAACGAGCACACCAGGGGTACTAAGCAGTCCCGGAATCTTCCCTACACTTACGGTTAATGATGAGAAAAGGGTTATGGTATTGGCAGCACTGGCTCCACTTTTTTCAACAAATACAATCGGAAAGGTTTCCTGGCTGCCACTGTAGGTATTAGCCACATCGATCTGGTAAGCATGTGTTAAGGTAATGGGTAGCGCATTATAAGCACCCTGAATGCTGCTGTGTGTACTTATCACTGTTCCGCTGCCATCCTTAAGCGATACAGAGCCGGATTGTGCAAAACCCTTTGCACTAAAGCCCAAACAGGCCAATAAGGCTGCACCATGGTAAATCTTGTTTCTCATAATTTTGTTGGTTTTGAGATAAAAAACTAGTGGGATGGGAGATACATTGGCAGCATTTCAAAGATAAACAAAAGATAATTATTTAAAACCCATATTTAATTTGTTTATTTCCAATAACAAAAATACATATTTGTATGCGTTTGTTTTACATAAAAATAAAAAAACGCTTACATTAAAATCTACCTGATTTAATCAATTTATTACCTGATTGGAACATAATAGAGATGCGAATCAGCCTAAAAAAATTCCTTTTTCCATAAAAAAAGCCCCGCAATATTGCGGGGCTTTTTTTAAAGTATCGGTCTTAGGCCAATCAGCGCTCCTTATTTTCCGGTGCGGATCTTGCCCAGCCCTGTGGTCTGGCTGTTCATAGTGCCGCTTTGCAAGCCAGAGGCATCTATATCGCCAGTGCCGGTTACACCCAGATCGGCCGCATCGGTTTTGCCAATCAGCTTTACATCGCCGGTGCCGGTTAAGTCTACATCCAGGTTGCGGCTCTCAAAATCGAGTATCATATTGCCGGTTCCGGTAAGGTTGGCTTCCAGCTTATCTGCTGTACCTTTTAATTGAATATTGCCAATACCAGTAAGCGACACTTCGAGGTTGCCACATTTTAAAATATCCTTGTTGGTAATATCGCCATTGCCTACCAGGCTTATATCGTCGAGATTGGGTGTGCGTATTACCAGTACCAGATCTTTGGTAAAGCGCAGGTGTTGGTTCTCACGGGGTTTAATCACCAGCGTACCATCTTTCACTTTGGTATTGACCAAAGACAGCAGGTTTTCATCGCCGGTAAGGCTTACACCCGATACTGGCCCCTGCTCAATAATCACTTTGCCCTCGCCAATCAGTTCTATAGCATGAAAAGCTGCCAGGTCGCGGCTTTCAGTTTTTATTTGTCCATTGCCTTTTTGAGAAACCAGGTCGGCAAGGCAGCCCTGGGCCAGCATGGCAATTGGTAATACGAAGTAGAGTACTTTTTTCATAGTAGTTATTTCTTAAAGATAATTAAGAATGCCGGAAGAAAGATCAGGGTTGGGTTTCCGGCGCGGGTTCGTCTTTTTTCATATACCGGTTCTGAAAAATCAGCAATGCTATAACACCGGCCGAAATGGCAAAATCGGCTACGTTAAAAATGGGTGCAAAAAAGGTGAACGGGCGCCCTCCAATGCCAGGAAACCAGTTGGGGTAGGTACTCTCTACCATAGGAAAATACAGCATATCTACCACCCGGCCATGCATAAATTTACCGTAGCCTTGTCCCGGAGACACCATTTGTGCCAGGTGAAAAGTGCTGTCGGTAAAGATGAGCCCGTAGAACATGCTATCGATAAGGTTGCCAATAGCGCCGGCCCAGATAAGCGCCGAGCACACGAGCAAGCCCCTCGAATATTTTTGCTGCACCAGTTTTTTGAGGATAAAGTAGCCTGCAAAAACAGCAATGAGCCGGAAGGAAGTAAGAAACAGTTTTCCAAAACCACCGCCGAATTCCATGCCAAATGCCATGCCTTCGTTTTCAATAAAATGCAGTTTGAACCAGCTGCCAATTACATTTACCTCTTCGCCATAATAGAAATGGGTTTTGATGTAAATCTTGGAGAACTGGTCTATCAGTAAAACCAATACGGTTAACAGTACGAGGTTACGAAGCTTCACGATATATCAATTATTTTAAGCGACCAAATATAGCAGCAATTTCACTTATTCTTCAAAATAAACCCTTTTTACACGCTGGGAGATGCCCGTCATGATCTCGTAAGGGATGGTATCGGCCCATTGGGCCAGTTCGGTAACGGGCAAGGCCTCGCCAAATACCAGTACCTCTGCGCCTTCCTGTATCTCAGGCACATCGGTTACATCCAGCATACACATATCCATAGCCACATTGCCAATCAGCGGTGCCATAGTGCCATTGATCATCATTTTACCCTTGCCATTGCTAAACCTGCGGTTGTACCCATCGGCATAACCCAGGCACACGGTAGCGGTAACGGTATCGCGGGTGGTTTTGCCTTTACGGCTGTAGCCAATGGTATCGCCGGCCTTAATGTATTTGAGTTGCGCAATGGTGGTTTTAAGGGTGCTTACGTTTTTAAGCTGCGGCTGTAATACGCCCGTACCATCTACGCCATACAAGCCAAGCCCCAGGCGCACCATTTCGTAATGGTGTTTGGGATGGCGCACAATGCCGCCACTGTTGCACAAATGGCGGGTAAAGCCATAACCCAGTTCCAGCGTAAGCGCAGTACTCATCCGTTCAAAGTTGGCAGCCTGCTGGGCAGTAAATGCATCGTGCTCCTGCTCATCGCTGGCGGCCAGGTGGCTGAATGCCGAAACCACTTTCAGGGCATCGGTCTGCTTCAGGTATTGCCCAAGCTGCTCCACCTCGGTGAGCTCAAAGCCCAGGCGGTGCATACCCGTATCGAACTTAATGTGCACGGGGTAGTCTTCGAGGTTGAGGTTACGTACCGTTTCTTCAAACAGGTAAAGCGAGTTAAAATTGTAAATCTCCGGCTCCAGCTGGTATTGCACCATAGAGCCATAACTGCTTTGATCGGCATTCATCACCATAATAGGCAGGGTAATGCCCGATTTACGCAGCGCCACGCCTTCATCGGCATAGGCCACCGCCAGGTAATCTACCCCGTTAAACTGCAGCAGGTTGGCTATCTCGAAAGAGCCGCTGCCGTAAGAAAACGCCTTTACCATCACCATGGTTTTAACACCCGGTTTGAGCAGGGCCTGGTAGGTTTTAAGGTTATTGGTAATGGCGCTGAGGTTTATCTCCAGCACCGTCTGGTGCTTCTTCTGCTCCAGCAGCTTGCTTATCTTTTCAAAAGTAAAAGAACGCGCGCCTTTGAGCAAAATAGTCTCGTTAGAGAAATTGAACTTATCGTATTTCTTCAAAAACTCGTCGGTGGTTTTAAAGAAAACCGAACGCAGTTTTTTCTGGTTTTTGAACAGTGCCTTTTGGCGGTACAGCGCATTGCCGATACCGATAAAGTTGTTGATGGATTTTTCTTCCATCAGCTTGGCTACGCTGTCGTACAGCTCGTGTTCGCTTTTACCGCTTTGCAAAATATCCGAAAGGATAAGCGTGCGGTGCGGATGCTGGTGCTGCTGTTGCAGAAACTCCAGCGCTATAGACAAGGAGTTGAGGTCGGAATTGTAGGCGTCATTAATCAGCGAACAGTTGTTGATGGCCTGCTTCAGCTCAAGGCGCATGGCTACTTTGCCCAGCAGCAGCATACGCTGACGGATCTCGTCCTGCGCAATGCCCAGGTACAGCAACACACACCAGCAATGAATGGCATTTTCAATAGAGGCATCATCTGTAAACGGAATGGTAATATCCAGTTCCTCGCCTTTAAACAGGGCCGTTACATGGGTTTGCTTGCCCTGCTTATCCATTTGCCGTACCTGCAGGTCGGCATCCATTTTGCGCGACCAGGTAAATAAATGCGGCTTTACATCCTGCTCTCCGGCAGCTTTTACCTGTTGCAGGTAATGCAGCACACAGTTGTTAAGCTCAGGATAGTCTTTGCAATAAAACAGGATATCCGATTTGGAAAACAGCACCAGTTTTTCGTTAATCTTCTGGCGCAGGTTCAAAAAACCCTCATCATGCGCCCCGCCGATATTGGTAAATACGCCAATCGAGGGATGAATGATTTTCTGCAACCGCTGCATTTCGCCGGGTTGTGAAATACCTGCTTCAAAGATGCCTAAGGTATGCGTTTTACTGATCTGCCACACCGAAAGTGGCACACCCGTTTGTGAGTTATAGCTCTTGGGGCTGCGCACAATCTGGTAATCTTTTTCGAGCAACTGGTACAGCCATTCTTTTACAATGGTCTTGCCATTGCTGCCGGTAATACCAATAACGGGAATGTTGAATTTATTGCGGTGCGCAATAGCCAGTGCCTGCAAGGCATCGAGCGTATCGTTTACTTTAATAACGGTGGCTTGTGGCAGCAGGGTTTCATAATCCGCATCGCGGCTTACGATAAACACCCGCACGCCTGCGGCATACACATCGGCCAGGTAATCGTGCGCATCTCTGCGCTGGGTTACCAATGCAAAAAAAGCGGCTTCGGCAGCATTCTTAACCTTGCGGCTGTCCAGCAGCAATTGCAGCACCACGGTTTCGTGCTGCTGCTGAATGATCTTGCCTTTAATGATTTTAGCGATTTCGGTTGTGGAATACAATGTATCCTCCATAATCTGCAGATAACTTATTCTTCAATTCGTTCTTCCATTTTTTCCAGCTTCGATTGTTTACGGTTGTGGTAAATGGAATATAAAATAGAGGTGGTAATAGATAATATGATAAATCCGAAGGAAATGAGGGTGGGTATATGGATATCGAAATACGCGATAAGCATTTTAATACCAATAAACACCAGCACCACAGAAACCCCCTGCTGCAAGTAATCGAACTTGGATGCAGCGCCACGGAGCATAAAGAACAATGCCCGCAACCCCAGTACCGCAAAAATGTTTGACGTATATATCACCAGTTTATTGCTGGAGATGGCAAACACTGCGGGTATGGAATCGAGTGCAAAAATGATGTCGGTAAAGCCCAGAAATATGATGACCAGGGCCAGCCGGGTAACATATGCCTTTTTCTTTTTCCAGATAATATAGCGGCCTTCGGGTTCCTCATCGGTATACCGCAGGTAAGAGCGCATAATCTTGTACAGCTTGCTTTCCTGTGGTTTAAACTCATCTTCCGAATTGGAAAAGAACATTTTAAACCCGGTATACAGCAAGAACGCGCCAAAGATGTACAGCACCCATTCAAAACGGGCAATAAGCGCCACCCCAATGGTAATGAAGATAACCCGGAACACGATGGCCATAAGTACCCCATAAAAGAGCGCCCGGCCTATATACTCCTCTTTGATCCTGAACGAGGAGAAGATGATGACGAAAACAAAAATATTGTCGATAGACAATGATTTCTCCATCAGGTAGGCAGAGAGGTACTGGATAGATAAATCCTTACCCTCTTCGTACCAGAGCACGCCAAAATAGGCCAGGGAAATAGCCACCCAGAAAATAGACTGGTAAGTAGAAGATTTAATACTGGCCACCTGGTCTTTCTTACTAAAGAGCCCAAGGTCAATAACAATGGAAATAATTACTGCGATGCCAAAAATCAGGTAACTCAACTGGTCTGCTGTCATGTCAGGTGTCTTTAAGAGGGGTCAATCGGCCTATTTCTGCTGCATCAGTGCTTTGTTAGCTGCAGCAGTATCTGCTGCCTTAGGAGCATCAGTAATATAGAACTCTCCAAAGCTCCTTAATATTCTTGAGAACGTAAGTTTCTGGATGTTTACAAAGTCGTTGGTATTGTGCACCAGACCAAAATAGCGGTCGCCATCCCATGGCGTATTTTCTCCCGATCCGGTGTTTTTACTTCTTTTATCGATGGGGCGGTAGTAAATGTCCATTACAAATGGCTCTTTACCGTCTTTACTTTCTATGGTAAGGGTGCAGTATTTAAGTCCTTTTTGCAACACACTGTCTTTGTAGGCAAATTCGTTTTCAAAACCTTCGGCCGGTATGCTTTCAAAAAGCGTCAGATAGCTTTTTACACGAGCCTCATTTACCGGTATGCTCATTTGCGTGGTTCCGGTTACCTGCGGGTGTTCGCCAGCTTCGAGTATAAACGAGTTATCCGGGTTTTCGGTGTAGTTGATCTCTATCTTTTGAATGTTATTGGCTGCGTAGTTGAACAGCAAACGGTTACGCCATTCGTTTTCGGAGGTAAAATAACGAGGCGTTAGGTACCCATGAAAACCCAGGATCTGCACCACATAAGGAATTTTATACCCATCTACCAGCATATAAGTGCCCAGGTAGTCCTGTGTAGAAGTACCCACATAAAAAGAGGTGAGTTTTTTATTGTTCCGGTTATACACCTCTACTTTAACGCCAGATACCGAAAGCTGTTTGAGTACATTAGCCCTGGAGCCAACCGGCACTACATACTGTGCTTCCTGCCCTTTAAGCGTAGCCAGCAGAATATCTACAGAACCCGGGCGGGCAACGTATTTATTGTTCACCATCCAATGCCCGTCTTTACGCTCCAGCAACGCCTGCTGACCGTTCATGTCTACCATGAATATTTTTCCTACTTCTGCGGTATCCTTTATTGTAAAGTTGGTTTCGCCCATTTTCATGGTGCTGCCGCTGTCTTTTCTGAATACCAGAAACCACGTAGCAGCCGCCACGATTACCAGCAACAATAAATAGATGAGTGTTTTTTTCATTATATCCTTCTCCTGAGATTATATTAAGCCTGTCCGTATTTCCTTCTGCGGATAAACAGGTACAATGAGCCAAAGAATATTACCAGCAATACCGGGAATACAATGTTCAGCAACTGCCAGCGCAGTTTTTCCTGTTTAATCCTGTTCATATCCAGCAAGCGCAGCCTGATGTCCTTACTGCGGGTTTCGAGCAAGCCACTGTTGTCGGTGAGGTACTCCAGGCAGTTGAGCACAAAATCCTTATTGGCAAATGTTTCCTGGGTGCCTTTGTAGTAGCCCAATGGCATAGGCCCGCTACGCTCTGTAAAATCGTTGGCAATCACATCGCCATCTGCTACCACAATAATTTTTCCGCTATCGCGCTCGCCAATAAACTCTTGTTTCAGCGAATCACGCAGCACCTGCAGGAACGATGCATCTATCCGGCCATTGTAGATCGATTTAAACTTACCCTCGGCCAGTACGGCTACCGGTCTGAAAGGTTTATTAAACAAATCGGGGTTGGGCTTAAACTGCAGCATGGCCAGCGTTACCCTTGCAGGGTTGGCAATGGTGCGGCTGTATTGCGAGGTATGCAGCAATACGGTTTTATGAATATCGGGATTCTGAATAGTATCGATGGTATTGGCGTAGAACGTTTGCACCGCATCCATATTGTTTACAATCGGGTGGCGGGAGTCGGGCACCAGAATGGGGTAATACAACCAGGGGAAGGCTTCCATTTTATTGGCGCCCTGCTGCTGGCCTACTACAATAGGAATAGGATTGCACTGCAGGTCTTCTACCAGGTTTGGATTTACCCGAACACCGTATTGAAACAGCAGGTCATCGAGGTTCAGCATGTAATCGGTGGTTACAAACTGCTGAATTGTACGCAGGCTATCGGCATCGCAACGCAACTGGTCTATCAGGAACAGGATCTTACCACCATGCATTACATACTGGTCCAGTTTAAACTTGGCCTTTTCATCAAACGGCGTGGTAGGCTTGGCAATGATCACTGCCTTATACGAAGCCGGAATGAAAACGGTAGTAGACAGATCCATTGTATCGAGATGATACCCTTTGTCGAGCGTAGTAAGCAGGTCTATCGTCTGGTTGCCCAGCGCCTCGCCATTGCCCACCAGGTAGGCAATGTTATACTTATCGGGTTGCTGTAGCTTGTGTATCGCGTTAATGAGCTTAAACTCCAGCAAGCGCTCCGATACGTTAAGCTGCTCCTGCGAGCCCATGCCCATGCGGATTTCGAGCAGGTTTACAGGCATTTCCTTACCCTTAAAAGTAATAAGTGCGTTGGGGTAAATAATGGTTTCGGAATAAGACTGGTCTTCGGTTTGCTGTACCTGCAGTTGTGTAGGCATCAACCCTTTTTCGGCAAATTGCTTGTATACCTCGGCACGCTCCGCTTCGGTTTTGCCCTCAAAAGGATTTACAAATTCAAACTGGAGGTTGCCACCTGCTACCTCGCGGAAACCTTGCAGCAACTCTCGCGTAGCGCCCGAAAGTTTTTGAAACCCCGCGGGAAACTTGCCTTTGAGATATACTTTTACCGTTACCACATCATCCAGCCCCTTGAGCAATCTTTTGGTAGAAGGCGATAAAGTGTAGCGTTTTTCTGAAGTAAGATCGGCCTTAACATGAAAATGATAGGCCACAATATTAATGAGAACCAGCACTGCCGCCAGGATAAGCAACTGTACAACGGCCTGCGATTTGCGGGTTACAGGTTTAAGATTATCGGTAGTAAAAATGCCCATGATTATTGTTTAGTTTTTTCCCAGCGATAGCTTTCCAGCGCGGTTTTGGTCATAATAACGAAGAAAATGATGATGGAGAGGAAATACACCACATCGCGGGAGTCGATCACCCCTTTGCTTAAAGAATCGTAGTGGAAAGCCATACCCATCAGCGACAGGATATAGTCCAGCGTACCTTCCACACTTTTCATATTGGCTACAAAATCGAAGCCCATATACATCAGGAAACAAAGAAACAGGGAGATGAGAAACGATACCACCTGGTTGCTGGTAAGAGAAGATGCAAACACACCAATGGCGGTAAAGGTACCGGCCAGCATCATAAGACCAATATAAGAACCGGCAATGCCGCCATAATCGAGCATACTGCCTTTGGTAGCCAGCTTGCTTACCGTAATAATATACAGCAGCGTGGGCACAATGGCTGCCAGCACCAGTACAAAAGACGCCAGAAATTTGCCGCACACGATCTGCATGGTGGTTACCGGTTTGGTAAACAGCATCTCGATAGTGCCTCCTCTAAACTCGTCGGAAAATGAACGCATGGTAACGGCGGGAATCAGAAACAGCAGCACCCAGGGCGCCATTTCAAAATATTTGTCGAGCGACGCGTAACCAAAGTCAAGGATGTTGTTGGCGTTTGGAATAACCCACAAAAACAATCCATTGAGCATCAGAAACAGGATAATAACGACATACCCAATAACGGAACTGAAAAACAGGTTCAGCTCTTTGCGGAAAATGCTATACATGTTAACCCTCTTCTTGTTGTTTTAAGCAAGTCACAAAAATAAGATAATGCCGCAATCCTCCTAAAAAAGCCTGTCACATTAAACAATTTAAAATACAGGAGGGTTACAAACGTAAAAAAACCGGCCTCAGACCGGTTTTCCTATTCAGATCAGTATGATTTAAACCGAAAAACTTTCGCCGCAGCTACAGGTTCGGCTGGCATTCGGATTATTGAAGTGAAATCCTTTACCATTAAGGCCATCGGTATACTCCAGCTCGGTATTAACGAGGTACAGAAAGCTTTTGAGATCGGTTACGATTTTAATGCCTTTGTGCTCAAATACCTGATCGGTAGGTTGCATGTTGTTGTCAAAATCCAGCTTGTAGCTCAGACCCGAACAACCGCCACCAGCAACGCCTACCCGCAGAAAATAACCTTTGTCGAAAGTATTGCCAGACTCCTGCATCAGGTGATGCACTCTGTCGCGGGCCTTATCGCTTATAAAAATTCCGTTATCAGTAATTGTTTCCATTTGTGCTGTAGTTAACTATACAAAGTTCCTAAAAATAGGTCAAACCATTGCAAAACTAGTGTTAAAACATATGTTAATGGCTATTGCTTTTGCCTATTGGGGTGCGCCCAGGTTGTTTCGTCGTGCAACTGGCCTTGTTTATACAATTGCCAGATCGCACTTTCGCTGCGCAAAACGGGTATCATAGCGTGCATTTGGGCTATTACAGCATCCATTTCGGCTTCGGTGGTGTACCTGCCCAGCGAGAACCGGATAGAGGCAGCAGCCATATCATTGCCCAGGCCCATAGCTTTTAACACATGCGAAGGCAGCCGGGAGGCAGAGGTGCAGGCAGAGCCAGACGATACCGCCGCTATTTTGTTTACAGCGCTCAGCAATGCAGATGGCTCCACAAAGGCAAACGATACATTGCACACATGTGGCAGGCGGTGTTGCGTATTGCCATTTACATATACATCGCCCAGTTGTAAAAGGGCCTGCTCCAGCCGGTCTCTGAGCGCGGCAAGTCTTTCTGCATCTGCATGTAGCCAGGATGCTGCCAATGCGCATGCCTGGCCCAGGCCCACAATACCCGGCACATTTAAAGTGCCCGAGCGCATACCTTTTTCATGCCCTCCGCCATCCATCTGCGCTACCAGGCTCACCCGCGGATCACGGCGGCGCACATACAAGGCACCGGCTCCTTTGGGCCCATACAATTTGTGCGCAGAGCAGGCCAGCAGGTCTATACCTGCATCCTGCACAGCCACCGGAATTTTGCCCAGCGCCTGCGTAGCATCACAAAAAAACAGCACACCATGCTTGCGTGTAAGTACACCTATTTCCTGTACCGGCTGGCATACGCCGGTTTCATTATTGGCATACATTACTGCTACCAATATAGTATCTGGTCTTATGGCCTGTTCCAGTTGCTGCATATCGAGCAGGCCATCTGGTTTTACAGGCAGATAAGTGATGGCGTACCCTTGTTTTTCGAGGTGCGCGCATACATCCAGCACTGCTTTATGCTCTGTAGCGCAGGTTATAATATGCTTGCCTTTGGCCACATACCTTTCTGCAACGCCTTTAATAGCCAGGTTTACCGATTCTGTAGCGCCGGAGGTAAAAACAATTTCGCCCGGCTCAGCTCCCATAAGCTCCGCTACCTGCTGCCGGGCCTTGTCTACCGCCGCAGCGGCTGTCCAGCCATAGGCATGTGCCGCACTGGCCGCATTGCCAAACTGCTGTGTAAAATAGGGCAGCATGGCTTTTACCACCTGCTCATCGCATGGCGTAGTGGCATTATAATCGAGATAAACGGGTAAGGAAGATGACTGGAGACTCATGCGGTTTTGCTACTTTTGACTGCTGTTGTAAAGGTAAGGCTTGTAACAGCAAGTTTATTTTGTAGAAAGAATCTCAAAAAATATGGAAAAAATAGAGCACCTGGGTATAGCGGTAAAAGATTTTAACACCAGCATTCCGCTTTTTGAAACCCTGCTGAACACAGCTTGCTATAAAACAGAAATGGTAGAAACCGAAGGGGTAAACACCGCTTTTTTTCAAACCGGAGAATCTAAAATAGAATTGCTGGAAGCTACCCGTGCGGATAGCCCTATTGCCAAATTCATTGAGAAGAAAGGCGAAGGCATTCACCACATTGCCTTTGCGGTAAACGATATTGTTGCAGAAATGGACCGTCTTAAAAAAGCGGGTTTTCAGCTGCTGAATGAAACGCCTAAAAAAGGCGCGGATAATAAACTGGTTTGCTTTCTGCACCCCAAGGGTACTAATGGCGTACTCATTGAGTTATGCCAGGAAATTGCAGAGTAATATTTTTCAATCCATACAAAAGGCTGCCTGGTAAGGGCAGCCTTTTTGAGTAATATAATGCGGTATTACTTCAGCACATTGTATACCTCCTTGCCGGTTATCTCTTCTTTATCTATAACCGAAGCGGGGCAACTGTAGAACGATAGCATTCTTACTCTTTCGAAAAGGACATCCTGCACCAGCTTTTGCTCAAATACATCTTTGCCGCTGCCATCGTCGGTTGTGGGTATATTTTTTTCTTTTTTCATGGCTTCAAACCAGGCAAGCCAGGCTCGTTGCGCATCGCGCAGATCGGTACGCTGCGCACCACCCAGTTTTTTGTAAAGCTCATTGAGTATCGCATCCAGCTCTTTGTAAAAGAAGGCACGGCAGGCGGCGTTCTTTTCATAACCCAAAGCCTCGTTGTTCATATATTTTTCTGCTGTTGCGGCTTTCTCAGGGTGGTATCTTTTAATCAACTCCGTTTCATTCCACAAACCATAGCCTACAGCGCTTATACCAGATGAGTGCATAACCATTTGGTTAATCAGCACTTGCCGGTTCAAGGCCTGGCGCGCTTCCGTTTCGCCCACAGTGGGGTAGAATTGGGTAGTGATAAATTCCTGCTCGGCCAGCATCCATTTTCTCAGCAGGGCGTATTCGGTGGTGTTGAGTTTTTCTGCCAGCTCTTCCAAAATCTTTTTCTGGGTTTTGGCAATGCAGCCGGCCAGTTCGCTATGCTTTGCATTTCCATCTCCCGAGCATTTGCATACCGTAGATTCTGCCATGTAGTTATCCTGGCTGCAAGGGTCGCTCATAAATACAGGATCGAGCAGGCTCTGCGCACCCGCCAGGCGAATATCTGCTGTATACTGCTCCATATTCTCTGCTATCTTACGGGCCAGCACTACCTGCGCACGGGGCATTCGCTGGTATGGTGTGTAATAATAAATGGCAGCCGACATTAAACAATTAAGTGCCAGGCTCTTAGGCGCTCTTTTTAATATGCTGCGCAGCCTGGTAGTATCGGCTGGCGAATCATCTGTGCCCATCGCAAAAAGCAGGTGCACAGCTGCGTCGTAAGGATCCATTTTACTATAATCTGCCTTGGGCAAATTGTATTTAGCCAACAGGTAGGCATTGAAAATATTAAAGTTCTTCTGCCCTTCGTACAGGTCTTCGTTTTCTTCTGTATATGTATCGGAGGCAGAAAGCATGCTTGTAAGCGAGGCCAGTTTTTCGCCAAAAGCTACTTGTTTATCGGTAAAATACCCGCACCACTCCCGGTCTATAACCCTGGTATCGTGGGCTTCGGTCACCTTTTCCACATCCGCATAGCTCTCGCTCATGCTAAGCGACACCGTAAAATTTCTGCTATCGGCCTTGCCGTACTGGGCGCACAGCAGCACCATGCTCCATAAAACGATCAGCTTTTTATACATAGGATTGGTTTAAATTTTCGTCGCAAAAGTCCGAATCTTATTGGTTATTTATCAACCCTAAACGCTCTTTTTTCGCTCCTAAACGTCTTTTCCGGAAAAGAAAAAGCCCCGGCGATGGTACCGGGGCTTCATGCTCACCATTATATTCGATAGCGCTTAGGCTATAATTTTTTCCATAGTCATAGCTCTTGATCCCTTTACCAGTATCAATGCATCTCTAAATGCCTGCTGCGCAAGCCATGTTTTAGCTCCGGCATAATCATCAAAATAAGGATAACCCTTATGATCTACTGCGGCAAAATCGCCGCCCACCAGCACTACATGTGTAAAACCGGCATTGGCAATCTGGTTTACCAGCTGCTGATGTTCTTCTACACTTTCATCGCCCAGTTCTTTCATGGCGCCCAATAACAGCACTTTTGTGGTGGCATTGGCAGCAAGCATATTGTCTACTGCTACCTTCATACTGCTGGGGTTGGCATTGTAAGCATCGAGAATAACCTTATTACCCTGCCAGTTTACCAGTTGTGAGCGACTGTTGCCGGGTTCGTAAGCTTCTATAGCGGCTTTGATCTGGTTTATGCCCAGTTTAAAATAGCGGCCTACCGCCACAGCTACCATTACATTAGGAAAATTATACACCCCAACCAGGCGGGTTTGTATCTCGGTTTCGGAGCCACTGTTGAGCATGGCTATGCCCAGCATACCATCTGCATACAATGGTTTGCCCATATAATCGGCATTGGCCTCGCCATAAGTAACCTGTTTATCTATGCCTTTGGCCATATCTTTCAGATAATCGAGGCCGGCATTGCGAAAAACCGTACCCTCATGCGCCCGTAAAAAATCATACAACTCACCTTTGGCCTTTCTTACACCTTCAATACTTCCAAACCCTTCGAGGTGGGCTTTACCACAATTGGTAATAATGCCAAAATCCGGCCGGGCAATTTCGCAATAAGAAGCAATTTCGTGCAGGTGATTGGCGCCCATTTCAATAATGGCCATCTCCGCATCGTTGGGAACAGACAAAATAGTTAACGGCACCCCGATATGGTTATTGAGATTGCCCTCGGTAGCCACAGTGCGAAAAGCGGCGGATAATACCGCATGCACCAGCTCTTTGGTGGTGGTTTTACCGTTAGAGCCTGTAATGGCAATAAACGGAATGGCCAGTTGGTTGCGGTGGTGGGCGGCCAATTGCTGCAATGCAGTAAGCGCATCGGCTACCAGCAGGTAGCGTTCGTCCTTCACCACAGCCGCATCGTCTACCACCACATAAGCAGCGCCCAGCTCCAGCGCAGTGGCTGCAAACTGGTTGGCATCAAAATTGGGTCCCTTTAAAGCAAAAAATAAATCGCCGCTTTTCAGTTTCCGGGTATCGGTCTGTACCGAAGGGTGCGCCAGGTACACTTTGTATAAGTCTGTAATTGCCGTATGCATAAAACAACAGATGGAATATTGCAAAAATATAAAAGCTCCGGAGTTATCCGGAGCCTTTACATGTATGTTTTCAGTTATTATTTGCCTTTACCGAAAGAGTTGCCACCACTGGTGCGGCCACCATCCGGACTACCTAAACGGTCCATAATACAACGGAAACCGATGGTTGCACTACCAGCATCCTGATTCCAGTAACGGCGGGTGCTTGGAGACAGCCAGTAAGCACGGTCGGCCCATGAGCCACCTTTGATTACACGGCTCTTATCGTTGATAAGGGTGTTTCTTCCGTAGTCGTAAACGTATTGAGAAGTAGAATCTCCATCCTTATAGTTTTTGAATTGGCTATTCAGCATGTTGGGTCTTTTCTCTACGTCAAAGTCCATAGTATCCAGATCACGTTTTACAAGGCGGCCTAAGCTGTCTTTCTCATCCAGAGAACCATCTTCCAGGCGCTTGTATGTATCGTATTCGTTACCACGGTAAGGGCGGAAATCATCTACATCCATAGAGCTTAACGGACGGTAAACATCCAGTGTCCACTCACTTACGTTACCGGCCATGTTATACAGACCGAAAGCGTTTGGTGCATAAGAGTAAATCGGAGCAGGGATATCGGCATTGTCGTTCAGACCACCGGCTACGCCCATCGCATCACCATTACCACGTTTGAAGTTGGCCAGGAACTCACCCTGATATGCGTTACGCATTTCATAACGGGTAGTTCTGCTGTCACCCCAGGGATAAACCTGGCGATCGGTTACAACTTCCTCACCACGGCGGCGTTTAGACGCACGCTCAGGGTTACGGCCTACCAGTGCCAGTGCAGCGTATTCCCACTCAGCTTCTGTTGGGAGACGGTAGTTAGGCATCAGGGTACCATCAGCATAACCTATGTTACGGCTTCCACCGCTGGAGGGGTCAAAATCTCTTTTCTTTTTCTTCGGAGAGCCTTCGTATTGGCCATACGCATAGGTACGGGTATCGAACACGTCTTCATTCACCTGGTTGGGGTTCTTTTTAAGGTAACCACCTTTGATCAGGTTCATTTCATTCACGCGGTCTGTTCTCCATTTGCAATATTCATTTGCCTGGTTCCAGTTCACACCCACAACCGGATAGTTGTTGTATGAAGCGTGGGTGAAGTAGTATTCCACCATTGGCTCATTATAAGACATGGAAGAACGCCAAACCATCGTATCAGGCAAAGCTTTCAATATTACATCCGGAAAATCCGAACCGTAAGAACGCTGAAGCCAATAAATATACTCGCGATAGTGTACGTTAGCTACCTCAGTCTCGTCCATATAGAAAGAAGAAACACTCACAGTACGCGGAATATTATTGTACTCCATCATTGGATTATCTGTAGTCTGCCCCATTGTAAAACGGCCACCTTCTACAAACACCAGACCAGGGCCTGGTTTCATGCCTTTAAAATTCGGGTTCACGTCGAAACCTCCCAACTTAGGATCATTATAATTCCAACCAGTCTTGGAGGAAACCTTAGAGTTGTATTTCGGATCACCTCCGCCACATGATGCCATGAACACGCTTACAGCGCCCAGCATCACTAAAGAAAGACCGTGTAATCTGTTTCTCATAATAACAAATGAACAGTTTAGGGTATTCGCAAATATAACTGAAAATTATACAAATATTCAAGCGTTTTCTTTCAGCCGTCAATAGGCCTGAAAGGCTTGTATACACATTAACTTCACAATGTTATAGTAATTATTTTAAAAAGTCAATAAGCGACCGCAAAAAATACACGACTTTATTTCTAAAATATTTATATAGCGCTTTCGTTTATAAATGGTGCATGTAGTCACTCGCGAGATAAAGCATTAAATTTGTAATTATTAGTAGACCACGTATGAAGATAAGACCGTTCTCAGGTGTTTTTATTTTTTCTGCAAGCCTGGCAGTATGTGCAACCACCCAGGCTCAGTTGCGTAATGCAACGAATGTATCGGACGTGGCACGTCCGCAAGCCATCCGTACCGACGCGCTTGTGCCTGCGGCTTTTAATACCCCTGCACCTGAAGACCGCCCCGATCCCCGCGATCAGAGCAGCCTGTTCTATTTTGAAAAAATAGGACTCCGGTACCCCAATACACCGGAAGTAACCTTACAAAATATAGTTACCGAAACCGTACAGCCACAAAAAGGTTGGGATACCCTCAAACTCCCTGCCAGCTTTGATCCTGTAGTTTCCTGGGCGATCGAAAGAAAGAAACCGGTTGCGGTTGCAGGCATTCCGCGCCTCATTCGCAGCAACGGACAATACATTCGCCTGAAACAATATGAAACCATTGTAAGGGAAACCCCGGTTGCGATGAAAACCTCGGGCGCCAGATCGTACAAAGCCAATTCGGCCCTCTCTGCCGGCAACTGGTTTAAAATAGCGGTGCGTGCCAATGGTGTTTATAAAGCCGACCGTGGTTTTATGGCGCAGCTGGGTGTAGATCCTGCCGCCATTGACATGAACAATATAAGGCTGCTGGGCAATGGTGGGCAAATGCTGTTCGAAAGCAACCTCATCATTCCTAATGACGACCTGGTAGAGAACCCGATTAAAGTTTTTGACTTCAACAGCAATGGCCGCTTCGACGATGGCGATTATTTTCTGTTCTATGCCACCGGACCCGATGGCAAGTCTAAAGACAGTACCAGTAAAGCTTTTAAAGCCCGCAAAAACCTGTACGATACCCAGAGTTATTATTTCCTGAGCTTTGACCAGGGTTCCGGTAAGCGCATTACCACTACTTCGGTAAGTGGATCGCCTACGGCTACCGTTAACACTTTCGACGATTTTCAATACCATGAACTGGACTCTCTAAACCTGGCGCGTTTTGGTAAAGACTGGTGGGGCGAGGAGCTGAGCAACAACCCCGGCAAGTCGCTGAGCCGCACCTTTGGCTTTAATGTGCCCAACCTCGATGGTGCTGCCACAGCCCGCCTGGCTACCCGCTTTGGGGTAATATCGCCCAGCGGTACATCGGGCATGTCGGTATTCGTAAACGGACAAAACGTTTCGAACGAGACATACGGCCCTGTGGGTGGCAACTATTACGACCCCGTTATCGCGGCCAAAGTAACTACGTCCAATTTCCAGGCATCTGGCAACCAGGTAACCGTAACCCTTAACATGTCGCCGGGCAGCTCGGTAGCATTGGGCTATCTCGACAGGCTGGAGCTCCAAACCCGCCGGCAACTTACCATGAGCGGTGTTAATACAATGATCTTCCGCGACTGGAACGCTGTAGGCAACAACCTGGTGCAATATAATATAGCCAATGCCCCCTCCGGACTCACCGTATGGGATATTACCAACCCGCTTAACCCGCAGGAAATGCAGCTGAGCAACGGCTCTTTTATACAGGAAGGCATGCGCCTGCATGAGTTTGTGGCCTTTAACGGCAATGAATTTATTGCACCCGAATTTGTGGGCCGTGTAAATACACAAAACCTGCACGCTACGGGCAAAGTAGATTTTGTGGTGGTAACCCACCCGGCTTTTCTGGCAGAGGCCCAGCGCCTTGCCAATTACCACAATACCCAAAACGGGCTTGTTCCCGCGGTGGCTACCACTACGCAGATCTATAACGAATTTTCTTCCGGCTCGCAGGATATTTCTGCCATCCGCGATTTTCTTAAAATGCTGTACGACCGGGCTCCCGACAGCGCATCGGCTCCTAAATTCCTGCTGCTGATGGGCGATGCTTCTTACGATTACCTGAGCCGTGTACCCAACAACAACAACTTTGTACCTACTTACCAAACGCCGGAGTCTATTATCAAAACCCAGGGCTATTGTACCGACGACTTTTTCGGTTTCCTGGACGATAACGAAGACCTGAACAATTATGGCATTGCCAATGCTTTAGATGTAGGGGTGGGCCGGTTGCCGGTAAACAGCAGCACCGAGGCCAATGATGTGATAGACAAGATCATCAATTATGAAAGTCCTGCGGCATTTGGCCCCTGGAGAACCAATATGACCTATGTGGCCGATGATGTAGACCGCACTTTTGGCAGCGGCCTTTGGTTTATGGACGATGATGAAGCTGTAATAGCCGTGGCTAAAACCAAAGCGCCCCAGTTTAACGTAAATAAGATATACGGCGATGCCTATACCATAGAGTCTACGCCGGCAGGTGCACGCCAGCCAGAGATTAACCAAACCATCAACAACCAGATCTTTAATGGTACGTTTGTGATGAACTACATTGGGCATGGCGGCGAATTGGGCTGGGCTGCAGAGCGCATCCTTACCCTGGCCGATATTAAAAGCTGGAACAACCCCAACAAGTTGCCCCTGCTGGTAACCGCCACCTGCGAGTTTAGCCGCTTCGACAACCCCAACCTTACTTCGGCGGGCGAAATGTTGCTTACCCGTGCCAAAGGAGGTGCCATTGCCCTTATGACCACCACCCAGCTGGTGTTTCAGGATGCCAACCTGGAAATGAACAAAAACTATTTCCAAAAAGCATTCTCACCCATCAGTGGCGCTATATACCCCACATTGGGCGATGCTTACATGTTATCTAAAAACATAAAGTACATTAACCCCATTGCAGAATCTACAGCGGCCAACTACCGCAAATTTGCCCTGCTGGGCGATCCGGTGCTCAAATTATCGTTCCCCAAACTGCGGGTGCGCCTCGATTCCATCAACGGAAAAAACATTGCCCTCAACCCCGATACCTTAAAAGCATTGGGCAAATATGAGTTGAGTGGCACCGTGGTAGACGAAAACAACAACCCGGTAACCAATTATAGTGGTGTAGTATACCCCGCCATTTACGACAAAAAACGCTCAGTATCTACCCTGGTAAACTATCCCGGATTTGGCCCCAAAAGCTTTGATATTCAAAACAGTATCATATACAGAGGTAAGGCTACCGTTACCAATGGTAAGTTTTCTTTTACCTGCATCATTCCCAAAGACATTACCTATAACCTGGGCAATGGCCGCCTGAGCATGTATGTGCAAAACAACAGTGTAGATGGCGCAGGCGTAAACGACAGCGTAAAAGTGGGCGGCACTGCCGATAATGTGCCTGCCGATAACGCCGGTCCGCAAATCAATGCCTGGCTCAACAATGAAAAGTTTGTAAACGGCGGTAGCACCAATCCTAACCCCTTGCTGCTGCTTAAACTCAAAGACGAAAACGGTATCAATACCGCTGGTAACGCGGTGGGGCACGATCTGGTAGCCATTTTAGACAACAATGCCTCGCAAACCTATGTGCTCAACGACTTTTACGAGGGCGCCCTGGACGATTATACCTCGGGTGCGGTACGCTTTCCGTTGCAGGATCTGGCAGCGGGCAACCATACCATGAAGATTCGCGCCTGGGATACCTATAATAATGCGTCGGAAACCACGATAGACTTTATTGTGGTAAACCAGGATAAAATGGCACTTACCCATGTGTACAATTATCCCAACCCCTTTACCACGCGCACCTCTTTTATGTTTGAGCATAATTTCCCCAATCAGAACCTCTATATGACCCTACAGGTATTTACCGTATCTGGAAAAATTGTAAAGTCTATTAAAAGGATTATCAATACACCAGGCACAAGAGTAGACGATATTGAATGGGATGGACTGGACGATTACGGCGATAAGCTGGGCAGAGGCGTGTACATGTATAAAATTACTGTTAAAAGCGCCAGCGGACAGGCAGCCTCCCAATACCAGAAATTAGTATTATTGTAGCCATCCAATAATTTCTGAGGTTAAGCGTTATATTTGAACTTATTTTTCGAAAACCAAGAAGTGCATGAACATAATGAAAAACGTAAAGTTATCTGCATGGGCAGCCGGTCTGCTTTTGACGGCTACAGCTCAGGGCGCATTTGCACAAACCAGCTCCAATGGGCAATCTACCTCCGGAGATGATGTTAGAACCATATCAACCGCAGTTCCTTTTCTAAGAATTTCACCAGATGCCCGCAGTGGCGCCATGGGTGATGTAGGTATCGCGCTGTCGCCAGATGCGAATGCACAATACTGGAATGTGGGTAAACTGGCTATGGCCAAAAAAGATATGGGCTTTTCTGTAACCTATACCCCATGGTTGAAAGACCTGGTGCCGGATATTTTTATGGGTTACATCTCTGGTTATAAAAAATTCGGACAGGATGGCAATCAGGCTGTTAGTGCGTCATTCCGCTACTTCTCCCTGGGTGAGATCAACTACACCGATATCAACGGTGGTAGCATTGGTACCGGTCGTCCGCGCGAGCTCGCTTTCGACGTAGGGTACAGCCGCAAACTGAGCAATGTATTCTCTGCCGGTATCGCTATGCGTTACATCAACTCTAACCTTACTACAGGGGCAGATCTGAGCAATAACAGTGCTGTACAGGCTTCTAAACCTGGTAATGCCGTTGCTGCCGATCTGGGTTTCTTCTATAGCAAAGACTTCGAAAAAGAAGAAGGCATTGCCAACAACTTTAGCGCAGGTCTTACTTTTACCAACCTGGGTTCAAGAATTTCCTATAACGGTACCACCAAAGACTTCCTGCCTGCCAACCTGGGCCTGGGAGCTGCTTACACTGTAGGTATTGATGAGTATAATAAAATGACGTTTGCCGCAGACATCAACAAGCTGCTGGTACCATCGCCACAACTGGATTCTAACGGTCACCCGTATATGCCTACCGACAAATCTATGGTATCTGGCGTATTCGGTTCATTTACCGATGCTCCGGGTGGTTTCAGCGAAGAAATGCGTGAACTGATGTTCTCTTTAGGTGCTGAATACTGGTACCAGGATCAGTTTGCCGTGCGTGCAGGTTATTACTACGAAAACAAAACCAAAGGTAACCGCCAGTACTTTACATTAGGTGCAGGTGTACGTTACAATGTATTTGGCCTCAACGTATCTTACCTGGTACCTTCCGGTTCGGGCATTACCCGCAACCCATTGAGCAATACTTTCCGTTTCTCATTAACATTTGACTTCGACGACCTTAAAAAAGATTCATAATGCCCTTTAGAATTGGATTTGGAATCGATTTCCATCAATTAGTAGAAGGCAGAACATTTTGGATAGGTGGTGTGGAAGTACCGCATTATAAAGGAGCACTGGGGCATTCTGATGCCGACGTGCTCCTTCACGCTATATGTGATGCCCTGTTGGGCGCTGCCTGCCTCGGAGATATCGGGTATCACTTCCCGGATACCGATGCTGCTTACAAAGACATCGACAGCAAAATACTGCTGCGCAGGTGCAATGAGCTCATTCGCGAAAAAGGTTACAGCATAGCCAATATCGATGCCTCGCTGGTACTCGAAAGACCCAAGATTAAACCATATATACCTGCCATGCGCGAGGTTATAGCCGGTATACTCGGGTTGGATATGGATGCAGTATCCATCAAAGCCACCACCAACGAAACCATGGGTTTTGTAGGCAGGGAAGAAGGTGTAGCCGCTTACGCAAATGTTTTATTGGAAAAATAAAGCATTACCCGATTCTTTCCCGATTTGCAGAATCCTAGTTAAAACCTGCACAATTCTAACTAAAACCTGCGCAATTCTAATTGCGCAAGAAAATAGCCCGGTACCATACGACCTTTATATCAACAAGCAAAAAGAAACTGCAGAGCAACAGGTTACATTGCTACTCACTTTGCAGTCTTTTCATTGTGGTATGGTTCGCAACAAGGCCCTTTATAGGGGCCTTTGTTGTTTTATATAGGTTCGTAAGCGGATTACGGATTGGCGGATTGGTGCATTGCGGATTCAGAATTGACGGATCAAAGATTAATGGATTAGCGTTTCGCCATTCACCTCTCACTTCTCGCGTTTCACTTCTCACCTTTGACTCCTCTGGCTCCCTTAGCTTCGATACTTCGACAAGCTCAGTAACCGAAGCTAAGGGTTATTCGCTTTTCACCATTCACTATTCACCATTCACTATTCACCATTGGCCATTCACGTTTCACTTCTCATCACCATTTCTCTTCCAAAACCGTCAAATACTCAACCAAAACAACACAATTCTAATTGCAACGGGTTTACGGCCCAAAGCACCCCATCTTTACATCAACAAGCAAAAAGAAACTGCAGAGCAACAGGTTACAATGTTACTCACTTTGCAGTCTTTTCATTGTGGTATGGTTCGCAACAAAGCCCTCTTTAAGGGGCTTTGTTGTTTTATACAGGTTTATAGATGAAATAATTACATTTGCACGGCTCAGCAAATGTTATGATACAAGTAAAGATTATAAACCAGTCCAATCACAGCCTTCCGGCATACGAAACCATTGGTGCCGCCGGCATGGACCTTAAAGCCAACCTCGTTGGCCCTGTTACCCTGCAACCCCTCGAACGTGCACTTATCCCTACCGGCCTGTTCATAGAACTGCCCATGGGTTATGAAGCACAAATCCGCCCCAGAAGCGGCCTTGCCATTAAAAGAGGACTCACCCTGCTCAATACACCCGGCACTATCGACTGCGATTACCGTGGCGAGATTAAAATCATTATGGTAAACCTGTCTAACGAAGCCCAAACCATTACCGATGGCGAAAGAATAGCGCAGATGGTAGTAGCCCGTTATGAAAGAGTAACCTGGGAACATGTGGAGGCGCTGTCCGAAACCGTTCGCGGAGAAGGTGGATTCGGCCATACCGGATCGTAAGTCCAAATTTTAAATTAAACCTGTAACCCCTGACTGAAGAACATGAATATCATCATTCCTATGGCTGGTGCGGGCAAGCGTATGCGCCCACACACACTTACCACGCCTAAACCTTTGCTGCCGTTAGCGGGCAAACCTATCGTGCAAAGACTGGTAGAAGATATCGCAGAAACCTGCAAAGAAAAGATCGACAATATAGCTTTTGTAGTAGGCCGTTTTGGTGCCGAAGCAGAAAAACACCTGCTCGAGGTGGCTGCCCGCCTGGGTGCCAAAGGGCATATCTGCTACCAGGATGAGCCACTGGGTACCGCCCATGCCATCCTTTGCGCCAAAGAACTGCTGCAAGGCAATGTATTTATCGCTTTTGCCGATACCCTGTTTAAGGCCACTTTCGATTTTGATAAAGAAAAAGATGCCATTATATGGTGTCAGAAAATCGAAGACCCTTCTAAATTCGGTGTGGTTACCCTCAACGATGCGGGAGAGGTAACGGCTTTTGTAGAAAAACCCGACACTTTTGTATCCGACCTGGCCATTATTGGTGTATATTATTTTAAAGATGGCGAAAACCTGCGCAGCGAGCTGCAATACCTGGTAGACAATGATCTGAAAGAGAAGGGAGAATACCAGCTCACCAATGCCATGGAAACCATGCGCCTTAAAACCATCCGTTTTTATACCGGCGAGGTAGAAGAATGGCTCGATTGTGGTAATAAAGACGCTACCGTGTATACCAACCAGCGTATCCTGAGCATTAAGCAGCATAAAGAGCAGCTGGTACACGAAAGCGCCAAGAGCCTGAACAGCGTAATTATACCACCCTGCTTCATTGGCGAAGGCGTAGAAATCGTGAATTCTGTAGTGGGTCCGTACGTGTCTTTAGAGAAGGGAACCAAAATTCACAACAGTATCATAAAAAACAGTATCGTGCAATCATACACACATCTAAATGGTGTACATTTGGATAATTCCATGATTGGCAATCAGGTATCTATGGAAAAGAGGCCTAACTCGCTGAGCATGGGAGATTATACCACTTCTTATGAGTAATGCTTTTAAATCATACTACATTATACCATTAAGCCTTGCGGCTGTATTTTCATTGAGTGCCTGCAGTACCGGTAAACGGACTACTGCAGGCACTCAGGCTGTAAGCAAGCCTGTAACCCTCACCGATGCAGATCGTACCAAGCTGGATAACCTGTTTATGGATGCGGAGAAAGCCCGTATTCTCGACGATGATACCAAAGCACTGCGGCTGTACCAGGAGTACCTGAAAATCAACCCTTCCAACGCTACGGTACAATACAATATAGGTCGCATTTTGCTGGAGCAGAACAGTTATTCGCAGGCTTTGCCTTATGCCGAGCGGGCTGCCCAGCTGGAACCAGGCAACAAATGGTTCAGCGAGATGTATGCCGATGCGCTTACCGTAAACAGCCAGTACCTGAAAGCTGCTGATGTGTATGGCAAGCTGGTAAAACAGTTTCCGCAGGAAGAAGACTACATGTACAAACGGGCCATTGTGCAAATGCGGGGCAATGATACCAATGGCGCACTGCAAACCATTAATGAGCTCGAAAAAATAACCGGCGTACAAGACGAACTGGTATTTCAAAAACAGGCTATTTACCTTAAAATGGGCAAAGTAGACCTTGCGGCTAAGGAAATACAGAAACTGATAGACCAAAACCCCGGCGATGTAAAATACCTGGGCATGCTGGCCGAGATGTATGAGGCCAACAATATGGCCACCAAAGCCGATAGTACTTACAGCCTTATTAAGAAAATGCCCGGCGATAACCCGCAGGCTATGCTTATTATGGCGCAATACTATAAGCGCAAGAAAGACGAAACGCAGTACCGTGCTACCATGGAAAAACTGGTGCGCAGCAAGGAGATCGACGAGGATACCAAAATAGCCATGATCGTTCCGGTATTGCAGGAGTCGGGCCGCGATAGCACCGCCCGCCAGTCGGCACTCAACCTGGCCAAAGAATTTTACCAGAGCGATACTGCCAGCTTTAAAAGCGCCGCGCTGTATGCCGATGTGCTGTATATGAACAACCAGCCTAAAGAAGCGCTGCCTTTATATTACCGCACGTTAAACAACGACAATACCAAGTTTGGCACCTGGCAGCAAATCATGTTTATCTACGCACAGGAGATGAACAACGATTCGCTTATCGCCATTACAGAGCGGGCTATGGTTTACTACCCCAACCAGGCGGTTAGTTATTACTTCAACGGCTCGGCCTACAATCAGAAAAAGAACTATGCTGCCGCCCAAAAAGCCCTTACCAAAGGCTTGCAACTCGATGGCGACAATAAGGAACTGAATGCCGATATGTATGCCATGCTGGCCGAGACATACCACAATGCCAAAAACTACGCAGCTTCCGACAGTGCGTTTGAAAAATCGCTGGCCCTTATCCCCGATAATGCCAGTACCCTCAACAACTTTGCATACTATCTTTCCCTGCGCAATAAGGACCTGGACAAGGCCCAGAAAATGTCTAAGAAATCGCTGGAATTAAGACCCGACGAGAAGTCGTTTCTCGATACCTACGGCTGGATATTGTACAAACAGGCCAAGTATACCGAGGCCAAAGAATACATTGAAAAAGCCATTCAGGCAGCCGGCGATGACGACGCCACCCTGCTGGAGCACCTGGGCGATATCATGTACAAGCTCAATGAGCCGGATAAAGCCCTGGACTATTGGAAAAAGGCCAAACAGAAAAATGTAGACTCCCCGTTTATTGACAAAAAAATTGCCGAGAAGAAGCTTTATGAATAAATCTATCGTAACCGTAATGGTACTGGCGGCCCTGGCCGGCAGCGCCTGCAAGACCTCTAAAAAAGCTGCTAAAAGCAAAAAACAGGAAACCGCCCAGGTGGTTGCTCCTGCTGTAGATACTGCTGTGGTTAAAACCGATACCGATAAAGGCACTACTGTAGATTACAGCCAGTATATGCCATATATGAACCGCGAAATCGTATTCAATACGTTTTCGGGCAAGACCAAAATGAGCTATTCCGACCCATCGCAGAACCTCGATTTTGTAGCCAACATCCGCATTAAAAACGATGAAGCCATTTGGGTTTCTATCTCTGCGGTAGGTGGCCTTATTGAGCCTGCCAGGGTTTATATCACCCCCGATTCGCTCAAGCTGGTCGATAAGCTGAATAAAGTAGCTTACATAAAGCCTTATTCCTACATTCAGAGCATGGTAGGCCTGGACGTAGACTTTCATACCCTTCAAAACCTGCTTATTGGCAATGTGCTGATTAAGGATGGTAAAGTAGTATCTGCCAAAACAGAGAACAACGCGCTTACCATTATGTCGGTTAAGGAAGAATACCAGCAAGGCGTTACCTTTAACCTCTCCGACTCTATGCTTACCGGCACCTCGCTCTTTAATCCCAAAAACGGGATGAATGCCATGATAAGCCTGGCCAATTACCAGTCAGATGCCGGCATACCATTTGCCAACAACCGCAATTACGAGATTTTCGATGGCACCAAAACCATCCAGCTCAAAATGGAGTACGTTAAAAAAGAATTTAATGGCACTGTAGACATGCCTTTCAGTATCCCCAATAATTTCAGTCGCCGGTAAGATGGGATTTTGATTAGAATAAAAAGGACGCTAAGGTTATATTTGTTTCTTATTAAATCACGAGGGTTTTGAAGGTAAAGTTTCTATTTGTTTCCATATTGGGTATTCTGATTGCTTCACTGGCGTTTTCGCAGCAACCTACCTCACGGCAGGATCTCGAAAAACGGCGCCAACAATTAATGGAGGAAATCAGGAGCACCCAGGCTTTGCTGAAAGAAACCCAACAGAATAAAAAAGCATCGCTGTCTCAGCTGAATGGTCTGCGCTCCAAACTGGAAGCCCGCCAAAAGCTCATCAACAATATTAACCAGGAGATCAGCCTCCTCGACCGCAACATTCAAACCGCCTCAGGCGAAGTACGTAACCTGCAGGATAACCTGGTGGTACTGCGCAGGCAATATGCCGAAATGGTGCGTTACGCTTACAAGAACAGAACGTCTTACGATATGCTCATGTTCCTGTTCGAAGCCAAAAACTTTAACGATGCCCTGCGCCGGTACACTTACATGAAGCAATACCGCGAGTTTCGTAAAAACCAGGCACAGCGCATTTTGGGTACCCAGGTAGAGCTGAACCAGAAAATAGGTGTGCTCAACAAAGAGAAAAGCGAGAAAGACATGATGCTTTCTACCCAAAACCAGCAGAAGCAGGAGTTGGAAGTAGAGAAGAAAGAAAAGGATAAGGTATACACCGAGATACGTGGGCAGGAAAAAGATCTGCTGGCCGATATTAATCAGAAGAAAAAGGCCTCTGCCAACCTCGATAAGGCCATTTCGCGCATTATCCAACGGGAGATAGAGCTGGCCCGTAAAAAGGCCGAGGAAGAGCGCAAACGCAGGGAAGATGAGCAACGCCGCCAGCGCGAGGGATTGGCCAATACCAAACCTTCTAACCTTACGGCTACCAAACCAACCACTACTACCTCAACCACCACCAAGCCGGGTACGGCTACCACCACTACTACACCAGCAAAGCCAACGGCGCCTAAAACCTATAACCTCGACCTTACGCCAGAAGCGGCAGAGCTGTCGAGCAATTTTGAAGCCAACCGCGGCCGCCTGCCCTGGCCGGTAGAAAGAGGTACCATAGTAGGCTCTTTTGGTACGCAAAAGCACCCCGTGTTCGAAAACATTACTATTGACAACTATGGTATCGACATCCGCGCCAATTCGGGCTCGGTAGTGCGCGCTGTGTATGATGGTGAGGTAAGTTCCATTATGGCTACCCCCGGCTCCGAGGGGCAAACGGTAATCATCAGCCATGGTTCTTACTACTCGGTATATACCAACCTGGCCCGTGTAACCACCAGCCGTGGCGCCAAAGTGAGCACCAAGCAGTCTATCGGTACTGTGGGTGTAAACGATGATGGCGAGCCGGTAATCAACTTCCAGATCTGGAAATCATCGGGCAAGGGCTCTTCCAAACTCAACCCTGCCAGCTGGATAGCACACTAAGTACTATATCCCCAAAGACATAAACCAAAAGGGCTGCTTCGTAATGAAGCAGCCCTTTTGGCTATTATAAAGTATTTCTGTGCCCGCAGGCGGTTAAATAAACCGTTCTACAATCTCTTTCACCTTCATGGTGTAGTGACCGCCAAACAGGTTTACATGCACCAGCAAGGGGTAGAGATTGCAAATATCTACACGCTCCTTCCAGCCGGAGTGCAGCGGGTAGTAGTGGTGGTATACTTCGTACAGTTTTTTATCAAATCCGCCAAAGAGCATACTCATCGCAATGTCCATTTCGCGGTTGCCATAGTATACCGCAGGGTCGTAGATCCAACCTTTACCACCAGGGCCAATATGGTAATTGCCGCTCCAGAAATCGCCGTGCAACAGCGAAGGCGGGTCATTGGCAAACATACTGTCCAACCGGCCAAAAAGGCGTTCAAAGCCCTTTACCACCGTGTGGTCGGTCCAGCCGTTATCAATGGCTTTGCGCAGCATCGGATCTATGCGCTCGTGCATAAAGAACTGCACCCAGTTCTCGTGCCAGTTGTTCTTTTGCGGCAGGGTGCCAATATAGTTATCCTCTTCCCAGCCAAAACGGTCGTTGGTGGTGCGGTGCAGTTGTGCCAAACGTTTACCCATGTCTTCCCACATTTCGCCGGAAGGCAGGTGACGCTCCACAAACTCCATTACCATAAAGTGGTAAGATTCGTACGCACCAATGGCATGTACTTCGGGCACCTGCCCAAATACAGCTTTAAGCGCGTTCAATCCTTTTTGTTCTTTGATGAACATATCTTCGGCAAATGAAGCCTGGCTCAATTTTACCAGAAAATTTTCTTCTTTGTTCCCCACATGGAAAGCACCCGAAACAAGACCTTCGTTAAGCGGTGTCATTCTTTTCAGAACAACAGGTCTTTGCAGGGCCTGCGTAAGCAGACCGTCAAAAAAAGTTAATTCCATACACAATTGCTGCAATAAGTAAATAGAAGACTTCCCAGCCCGATAAAAATAATGGTTTTACAGGGGAAAAAGTGAAGCCGGATGAGATTTTTCCGATCGTAATGTTATTCAATCCCTAATATCTCAATGGCAGCCTTGGCCGCGATCTGGCCCGCGTCTTTTTTATTGAAGGCTTTGCCGGTAGAGATGCGCTCACCATCTACCACAATAGCTATCGTAAACAGTTTACGGGCGCCCTCCTTGGTTTCGTCAATGGTTTCGAAATCCAGGATGCGGTTATTCTTGTTGGCCCAGGAGTAGAGTTTGTTTTTAAAGTTGGTTTCTGTTGTTTCCAACTCATCAATATCGATATAGGGCAGTAATATACGTTTAAGTACAAAACGGCGGGTTTTATCGTAACCTTTGTCGAGGTATACAGCGCCGATAAGCGCTTCAAAGGCATTACCAAAAATGGTATTGCTGATAAGGCCTTCGTTACGGTTATAAAACATCAGCTTTTTGAGGCCTATTTTAAGGGCCACTTCATTGAGCTGCTGCCGGTTTACGATCTTAGACCGCATTTCGGTGAGGTAGCCCTCATCTTTGTAGGGATATTTCTTGAACAGGTGCTCACCGATGATGGCACCCAGAATGGCATCTCCCAGAAATTCCAGACGTTCGTTGTTCTCCTCAGCGTTTCTACTCTGAGAGCGATGGCTTAAAGCCAGCTTATAAATAGAGAGATTGCCGGGGCTATACCCCAGCAAATTCTCCAATGACTTTTTAAGCTGTTTATCCTTCGGAAAGAAACGTTCAAAAAATGAGCCGCCGAATTTCAATCAGGATTAAGGTTCAAATTTTTTAAAGATAACCGACGCATTGTGCCCGCCAAAACCAAACGTGTTGCTTAACGCAGCCCTTACCACACGTTTCTGTGGCTTAAGGAAGGTAAAATTGAGGCGCGGATCAAAGGCCGGATCGTCTGTAAAGTGATTGATTGTAGGTGGTACAATATCATTTTTTACAGACAGCAGTGCAGCAATGGCTTCAATAGCACCGGCAGCACCCAGCAGGTGACCGGTCATGGATTTGGTAGAGCTGATGTTCATGTTGAACGCATGGTCTCCAAATACACGTTGAATAGCCGTTACTTCTGCAATATCGCCCAGCGGAGTGGAAGTACCGTGTACATTAACGTAGTCAATGTCTTCTGGTTTCATTCCGGCATCCTCAAGGGCTGCTTTCATTACATTCAGCGCGCCCAAACCTTCGGGATGCGGAGCGGTAATATGGTGCGCATCGGCACTCATACCGCCACCTACGATCTCTCCGTAAATGGTAGCGCCTCTTTTAATGGCGTGTTCGTATTCTTCGAGGATCAGCGCTCCGGCACCTTCTCCCATTACAAATCCGTCGCGGTCTTTATCGAACGGACGGGATGCAGTGGCAGGGTCATCGTTGCGCTCGCTCAGTGCTTTCATAGCGTTAAAGCCGCCCACACCTGCTTCGTTAATTACTGCCTCCGAACCACCGGTTACGAACACATCGGCTTTGCCCATACGGATATAGGTAAACGCATCGATGAGCGCGTTAGTAGATGAAGCACAGGCACTTACCGTAGCAAAGTTAGGACCGCGAAAACCATATTTCATAGAAATATGACCGGAAGCGATATCCAGAATCAACTTGGGTATGAAAAAAGGATTAAAGCGTGGAGTACCATCTCCGGCGCAATAATTCTTCATTTCGTCAATGAAGGTCATCATACCACCAATACCGGAGGCCCAAATAACACCCACACGGTCCTTGTTAAGGGTTTCCATGTCAAATCCGGCGTTGTTTACAGCTTCTTCGGCAGCAATGATGGCAATCTGAGAGAAGCGGTCTATTTTACGCGCTTCTTTTTTATCGAGGTAGTCTTCTGGGTTGAAGTTCTTCAACTCACAGGCGAACTTCGTCTTGAACTTGGTAGTGTCAAACGATTTGATGAAGTCGGCACCAGAAACACCGTTCAGCAATCCATTCCAGTAATCCGTAACGGTATTGCCGAGCGGTGTTAGTGCGCCTAAACCGGTAACTACAACTCGTTTGAGTTTAATTTCCATTTAAAGTAAAGGGGAAGTTATCGATCTGAGAATTATTTCACGTGTTCTTCCAGGTAAGACACAGCCTGACCCACAGTAGTAATGGTTTCAGCTTGCTCATCAGGGATAGAAATATTGAATTCTTTTTCGAATTCCATGATCAGTTCTACAGTATCCAGAGAATCAGCGCCCAGGTCGTTGGTGAAGCTGGCTTCGGTGGTTACTTCAGACTCATCAACACCCAATTTGTCGATGATGATTTTCTTTACTCTTGCTGCGATGTCTGACATAGCTTTATGTTTTTAAATGGGTTATTGAGTGCAAAAATATAATTTTTGGGGAATTACAAGCAGCAAGCCTGTTTTTTTTAAGTCAGCACACCTTCCTATTACATGTAAAGGTTTGACTACGTAAGGACTGAGGCCCAAATAAATTTATTGCATTAAAGTATTGTTAAGCGATTACAGGTGCAATTAGTAACTTTGCGATTCAATTTTAAACCTCCTCTTGTGATATGGCATTGTTGGGAAATTTAGTATCTCGTTCGCTGCGCATCAGAAAACAGTTTACCATCCAGACAGGTACACCTCGTACCTACCAGGTAAACACATTGTTGCGTTTGCTTTCCAAAGCCCAGTACACTCAGTTCGGACGGCATTATAACTTTGAGCAGATCCTGAAACAACCCAATATTGTAGATGCCTACAAAAAACAGGTACCCACTTTTAACTACAATGAGATGTGGGAAGCCTGGTGGCACAGGCTGCAGGAGGGCCAGATTGACGTTAGCTGGCCCGGTAAGGTTAAATACTTCGCATTGAGCTCCGGCACCTCAGAATCGGCCAGTAAGCACATTCCTGTAACCCAGGACATGCTTAAATCGATTAAAAAGTGGGGAATGAAGCAGTTGTACTCAATGGCCAACTTCAATATTCCGCCTAAATCGTTCGAAAAAGGTATTCTCATGCTGGGTGGTACCACCAGCCTGTACGAAAAAGACGACTATTACGAGGGCGACATGAGCGGCATCAGCGCCAAAACCATGCCCCGCTGGCTGTCTTACTTCTTTTACAAGCCCGGTATCAGCATTTCTAAAAAAACCAACTGGCAGCAACGCATCAAACTGATTGTGCGCATGGCTCCCCAGTGGGATGTGGGCACCGTATGCGGTGTGCCGGCCTGGGTGCAAATCGTATTTGAAGAAATCATCAAGTACCACAAGGTTAAGAACATTCACGAAATCTGGCCCAACCTGGCCGTATATATCCACGGTGGCGTTTCTTTTGAGCCCTACCGCGAAAATTTCCAGAAATTACTGGGCAAGCCCATCACTTTTATCGAAACCTATATGGCTTCGGAAGGTTCGTTTGGCTTTACCGCCCGGCCCGGTGCGGGCATCAAACTGGTGCTCAACGCTGGCGTTTTCTACGAATTTGTGCCTTTTAACAGCGAAAACTTTGACGATAACGGCAATCTGAAACCCGGCGCTACCACCTACATGATACACGAAGTGGTAGAAGACCGCGATTATGCCGTGCTGCTGAGCACCGCTTCGGGTGCCTGGCGCTACCTGATTGGCGATGTAATCAAGTTTACCAACGCCCGCGAAGGCGAAATAGCCATAGTAGGCCGTACCAAGCAATTCCTGAGCCTCTGCGGCGAGCACATGTCTGTAGACAACATGAACAAAGCGATCGATAATGTGCAGCGCAAACTGGGCATTACCATCCGCGAGTTTACCGTAGCTGGTTTCAAATACGAAAACCTGTTTGCCCACCGCTGGTATATTGGCTGCGACGATTTGAATGTAAACAAGCAGGAAGTACTCAAAATTATTGACGAAACCCTTTGTGAGCAGAACGATGACTATGCGGTAGAACGTACCAGCGCGCTCAAAGAAGTGTTCCTGGAAGTGTTGCCCAACGATTTCTTCTACGAATACCTCCGTTTAAAAGGGAAAGAAGGCGCCATGAACAAGTTTCCACGTGTGCTCAAGGGCGATACTCAGAAGGATTGGGAACAATTTCTGGCTTCCAAACACCTTTAACAAGTTGTAAAATCTGTAAAAGACGACTTTGCTCATGGGCTAAGTCGTCTTTTTTTATTTATTTTACCGCTCGTAGATCATAACAGGGTTACAAACAACCTTGCTTGTACTTTTATCATCTTCAACCAATCTATCCAAATTAACTTTATATGTATCCCGGCGTTGTTGAAGGACTGGCATTAGGCGTATTTCTGGCATTATCGGTGGGACCGGTAATCTTTGCTATTATCCGGTACAGCATTAACCAGGGTTACCGTGCAGGCTTTTCCTTTGTGCTGGGTGTATCTTTCAGCGACCTTTTGTATGTAGTATTGGTAAATGTAGCGTCTGGCATGCTCGACAGCCTGCGCAACCATCAAACCCTTATCGGGTACATAGGTTCTGCATTATTAATATATATGGGGGCAGTGGGTTTGTTTAAAAAGATCAAAATTCGCCGGGGCTCGCAAAAAGTGCTTACCGTATCGTCTAAAGACCATGCTAAAATATGGCTCAGCGGCTTTTTGATGAATACCCTTAACCCGGGTGTAATTATCTTTTGGCTGGGGGTGGGCGCCGCCTCTACAGGTTATGTAACTGAGCACCGCATGGTTATGTACCTTACCTGCCTGCTGTTTACCCTCTCTGCCGATGTGCTGAAGGTGTTTCTGGCGCATAAAATACGGGAGAAACTTACCCTGCGCAATACCATTTACCTCAACCGCCTATCCGGCTTGTTTATCTTGATCGGTGGGCTGGTACTGCTGGTTAAAGTAGCTTTTAACCTGAGCCTGGGGCACTAATCCCAACGCGATCACAGATCCCGGATCGCTGATTTCGGAATTGAGAAGGAAAATACCTGTTGACGGGTTCTAACCAGGCCTGCCAGGCGCGCAGTTCCTTTCAGGTCATAACGGATTATTATTCTATCGTCCAGGTTTCTTTACCTCTTAGCAGTTTATCGAGGTCGCCTTCGCCCCGCAAGGCAATAGCTTCGTCTATCTGCATTTGCATTACCTCTTCGTAACAGGCCCTTTCGCTGGCAAAAAACACCCCAAACGGACGCGGAAAATGCTCCTCCGCTGCCGGATCATCAAACATGCGCACCAGTATCTGCGCTTTGTATAAATCGGTTTCATCGTGTATCCACAAGTCATCGGTGCTTTGGCCTTCACTTAGGTTTACCAACACCGGCTTATAGCCATCGAGTCTTATGCCTTTATCTTTATTGGTACCAAAAACCAGAGGCTGCCCCTGCTCCATGAACAATGATTCTTCCATTTTGGTTCCTTTTTCGGTAAAAATCTCAAAAGCGCCATCGTTAAAAATGTTGCAGTTCTGGTATATTTCGAGAAAAGAGCTGCCTTTGTGCCCATAGCTGCGCAAAAGCATGGCTTGCAAGTGCTTGGGGTCGCGGTCCATACTGCGGGCTATAAACGAGGCATCTGCCCCCATGGCCAGCGCCAGCGGATTAAACGGATGATCGATGCTGCCAAATGGCGTAGACTTGGTTACCTTATGCTCTTCTGACGTAGGAGAGTACTGCCCTTTGGTTAACCCATAAATCTGGTTGTTAAACAGCAATATGTTTACATCAAAATTGCGGCGCAGCAGGTGAATAAAATGGTTGCCGCCTATGCTCAGCGAGTCGCCATCGCCGGTTATGATCCACACACTCAGATCGGGGCGCGAAGCCTTTAACCCCGAAGCAATGGCCGTAGCACGCCCGTGAATGGAGTGCATGCCAAATGTGTTCATGTAATAAGGGAAACGGCTGGAGCAGCCAATGCCAGAGATAAATACAATATTCTCTTTAGGAATGCCCAATGCAGGCATTACCTTTTGCACCTGGGCCAGAATAGAGTAGTCGCCACAGCCGGGGCACCAGCGTACTTCCTGGTCGGTGGCAAAATCCTTAGCAGTTAAATCGGGTTGCACAGTTCCTGTATCCATATATAACAATTTAGGCCTATTCCAAAGTTAATGATTTCGCCGCCCCGAAGTTTACAGGGTTTTGTTAATAACGTTTCCTTTTATTCGATAAATACCTTATTTTAGGTTACTCAAACATTATGCTGACTCCGTAGCTCAGTTGGTAGAGCAACAGACTCTTAATCTGTGGGCCCAGAGTTCGAGCCTCTGCGGGGTCACCCAAAAAGAGACACTCATCTTTAACAGATGGTGTCTCTTTTTTCATTTACAATAAAGTCTTTACACACCTCTCAATACAATGCAGCGGTAGCCCCATATGCCTCTTTTGCTGCCTTTTCTGCTTTCGATACTTCCTCACGGTAATTGGTATACCTGTTTTCCTTAGGTTCTGTTACAACAATGTGTTCAAATACAAATGCCTGCTCACCATTTTCATTCCAGTCTTTTTGCACTTCCACATTGGAGAACTGCCCCAGTTTTAACAAGAACTTGATTTTATTAACCAGCGCTTCCAGATTTATAGCTCCCTGTATATAAACCCTTCCGTTAATTGTGTTCTTTACGGCAAGAACGCCCATCGTGTTTTTATGTTCCTTAGCTTCTTGTTTAAGACGCTGTTTAAGTGAATTTTCCATCGTAATTGTTTTTCGCCAATAGCTATTTAATATTGCCGCCGAGTTCGTGCAGCAGCTCACTTACTGCCCTAAGCGATTTGTTCTTTTTAAACGACAGTATTTCCTTAGCCGCATACTCGGCAGTTACCCGGGCTTCTTCAAACACCCGCTCACCCGTGGGGGTAATTACCACATAGCTAACCCTGGCATCCCGTTCATTGGCTTCTCTTGTAACCAACCCGATCTTTTCCAATGGGCTCAGCAAGCGTGTTACGCCCGATGCCGTTAACCCGATTTTCTCTGCCAGGTCTATTCTACGCATTCTATGTTCAGGCGCATCAGTGAGCAGGTACAAGATCACCAGGTCGCTAAATCCTAACCCATGCACACTCAGGGAGTCGAATTTGCGGGCTACTACAGATTGTACTTTGGCCATATTCATCAGCAGCAATAAATCGTCGCTTATCATTGATATATATTTGAGTAGTCAAGTAATATAATGAGACAAATGTATGCTTTTTCCACATCGCTTTGCACATGATTTTGAAAAGCAGAAATCTCACGCTTCATTTTTGCTACGCCTTATCGACATCCAATCCTGTTATTCCCAAAAGCAAACGCCCGGCATTGCCGGGCGCTTCTTTACTATTTATAAGCGTTGCTGCTATTGATTCTCCTTCTTCATAAAATCAAAAGCACCTTTGCGCAGGTTAATCCCGTATTCCAGGTAAGCTTTCATACAGGCCAGGAAATTGGCCCAACCTTCGGTATTGCCTTTCAGCCATTTAATACCAGCTTCGTCGTTGTTCATTTTACCTTCGGTAACTTTTACCAAAGTAGCATTACCGGCTTTTTCGGTAAGTACAATATCTACCCGGGTTTGGTGGCCAGGTGCGCCTTCCCATTCATATGAAACCGATTGGTTGGATTTCACTTCCAATACTTTTATTGGCGCCCACTCGGGAAACTCCGGAAACCGCCATTGTATTACACTTCCGGCATCCATCCTGCCCGAAGCTTCGGCAATAAAGTAATTCGACATTTTTGCAGGATCAATAATGGCTTCAAAAACCTCCTGGCTGGATTTAGAAATCTGTATAGCGGTGTTGATCTGTAACTGTTCCATTGATAAGGTGTTATGCGGTTTAAAATTGATAATCCTTTGAAATTTATCAGGAAAACGAAGATATTAATAAAGTCTTATCGAACCCTCAAATTGTCGCTTTCGGCCCTCCTGTATTCCGATTGCAAAAGCTAAGTTTGTACTACCAAAACAAACACCTCTTGTAACCCCAAAACAAATCAATATGCAAAAGATTGTTCCATTCCTGTGGTTTGACGGGAAAGCAGAAGAAGCCATGAACTTTTATACTTCTGTTTTTAAAAACGCAACCGTTAAAGACGTAAACCGCTACGGTAAGAGCGGACCCATGCCCGAAGGCACTGTTATGTCGGCTACCTTTAACCTCGAAGGACAGGAGTTTTACGCCCTCAACGGAGGACCGATGTTTTCCTTTACGCCTGCTATTTCTTTCTTTGTAAACTGCGAAACGCAGGAAGAAGTAGATGAACTGTGGCAAAAGCTGACTGCCGACGGTGGCTCTGAAGAAAGATGCGGCTGGCTGAAAGACAAGTATGGCCTTTCGTGGCAGATTATTCCGACTACGCTGGGCAGATTACTGAACGATAAAGATCCTAAGAAGGCGCAGCAGGTTATGCAGGCTATGATGCAAATGAATAAAATAGACATAAAGAAGCTAGAAGAGGCTTATCAGTCATAGGTCACATTACTACTGTGACTTCGGCTTTAACACGCTGATATCGTAACGAACACAACAATACACTTAGCCTTCCATTGCCTCAGACAGAGGCATTAACCAGGGTAAACACCAAACGCAGCCAGATGGCTGCGTTTGGTGTTTACATTAGACTAAATGATTCTTACTGTACGATTATACTCAAAGGTTCTCTTAACCTGCGTTTTCTCATAAAAGATACTACAATGGCGCAAATCATGCAAAGGATGGCAATAACAATAAACACAGAACCCGTGTTGCCGGTAACGTCAATGATCTTGCCCAGCAATGGCTCGCCCAGTGCGGCAAAAAGATAGGCCGACATATTCATAATACCTGTTCCGGTACCTACATATTTCTCGCCCAACAAATCGGGACATAAAGCCCAGAAGTTGGCCTGTGGCCCGTAAACAAAAAATCCGGCTAGTAGCATCAACACTGCACCCATCCAGAAATTGCCAATCGGCAAAAAGTAAATACAAAGAGAAATCAGGGAACATACAAGCATACCAATGCGGATTGGTGCAACACGGTTGCCCTTAAACAGCGTATCGGATATTTGCCCAAAGGTGAGGCCGCCGAGGGCCATACCTACCGGCATCAGCACCGTCATCCATAAATAATGCGGGTTGCTTTTCCAGTCTTTGCCCATGTAGTGGATAGGTACCCAAAAAATAAAACCATACCGCGCCATGCTCTCAAACCCCATGGCCAGGCAAGCGGTCATAAAAACAGGATTGGAAAACACCGTTTTAAATCGCTCACGCCAGTCTGTTTTCTCCAGACTGTCCGTATCTTCTGACAAGTTTTGGAATCCCTTATCGGAAGGTTTGCTCCGGGCCACCAGAAAAAAAATGGTAATACCCACCAGGAGCAACAGTACAGGCAACCGGAACAACCAGCGCCATTCCAGCCCTTGTTGCAGCAGTATGATGGAAAGCAAAAAAGTAATGACAGATGAACTGCCTGCCGCCATTGTATAAAAGCCATATGCCTTACCTTTCTCTTCGCGGCCCCACCAATTGGAGATAAGCCGGCTACCCGGCGCCCAGGCCATAGACTGGAAAAAACCGTTCAAAGCCCACAGCAAAAGGATAAGATAATAATCGTTGGCAAAACTGATAAGCATATTGCATACTACGGATAATGCGCCGCCTAATGGCACCATGATGCGTGGGCTAAAATGATCGGCCAGGTTACCATTCACCAATTGGCCAAGGGCATAACCAATCAGCATGGCAAAACTGATCCAGCCCACCATGCTATAGGTAACGCCAAGCTCCGCAGCCAGCGACTGGGCCGCCCAACCGAAATTGTGCCGCCCGGTGTAAAAGAACATATAACAAAGCATGACCACCAGCAGCATTTTCCATTGTGCCCGCCTGAACGTATCCTGTTTTTTCATAACGCTGTAATTAGCTGTTAATGCTTACGCCTACCCGAAGCGGTTTGTGTTGCAATGCATATTCAAATGCAAGGACTGTCTCTGACAGTGGAAATTCTTTTTCTATAGTGCGCGCAAAAGGATATTTATTGCAATTGGCCGACATAAAATCTACTGCATAGCGAAAATCAATGTAGTTGTAATTGTGTAGCCCTTTAATGGTAAGCATTTTACGCACCATCATCTCTGCATCTACCGCTATAGGTCTGGTGGCAAACACCGATCCTACCCATACTGCCACACCACCAGTATCTAACGCGCGCAAGCCAAACTCAATGGCATCCGGCGCACCGCTCATATCCAGGGTTATATCCTGGCTCTTTATTAAAGCGTTTTTTTCCTGTGCATTCATCTCCGGTAAATGGATGGCATGTTGTGCGCCAAATGCCTGGGCTAATGCCAATCGTTTGGGATCGATATCTGCTGCTGTAACTTCTGCCGCACCAGCTTCTAAACACATAGCCACTGCTGTAATGCCCAATAGTCCCATTCCTGTAACGAGTACCCTGCGCCCTTCTACTGGGCCAGCCAATCGCAAGGCACCGGCCACTGTAGCAATAGCACAATTGATGGTAGCAGCAACCGGTAATGGCATACCCGATGGTACTTTGAGAATGGCAGTGCCTGGCTTGAGTATACAATGCGAGCCAAGCCCACCGTGAAACACTTCTTCGCCAGCAACTTTTGCATGCCCGTACTTAAACAGGTTATCTCCTTTCTGCGGCATACCCATGCGGCTGCACCGGCAATCTGCATCGCTGGAAAATACCGACCAGGTAATGCGGTCTCCCACATTGAGCGGGTTGCCAGCATCGTCCAAACCCGTATGCTCCGCACCGACCTCCATAATTTCGCCTACAATTTCGTGGCCCAGCACGGTAGGGCACTGCTCTTTGCGCACGCCACTGTATGTGTGCAGATCGCTGCCGCAAATGGTGGTGTACAAATTCTTCACCAGCACTTCGCCAGGCAATAGGGTACGCACCTCATGCACCTCTACCGATAATGGTTGGCCGTGTCCATTAAAAGCTACTATCGTTCCTTTCATCCTGTTTGTTTTTCGGATTTATTGCACTACTTATCCCATTACGATATCTGCCACTTCTTCCAGCGAGCCGGCCAGGTGAGTATGCTGCTCACGCTCCAACTCTTCGTGAGAATAAGATCCTGTGGTAATACCAATTACATAACGGCAACCGGCTGCGTTTCCTTCCTGCAAGTCGGAAAGGGTATCGCCTACCTTTGCAATTTCCTGTGCCGATGTCGTTTTTGTAAGCTCCATAGCGCGGAAAATCATATCGGGATGCGGCCTGCCGTTAACCACTTCATCACTGGTGATACTAATGTCGTAATGCTCACCTTTAATCCATCCGAGGCGGTCAAAAATGGTATCGGCAATATCCCTGGAGAAGCCGGTATCCAATGCTACTTTAATGCCTTTTTCTCTTAGTTTGCGAAACACACCGGTAGCACCTTTTTTCTCTTTAATGTGCTCGTCCAGTTTATAGTATTCTACCATTTCTTTGGCAAAACGCTCATGGATCTCTGCCACATACGCTTCGTCTGCCGCAATCTCTTTACCTGCATGTTGCTCCAGTAAATGCTGGATAGCTACAGGTTTGGGATAACCCATTACTACATTAACTTCTTCGATCGTAACGGCATAGCCAAATGCTTTTAAGGCAGATTGTAATACCTCAGCCACGTTGTTATTGTCTTCTACAGTTGTACCTGCCATGTCGAATACGACTAATGATATTGCCATTTTTAAACGTTGTTTATAAAAGAATACGCCATAAGGCGTGTGGTTAAAAAAACAGGTTCTGCACATGGTACTTTTGTACAGCACGGCAGAACCTGAATAATACTTTTGATTAATGCTGAATCAATATTGATTTTCGAACAGTGCCTTCGCTTGTATACAATTCCAGGAAATAAACTCCTGCAGTTTGCGAAGCGATGTCGATGTCAAAAACATTGCTGGCTGCAGCATCTCCGCTCTGTACCCGAACACCCAGGTTATTGTACAAAGTGTAACGAATGAGTTGCAGCTCATGGCTACCAGTTGCCTGCACCCTGATATAGGTTTGAGCAGGGTTAGGATAAATCTGCACACTTGCACCGCTAGCTGTTACCTGTGTAACACCAGTAGGCAAAACACTGTCTGTCTTAAAAGTATAGGGGCCTGTCCAGCCGCTTACCGAGTCGTTAACGGCGTTGCACCGGGCATTGATAAAGAAATCATACGCGGTATTGGCTTGCAAGCCTGTTGCTGCAAAACGGGGTGCGCTACTGCGCTGGATAATACCAATAGTAGGATCGGTAAAGGTACCGCTCAGGCCCCAGCTGATATCGTATCCCAATGTAACAGTACCACGGTCAACCCATTTCACTACCAGAGATTGCATGGTAGTACTATCTGCATGTACCTGCTCCGGAAGCGGGCAAGGGAACATGGTTTTGAAATAAAACGGACCTACCCAGGCACTGGTGACTCCTGCACCGCAGGAATCGCGCAGGTAATACTCGTACCCCTTGTTGGTGCTAAGCCCTGTTACCTGCTCGTGGTTGGCGTTTACGCTGTGCGATGATGCACCTGCCCAGTCTTGTCCTGCTGGTACTACAATACTATTATGCAAGCTTGCTGCAGATTGCCAGCTGAGCGATGCGGTGCTTAACCCAACAGAATCTACTTGTATGTTTTTAGGTGCTGCGCATGCCGGCGCATTAAAATCGGCCAGCAAATATTCTCTTACACCCAGATCCTGGGCTGTTTCGATGTTATGTGCAGCTACGGTATGCACGGCAGGCAGTTGCGCCCATGTTTTACCCGCATTATTGGCCCTGTTGTACACATGCAGGTTGGCACTATTAGCCACGGCCTGACTGTAGCTATCGTAGTTGTAATGCACTTTATAACCGGCACGTGGCGCATCGGCAGTATACACACCAAAGTATTTATCGGTAGTGCCAATGTTGCTGATGCCATCCTGGAAATTTGGTGTGCTGTTTACTTTATAAATATGTACACCCGGTACACCTGTGGTGGTTATGCTATCTACTGTCAGCTTGCCTTTATTGGTAGTGGGCATGTTCAAAGAAACGCCACCCCAGCCCGATGCAGGATAGATGTACACACTACTGTCTCCAATGGGCGCTGAACTTACCACGTGGGTAGGTGTATTTACCAATGTACCATTCAATGCACCGGTAGAGTATGTTGCACTGTTGAATACGGTATTGCCAGATGCTTCATTCATTCTGTAGTAAGCCATGAGCGCAGGCTCATTGCCCTGAAGCTTATGGCACATATCTTTACGGATCTCAGCTTCTGTACGTGCAGTGCTCCAGATGCGCACTTCGTCCATATCTGCATCCATAGGCACACGATAGTTACCGGTACCATCGGTAGCGAGGAACATAGGTAGTAATCCGGAGATGGCTTTGCCCGAATCGGCAGCTATAGAACCTGCGCCGGAAGTATAGGTGCTGGGTTTATACACACCGTTAACATACCCTTTGATAAAACCTTTACGGTCTACGGTAATAGCCAGGTGGTTCCAGGCGAATTCGTCAGTCGCCTTCATATCATAATCACGGCGGGTGCCACCATCTGGTTTAAAGTTAAAGCGGAACACGCGTGCCGCTGCATCGCCCCATAATACAGAAGCCGTATAAGTCCAGCAGATACCTGTGTTGGCACCGCTTACATAGTTTTTATTGGCCATCAGCGGAGGGTTACCGGTATTGGCATTACCCATTTTTACCCACATCTCAATAGTGAAATTGGTGGTAGAAAGAGAATCGCAAATAGCCCTGCCCAGGTTCACTGCAGTTATCGGGCTGTTTTGTACACCATTACCATTGTAGTGCAGTGCATACCCACTGGCAAAGTTGCTGTAGCTTTGTGATGTGGTAAACGAGAACGGGCCTGCCCAGTTGCTCGAGCCTACACCCACACAACTATCTTTTACATAAAACTGGTAAGTAGTAGAAGGCTGCAAACCGCTGAGCGTATACGGATTGGTGTTTACAGCATTGATACGGGTGCCTGTGCCCGGTGCAAAACCAGGAGTGCTGTATTCAATATTCCACAACACTGCACCGCCGGAAACCCAGCTCAGATCAGCACCAGATGCTTGTATATTCTGCACTCCCAAAGCCGAAGGGGCTGTACAGTTGCTTACAAAATTGGCCAGGAAGAATTGGCGCGATCCCTTTACACTATCTGTACGCAGCACTTTTGTATTGGTGTTGTTATACAGGTTGCCGCGAATAGTCCATATAGGATCGGCATTCCACTTACGTGTAAAAAAGCTGATGTTGTTGGCGTATGTAACCGCATTAGTATAGTTGCTGTAAGCGTATTTGGGATAATAACTAAACGTATCGCCGGAGGCATAGGTTCCGAAATACACGTTGTTGTTAGAAAAAGTGGTAAGCCCACTTGTAGCATCCGGCGCACTGTTTACCTGGTATACATGCAGGTACGAACCAGGATTACCAAAACTATCTATTGTAAAAACACCACGGTTGGCCGTTGCCAGTTGCAGACTCTGCCCAGCCCATGAGTTGGTATAGAGATATGCCGAAGCATCGCCCACAGGGGCACCACTCGCTACTTTCTGAGCACCGTTCACCACTGTTCCGTTAAACTGGCCTGTAGTTGCCGTAGCATAGTTGGCCAGTGTTGCAGATGCAGTGTCATCCATTTTGTAATACACCAACAGGCCTTGTTCATTTCCCTGCAACCTATGGCACATCGACTCGCGGATATCGGCTTCGGTACGCACTTTTTTCCAGATTCGCACTTCGTCTACATCTCCGTTAAATGGTACACGATAATTACCGGTACCATCCGTACCCAGGAACATTGGTAATGCTCCGGCAAGGCTCTTTACTGAATCGGCTGCAATAGAACCCGCACCGGTAGCGTATGTGCTGGGTTTATATACACCATTTACATACCCTTTGATAATGCCTCTGCGGTCTACCGTATAGGCAATATGGTTCCAGGTATATTCATCCGGCGTAAGCATATCATAGTCGCGACGTGTACCATTGTTGGGTTTAAAATTAAACCGGAACACATGCGCGGGTGCATCGCCCCAAAGGGCCGAAGCCGTATAGGTAAAACATATACCATTATTAGCGCCGCTCGAATAGTTTTTGTTGGCGAGCAATGGCGGGTTTCCGGTATTGGTGCTGCCTACTTTTACCCACATTTCGAGGGTAAAATCGGTGTACGCCAGCGAATCATTAAGCACACTACCCAGGTTTACCGCATCTACCGTACTCATTTGTACGCCGGTTCCGTTAAAGCGCAATGCTTTCTGCGCACCCTGCGCCGTTGCCTCATAGCCCGACATCCCCACCAGCGCTGCCGCTGCAAGCGTCAAGCCGTATTTAGTAATTTTCATGTTGTCGTTTTTATTAAATGGGAGATCTGTTATTTGGAGAGTACAATCTGTTTAGTGGTTTGGCGGTTACCAGCCTGCACAGAGATCAGGTAAGTACCTGCTGGCTGATCGCACAAATCAATGTTTAACTTATAATCCATCTTCAGGTTTGAAGCCTGTTTTACCACGCGGCCCGTAATATCGGTTACCTGGTAAGCTACATCGTCCTTACCGGCATCCAGCCACAGGGTAATGAGTCCCGATGCAGGGTTGGGGTAGATTTTTGCTTCAAGTTTGCTGGCGGTTTCACGCACACTGGTTGGCGTTTGTGGCATCATTAATGAATCGAGCCATGATTTACCATCGAGGTTCCAGGCAGAACCAGGTGCTACAGCCTTGTTATCCGGACGAATACCCGAATCGTAGATCAGGTGATGCAGCGCGGTTACCGCGATATCTGCCTGTACCGGAGCTTTCTTCAGCTTGTTGGTATCTACCGGGCTGCCAGCAATACGGAAGCTTCCCGGATCTTCGGCAAAGATCTGCTTATGCTTTACGTTGTTACCAGAAGCAACCCACCAGATGTGGCGCTCTTCATCTGAGTTACCACCATGTGATGTACCCAAACCTCCGTGGTCAGTTACTACCAGGATAAGCCAGTCTTCGTCGTTGTAGGTAGGTCTGCTTTTCAAAGCGGTAAGCACATCTCCGATCCAGGTATCTACCTGGTTAATGGCATTCATGTAAGCTGCGTTGGATGGACTGAAACCAGATGAGTGACCAGTCATATCAATATTATCGGGGTGCAGGGTAAGCACATCCAGATCGGGGTTCTGCAACTGCACTTTGGTAGCAGTAAGCATAGCCGCGAGATCGTTGGTGGTGCGAATGATCTTTTGATTATAACCGTCGTTATAAACCTGCGTGCTCATAGGCGCCCAGTCTACAATTTCTACCGCATAGAGATTGGGTTTTACCTCTTTGGCGCGTTTGGTAAAATAAGGGTAGGTATTAAACTGGCTACCCGCGTAGCTGTTATCGGTTACACCATGTTTCTGATACCATACACCAGTAAAAATAGTAGACCATGACGGACCCGATACGGTAATGCCCAAACACCAGGAATCATAAGTGTAGAATCCATTAGCGATAAGCTGGTCGAGGTTGGGCGTATTGGCTTGCTGCAATGCATCGGAACGCAAGCCATCCAGACCCAGGATGAGCACCTTACGCTTCTGCGAAGCAAAGGCAACAGTAGATACCATAGCCAGCGCAATGGCGGCTAATGAAACAATTTTTTTCATGTTAAGGCGTAGTTTAAATGTATTGGAAAGATTATAGTTTAAAGCGCACACCCAGCATGCCCTTCTGCCTGTAATATTCGGTACGCAGCGGTCGCTCCGGCCGTCCTATATACGTGCGGTAAGGCGCATCGGTAAGATTGTTGAGCTCTATATATGCAGAGAGATGTTTGTTAAACATGTAGCTCACCTGGTAGTCGAGCGAGTACATCTCGCCCATAAACACATCATAATCCGTATCCAGGTGCAGCGGCTTGCCATTAGCAGCAGGATCGGGATTTGCCGCCAGGTTAATATCTGTAATAAACGCTCCGCGGTAGTTAAGGCCAAGACGGGTAGAGATCTTGTTGTATTCATAATACAAGGCCACATTGTACAGCAACGGCGCCTGCTCCGACATAGCCTGTTTCTGAGGCCTACCCGGAACCTGCATCTGAGAATACGAGTAGGTCATATTCGCATTGATACCAAATCCCGACATCCAACCCGGCAGAAAATCGAACCGGCGGTCTACCGCGGCTTCTATACCTGCTACAAACGACTGGTTGGCATTCAGGAAGGTCTTGTTCATTACACCAGCGTTAAAAGGATTATCATCCGCCTCGCTGCTTACGAAAATATGATCGGTTACATGTTTGTAATACGCTCCTATAGACCACATACCTTTTGTACCCCAATAATGCTCATACATCAGGTCCAGGTTAAGGGAGTAAGACGGTTTAAGATTAGGATTACCGTAGATGCGGATAAAGTTTTCGCGCTGCCATATGGGCGCACCGGGCTTGGTTTCCTGGAAATTAGGACGGTGAAAAGTTCTTGATACGGCCGCCCGCACCTTATCGTTTTTCCCCGCGAGGTATTGCAGGTTTAAAGCCGGCAGCCATGCCAGGTAATTACGGGTAGTTAACCTTTCCGAAGCCTTTACACCTATTGTGGAATTAAGGTCTTCTACCAGCGTATCCGATGTTTCATGCAGGTAGGTATGCTCTACGCGCAAGCCACCGGTAAGCTGTACTTTTTCGCCCAGTTTCACATCTGCCATGATATAACCGGCAGCTACATTTTCGCGGTATTTATATTGCGCACCCACCCAATCCTGGTAATTGTTATTAGCAGTATCCATCGGCACACCGTTCAAAGAATCGGCATACTGCGTAGGGAAACTCCGCATCTGATCGCGGGTTAAAAAAGGCATGAATGTTCCGGTATAAGGAGAGCCCCATTCTTTGAGGTAATCGTTATGCGGATCCATATTCATGGTCTGGAAATTATCGAGCGATATTTTTCCTACGCCCGGCACGAGCCTCCATTCATAATAACCCAGTTTACGCTCACCATCTTTCATCCGGTATTTACCTCCGGCAGAGAGTGTAATGTTTTTGGAAACATTGTACTTACCATTTAACTGAAATACCAGCGGATCACACTCCCAGCTTGTGTTCTGATCTGCAAATGCGCCACTCAGGTAATACTCCGAAGCAGTAACACCTACATTGGGCTGCCCCAATTGCTGATACTTGGGCTGGATATTGTTGTAATGGTCGCCACCGTTATGATACGGGTTATCTATATCGAGAAACTTGTAAGGATAAGGGTTGGGATCTTTGGCATTGTTCGGATCATAGGCCTGGCCAAAGAAATTGGTATTGATCTTATCGGTAAACTCCAGCAGCGGGCTAATGTACTCTACAGTATAATAACCATTGCGCTGGTCTCCCTTAGCGTAAGGATAATTGCCGTAAGAAAATTTATTGTAGTAAGAGGCTACACTGGCGGTAACAGTAAATTTAGAAGTCGCCTTCCAGTCTGCATTTAACTCACCGCCATACAAGCGGTTATTGAGCACACCGTGAATGTTTTGTAAACGGATACGGGCACCCGAACCATCCGACCAGTTGTACATGGTTTTTTGCTGCCATTTCTCATCCGTAAGGCTGCCATGCAGAAACTTAATGCCAACAGTGAGTTTATCAGAAGGGCGGTATTCGCCAGCCATATTAATACCAAATGTCTGGCGCTGACCGGTATATTTTTTCAGTTCCAGGCGTGCAAGACTGTGGTTAAAATTGGTACCGTAAGCCAATACCGGCGCATCGGCGGCATAAGCCCTGGTATAATAAGATCCGTCTACAACAAAAGAGAATTTTTTATTCTTGCTGATATCGCCCCAGAGAAAATTGAATTCCGCGGCTGGTTTACGCGCCAGTGCGCTATAACCTGTAGCAAGATCCAGCTCCAGTGTACGCTCCTTTACTGCCGGTTTGGTGAGGAAGTTAATGGCCCCACCAATATTATCGCCTTCCATATCGGGTGTTACCGTACGGGTAACCATAATAAAATCGATCAAACGGGAAGGAAACAGCTGAAAGTCAAATATGCGTGAAGCATCCGATTCATTGGCCGTAGGCAATCGGTTGCCATTGATCAGCGAAGCAGTCCAGTCGGTAGGTGTACCCCTCAGCGACACCACATTGCCTTCGCCTTTACTCTTCTCTACAGCAGCTCCTGCCACACGTTGCATGGCATCTGCTGCGTTTTTGTCCGGCATCTTACCAATCGTTTCTGAAGAAACAACGGTAACAACTTTGTTAGACACCTTAGTCATGTTAATAGCCTTAGATGCGCTGCCATCCTCATAGCCACCTTTTACCACCAGCTCTTTTAAAGCGGTACCGGATTTCTTCAGGGTTATGGTACCCAAATCTGCAACCTTATGGTTACGTATATGCACCGTTCTCTTTTCTGGCGTAAAACCTACATAACGTAATTCAATTTCATAACGGCCGGTATCCAGATCGTTGAGTATAAATATGCCCTGCTCATTGGTACTTACGCCTTTATTGACCTTAGGAATGGCTACGGTTACCCCAACAAGCTTTTCCTGCTGGTAAACCGCCACACCTTTCAAACCCCCTGTTTGTGCATAGGCCACTTGCGCAGCGAGTAAAACAATCCAAAAACCAATAAAATATTTACAGTAGAGGCGCATCATTCTTTATTTTTTGACGCGCCAAAACTACTTCCGATCTGATTACAAATACTTAACTTTAGTTTACCAAATTGTTACCTTTTGTTTACCCACAGTAAACACGCTCCCATGTACACATTTATATATTACAGTAAAACACAATGATTTTAGAATAATTAAAAATCCATTAAACAGTACAACACAAAGGGTTTAAAAAGGAATATACATCAATTGCAAGCTGCACAATACAGCTCACAACCAATTTTTCTCAACCATACTTTCTTCAGATCAATTTTCCTAAAAGTTTACAAATACAAAACAATTTGTTAACAATGCAGCCCGCTATTTAAGTCGTTTTTCGAGGCTTTCCTGCGCCCCGCCATCGTACACTTTTCGAAACCCCTGCTCCCGGATAAGCCCGGCGGCCTTTTTGCTCCGCAGGCCATGCGAGCAATATGTTACTAATGGTGTATCCGTACCATATACCAGCATAGAATCGTGCAGCTTACTCAACGGAATGTTGATGGCACCGGCAATATGACTTTCGTTAAACTCTTTAGGTGTGCGCACATCCAGGATAATGGCATGCTTCAATTCGGCATCGGGAATAAGCTTATCTCCGGTGCAGGAAAACAAATACAGCAGTCCCGCCATTCCAATGGCGCTGTACAACAATCCTTTTTTCATGGCTTGTGTTTTATAAAGTATTAGAATGTTCTTATCCAGGGGCGGTGTGCGAGCGGAGAAAAAGGCCAGGGAATAATAGCGAGTATCAGTAAAAGCGCCAAACCATACCAAACCAGCAACACGCGGAACTTCATCCCACTATCCTGTACCCGTTTGGCACGTGCCGATCCCAATGTGATCAACGCGATGGCGGTAACCATCAATACCATATGCAGCAGTCCAAAAAATGCAGGTTCTCCGTTCAATTCCGTCGGGTGGGATAGATAGTATTTCGCCATTGGACTTTGCCCATACAATACCAGGCCCAGCATAAGCTGTATGTGCGATATTGTAGCCGTCCAATGCCGGATAGCATCATCGGCCTTACCAAAGTGTTTGCGCTGCGCATACCCACGCCAAAACCAGATGAGTGCAAACAACAAACCCAACAATACCAGCCAGCGAAAGATAGAATGCGCCGTAAGAAAATACAGATACGTCATTGCCAATAGAGTTTCACAACATACCAATTAGTATGTTTTTATAGTTAAAAAAATCAGGATAAACCCGACAGGTAATTTTTAAGTTCTTTTAAATACGTTTGGTACCCTGTAGTACCCAATAGTTTGCCCATATTGCGCGCGCCGCCATAACCGGCGGTAACAAAAACAGCCACCTGCTTCGCATTCACATCCCTGCGTACGCTGCCATTGGCTATACCACGGGTAATGCTCTTCTGGATTGCCTCCTGCCATTGGGTAACCAGTTTTAATAATGCCACTTTAAAATCGGCATTTACCGGCGCCATCTCTTCTACCAGATTAATGGCGGGGCAGCCATAGGCCACAATAAAAAACGGGTTGGTGAGCAAGAGTCCCTTCATCATTTTATAGATCTCTTTAACAGGATCAGCAGCATTCAGCAAGGGACGCACCAGTGTTTCGTACATACCCGGGTACATTACTTCATGTACCATCGCCAGCCCCATATCATCTTTGGTCTTGAAATGATAAAAAAACGCACCCTTTGTCACTTTGGTGGTAGCGATAATATCGTCTATACTGGTAGTCTGGTACCCGTTGCGGTATACCAACTCAAACGCCTTTTCGAGAATGAGCTTGCGGGTTGCTTCTGCCTTTGACATAAAAGATACCAATTAGTATGTTTTGCAAACATAGCTAAAAAGCAATTACAGCTTGTTACTTTTTAAAAAATGAGAATCGGGTGACAATTACCTAAGCCCGCGTCCAGCGTTGCATATACGGATAAGGCTGTGTCGTTTTTGCAGCAGCGGTTGGCGCGTCATATGCCAATCCTATATATTGCAGCATGGGCAACCCCAGCACACGACCAGCCTGAAAATTCTGTATCAGAGATTCGTTTCCGCCTTTGTATCCGTGTTCGTGAAACACAATTTTGGGATCGATCCCCAGGTGCGTACTAGCCGCATATGACCAGGCAATAGCCATCATTTCTTCTGCGCCATGGTCTTTACGTTCGGCAATGCTACCGGCATTTAAAGAGGCACGCTCGGCCAAAGGCACCACGGCAATATGCCCGGCTTCGTGCAGCAGGTCTCCGGGATAGCTCAGCTTTTCTTTATCGATATGCAGCTCGCCTTGTTCAATGGAAATACCAGGCAGGAAACAGGCTGTTTCTACCGTACGGAAAACAGTGCGGATACCAATAGATTCAATAAAATCTGTAATCTGCTGCAGCGTGGCATTCATGGCTTCTTTTCAATTTGGTGGCGCCTAAAGATAAGAAAAGCAGCAACCTTTAAGGGATTGCTGCTTATTGTTTTATTGCGGGTAACGCTAAGGCGTATTCTTTTTCTTATACATCAGAAAAGTGCTGATAAGGCCCAATTCTTCGGCAGTTACCCGCTCATCTGGCAATGAATTTTCATGTTTTTCATTGGTTACCCGTATTTCATAACCCTTAATCTGCTCTGGCGTAAAATCGGGAATAACCGGCTTTCCTTTTACAGTGGTATTATGACAACCGCCACAATTGATCTGGTACAGCACCAGCCCTTTATCGCACTGTTCGGCAAATGCGGCTCGTACCTGCTCCGACATTGCAGCAGGAAATTCATAAGCTACCTTTTTGCTTTTTTGCGCCAGGCAGGTAGAATGCGCTACAACCAATGCAAAGAGAATGTTGAGTTTCTTGTTCATATCCTTCATTTTAATACAACCCGCCTACCTTACGCTTGTTCCACTGTTTGTTGGAAGAACGGGGCAGTTGTACGGGCGGTTTTTCAAATTCTATGTTTTCGTTGAGGGCAGTCATAAATTCGATGAGCTGCTTTTTTTCTTTTCCGGTTAGTTTCAATGAATCGGAAGACAGTGTTTGGTTGGGCACATCCAACCCACGGCCTGCGCCACCACCGGCATTGTAAAAATCAACCACCTGCTCCAGTGTAGTAAACACACCATTGTGCATATACGGCATGGTGCGCGCAGCATTGCGAATGGTTCCGGTGCGGAAGGCTTGCAGGGTTTCTTTGGCCGGGTTTACCAGGTAGCGGCCACTGTCCTTACTGAGCCGGGAGAAAGCAGTATCGGAAGGCACGCCCAGCACTTCAAACTCAGAGCCTGCATACGGTGGTTTAACACCATTGAACTGGGGCACAAAATGGCAAGTGCCACATTGCGCCTTACTCATAAACAGGTTAAAGCCTTGGCGCGCATCTGCGGTAAGGGTAGCATTACCATTCATGGCAGCATCAAAAGGAGCGTAATACCGGCTAAACTTAGCATAGTAATAAGTGAGGGCAGCGGAAATGTGCTCAAACGTAATTTCTTTTTCCTGCGGGGTATACTTCAATAGTTTATTGAACACTTGCTTATACTCCTTGCAACTCATTACCCTCTTTAGTATCTCCTTTTCTTCTCCGCCCATTTCTACCGGGTTGGTAATAACGGCTTTGGATTGGTGCTGCAAAGTATAATGCTTACCATCGGCCATAATGAGATGGTTGTACACTGCATTAACCAATGTAGGTGTATTGCGAGGCAAAAATTCTTTGTGGTTAAACTGTGGCGATGTGGCCATAACCGTATCTGTAAAAAACTCTGTAGGCTTGTGACAGGAGGCGCAGCTGCGCTCATTATTCCCGGATAGAATGGGGTCGTAAAACAACAGTTTACCCACCCTGTCCAGCTCGGCCAATGCAGCTGTATCGTCCATGCGCAGAAAGATCCCTTTTGGATTTTGCCCGTTGTACAGCGTTTTGCTGAATACTGATTCCGCCCTTTTGTTTAAAGCAAAATCGACCATGCTTTGCGACCGCACTTTGTATTGCAGTATGAGTTTCTGGTTCTGTGCAAACAACGGATTCACATAATCGCGGATAAATGCAAAATGGTCGAAGGCTTCAAAATCGGCAGGCTGCGCATCTGCAAAGGCAATACCCTTTTTGTACAATTCCAGGTACGCATCCGGCAATGGCGTTTCGGGAAAACTTTCGTTAAACAATTGGTAAGATCTGAAAACATCTGCCATCATTAACCGCAGTTCGGGAATGATCTGCTCCGCATCGGGGCATTCAAAACCGGTGGTGTAAATAGATGCCAGGTTGAGCAGGTACAAACGGTTGCACAAATAAAAGTGGTGAAACGTTTGCAGTTGGCTGGTAATAGAATCGGCGGCATACACAGGAGTGGCGGCCATCGACAAACGGATAAGCGATTGCAGGGAATCTTTATTCCGGTCTGCTTCATCAAGGTAGAGATAAGCCAGCGTAAGGCCCGCGCCTTCGCGCTTGTAGGGCTTTTCAAATTTCTCGAACACTTCGGTTTCCCACTCTACCGGCAATGGGCCATTGATCTGCTTGTAAGCGATAGGCTCTAGGTAGCGCACCCAAAAATCCATGCTTTTCATCTGGTTGCGGGCCAGCTGTATTTTTTGACGGATGGCTGCTACATCGGCATCGGATTGCAAATCACTTTTTTGAACACATTGCGCCAACTCCTGCAAGCTGTTGTTGAGGTGCGTAAGCTGCTGCTGGTAGTTGGTTTCATACACACCGGAGCGCTGTTCGTTCCGAAACGAAAAACAGAGGAGGATGATGGTACTTACAAATAAAGAAAGGACAATTTTCTGCTTCATAACCGTTACACAATCGGGTTTGTCCGCTAAAATGAATATAACGGAGCACGTACTGGACGTGCTCCGTTAAAGGGTTATTGAGGATGTTGCGAATTAGTGCTGTACAACCATTTTCATTTTGGTTACCTGGCTTTCAGATGCGATCTGAACAAAGTAGGTACCATTAACCAATGATGAAGTATTTACGATGAGGTGTTGCTCACCGGCATTCAGGCGTTGGTCAATGGCCTGCATTACTTCTTTACCATCTACACCAAACACACTTACAATAATGTGTTCTGCTTTTTTCAGGGTCAGCTCAATGGTAGCTGCATCGCCTGTTGGGTTAGGATACAGTTTGGCAAAACCATTGGCAGCAGATACGTTGTTGATGCCGGTTGGTGTGTTGCCAATACCTTGCAGGGCAAACATGTAGTTGCTTTCGTCGGCATCATCATTTACGATGGTGATAACCGAGCTGCGAATGCCGGCAGAGAGTGGCGCAAACTGAACAGTGATATCTTTGGTTGCACCCACAGCAATATTCAGCGGGAAGGTTGGCGCGGCAGTTAAGGTAAACTCACCTGCATTGGCTCCGGAGAACGCGATGCTGTTTACGACCAGCTCAGCCAAACCTGTATTCTGAATGGTGAACGTGCGGGTTTGTGTAGCATTGATGTTTACACTACCAAAATCGGTGTGGTTAGACAAACCAGCGGTAAGGTCACCGTTAGAAATGTTCTGGTTATTGCCTTTCAGGTTTATCTCAGGAGATACGCCTGTACCTTTAATGGCTACTTTATAATCAGACTCGTTAAAGTCGTTGTTCATTACTTTCAGGCTTGCAGTACGGTCACCGTTAACAGCCGGAGTAAATTGTACTGTAACAGCTTGTGTACCGTTAACAGCCACATTGAATGGGAAAGCAGGAGGCGTTACCAGAGCAAAATCTGCAGCGTTTGCGCCTTCCAGTGCAATGCTTTTTACAACCAGACTACCAGGACCAGCGTTTTTGATGTCGAAAGTTTTGGTGATGAATACACCGGTTTTAACGTTACCAAAATCGGTATTGTCGGCAGTTGCAGGTGTAATATCGCCAGACTCGATATTGATGCCATTGCCTTGCAGGCTTACTTCGGGGTTAGCGTTATACGTATCAGGATTGTACATGGCCAGCAACTGACCACCTTCTACTACTTCGCCAGCGATACCGTAGTGTGCCTGATCGGACAGCAGGAACATACCAGGGCCCAGAATCTCCTGTACATCCAGGATACCAGATGCTTCTTCGTCCTGTGTCAGGTAGTTGGCACCATTCGATAAGAAACGGGTGCTATCGTGCACACCAACTGTTTTGAGTACATCGGTAGCGATATCGTATTGCAATACTCTACCCAGGTGCACATTACCACCTACGTCTTCGGTAAGCAGGATGTGACCAAAATGATCAATGGTCAGGTTATCCAGCATTTTCTGGCCTTCGGTACCATCCAGCACCGCAGTTACCGTACCACCCAGACTTGGGTTGCTGATGTTGGTAAAATGCAGTTTCCACAAACGGCTTGGACTGGTAACAGAGTTAGTGGTAGCAAAGTAGAAATCATTAGGGTTGGAAGGATCCCATGCGCCATCTTCGGGACGCAGGAACTGGGTTACACCCGCATTGTTACTGTTGGTCTGCAAGGTAGCGCCAGTCATGTTCTGTACATTACCCATGCTTACCATTGAAAACGCGGTGTTGGGCGCAGGCACACCGGCACTGGTTTCTGTAAGCAAACCGTTAACGGCTATACCAAACAGTTTACCATTGGTTAAACCCGCTTTTTCAATCTCTGTTCCGGAGTTGGTTTTGTTGCCTACATAAACATATACCTGACCTGGGGTAGAATCGTCCATACCTATTACGATAGTGGTATCGCTTGGCGCTGGACAAGCTACAGCGTTCTCAAAAGAGAATTTACCCAGCAAAGGCAGTTCGTAAGAAGTACCACCGTTAGGACCGGTTACAATGTGTGCAAAAGCACGGCCTTCATTACCGGTTTCTTCACCATTCATAAACATACGCTCCTGTGTTCCTTTACCGGTAGCGCTGTTATAAAATGCGCTGATTGCAGGCATATCTGCAGAGCAGAAACGACCCATTGCAGCATTGGCAGAAGGGAAAGCCGAGTTATAAGTAGTGTAGCTGTTGGTAAGCGTGTTCCAGAGGTTAATACGCTGGATGAGATCGCCACCACTTACTACAGACAGGTCATTTTTATTGATGATCCATTTAGAAACAAACGCACCGGCAGAACCATGTGCACGGGCCACACCCGAAGTATTTCCAAACTCGTGGTTAGATACCAGTGTAAAGGTACCGTTGCCATTATCGAAAGCACCCAAACCATCTGGCGTACCGCACATTTTATAACCACCTACTACATCTGTAGCGGTAATGATAGAAGTGAATTTCACATTCTGCGCGGCAGACACCAGGTAAGGCGCCTGAGAGCTGCTCTGGCCGGTTACACCCTGGCCCAGCGTAGGTACATTGGCAATAAAACCAGTGAGTTTGTTAGTACCCTGCAAACCATATTTAAATACATGGCTCAGGTTGGTGGTAGCAGTAGCAATACCGTTTTCGGCAGGCGAAGACTGGCCGTAATCGTTATCGTTACAAATAACAATGGTACTGTCGTTCAGGATGGCCAAACCTTCGGCTTTATCCAGTGCAGAAGGCCATGCGTTGGCCAGCAGATCCATGAACAATGTTTTCTTAACCGGAACGATGCTTTTACCAGCAAGGCCGGTAGAATCTACCAGGGCTTCCAGTGTAAGACCACCGTACAGGCCGGAGTTTACGTTGGTAGCGCCATTGATATTGATTTTGTAAACACGTTTAATATCGGTAGTTCCGCGCAGGGCAGCTTCCAGCACCAGGAAAGTACTGTCGTTGATGGCCGCCATGTCGCCGATTTTCCAGTCTTTCAGACGAATCTGGTTAGAACCGGTGCCAATCACACCATCATTCAGGTAAGCAAACATGCGGGTAGCATTGGTAGCCGGATCAATCTCCAGGATACGGTGCACACGGCTGGCTTCGCCAATAGCAGTGGTCGGGTACAGGATCGGACTTTGGATAACGGCATAAATTTTACCATTGGGAGCAATGGTAATGCCTTCAAAACCACGGTTATTTTTACGGTATTTAAATACAGAATCGATTTGCACATCCTGGGGTTGTGCGCCGGCAACGTTGGCAAAAGGCGTATACCTTTTGATTACCACACCGTTCGGGTTCATTTTCCAGATGGTGGGACCACCTTCTTCACAAACCCAGAAATTGCCGTCTTTATCTACTGCCAGACCTTCGGCATCAATGCCCCAGATGTCTTTAGCAGCAACCTTAGCGTTGAAATTAGCGCAGTTCAGCACGGTATCTGTAGAGGCCACTTCGGCTGCGGTGCTTCCAAAACCTGTAGGGTTAATGATACCGGTAGCACCAGTGCCATCAGGGCGCTTCATGGTAATGGTCTGCAGGATTTGTACAGAATCACCATTGAGTCTTACCCTGTGAATTTTGGGTGCATACGTAGGGAAAGCATAGATCTTATCGTAAGTAGGACGGCAGGCAGATGGATTGGCGTTAGCCGCATCTACATTCACCCCTCTGTCGGAACAGATCCAGTACTCCTTACCATTGGAGCCTGCAACAGGATAAATACCGGAGAAACCCGCTTCCCGGAAGCTGATGCCCTGGAAAGTGCCGATGGCCGCAGAATTATTGTTTTTATAATCCTGCAGCATGTTAATCTGGGCCGAGGCTTCCGTCTGTGCGGCAGACAGGAAACCCAGACAAACGACTGTGGTTAATAGATTTTTTTTCATAAAGCTAGTTTCTGTATTTGAGGGCGAAACTAGCCTTACAATGTTATGACACGATTAACAACACGTGACCAAATAGTCAACTTTAAGATTAAGCGTCTGCCAGCTGGCGGGCTTTGCGCATACGGGCGAGGTTTACCAGCAGCACACCACCGAGAATGGTAGCGAGGCCGCCAATCTGCATTAAGGTTACGTTTTCGTGCGCCAGAAAAACACCCAGCAACACCGCCACCACAGGGTTTACATACGCGTAGGTACTTACCTGCGTAGCAGACCTTACCTGCAGCAGCCATACATAAGCGCTAAAGGCAACCAATGAACCCATTACCATCAGGTAGGCCAGGGCCATCCAGGAACGGGCACTCACTGCGTGTACGTCAAACGTGCTCCACTCACCGTGGATTGCACTTACCGGTAAGAACATGATACCTGCCAGCAACATTTGCCAGGCGGTTTTCTGCATTACAGAACCTTCATCTTTGGTGTATTTAGAAAACAATGAACCACTGGCCCAGGCCACAATGCCCAGCATGGAAATACCAAAGCTGATGACTTTCATCTGACTGTTTTCCCCAGTAGTGTTCAGCATAGCCGAAGCCTGCTCTCCAAAAAGGAGAATAACCCCCAGAAATCCAATACCCAAGCCTGCCAGCGTTTCTTTACTGGAGAAATTTTGTTTCCACTGCGGCTTGTCCAATAATATAAACCAGATGGGCGCGGTAGCTACCAATATGGCCGCCAGTGCGCTGGGGAGGTATTGTTCTATAAATACCACAGCCCCGTTACCAATAAGCAAGAGCAGAAAACCGCTAACACCCGCATTGCGGATGGCTTTGGTGGGAATCACCTTCTTCTCGCGAATCAAACACCAGGTTAACAGAATACCACCTGCTGCCAGAAACCGGAAAGCAGCCATTAAAAATGGAGGAAGGGTTTCGAGCGCTACCAGGATAAAGTAATAGGTAGAGCCCCAGATGATATATACAGCGGCAAAAGCCAATATAACAAGTAGTGGAGATGCTTTGGATGCAACGGGCTGGTTCATAAGGGTAAGTATAAATGCGGAATCCGCAGAAAACAGAGCACAAAGCACGCTATTATTTTGATGACCAGCAAATTCATCCTGTTAAAAACCGTTAATGCTCAAGCATTTAAATTATACGATTTGTGGTTTACACCCCGGTATTCGTTTGGCAGTAATGATCATCTGAATCTGCCACGCAGCTTATGGCTTTTTTGCCAGCCGGCTTCTGCATAGCTACTCACAAAGCATATGGCAATCTCTGCCATGCCCTGCGATGTAAAATAGACCCAGCAGGTAGCATCTTGTTTATTGGCAGTAATGTACCATAAATGATCGCCCGAAGCCAGCCCCCAGGATGCCACCCTGTGCACCAACAGATCTGCCTGACTGCGGTCACTAACAATGCATGCTCTTACATGCGCTTCGCCCAGTGTTGAAGCCTGAAAAATTCTTGCCATGGTATAAATATCCGGTTTTACAGGCAACAGATACAAAGATTTTTTATTTTAAACAGCAGAGTACTATCTGCTTATATCTCCTTAATGTATTTCGTAATTAGCCATTAAAATATAATTAAAGTATGAATTTATAATAAAACATTATTAATGAATTGCTACTTTGTTGCTCTTATTTTTTTAAAACGAACCAGAAAGAATGAAAAAGATTTTGCTCTCCTGCACCGCAGCTTTTATGCTGATGCAAAGCCTCCAGGCTCAAACCTACAACCGTACGTACAGCATACCCGGTTATAGTTGCGCCAAACCCGGTATTATTCCCGCCAATGCGGTGCAAAACAGGCAGTACACCTACACGGTAACCAACCTTTCGGACGGTACCAACAGCAAACAGGTTTTGCTAAGCCGGCTGGATAACGATGGCAATGTGAACCTGGCTGTAAAAGTAGACCGCATAACCACCGCCACCTGGGCCGGCAGCCGCTTTATTCCCACCAAAGATGGCGGTGTGCTGCTTACCTGCTTAGACGAAAATGGGCTTGTAACCGTTCTCAAATTCGATGCAGATCTCAACCAGATGTGGGCTGTATCCATACCCGACAACCTGGGCCACATGGGCACCTCAAGCCTGGGCGCGATAAGTACAGGAAGCCTCGATGGCGATGCCAAACGCGAGGACTATATTATTGTAATGCCGGTAGAAACCTCTAATGGCTATACATCTGACGAAGCGTTTATGGCTTTCAGGCTCGACGATCGCGGGCAGGTGCTCTGGAAAAAGAAATATTCGGAATTTAACCGTGCGGCCAACTACAACAATCCCATTATCCAGGATCAGGTTACCACTATCGTCCACAGTGAGCCTAACCAGGCGGGTGAGCCTAATGAACGTTTCATAATTGCGGGCATGCGTTCAGAAACCGGCTACAGCCCTGTCTGTGGCTGGGTAGCTGTAGTACTGCCTACCAGTCCCAACGATATCTTTGCATTGCGTATCGATGCCTGGGGCAATATCATCTCCAACTATAACCGCTATACAGCTATTGCATCCTCCGGCAAGTCGAGACTGCAAATGATTACAGATAGGCTTACCGGCAATTATGTTTGCACCTTCTCCCAATACAATATGGGCCCGGCCAATAATTACCCTGTAGGCATTGCATTGATGCAGCTGGACTATAGCCTGAACGCTATGGGCAGCATGGCCAATGTATACTTCCAGAATGGTTCTATCGAAAACTATGTATCCGCGCTTAACCAACCCAGCGATGGCAACTACGTGATCAACTCCTATCCGATGGGCAACAGCTACGCGCTGCCAGAACTCATTAAGATAGACCGCAACACCATGAATGTGCTATACAACCAGAATTACAATTTCACATCGCACGCGCAACTGGATTACGACGCTGGGCAGATCGACGATAATGATTACAACCTGTTTGTGAGTACACCCGGCAATTTTACCAATGCTGATCTAAGGGTTATCAAAGCCGACCCGTCTGGTTATGCTTGTGGTGCGGAACAACAGAGTACCATTGCCGCTACCATACCTGTAACACAAGAGCAGTTTAACTACGAAGCAATAGATTTTCCGCAGTTTAACGAGGTTAGATACGAGCAGGAAGAAATAGCGGTACAGGTTTCTGATTGCGGCTCAGCCTATTTCCGTACGCAGGCTGCCGCGAATGTGCTCAATGAAGTGAAGGTTTATCCCACCGTACTGTCATCTGCAGGCGATAAACTTACCTGCAAGCTCTCTGGCACTTACAATGGTGTAGTAAATATTCGCATCACCAACGTACTGGGCCAGCAGGTTTTCTCTAAAAACTGCAATGTTGAAAATGGTGCCGAAATCACTATTGATGCCAACACCCTGAGCACTGGTCTCAATGTGGTAAACATCTATAACAACGGCAAGGTTATTAAAACCGAAAAAGTAATCCTGGCCAACTAAATCAGTTACCAGCTGGTTAAATATTGCCCTCTGCGCTCCCGTAGTGCAGGGGGCATTTTCGTTGCAACCATCCATTGGTCAGCTCCGGAAACCTCGAATGATGTTACTGTTTTGCGAAAAAGTTTTGCAATTACGAAATGTTTCGTACGTTTACTACGAAACATTTCGTAGACCTATAATTTTAAAACTAAAACTTCAATTTAAAAGCATCATGGTAAGAATCAAATTAGTGATCGCGTTATCCATCTTATCAAATATATGCCTGGGGCAGCAGGCCAAACAGCTCGACAGTATTTTCACCCTGCTGTGCGCGCAAAACCAGTTTAACGGAAGTGTACTTATTGCCGAAAAGGGAAAAGTGATTTTTGAAAAAGGCTACGGCTACAGCAATGAAACCACCAGGCAACAGAACAATCCGCAAACGATTTTTGAAATAGGCTCTTCTTCCAAACAATTTACAGCCGCAGCCATCGTATTGCTGAAAAGACAAGGCAAACTTCAATACGAAGATAAAATGTCAAAGTACCTGCCCGAGCTGGGTTTTGGGGATAAGGTTACCATTTACGACCTGCTCAGGCACACCAGCGGCCTGCCCAATGATTACATCTCAGACCTGTCTAAAAATTGGGACAAAACAAAGATCGCAACCAACGAAGATGTGATCCGGCACTACCAGCTCCAAAAAGATACTTTGCAGTTTGAACCCCGCAGCAGGTACGAATACAACAATAACAACTATGCATTTCTGGCCAGTATTGTAGAGCGGGTATCGGGCATGAAATATGCCGATTTTCTTTCAGAAAACATTTTTAAGCCCCTTAACATGAAACATACTTTCGTCTATAACAGGCGGGAGCATCCGGGAAGAGTAAAGAACTATGCCACCGGCTATGTGTGGAACGATAATTCTTTTACCAAAGTAACATCTGAACACACTTTGCACAGCGATAGTATCGCATACTTCCTGGATGGTATAGTGGGCGCAGCCAAAGTAAATTCTAATGTAGAAGACCTCTTTAAATGGGTTATCGCGTTAAAGAACAATACGCTCTTTATCCAAACAGAGTTTGATGAAATGACAGCCGTTACCCAAACCACTACTGGCAAAAACATTCCTTATGGTTTCGGCTTTGATTTGTCTAAAGGCGAGAACAGGTTTTCTTTTGGGCATACCGGAAACTGGGATGGGAATATGTCGCTCATCTCCCAGAATATGATTAAAGACAGAACCATCATTTTACTCGAAAACTTTGCAATGGGGGTTTTCCCTTTCGAAAACATTACACAGATATTGGATAACCGCCCTGTAACGGAAAAATTCAGGGAAAAAATCCCGATGCCCGCTACCGACATGCAAAAGTATACAGGTGTTTATGCAGATGAGCAGGATACGCTGGACGCACATATCATTACCTACCTCGACGGGCATTTGTTGTACAATGCCAAAAGCGCAGATTGGGATATGCGTTTTTTCCCGGTTTCGGCCAATGAGTTTCAGGCGCTCAGAAACAATGGTGCAGATGGCAGCTTAAAGTTTACAACCATGGCAGACGGCACTACCAAACTTGAGATGTTGCAAAATGGCCAGGTTATAGGGAGCGGTATGCGAAAAAAACAGGACTAGCAATGTGAAAGCGTAAGTCTCTGGGGTTAAATAAAAAAGCGGGATTTCAATTTGAAATCCCGCTTTGCGGAGACGGCGAGATTCAGATTATGTTTATAACAATCTCACAATCAAACTTATATACTGGCCCACTTTTACCGAATGGCGCACTTTTGGCGCATTTATTATTATTAGAAACTACAGTAAGAAGTCCTGCATTGATTTATTGTAACAGACTTTGTATATACTGTGGGATATAGGACATAACCACTAGATTGCTCTAATTTGATGGTATATGTTCCCGGCGATAGATCAAAGGAGGTTTTACTTTTACTGCTCACAAGTTGTTTATATCCGCCATTGACATACACTTTGTAAGGGTCGCTTTGAGTATTACTTACCGACACCTCGCCAGTATTGTTTTGTTCGCAAATTGATTTGGTTAAAGACTGGTCATCGTCTTTAGCACATGAAAAAAAAGTGGTAGCAACCACTGCCATAATCATAGGAATCCTTCTCATTTCTTTGGTTTTATTTGTCTTTCAATTTCAGATAATTGGTCTTTTAATTTGATTACATCAGATTGAAGATTCATTATGTGATCTTTCATTCTGCTTATTTCTTCACTATTATGTTGTACCGTTTGGGTGATAGTAGAGCCGGAGAAATCCCCATTCAATACATTTTCACCCGTAATTTTTGTCTGTGAAAAGAAGTTTCTCGGCAATGAGAAATCATTAATGATTTGTTCTTTATCCTCTTTATTTATTTCAGACTGTTTGAACAAATTATACAACTTCCCCTTAGAAAATCTTGTACGTTCTAAAATTTCTTTTTGAGATAACCCTTTGTCTTTCAAATACTTTCTTAAAATCAAGCCATCCATAGATTAATTGTTATTTGGACATTTGTCCATTTTGTACATACATTAGCGTTAAATCTGCGTACACACTTAAAATTCATTTACGCACGCAAAAATTACGTTAAAGTATGGAAAATCAATTTAAGTACAGACTGCACGAATTACTACTAAGTAAATACCAAGTTGATACAAAGCAGGGCCGCCGCGAGTTAGCAACCTTTATTGGGGTAAGCTCCAGCACAATTAGCCTGGACTTTAATATCCGCAGCAATGAGAAAGACAGGACTATACCAAAGGCCCGTGTAATAGCCTATTCCAAATTTTTCGAGATACCCGAAACAGCCCTACTCACTGCTAAAGTTGCAACTGTATGACAGGCTATATCCGTACGCTTGAATACGCCGGAGAGATTGAGCGAAAAATCAGACTTATAAAAGAAACGATCAACCATACCCCGGTACGTTTCCTCAATCAAACAGTACAGGAACAACGGAACTGGCAACTCCAAGCCTACCAAGCTCTTTATGCAAGAATACAAAAGGAGCTTAAACAATACGAAAGCTGGGATTTTGACACAAGAAAGCTATAACAATGAATCTAACCCTATATAACAACGTTTACGACAAGTCCGGCAAACAATCCAGCATTGAGGCTGTGTTTGAAATGATGGATAGCCGCGAACTGTTTGAAAAGATCAGGGAGCTAAGAGCTACGGAAGACAAAGCCCGCTTTGAGCAACTAAAAAAGTATTTGCCCGCCGTAACCTGGTCGGGCAAATTTGATAAACGTAAAGGCGACCTGCTAAAACAGCACAGCGGGTTAATCTGCATGGATATAGACAAGCTACCAGCCGAAAGGATAGCCGAATTGTCCACCTCACAGGTGTTTCATGACGACCCGGCCTTATTCTGCTACTTCATAAGTCCATCCGGCACCGGTTTTAAACTAATCTACCGCATTGACCCGGCACAGCACGCCGCCGCATTCGATGCCCTTGCGCAACACATAGCCGCCCGTTACCAGTTGGAAATTGATCCTTCCGGTAGCGATGTGAACCGCCTTTGTTTCCTTTCCTATCCGGCACCTGCATACCTTAACCGGGATGCCAACCCGTTTACCGTTGCAGACCATACCAAAAAGCCGGGCCGTAAGAAGGCAGAAACGGCAACCATTCCAACAGCATCCAAAGCCATACAACAGGCTATAACACGCACCAACAAAAAGAACACCTATGTAGAAGGTGAGCGGAACAACTATCTGTTTTATTTCGCCCGCAATTGCAACCTGCTCAATGTACCGGAAGCCGAAACGCTGGCATACGCATTAACCCACTTTGCCGACCTCGAAGAGCGCGAATTGCACGATACAGTAGCATCGGGTTACAAAACCTCCGAAGACAAGAAAACAGCCCCCGTAATCACCGCTACGGCGGTACGCCCGGCAAAGAAAGAAGATACCCCGCTGGTGGGGCTAAACCTTTGGGATGAAAACTATTGTTTCTATGCACCAAACTTCGATGCAGAAGGCAACCCCAAAGGCATTAAGCTACATCGTCTCCGGCTTTTGAAAGTCCTGAAAAAAATAGGTCTGCGCCGCCTTACCGTTGGCAATAGCACCTATATTGTCCATTTGCAAAACAACATCATTGCGCCTATTGATGGCCGTTACATCAAAGCACACGATCTGTTTTACAAACACCTTTTAAATGCGCTTGCCGAAAATGATGGTTCCGGTTTAGTGCCAATTGAAAGGGATGCACCGGACGGTGTACCGGTTGATATGGTGCTAAACCTTGCTTTGGGCTGCCACGAAACCGGCTTTAAAGAAAGTATTATGATGCAGCTGCCAGAGTGTAACGCGCCATTGGGCGAAGACAATAAAGACAGTAGTGTGTTTTACTACCGCAACGGCTTTGTACGGGTTGCAAAGGATGGCTTAACCTTTCATGACTACAGCGAGCTGCGGGAAACCGTTATATGGGAAGATTCGATATTACCCCGTGATTTCACCCCCTTAACCGGCGACCAGCCCGACCCGGTATTTTTCGACTTCCTAAAAAAGCTGGCAGGCGAGGAAGAAAGCCGTTTAATCAGCCTGCTTTCGATTATCGGCAGCCGGTTACATAAATACTTCGGCAACAAGCGCAAGGCCGTCATATTTACCGATAGCGTGGTTTCTGACGACCCCAAAGGCCGCACAGGTAAATCCATTATTTGCAAGGGTATCGAACACATGCTTAACCGGGTACCGGAAGAAAGCAGAGTGCTTGTAGAGCTGAACGGCAAAACCTTTAACGAGCAAGACCCGAAGAAATACCGTGAAGCGGATATAAGTACCAAAGTGATACTAATTCAGGATGCAAAAAAAGACCTCGATTTTGAGAGCTTTTTTACAGAAATCGCAGACAAGGGGATACGCATACAACGCAACTACGAAGAGCCGATCACCAAAAAGGTTCATTTCATATTCACCACTAACAAGCTCATAAAACTCAAGGGCGATAGCGCGCGTGATAGAGTAGTAGAGTACGAAGTAAGTAGCTATTTCGGCGCCCATCGCAGCCCGGCAGATGAATACGGTCACTGGTTCTTTAATGACTGGAACGCCGAAGAATGGAACCGGTTTGATAACCTGATGTTGAGCGCGGTAACGATCTACTTTAACAAAGGGCTGATCGTAGAAAACACCGCGCAGCTCACGCAACGCAAGATGCATGAGGAAGTAGGTAAAGACCTTTGCGATTTCCTTTCGGATTTTCCCAATAAACCGCATCACATCGCCTACAATGACCGCGCCGGTATTATCCCCGATTACTGGTATTGTAAAAAAGACCTATACCGCCAGTTTTGCGAGCTGGCCGGTCATAAGCTACAGGATCATATGCCCAAATGGTTTGGTTCCAAATTGCGGCTCTACAAGCAGTATCACCCCGATTATGTAGCCGACCGCGAAAGCCCCGTAGACGGAAGTTACGCGCAGGAAAAACGCAGCAACGGGAAGGACTTAATACAATTCATTTTAACCCCTCAAAATCAATAACCATGAGCTTACCAGAGAGTATTTTATTTATATTCCTTTCAGGGCTTGGAGGTTCTTTTATAAGCTTTGGATTAGCCATTATAACCGATTGGCTGACGGAACGATTCCGTCAGCGATACCCCACTAAACCGCCCCAATGGGCGGTTTTTTATTGCCCGACCGGCAGGGAGACCACTTAGAGCCGACCCCCTCCGGGTGTCGTTTACGACTCCCCCCCAACTTCCCCCCAATTTTTAGCAGTGAAAACAAATGCACTTTTGCACTCCCTGTATTATTAAGGTTATTTATTATTCTTTCTATTCCTTTACAGGCAAGGAACAGAAAGGAAATAGAGAAAAAAAAGCACCCTAAAAAGGGAGTGCAAAACCAGTGCAAACCAAGTGCAAAAGAAAAACCGTTTGCACTACTATTTTTTAGCATCAAAACAAGCCACAGACCTAAAAACGAGCGCAGGGGCTAATATCTACATCAAGTCGCAGAATCTGCGTGCCTATTATTTTTTGCTTTGTGTTTTCCGCAAAAATGTATTACTCCGCCGTCTATTTTCTCGTGTATATCGCCATCCCTGAGCAACCCGTAAGTATCCGGGAATTGCAGCAGATCATATTAACCGATCTGGGTGTTTACCTGAGTACAAAAATCATTCGCAAGGCAGTAAGCCATTTTTTGGCGCAAAAACAGGTGTTACAGGGCCATAAAAGGGTACCACACGCCCGTAAATACGTTTTTTCATACCAAAAAATAAACCCTCAAAAATTCCCCAAAATGAATGCAACCATGTTAAAGGGCATCGCCAAACAATTTGGCTTTGATATTGGCGATGTAGCCCCCATGTTTGAAAACATGATCGGCGAGCGCATCCGGCAGAAAGAAGCCGAAACCGGTAAAAAGGTAGTGATCGTTACCCGTCTGGACGATAACGGCAAAATGGAAACGATTGTGTTTCTCGAAGGCAAAGACGAAAACGGAACCGCCCGCCTGACCAGTCACGAAAAATTGAACCTTGCGCAAATCATGATGAACGAATTGGAGGGCGTATAATATGCAGCTCGAATACATCATAGACCCCAATGAGTTTACCCGCAGCTTTGCCGGGCCGGTACCGCCCAGTGCCGCCGATCAGGCCCGGCAGGCAACGCAACCACCCGCCGGAACCGGCCCCACATCTGAACCGTTCCCAGGTGTGCAACCTGCTGCACCAGAGCCGGCCGACACACCCGTTCCTGACTTCGATATTAACCGCGATGCACCAACCGAAACAACAGGGGCCACGCCTGCGCCCGCCGATCAGGTTTTGAAAACCCGCCGGTTGCTGGAAATGCGCGATCTCGTGCAAAGCCGTTTAGCCGCCACTTTTGCCGGTAATCCTGCTATGTACAAGGATTTCAAAATGAGTAACGAAGAACTGGAATGGCTTACCGATGTGTATAAAAACTACCCGGTACTGGTCAACAAAGTACCCGCATGGCTCGATGTGGTGCTGGTCGAAACGGTGGTATTGGGTGGCATGGTTGGTAAGGTAATGGACAAGCGCAAGCAACTGCAACAGGAGGCCGAACGTAGTGAGATCATACACCAGCAACAGACAACAGCAGGCGCACCGCAGGAAAGGGCTAAAACGCCCGAAGAAGAGCGTAAATACTTCGACATTGACGAACAAGGGCTATACAAGTACCAGCCACACAAAAAGGACTACATCAAAGAAGCCCTGCGTACGGTACAGGCCAACCCGGTAACGCATTACAAACAGCTGATCGAGGCCAACGGTGAGACAATGGTTCACAAAGTATTCAACATTACCAATGCGCCTGCGGGAGTTTAACGTCTGCGTGGGTGTTACCGGTAGCGGTAAGAGCAGCTGGTTAGCCCGGTTAATTAGGGCTTACCAGCAAAACGTTATCGTACTCAAACACACGTCCAACATAGATGACCCGGCATTTTCTTTTTTGCCACACAAAACAACGTTCAACTTCCGGCAGGGCGCAGCCAGCCATGAGCCGGTACAGTGCAAAATGACCTGTAAGGGCAAAAAGGATTACAAGTTGTTTATGCAATGGGTATTGCAGCATTACCGTAATGGGCTGCTTATTATTGACGATGCGATCATTTTTGAAAAAGACCGCATGACAGATGAACTGCTAGAACTAGTAACACTGCGCCGGTTTTACGGGGTAGATGTGTGGCAGGTGTACCACGGCCTTAGCCTCTTTCCGATAGACCAGTTTGTGTTTTTAGACCACGTAATCCTGTTCAACACCTCCGATAAGCTGGAATACAAAAAGAACAAAATACCGTGTTTCGATCAGCTGGAAGCCGCCCGCACACAGGCCCGCAACAACTATAACCATACTGACCCGGCTATTAAATACAGGCCGGTAATACTGAACCTGCGAAAGCTCAATTAGTTTCTTAAATGCGTATGGCAACCTACACGCTCCATATAAGAGCATCTGAACCCGATTTTTTACCCTCAATCAATACATATGGCAACGACAAAAAAAGCGGCACCCGCTGTAAAAAAAGCTGGACGGCCTGCAAAAAAGACACCGGCACCAAAACCCACAACAGCACCCGAAGCCGTAGAGCTGGACGGGCAACTACACGCGCTCACCTCTGAGGGAGCAGCCGAACTAAAAAGGCTGATGAAAATAGCCTACGGCAAGGAAGTTATGACCGAAAAATACATTTGCCATGAGCGGCATCTGGCATACTGCAAGGAAATAAACATCCTGCCCGAAGGCTTTGACATTGATGCGTTTTTAGAGCCGTAAAAATGCCGTGACAATACAGGTCTTTTCACCTTAAAATTGAGTAGTAGCGGACGTTTCGTCCGCTATCTTTTTTTGCGCTGGTGGCGGTCGGATGTTTGTGTTTTAAAACAAGTACAATCATGACAAGACCTAATGCGAATATGATGGGTGCGCAAGCCTCTGCCATCATGGCCACCGGACAAGTGATTAACACCACCAAAGGGGTGAACAACCTGAAACGCGACCGTTATTTTACTATTGATTTAACCAGTAACGCCATTGAACCACTTCCCGCAACAACCATGATTCCCATTTTATTGGGCGGGGTAATGGACCCCGGCGAACACCTTTCTACCCGTGACAATGGCGATAAGTTCGATTTCGTATCCACACTGGGCAACTACCGCGCTACCAATCGTCGTTTGCTGGCACAGCCCATCGTTTGCAACACGCTCAAGATCACCACATCCAATATCAACAACTTTACCGGCTCCCTGTACCTGAGTACAATGGATCATACCGGTAACGTGGTGCGCTCTACGTTGAGCCTTGCAGAATACCGTAAGGAATTGCCCGGTGGTATCTCTGAAACCATCGAGATTAACGATGTGGTATTCATGCTTACGCCCGATCTGGTTATGACCCTTGACCGCCTGCTGGCTGGCTCTACCATGAAATTGCAGTTTACCATCAACCAGGTTGCCGATACTTACGATTTCCGCGAGTGGGACGCGAAATAAGCCCCTCCATTTGTTCACCGTTGGCCGGGCCGTAACCCGGTCAACCTTTTAAATCTTATTCTATGAATTGGTGGGAAGACCCCAACAGCGCATACAGTCAGGACGCATCCAAACAGTTTGCCTTTACCGCTACCGGCCCTGAAACCACCGTTACCGCCACTAAAACCAGTGGTAACGCTTATGGCACCGGATTTAATAACATCGCTGGCGGCGTTTCCAACCTGCTGGGAGGTGTGGCTAATGTATGGGCGGCAGCCAAAGGCAATAGTAATACCGGCATGGGCAACTATTCCGGCAACAACACGCCACCCCCAGACAAGGAAAACAATACCACTACTTACCTGATGGTGGCCGGTGGCCTCCTTGTAATTGTGCTTTTATTCTTCTTAATGAGCAAGAAAGGGGGTAAATAATGCCGTTACCATTTGTGGCCCTAATCCCGCTCATTTCAGCGGCTATTGCAGCGTTAGGCAGCGCCGCAACCGCACTGATCGGTAAAGGTGCCCAAAAACGGGCCTATGACAGCCAAAAGGATATACAGAAACAACAAAACGATTTCCAGCGCGCCAGTCAGCAAAACGACATCCTCAACAAAGCAGCCGCCGCAAAACGAAATGGCGATCTGTTAATAATCGGAGCGTTGCTGCTGGTGGTTGTCTGGCTCGTAATCAGCAAAGCAAAAAAATAACCTATGGCCTTATCATGCGCCGTGCTGGAAAGCAAAATTTTACAGGAGGTTGACTACTGCACCGGTGATCGAAAAAAAGGATTTGTGGGCTTCTGGCGTAACAAGAACGTTCAAAAAACACAATGTGACCGTGATATAAGAAAAAAATACGCCGCCGATATTGACCGTTGCGAGCAGGAGCAAAGCGCGAAGGATGCGGCCACAGATGCCACCGTAACCGGCACCGAAGCACCGGTTTCTAAATATGGTATGATCGCGCTGGTAGTACTCTTTATTGTCTTAATATATTTCTATTTCAAATGAAAAATTTCTATAAAAGTCCGTGGTTCTGGATTGCTGCGCTGCTGGTTCTGGCCGCTGTGCTGTACTGGCGCAAGAACCGGGGCAAAACCGAAGACAAACCGGTACAGGTAGCCTTAGAGCCAGCGCCCAACGGTAGTACCACCGTAACGCCCGTAACACCGCTTACACCCGGTACTGTGCTATCTACCCAACCCGGTACTATTGCCGTGAGTACGTTACCGGCCAATACCGGGGCATTGCTTCCGCAGCAGCTGCCAACTATACAGGCCAGTACCGGCCCGCTCACCACGCAATCGGTTGTAACCAAGCTCACCCCCGAACTGGTGAATCTGGCCTTTAACGGCACCATAGCTAACCATTGGCTGGCCCCGGTTTCCAACGATTTTTTCGCCTTTAAACGGTAATCATGAACCAGCTTGTAAAAAAGAACATTGATTTTATTGTACCGGTAGCTGCAGCTGCTGGTTGTTTTTACCTGATTAACAGGAAAACCGAAGACCCGAAAAAGGCAGCCATTTACAGCATCATCATTTTTGTATTGCTGTATCTGGTTACCAGCAAGATCACCAAAAGCATTGTACAGGCCGGTTTGGTTCCCGCCGCTGTAACGCAATACCCCGGCGGTGTAACGAATTATGATCCTAAAGCCGATGGTGAAGCCTTACGCAAAGACCTATACTGCTTTGCCTGTATGCGCAATAAAGACCTGTACTATAAACTGATAGGCTACAGCGATTACCAACTCACCGCTCTTTGGAACTATTGGCGGGAGCAGTATTTCGGTATCAATCAGGAGACACTAACACAGGCGATTGATGATGAAATGACCTACGGGATGATTCTCGATGAACAGGTTCGGGGGCTTGTAAAACGTATGCAATCGATCGGTTTAAATTAACACACATGTGCCAACCTTGTTTACAAAAAAAACGCCGGGAACGGGTAGAGTTTACCGTAACCGTATTACAGGGCATTGCCGCCCTGATCACCATTTATTTTTTTACCCAAAAATTCCGCTCTAATGGATAATAAGGAACAAAACGTGTTGCCGCTCATTAAGACGCAACATGTGGTTATTGTAGAAACGCCCACACTGGTAAAAATCGGCCTGCTGGCCGCTTTTATCCTGCTCATGGGTGCATTTGTTAAACACTTTGCAAAATAACTCATGAAATACGCTGCAATATTTATTGTGCTGGTGGTGCTAATTCTGGTTGTTCTCAACTGGAAGAAATTAAAAGCAGGCATCGGATCAGGCTCCAGCCAGAGCAACGGCGGTCAAAACGGTAATACCACGGTGTTTGTTAACCCGATCACCCAAAAAACCGAAACCCTTGACTATAACAAACGGCTTACTAAAGGTTCAAGGGGCAACGAAGTTACCCAGCTGCAAATCTGGTTAAACCAAGCCTTGCGGGCCAAAGGAAAGACCACCATTGCAGAAGATGGGGCCTTCGGTAGTGGTACCGCCGCCGCCTTAAAAGAAGTGACCGGACGTAGCGACATTACGCTGAAAGCTGCGCAGGAACTGATGAACAACGCCGCATGGTCGATGTTTACCGCTGGCGTTAACCCTAATTTATCTGGCGGGTATAATAATAACCCTGACATCTGGATGTAACCCCATAAAATCATATCAATGGACGAACAACTTAACACCTCAGCACCACCCCCAAAAGGACAAAAAGCCCTGCTTTATACCGGAATTGGCATTGCAGCTATCTGGGTGCTGATACTCCTTTTTTTATTGATCTTCTTAGGTCGCAAAGCGTTTGGAAAATGATAGCGGCCAACACACTATTGCTGATTGCACCTTCGGCAGTACAGGCAACAGAAATCGCTAAGTATATCAGCAACCACGCTACAAGCTATGGCGTAGATACGGTTTCGCGAATGGTCGATTTTTTAGCCGAAACAGCACAGGAAACAGACGGATATCAAACCCTTGAAGAATATGCATCGGGTAGCGCATACGAAGGCCGTACAGACCTTGGCAACACCCAGCCCGGAGACGGTAAACGCTTCAAGGGGCGCGGACTGATGATGACCACCGGAAGGTATAACTATACTCAATTATCACAACATCTGTTTGGCGATACCCGGCTACTGAAAACCCCAGAACTGCTTTTAAAACCGGAGTACGCTGTAAAAGCAGCCCTGTATTACTGGCAATCCAAAAACCTTAACCGGTATAGTGATGCCAATGATTTTGAAGGGTTGACCCGTGCGATTAATGGCGGCCTGACGGGCATAAAAACCCGGTTGCTCTACCGCTCAAGGGCGCAATCTGTTATAAAAAAAAAGCTATAACCCTGATGGACAAAACAATGATTGTAATTGCTGTGCTGCTCATTTGTGCAGGTGGCTATATGATTTACCGCTTTAAATAAAAACGAGTGAACCCAAAACTTAAAAAAGCCTTGCCTATTCTGGGCATTATCGTACTGGCCGCCATTCTCTGGTACGGCAACAAACAAGGATGGTTTACCACCCGCACGCCGGGGGCCGCTGGTGCAGGAGCTACGGCACCAATAGACAATAAAGATCAGGAGACTTTTAATAAGTTATCCGGTATGCTCGATAGTGTAGACCCCGGTTTGTCTTGGATTTATGAGGCGGTAGACCGTCGTATGACTGGTACCGATGCTACCGCAGACGATTATAAAATACGCGGTGTATTGCCGCGCTCTGGTGCTTTGCTGGCGACATTGGACGCAGCTTATTTTGGCTACGATTACGATAAACTTGGCCCTAAAAAGGACGAAATGCACAAAGCATGGCAGCTATTGAAAACTGAAAAATTGAAAACCGCCTAACCTATGACCTTTAAGGGAATCTTAACCAATATTACCGGGTTCAGTACCGGATTTACCGTCAGCAATCCTGCTCAAAGTGATCTGCTGCTGGGCTTTAAAACGCATCTCCTCACGGCCATGCCGGGGGTAAGCCAATCGGTTATTGATGATATAGCCCGCGCTATTGCCGGGCTGGTTATCACCATTGTGGCCAACAGGCTGGGCGGCTGGATTGATGCCCGTAAAAAGGCTAAAAATGCGCGTAAGAAAGCCGCAGAGACAACCCCGGCAGAACGGGAAACCTATAACATTAACCCCGAAAACTATGACAGCGGAAGACCTGGCAAAGAAGGGTAGTATTGAGGCCCAACGCTTTGGGCCGTATGAATTGCTAGCCCAGATTCTAAACGTGATCGTAAAAGGCGCCGATATGACCGGAGAACAATTGCTGGCCCAGCTGGAAGAATCGGGCAAGATTGATAAAATCAGGACAGGCACCTACGAGCTGCTGGCTGAAATTTACAAAGCCCTTGCCAATCAGGCGCAAGCTCCCAGCCCGGTTACGCCACAATTACCGGAGGGAATTTTTATCGAAAAGGGTAAAATCGGAATTGGCGCATCAGCGGAAAAGGAAGGCTTGCGGGTTACTGGCTTATTCAAAATGGATGGGTTGGCTATTGATAATGAAATGTCAACTGACTATGCTATAAAAGAATGGCCTGTAGGCTTTCCGCCGGGTTCGCGCTGGTATGATGGACTTTTCCGTTGCGTAACTGCCAATACGCCCGCAGATGAAGGGAACGAAATATTTGCTACAAGGGAATGGACGATGCGTGAGTTTCGCAATGAACTTTTTGAAGTGTGGGATGAAGGTGGTACAGAAATATTGGTACTAAACCTACCGGATTCTACATGGCGTATCAATGCTCAAAAAATGTATTAAAAAATCCCCCTAAATGTGTTTTAGGGGGATTTTTTTTGCACTTTTGGTACCATTGCAGCGAACCTCTTGCACTTGATGAAACACAGTGCGGTATAGGGTTATAGGCGAAAAGTGCAAAAGTGCAGTGTTTTTAGCCGAAACTTTTTATTTCTATATCGTGGGGAAATTAAACCGTAAATCGTCAGAATCCATGACGCCTAAATTTTTCAAGTATTCGTTGACCATGTCTAAAGAATGGTGCCGCAGCTGTAACTGCAAATCCTTAATGTTAATACCTGCCTTAACTGCTTTTACTACCCCAGTATGTTTCCAGCTATAAAAAGCATAACGTCCCGTAATACGCACCTCTTTTAACATTGCCGCGTGCCTTTTGCTCAACATATCGCGACTAACAGGCTTGGTACCGGGAAAACCATCTTTTCCAAACAGATAAAAAGACCCCGGATAATCAGTGACAAAAGCCAACTGCTTACTCATTTGTTCCGGTAACACTACTTTCTGAGTTCGTCGATTCTTTGATATATCGCTCCTTAATTCAATAAAATTATGCTCGATGTTGACATCCGAAATACGAAGCAATCGCATCTCACCTGGACGAATGTAGCAGTAAAAAAGTAGCTGAATTGCTAACCAGAGCTGTAGATCGTTTTGTCGGGTGTGGACTTTGATTTTTTCGATCTGCTTTGTATTAAAAAACATCAAACTAACAGCGTCATGCCTGGGTGCTGATACTTCAGCAAATGGATTCTCTTTGCTGATTCTCGAATACATAGCCAATAAACAATTTCGGTATGAATAAGCTCTATTGGCTGAAAGTCCTTTATCGTATAGATGAGCTATAAACCGTGTAGCATCGGTTTTTGTTACTTGCAAATCGGGCTTTGAAATCCAACCTACAAAATAGTTGATTATTGATTTATACGATGCGTAGGATTTCGGATGGTATTCGTGCTTTACCTCTTCCAGTTTTTCCAGTAGAGCAGATTTAGGATTGTCTTTTTCGGGCTGTTGAAGGCTGTGTATCAGTTCTACAAACTTCTGCTCTCGTTCGCCCAGGTCTTTAATTCTGTTGGCTTGCCCGTAAAGCCTTTTACGCTCCTTTACCCCGAATGGAAGGGTTGCATAATATTCAACGTACCACCGTGCCCCTTTTACTATTGTATAATCTACCCCGTTTAGGGCATAAATTTTTTTTTCTGCTTTCATCGACTTGAATTTTTCAAGTGCGCCAAAGCAGTTAGTTAGTGCGCCAGTTTATTTACGACAAAACCCGCTATAATAGCGGGTTTCAATTTTAAGCGGAGACGGCGAGATTCGAACTCGCGATACAGTTTCCCATATACACACTTTCCAGGCGTGCTCCTTCAACCACTCGGACACGTCTCCTATTGATTTGTGGGCTGCAAAAATACAAATTCCTGCGATATTACCTACTGGCAAATAATTTTTCTGCGTTGGCGGTGGTTATGGCGGCTACTTCTGCTACAGAAATCCCCTTAATTTCGGCCAGGCGTTCTGCTACTAATTTAATGTAGGCGCTTTCGTTGCGCTTGCCACGGTGGGGCACCGGTGTAAGGTAAGGCGCGTCGGTTTCGAGTACAATACGCTCCAAGTCGAGCTGCTCCAGCACTTCAAACAGTTTGGCATTTTTATAGGTAAGCACGCCACCAATACCCAGGTATAAGCCCAGTTTAATGATCTCGCGGGCACTTTCCACACTACCGGTAAAGCAATGGAATACACCTGTCAGGCCACCATCCTGCTGTTCGCGCACCAGGTCTATACAATCCTGTGTACTCTCCCTGCTGTGAATCACAATAGGAATTTGCAATTGCTTAGCCCAGCCAGCCTGAACCCGGAAAGCCTCTTTCTGCTCTTCGATATGGGTTTTATCCCAATAGTAATCCAGGCCTATCTCGCCCACAGCCGCATATTTACGTTGCGCCAGGTAGCGCTCAGCTATGGCCAGTTCTTCTTTATAATTATCATTAATGGAACAAGGATGCACCCCCATCATGGGTATACAATGCTCGGGATATTTATCGGCCACCGCCAGCAGCGCGTCGTGCGTTTCGCGGTCAATGGCAGGCATATACATTTTATGCACACCGGCGGCAATAGCACGTTCTATCATGGCATCACGATCGGTGTCAAATTCTTTCACATACAAGTGGGTGTGGGTATCGGTCAGTTGTAACATAGCGCTGCAAAGTTACAGGCTTATTGCCTTCATTTGCCAACCTTTTGCCTTGCAATACGCCAAAACCGCCGGCAGCAATACTTCCAGGCGGGGAAAAGCCTTTTCGCTGTCGTGAAAAACCACAATATCACCAGGTTTGATGCTTTTAAGTGTATGATCCAGGCAGGTTTCAGGGGTGAGTTCGGGGTCAAAATCGCAGGTAAGCAGGCTCCACATCACCACTTTCATACCGGGGTATTGCTTACGAATCTTATTTAGCTGCGTATAAGTAATGCGGCCATAGGGCGGGCGAAACAAGGGCGAGCCAATGTACCCGTCGGCCTCGGCTATATTATCGAGATAAGCGCCATCAGGGGTTTTCCAGCCGTTGAGGTGGTTGTGGGTATGATTGCCCGTAGTGTGCCCTGCGGCTTTTATATGCTCAAACACAGTGGGATATTTGCGCACATTATCGCCTACACAAAAAAAAGTAGCCTGCGCATTGTAAGCCGCCAGTTGCTTCAGTACCCAGGGTGTAATATCGGGATGCGGCCCATCATCGAAGGTAAGGTAAACCGTATCCGCAGCAGGTTGCTTCCACAACAGGGAAGGATAAAACCAGGACAAAATGCCGGGCCGCATGGTGAGGGTTGACAGGGACAATAGCAAGTGTTTACTCCACAAATGTAGTAATAGGTTCAAATATCATATCACCGCTCATCAATATTATGGTACGGTCACCTAAAAGCACTGCAAATATGTACTTTTGCAAACATGGAAAGAAAAGTAAGAGTTCGATTTGCACCCAGCCCAACGGGCGGCCTGCATCTGGGCGGAGTTAGAACCGTGTTGTTCAACTACCTTTTTGCCCGTCACCACAACGGAGATTTTGTTTTACGTATAGAAGATACCGATCAGACCCGCTTTGTAGAAGGCGCGGAGTCTTATATTAATGAGTGCCTCAAATGGTGCGGTATGGTGCCCGATGAGGGACCAGATGCGGGTGGCAACTATGGCCCTTACCGCCAGAGCGAGCGTAAACCTATGTACCGCCAGTATGCTGAGCAGCTGGTGCAGCAGGGCAATGCCTACTACGCTTTTGATACGCCGCAGGAGCTGGAAGCCATGCGTGAAAGACTCAAAACCCCTGCCAACCCATCGCCGCAATACGATCACAATGCCCGTATGCAGATGAAAAACTCCCTGAGCCTGCCGGCCGCGGAAGTACAGCAGCTGATAGATGCGGGTACGCCTTACGTGGTACGTATTAAAATGCCGGAAAATGAAACCCTGGTGTTTCACGATATGATTCGTGGCGAAGTAAGTTTTCATACCGAGCTGGTAGATGATAAAGTGCTGCTCAAGGGCGACGGTATGCCTACCTATCACCTGGCGGTGGTGGTAGACGATTACCTGATGCAGATCAGCCATGCCTTCCGTGGCGAAGAATGGTTGCCTTCGGCTCCTGTACACTTACTGCTTTGGAAATACCTGGGCTGGGAAAGTGTGATGCCGCAATGGGCACACCTGCCGCTGATTCTGAAACCGGATGGCCACGGCAAACTGAGCAAACGCGATGGCGACCGTTTGGGTTTCCCGGTATTTGCAATGAACTGGGGTACACCTGGCACCGAAAACTTTACCGAAGGTTTCCGCGAGCGTGGTTTCCTGCCCGAAGCATTTGTAAACATGCTGGTGATGCTGGGCTGGAACGATGGCACCGAACAGGAGATCTTTTCTATGGAAGAACTGATTCAGCGTTTCTCTATGGACCGCGTGCACAAAGGCGGCGCCAAATTCGATTTCGAAAAAGCCAAATGGTTCAACCACGAATACATTAAACATTACGATACCGAAAAGCTGACAACATTAGTTGCGCCTTATTTTGCTGCGAAGAACTGCACGCCCGATACAGCCCAACTGCAGCAAGTGGTGGGTATGATTAAAGAGCGTTGCACTTTGCTGAGCGATTTCTGGCAGCAGGGTTCTTTCTTCTTCGTGCGCCCTACCGAACACAATATTGACGCGATAAAACCTAAGTGGACACCGGAGAAAAAAACTTTCTTTGAAACCCTGGTGAGCCGTTTCGATACGCTGGACTGGAATGCCGCCGCATTGGAGCAAGGGTTTAAAGACCTGGCTACCGAGCAAGGTATTAAACCTGGCGAGCTGCAATTGCCATTGCGTATTATGCTGGTGGGCGACAAATTTGGCCCTAATGTATTTGAGATTGCCACCTTCCTGGGTAAGGAAGAAACAGTGGCCCGCATTACTGCGCTTTTACAACAGTTAGCATAACAATTATAATAAATACCCCCGGCTTTACCGGGGGTATTTATTTGCCTCCTTAGGGGATTCCCACAATCCATACTTTACATCATCGGTCAACGATTATAGGGACAATCCGGCCTATACCCGCGTTTATTCTGCTGTTACTTTTTTTGCGGAAAAAAAGTAACACAAAAAAGCCGCCCGAAAACGGTTACACCGCGTTTTCGGGATAGTACCCTGATATAACTACTGTGCTACTGTAAATGCTAATTAAGCACCCTGATGATAATCAAGTTCAAAATATGGCAAAGCCTTCACATGCCGCCGCAGGTACTGGTTTTATTACGGATAATAAAGAAAAAGGTAACCATAAGGTTACCTTTTTTTTATGCATTCAGGCACAAAAAAAGAGGTGGTTAAACCACCTCTTTTATACACTCACCAACCTTCACCCAATTATTTAATCAGTTTGAACATTTTTTGTTCGTTGCCTGCTTTCACAGTTACGATATACATTCCCTTAGGCAGATCCTGAAGGCCATTCAGCGCAAAGCTGTTAGAACCTTTGGCAGCAGCCTCAATTTTCTGACTTACTACACGGCCGTCCATTGCGCTCAGTACAATCTCTACATCCTGGTCTTCACCGGCAGTTACGTTAATCTGCAGATTCTGATTGAATGGATTAGGATATACATTGAGGTCAGACAGTAATTCTTTGGTCAGTTTTACAACGTTGGAATATTCAGAAGTACCATCCTGGTCTACAGCTTTCAAACGGTAGAATACAGTTACTGAGTTTACGTTGCTCACATCGTCCTGGAACTGGTATGTTTTTTTAACACCTTGTTTGGCTACAGTACCTACTTGTGTAAATTCTTTACCATTTGCACTGCGCTCAACTTCGTAGTGGCTGAAAGCTTTTTCTTCGCTGGCTTCCCAGTTCAAACGTGAAGTATTATTGTTCAGCTGACCTTTGAAGTACTCCAGTGTTACTGGCAGTGCAGAAGATACGCAGATGCTGATAGCAGTAACATCATCCGGAGTAGTAGTGTTAGGGTTATCAGACAGATCGAGTGAACCCAGACCTGAAGGCAAACCGCTCAGTACAGACTGCATAGCAGCAGGAGCAGCGGTAGCAGAACCCATAAACAATACAGGCAGTGTTACACTTACAGCAGTATTAGGATAGCTGAAAGGAATAGCAATACCGGTTACAACCAGTTTGTTGTTGGTACCACCGTTTGCACTGGTGATAACGGCACTTACTGTATTTCCCAAACCAGCGGCAGTGAAAGCAGTGTTAAACTGGGCAGCAGTTCTGTTGTAACGGAAACGTTTGTCCAGTTCCAGTGTATAAGTAATACCGGTACGTACATCTCCTGAGCTGTTGTTAATACTCATAGTCATATTGTAAGCACCTGCAGAGCAAACACCTGTTGGTCCAGCAAGGTCGTGCGATACACGGAAGCTACAGCTGCAACCATCGGCATTAGAGTAGTTTACACCTGTTCCTACCTGGGTAAGCGCCGCAGTGGTTTTGTTGATGCTGTACATTACACCAGAGTTTCCGCTGGAACCGTAACCATACAGGGTACCGCTTTCGCTGAAGAACAAACCATAGATGTTTATGCTAGAGCTCACATTGGGCAACAAGGTAGAAGCACCAGTGCTTTTATTAATTACATACAGACGGCCATTGTAACCACGGCCATACATTTGACCACTGGTAGGATCGATAGCGATATCTACCATAAATGTACCTACGGCAGAACCGTTAGAGGTGATCTGAACATTGCTGTTAGGTACACGTGCGTTGGTACCGCTGGCCACAAGCCTGTCGCTGGAAATACGGTATAATCTTGAAGTAGTGGCGCTGTTTGTGAAATAGAAAGAACCATCGGCATCAAAACAACCTGCGTATGACGGGCTGCTTGCCAATGTGATAGAACCCAGATCGGTAACTGCGCTGGCAGTGTTGCCACGGCCAATTCTCAACAGGTGATCCTGTGCGCTGCCCGATGTTCCGATTCCGTACATATATCCATCGATGGGATTAATTCCGATAGAGTTGAAATCTGAGTTAGGGTTGGAATTGTAAACGGTTCTGTTTAAGGTAGAACCTGTAAAGTACAGTGAGTCCAGGTCGGCATTACCGCCATTGCTGTAGCTTACAAAAAAGGCACCGGTACAACCGAATGGTGCTTGTGCGTTTGCAGTGTTGATGGTTAATGCACCCGTGAGGGCCAGTAAAGCTGAAGTGAAAATTTTCTTCATTGCGTTTTGGTTTTGGTAATTTTTTCGTTGCGGGAGCAAACCTACCATTAGCGTCACGCCTAAATGATTGTGATTGAGTATTATGCGGTTTTGAACTAGCAAAATGCAGTTTAATCGAGAATTTGACTTTGGCCCGTCTCCGTATAATAAATAATCAGATATTTAATAAACGGGGCTGTCATAAACACAAGAAACGCCCGGATAATCCAGGCGTTTCTTGTGTCTTAACCGGCATTCCGGCTCCTACTATCTTATTTTACAAGCTTAAACATATGAGTTTCATTTCCTGCTTTCAGGTAAACAATGTATACACCGCGGGCAATATTATCGAGGTTGCTTAGGGTAAAGTTGTTGGAACCTGCACTTGCCATTTCTGTTCTTCTTACCACTTCGCGGCCATCAGCAGAGAAGATGGAGATATTCAGTTCCTGGTCTTCGGTTACGTTTACAGAAACCTGTATCTGGTCGTTGAAAGGATTAGGGTAAAGGCTCATATCGCTTACCACTTCGCGGGTCAGTTTTACCACAGAAGAGTAGTTGAATTTATTATCCTGGTCTACGATTTTAAGACGGTAGAAGTATTTTTCGCCGGGTACTTCTCCCACCTGATCCTGGTAAGTGTATACCTGGTAGGTGCCGTGTTTTTCCACTTTTCCAACCATACCAAAGTCTTTGCCGTTGGTACTGCGCTCTACTTCATAATGGCTGAAGGCGCTCTCTTCGGAAGTTTCCCATCTGAGTGTAGCCGAATTGTTCACCAACTGTCCTTTAAAGTAGTTGAGGGTAACTGGTGTAGGCAAGCTCAAACAGGTACCATATATAATAGGATCGTCCGGCGCAGGCGTAGCAGGGTTGTTAGACAAATCTATGCCACCCACTAAAGCCGGTAGTTTAATCAGTTTAGACTGGAATACCGCCGGAGCCGCAGAACCGTAAGGATACTTGGCCCGCACTACAAACTTAAAGGTGAGTCCGTTGGCATTGGCTATCCTCAGGTTGCTAATAGAGATAGAGTCTTTACTGGCACTTACAAACACGGTAGTAACCGGTACTGCAGCGCTTTTTAAAGCAGCGGGCAGGTTGGTAAGTATAGTAGCTGCCGGATCAAAAATTTCCCACCGTGGGTCCATTTTAAGGGTAAAGCCTACAGTATCCAGATCTTGTGGGTACCTATCGTACAGGGTTACTGTAAAGGTATCGAGCTGGGTAATCAGCAATGGGCCGGGACACACAATACTTTTGGTACTACCCAGGTCATGCGCAATACGGAAGCTACAGTTGGCGCCATCCGCAGAGCTGTAGGTATTACCGGTACCTACCTGTGTCATTACACCATTGGCAGGGTTAATAATATAGAATGCACCGGTGTTGGCTGGCAAGCCTGTTGCAGTAGAGCTACCATAACCATACAAGGTTCCATCTTCACCAAAGAACAGACCAAATACGGAGAAGGTAATTTGCGTAGCACCTATTTTAAGGGTACCCATGCTGGTTACCACACCGGTTGTTTTGTTAATGGTAAAAAGGGTGAGCCTGTCGGAGCCGGCTACTGTACCAGTGGTTACACCGTACATATTACCATTTACCGGGTTAATAGCAATATCTACAAAGTAGGCGTTCATATTAGTACCGCCGGTGTAGGCCATATCGCCAATAAAAGTAGGTGTTCTGGTTCCGCTCAGTTGCGCGTTGGTCATTTTGAACAAGGCATAAGCGTTACCGCCGCCTGGTGTTGGCGTATTAAACTCATCACCACTGGTAAAGTAGTAATCGCCATTAATGTCGAAACAACCGGCGTAGGAGTTAATATTGGTAGGGAAGGGAGAAGCGATCTGACCCAGGCTTACCAGGTTATTACCGGGGCCACGGCCACCTTTTATAAGGGCTGGTCTGTTACCGCCGGTAGTGTTTACATAACCCAGGGCATACATATACCCATCAATAGGGTTAATACCAAGGGCGTTAAAGTTAACAGTGTTGGGGAGCGATGGAAACGTACTTCTGTTTACAGTGCCGCCGGTAAAGTAGAGGCTGTCTATGCTTACATCACCGTTAACATTCTGATCAGAACTAAAGCTTACGTAGTAGGCACCGTCGCAACCTACAGGGGCACCCTGCGCTGCGGCTTTTCCGGAATGCAGTAGCGAAACTGCAAAGCTGAAAAATACGGCTGCTCCAAATACCCAGCCTTTGTTGGTCCATCCGCTTGTAAATAACTTTTTCATGTGTATAGGTTTTATATTAAAAAAAGAATGCAATACAAACCTATTTCAACCTGCAACGATGCCAACACACTTATGAGTATATGAACGGTTTTGGAGGGGATTGTGCAAATTGAATTAGAATTTAAACACATGGATGGAAGAAATACTATATCAAACAATAATTGCCGGGGAAACAATTGCGGACGCAGAAAATACACGAAACAAAAAACGAAAGTAAGCGTGGATGTGAAACAGCCGCAGCAAGTATTGCCCGGCATTGAAAGGAGAATGCAAGAAGACGATTATGCTATCAATAAAACAATTACCGCACAGTGGCTACAACAGAAGAAACACCTGTTTTAACCTTTATATTGCTGAAATAAAAATCATCATTGGCCCCTGCTGTAGCTTTTTCTTCGGGTTGCACCTGTAACGTAAGCAGCCCGTTGGATGCGCTGTTTTCAGATACAGGAATCATCAGACTTACCTGGTGTACCTGGCCTTCTTTAAAAGAAACCATATTAACAACAGCACCATTCCGCGCCTGGCCTGCCGCCCACTTCCATAACAGCGGAGTAGTGAGGGTAAAATAAGGTGTACCATCCAGCATAATGGTGCATACTGCTGCATCTGAACGGCCATTGGAAGCCGTATCGTTCTTCCATCTTACATCGAACTGCAGCAAAAGGTAAGTATTGGCAGGATGATTGGCCAGTATCTCACTAAGATTGGCTTGCAACTCATGCGTGCTGGCATCGGCCTCCAGTATTATTACACCAGCATCATTATGCCAGGTATCTACACCCTGCGTGGTGGGCAGGCCATTTTTAACAACAGTAAACTGAGTGGGAACAATAGCTGTCTCTCTTTCGATCTGCGCCAGGAGCGGCGTGGAGAGCAGTATGCAATAGCAGGCCAATATGGCAAATAACGCTTTCATTTCGATTGTGTTTGGGTCTGGTTCTACTGCAAACCTACCCCTGGCGGCCTGCGTAGCCTTGCTACATTGAGTATCTGGCGGGTTTTAATGAGTATTGAACAGGCTTTAACGAAAAATGCCCCGTTTAAAAACGGGGCATTTAACAGAACCATTATTGTCACCTTATTTTACCAGTCGGATAGATTTTACTTCTTCGCCGTATTTCACATTCAGTACATACATACCAGCAGCCAGGTTATCCAGTTGGTTTACCATTACCACATTGCTGCCTTTGGTTGCAGATGCCTGCTGAACCATTACCTGGCGGCCATCCAAACTATACAGAGCAAGAGTCATGTCCTGGTCTTCGTCGGTAGTAATGTTTACACTCAGGCGGTCTTTAAAAGGGTTAGGATAAGCAGATGCTTCAACGCTGGTACCCTTGTTTACACTCAATTTTACTACAGAAGAATATTCGAAAGTACCGTCTGTATCTACAGCTTTGAGGCGGTAGTACACGTTACCGGAAGTGGCGTTGTTTACACGATCGGTATAAGCATATACACTGTAAGCACCTTTAGCTGTTACCTCATCGATTTTGCTGTAAGACTTACCATCTTCGCTACGCTCAATTTCGTAATGAGAGAAGTTCAGCTCTTCGCTGGTTTCCCAGTTCAGTTTCACATTTTTATCTTCAACGTTTCCTTTAAAATAGTTCAGGGTAACGGGGGTAGGCGTAGTTTGTACAATAGTCTGGCGCAGGAGGCTTACACCGCTGATACCAAAGTCATCATTTGCACCGGATGCAGAACCGGTATTGGATACTACGGTAAAAGTGAGGTTTTGGATAGAAACAGTTTGTACAGGCAGGGTCAGCTCTACATCGGTAGTGGTGTATTCGGTCAGTTTATTTACGTTGTCGCTTGCTCCGCCTAATGCACTGGTGCTGGCTTTATCGCCACTTTCGGGCGTAGTAACTCTGAAGTAAACCGTGTTGCCCACTTTTATTTCCAGTGTAGCAGTGTTGTTAGCGCTAGCGGGGCTACCGTTTCTCCAGAACAGTTTAAACTTCAGTTTAGGATTAGAAGTGGCAGGAAAAGGATTGGCCCAGCCAATTACAGATTGGGTTAAAGTATGTGTACCGTAATCGTTGTCGATATAGGCAGTTTGCGTACCTGCGTTGTAGAACCAGCCATTGGTGTTGGATGCGGTCCAGCTATTGAGGTTACCGTTAAAAGTACCGTTGGTGATGGCTTCCTGGAAAGGCCCCTGAGCGTTTGCAAATTGAGCGAAAGTTACCAGGAACAGGAAAGCTGCAAAAAATTTAACTGATTTCATTGTGGTGTTTTTAAGTGGTTCGTTTGATTCTGATACAAACCTACTACCTGCAGGCCCCCTACTTAGCGGTGCTTGAGTATTCTGCGGTTATCGCTTAGAATTTGACGTTTTTACCCAGAATCGGCATTTCCGGTCACCGGCAATAACATATAAACCAATCCGTTACTTCCTGCATATCTGTATTTCTGCCTGGCACTGTACAAAAGAAAAAAACCGCCCGTGTCGGAAACGGAGCGGCTTTTCTGTCGGGACTTCCTGTCGGAATTATTTTACCAGTCGGATAGATTTGATTTCTTCTCCGGATTTGATGTTCAGTACATACATGCCTTTGGCCAGGTTATCGAGGTTGTTTACCGTTACCACATTGCTGCCTGCGTTCAGTTGCTCCATTTGAGTAGCTACCAGGCGGCCGTCCAGGCTGTACAGCATAATGGCGGTAGCTTCTGAC